>JBNKYB010000008.1:0-97036 GCA_050300615.1 Flavobacteriaceae bacterium | reverse complement strand
ATTAACTGTAGCGATTTAGAAGTAGAAAATTTTAATGATCCAGATACAGATATTGTACTATCAACTTCTGATGGAATACGAAGCTTAGCTTCTGGATTATTTAATACATGGTTCACACAAGAACAGCATAATTTCGGATCACCAGGCCCCGCTATGTGGGTTATGGCAGATTGGGGAACTGTCACGTTTGCAAATTACGGCACCCTTGATATGAGCCAAGAACCAAGGGTTTTTATGGATAATTCTCCGTCCTATGCATATCATTCTATTATTAAGAATTACTGGCAATATATGTACGGTGTTATTACAACCGCTAATGATGTATTGGTTGGCCTTGGCAATGGTGTGAAAATTGGAAACAATGGAGAAGAAACCATGATGGTTAAAGGCTTTGCTTATTTTATGCAAGGCCTCGGAAATGGCTATGTAGGTTTGGTTTTTGATAAGGCTTATCCATCTGATGAAAATACAGATTATAGCAATCTTCAAGTGACAGATTATAAGGCTTCAATAAATATGGCAATAAATCAACTAGAAAAATCCATTGAAGTATTTGACAATAATGAATTTACAATGCCTTCAGAATGGATTAATGGTAATGCATTTACCAATGAAGATATGTCAAAATTGGCACATTCATTTATTGCACGCCTACTGGCATATGCACCTAGAAATATAGAACAAACCAATGCCATAGACTGGGAAACTGTTTTATACCACGCAGAGCGAGGTATAACTGCAGATTTTAATGTAGAAGGCGATGGTAATGCTTCCGATAGAAAATGGATGTCTTGGTACAAATATTATATGGCAAGAACCAGTTGGGGTAAAGTTGATATGCGGGTTGTTCATTTGTTAGATGAAACAATTCCAGCAAATTGGCCTGATGGTGGATTAAATGACTTACCACATGAAGGTCGTATCATTTCAAACGATTTAAGAGTACAAACAGATTTTCAGTATGATGCATCCAATAGCAGATCAGAAAGAGGTGCCTATAGATGGTCAACGTATAGATATTCACGCTTAGATGGTTGGATAAATGCCAATTTCTTTGCACCCGTTATTATGATGCGTAAAGCTGAAGTAGATTTATTTAAGGCAGAAGCTTTATTACGACTTGGTAGATTAGATGAAGCAGCAAGTAGCATTAACACAGGAACAAGAATAACAAGAGGTGGTTTGCCTCCAGTAGCCATAGATAACGAAGAAGAGATACAAAACGCAATAACTTACGAAAGAACTATTGAACTTCCTTTAACGGGTATGGGAATTGAATATTTTGACATGCGTAGAACAGGCCAATTACAAGATGGTTCCTTATTGCATTTTCCAATTCCAGCGCAACAGTTAGAAGTATTACTTGAGCCATTTTACACCTTTGGAGGCATCAACCCGCAATTTGGCACACCCAATGAAGATGTCTCAATTAACGGATGGTTTACTCCTTAAAAAAATATTAATAAACGAAAAAACTCATAAAATATGAAACTATTAAAATTTATATGCTTTTTAATAATTATAGCAAGTTTAACATTAACATCATGTCAAAGAGAGGCTCTTCCGGTTTACCCAGGCACTATAGTGCAAATTGACACCGTATTTGTTAAAGGTGCTAACTTAACGTATCCAACTTTTACGGGATCGGATACTAGTGCTGATAGGTTTTATGCCTTTAGCGGTTCGAGTTCTACAGATTTAAGTACCATGTCTGGTGAAGATTGGACCTATGAACTTTGGATAAAAGTAGATTCCGATGCATTAATAGGCGATGCCAACGAACCTTCTGGAAAAACAGCCGCTGGGGCGTCTATTAGTGAACGTGCTAGAAACTTTGAACTTTATTTAATAGCAGATGCCAATGCCGATTATGCTATAAAGTACAATAGGTTAGACAGTGACAATTTACCGTTGGGCACTATGGAATCCAGTAATTCAAGTATTAATCTTAAATTCAATGAATGGGTACATATTGCCATTTCTCGCTCATCATCAGACGGTGTAGCTAAGTTTTATATAAATGGAAAGTTAATAGATTCTAGCGCAGATCCGCTTTGGATTCAACCTGTAAATGACACCTGGCTTGACTTCAATTATATGTATAGAGGAGGAAATATCAATTTCTTTAAAGGTTCTTTTGATGATATTAGGGTTTCATACATTGATAGATATCCATCTGAATTTGAACCAAATCACTTTGAGAGATTTGTATATGATAGCAATACATTGCTACAAATGGACTTGGATAATAATTTAACTCCTTTCGATCCCATTACTGATTTCGACAAAGTAGAAATAAAGGGTATTTATAGCTATTATATTCAAGTTATAAATACGGTCTTTTGGACTAGTGAAGATTATGTTCTTCCAACAAATTAATCAATAATTTTAATTAATATATTAATAGTTAGCGATTTAAATTTTATCGCTAGGGTTGTTATTTGCCATAATTAAAAAAACTAATATGAAAAAACACATTTTAAAGTTAAGATATACCAAAATTAAAACCCTAATTATTTTAACATTAATTAGCTCTCTTTCATATGCTCAAACAGTAGAACCTTTTTTAACAGATGTTTGGGGAGGGGTAAATTGTTTAGATAACAATGGCAATGTTGTTTATCCTGGAAATTATTATACACCAAGCCATTGTTCGGCAGGTTGTGTAGCAATTTCTATGTCACAAATATTACATTATTATGAATGGCCTATAACGGGTGTTGGAAGTAATGTGTATTCAGATAATTATAACGGCATCTTAAAACGACATGCTTCCTTTTTTGATACTATCGAATACGACTGGTCTAATATGCTCGATGAATATTATGGTAAAGCTTCTACAGACATTCAACAAAAGGCAATTGGAGAATTATTTTATAGTGTAGATTGTGCCTTAGAAATGAATTTTGAGTCTAATGGCTCAACATCAAACATTAATAAAACACCATTTGTATATAGTAATTTCTTTCGGTATACATGTCACTATGAAGATGTAAACTGGTCTTCTTTTTGGTCAAAGTTAAAAGAGAATGTTTTAGCAGGATGTCCAGTTCCAGTTGCTGTTAAAGCTAGCAGAACAGGTGATGGACATGTTTTTGTTGTAAATGGTTATAAGGAGATAAGTGGAATTCCTTACTATTATATAAATTGGGGATGGTATAATGATAACAATGTAAATGGCTGGTATAATATACAAGGCTGGACAAATGATTCTCCAGGATACAATACAATAACAGGAGCTGTTTTTGATATTATGCCTAACCCACAAATTACATTAATAGAGAAAACTGGCACTGGTAACAAATTTACGGTTAATTGGGAGGTAAGCAGTAGAATTAATTGGGAGGAATTTACTCTAGAACAAAAAGTAGATCAAGGAGATTGGACTGAAGTTGCAAGTGGAATAACTTCAAAAAGTTATACGATCAATAACCCAAAAGAAGGTAGCGTATATCAATTTAGGGTAAAGTCAATGATTGATGGTGCTTACTATGTCGATTCTTGGTCAGAAACAGAAGTTTATGCTATAAATGGTGGGTTTGATGGCTATGGTGATTTTGGTGGCAGCCAATATGCATATGCAAAACAAACACCAGATAACGATTTGGATTTTACTGGAGATTATACGTTTGAAACTTGGATACGATTAAAAGATGGTAATAGTAATGGTAATGTTATTATAGATCAGCAACCCATTTTTGGTTTAGAAATTACAGATGTGACCTCTACAGACTACTCCGTTAAATTTATATCACATGTTTCCAGTGCTGAGTTGAATTCAAGTACAACAGGTATGAAACTAAAAAACAATGAATGGGTACATGTGGCTATTACTCATACAGCAAACAATACAAAGCTTTTTGTAAATGGTAACATGCGACAAGAAAGTACAAGTGGTGATTTCAATTTAGCTAGCTCTAATTTGTCTCTTAACATTGCCGAGCGCTATAATAGTGGTTACTCTGGAAGGATTAAAGCAGATTTAGATCAAATTAGAATTTCCAACATAGCAAGATATACGTCAAATTTCACACCTGTAAAAGAACAGGTTTATGAAGTTGATGCTAGTACAATAGTATACTTGCCCTTTCAAAATGTACATACCATTAGATTAAAAGATGAAGCTCATAATTTAAGTGTTATTGTTAAAAATGATATAGATTTTGTTGAATGGAATTTTGAAAAAACGACGGAGACTTTAACAAATGAAGCCTTTGAATTAATTAAATCGTCACTAAGCCTTTTTCCTAACCCAGTTACAAATAATAGGTTTAAAATATCTCTTAGTAAAAATTTGGATTTAGGTAAGGTTGATATGGCAATGTTTGATATGCGAGGAAGAGAAATAAATATAAATACCTCAAAAACAGGATTTAATAATTGGGACTTAGTATTTGAAAATGTAAATTCTGGAATTTATCTTTTACAAATTAAAGGAGAGGGCTTTTCTGCTAGTAAAAAAATAATCACAAAGTAAATTAATGAATTAAAGATAGATTTGAAATATTAACAAACAAAACATCAACCATCATGAAAAAAGCTTTAATTTTTTCAGCCTTCATTGCATTTGGCTTATGCTCAGTTTATGCCCAAATTAGTAAAAATGACCTATTAAACTACAGCAAAATGTTTATTGAACAACAACAACTTAATAATAAGCTTTCTGTTCCAGATAATGTAAAAGAATTAACAACTGAAAATGATAATATTTATGCTTATGTGGTTAATTTGAGACCTAAAGGATTTATCGTTTTTTCCCCTTCAAAAAAAATGTCCCCAATAATTTCTTTTTCAACAGAATCAAATTTTGATTTTTCAATATCTAAAAACAATTATCTTTTAAATATGATAAAATCAAATATGGAACATGATTTACAATTTTTAAAGCAAAACAACAATAAAAGAGAGTTAAAAGATAATGACTCTTGGAAAGAGCTGTCTACAAAGTATGTTAATAAATCGTCAAATCCCAACACCAAGGCCAAAACAAATGCTTTAATACAATATGGAGCACATCTTACAAGTATTTGGGGTGGGGTTAACTGTTATGACGATCAAGGAAATGGTATAAATGTTGGCAATTATTATACTCCAAATAACTACTCGCCTGGTTGTGTTGCTACATCGTTAAGTATGATTTTTCATTATTATAGATGGCCAGAGACAGGTGTTGGCTCTCACACAAATTATGATAATCAAGGAAGCTCTCAAACAAGTTGGTCTGCAAACTTTGGGAATGCAACTTATGATTGGAATAATATGCTAGATGAATATCAAGGAGTTGCTTCAAGTTTAACACAGCAAAAAGCGATGGGCTATATTTCATTTCATGCAGCTACGTCATTGGATATGGATTATGAAGCTACTGGATCTACAAGTAATATTAACAGAATACCATCTGCTGCTGGTTCATATTTTAGATTCTCGGGGCATCATGAATATTCTAATTGGTCAAGTTTTTGGTCTAGAATGCAAGAGAATTTAGAAAATGACCATCCAGTACCAATAGCCATAAACGCAACTAATGGAGCAGGCCATGCGCCTGTTGTTGATGGATATCGTTATTATGAAGGTGATCCTGAAAGTGAATATTATTATCATTTAAACATGGGCTGGTATGGGACAAGCAATGCTTGGTATAGATTACAAGGATCATTTAGTGCTGGTGGATATACTAGTGTGAGTGCAGCTGTTTTTGATCTTTTACCAGAACCTGTTTTTATAGAAAGTGAAATTAATGCAACTAGTAAAACATTCACTTTAAATTGGAAAACAAGTGAAAAAATTAATTGGGATGCTTTTGAATTACAAGAAAGCACAGATGGAGGGTCTTCTTATTCTACAATAAGTAATACTATTACAGATACAACCTATACAAGAACTGTTTTATCTGGAGGTTCATATAAATATCGAGTGCGCTCAAAGATTGATGGAAACTATTATGCTAACAGCTATTCTGAACCTATCAATGTTGAGGTCCCTTACGATTATGTGTATTTAGATTTTGACGGTAATGATTCTTTTTTTGTTTATGAAAATTCAAATAATGATTTTGATGTTTCAAGTACATATACGATAGAAACATGGATAAAAATAGACTCTAAAGCAAATGGGACATATCCAGTTATTTTAGATAGAAAAACAGTGTTCTCTTTATATTTGATAGATGACTCTGATGCTGATTATGGAGTTAAATTTGTGGCTCGTGATAGTTATGGAAATATTACAGCATCTGTTCAATCTGATAGCTCTACAGAAAATTTAAGTTTTGGAAGTTGGGCACATGTTGCTGTGTCCAGAACTGGAAACACAACAAAATTATTTATTAATGGTAACCAAGTTAGCAGTTCAACAGATAATGATTTTTCTTTATCTGCTTCATCAAATGCGCTAAACATTGGAGCCCGATATTGGGGTAGCTACGAACGCTATTTAGATGGCAAAATCGATAAGATTAGAATAACCGACAATGCCATTTATACATCAAATTTCACACCTAATTTAAAAGAAAAATACATTACGGACGGCAATACAAGAATTTTATTGGCTTTAGATGAAGGCACAGGTGTTAATTTAATAGATGCTGCAGGTAATTTTAGTACTATTCAGCTACGATCTTCTCCAAATCAACCAAATTGGATGTTTGATGACGAAAACTTAAGTGCAAAAAGTGGTAGCATTAAAACAAAAGACACCAATAAAGAGGAAGGGATTAGTGAGAATAAAGCTTTTTATAAAATTGATTTATGCCCAAATCCAGCGTCCACAAGTATTTCTACTATAATAAATACAGATATAGGCCAAAAAGCCCATCTTTTAGTATATGATCTTTTAGGACGAATTTCTATTAATAAAGAGGTTAACCTTGAAAAAGGTATTAATAGATTAGAAACAAATATATCTGATTTAAAATCTGGACTATATCTAATAATGATAAAAACTTCAAATAAAGAGTATAAATCAAAATTCTTTAAAAATTAATCCTAAAATAATTAAATTAATGTGTGTTCAATCTGAAAAAAAGATTTTTTATATGATAAAATTTCCTTTCAATACACTCCCATTGCTTTATGCAGAGTGTATTGAAAGGAAATTCATTTTTAAGCCTTAAATTTAGTTATGCCTTTTATGTATCTCTTTGAATTTAATTTTTTATTCTTTAAAAACGTTGTTCCAATCTCTGCATGTCCTCGCTTACCTTTCTTTCTATCACCTTGGCATAAATCTGGGTCGTGGTGATCTTTGAGTGTCCCAATAGCTTAGATACAGTCTCTATAGGTACACCATTGCTCAAGGTTACCGTTGTGGCAAAGGTATGCCGTGCTATGTGGAACGTCAGGTTCTTCTGTATACTACAGACATCGGCTATCTCCTTTAGGTAAGAGTTTAGTTTTTGATTCGAGATGGTTGGAAACAACGTCTGTTTGTGTATCGTGTTTGGATGGCTTTCATATTTTTCAATGATGTCCAGTGCTTTTGATAGTAGAGGGATTTTAACTGGAATGCTTGTTTTCTCCCTTTGGGAATATATCCATTGTTTTCCGTCTATCCCTATACAGAGGTTGTCTCTCGTTAAGTTCATTACATCACCATAGGACAGTCCTGTATAGCAACTGAACACAAACAGATCCTTTATCAATTGCAGCCTTTGAATCGTGAACGCTTTGTTTTCTATGCGTTGCAGTTCTTCCAAAGTCAAAAAACCCCGCTCCTTTCTTTCGTATTTTGCCTCAAACTTTACAAAGGGGTCTTTATCCAACCATTCCATTTTAAATGCCAAGCTGACCATTTTCCTTAATCTTTCAATGTGTTTCATAACAGTATTGTTGCCCATACTGTTCTGATGCCTTAAAAAGCGTTCAAAATCTATGATAAACTTATATCCCAGTTCTGATAGGTACATATCCGTTGTTTTGTATTCTTGCTTTAGAAAGAGAAAAATATACTTATGGGTTGTATAATAGTTCTTTTGTGTTCCCCAACGCAAGGTGTCTTTCATGTGCGTGTTGTGGTATGCTATGATATTCGTTAGGACATGTCGGGATGCCGTATTCCCTAAAAAATGTGCTTTGATGATATCAGAGGTCACTAGCTTGTTACCGCTTTGCAGTTTTTGGTAACACTCGAACAGTTTTACATGAACTTGCTCTAGGTAGGAATTGATCAACTTGTTTGATTCGCATGTGCCTTTCAGCCTGCTCTTCGTGGTGTCCCAATCGGTAATAAGTACTTTTCGCTTTAGGGACAGTTCAGTTCGTTTGCCGTTTACCGTGATTCTGGCATAAAGGGGTGCTTTCCTGTTCTTGGTACTTGCCAGTTTTAACCAAAAAAGGACACTGAAGGTGTTTGGATGTGTCATAATCTTCCATTTTTAAATTAAACATTAAAAATAAAAGTCAAATCAGGTCATTCGGTTACCTTTTTTATGCGTTTTCTTCGGAGGTAACCGAATAGGTAACATTTTTATTTAAAACAATTCAAATTAAATGCAACCCTTTAAAACACAAAAACTTGATAATCATAAGATTACCAAGTTTTTTATACTATTTGATATACTAAAAAGTCGGGGTGGCAGGATTCGAACCTGCGACCTCCGCGTCCCAAACGCGGCGCGATAACCGGGCTACGCTACACCCCGAGTTGGTTATCATGTAACGGGTGGCAAATATATAATTTTCTTTTATAACAAATTAAAAAAAAAGTCATTTTTTTAATTTTAAAATTTCACAATCAAATACAATATAAATTATCATTATCCTTAAAATTATTCCAAATAAATAATATTAAATTTGTAAAACACATAAAACTAATTTTAATGCTTATAATAGGGATAGCTGGCGGAACAGGATGCGGTAAAACAACGGTAGTAAACAAAATTATAAAAAAGCTTCCTGAAGGGGAAGTTGGTGTCATTTCTCAAGATTCTTATTATAAGGATACGACACATTTAAGTTACGACGAACGTATAAAAATAAATTTTGACCATCCAAGGTCTATAGATTTTGATTTATTAGAACAACATTTAAAAGAATTAAAAAATGGGAATGCTGTACACCAACCCGTTTATTCTTTCGTTAAACATAATAGAACAGGGGATACTATATTAACGCACCCTAGAAAAGTAATGATTGTTGAAGGCATCTTAATCCTTACAAATCCAGAATTGAGAGATATGTTTGATATAAAAATATTTGTGCATGCTGATACCGACGAACGCTTAATTAGAAGATTGAAACGTGATATTACAGAACGAGGCAGAGACATTGATGAAGTATTAATGCGTTATCAAACAACGTTAAAACCAATGCATGATCAATTTATTGAACCTATGAAAGAATATGCCGATATTATTATACCAAACAATAAGCATAACACCGTAGCTATTGATATTGTTAGATCTATTATAACACAAAAGCTTTAAATGTCAATATTTAATAAAAAATCAAAATTCTTAAAACCATTCAAAAATGTGTTTATACTCGTACTCGTTGTATTTACCGTCTGGATGCTTTTTTTTGATGCTAATTCATGGCTTATTCATCATGAATTAAACTCTGATATTGATGATTTAAATGCTGAAAAAGACTACTATCAAAAAGAAATAGAAAAAGATAATAAGACCATTAAAAAATTAAGCACAGAAGAAGGCTTGGAAAAATTTGCTCGTGAAGAATATTATATGAAACGTGAGAACGAAGAAATATTTATTATTGAATACGAAGACAGTTTAAAAACAGCTAATGATGAGTGATTTTTTATTTGATGAATTTGATTCAATATCCTCTAAACAATGGAAACAACAAATACAGTTTGATCTCAAGGGGAAAGATTATAACGAAACTCTTATCTGGAAAACTAATGAAGATATTGATGTAAAACCTTTTTATCATCCAGATGAATTTAAGGAGTTCAATCAAACTGCACATACAAAAACAACTCAATGGCGTGTCTGCCAAACCATATTTGTTGCCGATGTTAAAAAATCAAACAAAAAAGCTTTAAAAGCCATTGAAAGAGGTGCCGATAGTATCAAATTTATTATCCCATCAGACACCGTTTCCATTAAAGATTTAATACAGAATTTAAACCCTGCTTCCACTCCATTGTTTTTTGAATTGCTATTTCTTTCAGATAAATATATCAATTCATTTTCAACTATTTTAAACAAAACAAACAGCTATATTCAAACCGATATTATTGGAAATCTTGCTAAAAGCGGCAATTGGTTTAGCACCTTACAAGAAGACCACGACAAACTAGAGGCTATTTTAAAGCAAACCAATACCTTAAGTATTAACGCATCATTATATCAAAACGCTGGTGCAACAATAATTCAACAATTGGCTTATGCCATAGCTCATTGTAATGAATACCTTAACCACCTAAATAATAATGATAGCAAAACAAAACAGCATTTAAATATAATCTTTAATGTTGCAATAGGATCTAATTATTTTTTTGAGATAGCCAAGCTAAGAGCACTTCGACTACTTTGGAAAACAATATGTTCTGAATATCAAATTAATTCTGATTGTCAAATTTTTGCAACACCATCTAAACGCAATAAAGCACTCTATGATTACAACACAAACATGCTGCGAACTACTACAGAATGCATGAGTGCTATATTAGGTGGCGCCAGTATAGTATGTAATTTACCTTATGATGCTATTTATCATAAAACCAATGCTTTTAGTGAGCGTATAGCACGTAATCAATTATTAATTTTAAAATATGAAAGTCATTTCAGCAAAATTAATAATCCTTCAGATGGCTCTTACTATATTGAAACTTTAACAAATCAATTAGCTGAAAAATCTTTAGAGTTATTCAAAAATATTGAAGCCAATGGTGGCTTTCTTAAACAACTTAAAGAAGGAACAATTCAACGAAAAATAAAAGAAAGCGCTGCAAAAGAGCAACAATTGTTTGATAATGGTAAAGAAATTATATTAGGAAGTAATAAACATGCAAACCCTAATGACCGTATGAAACATGAATTAGAATTATACCCTTTTGTAAAAACAAACCAAAGAAAAACATTAATAGAGCCTATTATTGAAAGGCGGTTAACAGAAAAATTAGAACAAGAACGATTAAAAAAAGAAGATTAAAATAATAAATTTAAACTCATGAAAACAAAAATTTACATCATTACATTTTTATTTATTTGTACTCTAACCAGTTGTAAAAAAGAAAAAACGTTTACTGATTATAAATTTGCAGACAAACCAATAGCATTGCCCTGTAATAATTTAGATTCAAAACTTTATAACGAAGCCCTTTTAAGTTTCGAACAAGATATACTCAATTTTTTTGGAAATGATAAGAAAACTAATTTGCGAGTTAGCTATTCAAGGTTTTTAAGATCAGCCAGTTACAATAGAGTAGATTATAAAAAAATTGTTTCGGAACACTCTTTAAAAGTATTTGAAGCCCTTAAAAATGATACAGACTTATGGGAAAGAAACAATACCACGACCCATTTAAATTACCACAGTAAATTAATGGACTGTATTTCTAAAAACATAAAAAGTAAAGATTTATCAACTACATTAAACGCCTTATTAACAACCAATAGCATGAGTGCTAAATTATTCTGTCCTGCTATAACGTCAAATTACAATGCTGTAATTAATGACAAAGCTTTAGCTTGCTATGTGGCTTTTGATTTGTATTATGCCAAACTTTTTGATATTGATTTTTCCAAACCAGAATCTACTCCTACTAAACAATACAAATAAAGTTCAAAATACAATTGAGATATCTATTTTATTAACTACAAAGACATAATTTATATAATTCCTTAAAATACAAATAAAAAGGAAACGATTTAATTTTTTATTTAACCTTTATAAAACTATTATAAGGAACAAAAAAATAGACAACTGTTAACAAATAGGGTTTTTATTAGTCATAAATAATTGTATTTTTACCGTTCATAAAACCAAATCATTAATGGGGAAAATCATTGCAATTGCTAACCAAAAAGGCGGTGTGGGAAAAACAACAACGTCTATAAATTTAGCTGCTTCACTAGGAGTTCTTGAAAAAAAAGTGTTACTTATAGATGCTGACCCTCAAGCAAATGCAACATCTGGATTAGGAATTAATGTTGAAACTGTTGAATTGGGAACCTACCAACTTTTAGAGCATTCTCATACAGCCAGAGAAGCTATCATTAAAACTGATACGCCAAACTTAGACGTTATTCCGTCTCATATTGACTTAGTTGCTATTGAAATAGAGCTAGTTGATAAAGATCAACGTGAATATATGTTAAAAAAGGCCTTACAAGATATTAAGAACGATTATGATTTTATTTTAATAGATTGTGCTCCTTCTCTTGGATTATTAACACTTAATGCTTTAACCGCTGCTAATGCCGTTATCATTCCAATTCAGTGTGAATATTTTGCTTTAGAAGGTCTCGGAAAACTTTTAAACACCATCAAAAGCGTTCAAAAAATTCATAATCCTGAGCTAGATATTGAAGGCTTATTGCTTACTATGTATGACGCTAGGTTACGATTATCAAACCAAGTTGTTGAAGAAGTACAACATCACTTTAATAATATGGTTTTTCAAACTATCATTCAACGAAATGTTCGCTTAAGTGAAGCTCCAAGCTACGGAGAAAACATAATTAAATATGATGCTAGTAGTAAAGGTGCAGCAAATTACTTAAGTTTGGCAAAAGAAATTATCAATAAAAACGTTTAAATTATGGCTAAAGCAACTAAAAAACAGGCTTTAGGTAGAGGCTTATCAGCACTTTTAAAAGATCCTAGTAACGATATTCAATCGGTACAAGATAAAAATGCCGACAAAGTTATTGGTAATATTGTTGAATTGGATATTGATTCGATTGAGGTAAACCCTTTTCAACCTAGAACTAATTTTAACGAAGAAACACTTCGTGAATTAGCATCTTCAATTACAGAATTAGGAGTTATACAACCTATAACCGTTAGAAAATTAGGATTTAACAGCTACCAATTAGTGTCTGGTGAACGCCGTTACAGAGCCTCAAAACTTATAGGCTTAGAAGTTATTCCTGCTTATATTAGAATAGCAAACGACCAAGAATCACTAGAAATGGCATTGGTTGAAAATATTCAACGGCAAGATTTAGATCCTATAGAAATTGCATTGTCCTACCAACGTTTAATTGATGAAATCAACCTTACTCAAGAACAAATGAGTGAACGTGTTGGTAAAAAGCGTTCTACTATTGCCAACTACTTACGTTTATTAAAACTAGACCCAATCATTCAAACTGGTATGCGTGATGGGTTTATTTCAATGGGGCACGGACGCGCACTCATAACTATTGAAGATCAAACGGTTCAACTTGATATTTACGAAAAAATACTTTCAAACAAATTATCTGTTAGAGACACCGAAGATCTTGTAAGAAACTACAATAGCCCAGAAAACGTAAAGGCTACTCCTAAAAAAGAATCTACTACTGAAACTCCAGAATACATAAAAACTGGTGTAAAAGAATTTTCAGAATACTTTGGACATAAAATAGACGTTAAAGTTTCTAAGAACGGAAAAGGAAAAATCACAATTCCTTTTCATTCAGAAGAAGATTTTAACCGTTTAAAAAAATTAGTGGAACGTGCCAAGTAAATTCTTAATAGTAAATGCAGTTCTCTTTTTGTTTTGTTTTTCTATGATCTCTCAAAATGACGACACAAAAAAAAGCATACAGACACCCTTAAAAACTGCTGATACTATTGTAGTAAGAGATCCTATCGACCCCTTATCTCCAGCTAAAGCTGCATTTTATTCTGCAGTATTGCCAGGTCTTGGTCAGGCTTACAATAAAAAATATTGGAAAATCCCTTTAGTTTATGGAGCACTAGGTACAGGGATTTACTTTTATGTTACCAACAAAAAAGATTACGACAGATATAGAGATGCCTATAAAAGAAGACTTGCAGGCTTTAGTGATGACGAGTTTTTCGATAGAGTTACTCTAGATGGATTACAACGGGCTCAAAAATTTTATAGAAAGAACAAAGAAGTTGCTCTTTTAGTTACTATTGGTATTTATGCTCTAAATATTATTGATGCTAATGTAGACGCTCATTTGCTTCAATATAATGTAGATGAAAATTTAACATTATCACCTCATTTCAAGTTTAATGAAATTGATAGAAAAAGTGATCTTGGATTAACTTTAAACTTTAAGTTTTAATTACAACCAACCATTAAAAATTAATAAAAACAACACATGAATATTGCATTATTGGGTTACGGAAAAATGGGTAAAACCATAGAACAAATAGCCATAAAACGTGGACACAACATTGTTCTTACTGTTGATAAAGAAGATAATAACTACGATATTACAAAGGCCGATATAGCGATAGATTTTAGTATTCCTACTGTAGCCTTTAAAAATATTTCAAATTGTATTAATAACAATGTTCCTGTAGTATCAGGAACAACAGGTTGGCTTCAAGATTATGACAAAGCAGTAACTCTTTGTAAAGAAAAACAAGGTGGTTTTATTTATGCATCTAACTTTAGCTTGGGTGTTAACATCTTTTTTGAATTGAATAAAACACTTGCCAAAATGATGAGTAACCTTAAACAATACCAAGTAAGTTTAGAAGAAATTCATCACACCCAAAAATTAGATGCCCCTAGCGGAACAGCCATTACGCTAGCCAATAGTATTATTGCAGAACACTCTAGTTACGACAATTGGAAACTAGATGAGAATGAAGAAAATACTATTCCAATTACAGCAAAACGTATTGAAGATGTTCCGGGCACACATACTATTTATTATAAAAGTGAAGTAGACACGATTACTATTGAACACAAAGCCCATAATAGACAAGGTTTTGCTCTTGGCGCTGTAATTGCCGCAGAGTGGCTTGTTGGAAAAACAGGTGTTTTTTCAATGAACGATGTGTTAAATATTGGTTAATACTTTAAAATACAGTAACATTAAAAAAGAATTAACCACTAACAAACAATAAAAAATTATAATTATGACACTAATGCAATGGTTTATATTTTTCTTGATTGTTCAAGGAATTCATGGTTTAGGAACCTGGAAATTATATATAAAAGCTGGTAGACAAGCATGGGAAGCTTTTGTTCCTGTTTATAATGCTGTTATTTTAATGAAAATAATAAACAGACCTTGGTGGTGGACTATATTATTATTTCTTCCTATTGTTAATCTTATTATGTTTGCTGTTGTTTGGGTAGAAACTGCCAGAAGTTTTGGCAAGAATTCAAATGCAGATACAATTTTAGAAGTTGTTACTCTCGGTTTTTACAATTACTATTTAAATTATGTTGCAGACGTTAAATATATTGAAGACAGAAGTCTACAACCACGCACTGGTTTAGGAGATTGGGTAAGTTCTATTTTATTTGCTATTGTAGCCGCTACAATTGTGCACACTTATTTTATTCAACCTTTTACCATTCCAACGTCCTCATTAGAAAAAACATTATTGGTTGGCGATTTTCTTTTTGTTAGTAAAGTTAATTATGGAGCTAGAATTCCTATGACAACTATTGCAGCGCCAATGGTTCATGACACGATTCCTATTCTTAAAAAGAAATCATATTTAGCAAAGTATGAACTGCCATATATGAGAATCCCAGGATTTCAAAAAATAAAACATAACGACATTGTGGTTTTCAACTGGCCAGTAGATACGATGTTAGATATGAGGCATACCGATAAGTTTTATTACAAACCAATAGATAAAAAAACTAATTATGTAAAGCGGTGTGTTGGACTTCCTGGAGACTCCCTTGAGGTAAGAAATGGTTTTGTTTTTATCAACGGGAAACAAAATGTATTACCTAAGAGAGCTAAACTTCAGTTTTCTTATATGGTTGAAACCAATAATGGCCCTTTTAATAATTATCAATTGGCAAACCGGTATCATATAACCGATTTCCCACAGTATAACCAAGATAAATCTGTTTCTTATTTTCCTGCTATTTCAGATGAAGCTTTAGCATTATTTAAAAATCACCCCAATGTAAAAAGCATTACGCCTTTAAAAGATAAAAAAGGAAAAAGAGATCCTGGTATTTTCCCTAATAATCCTGATTACAATTGGAATAACGATTTCTTCGGACCAATTTATATCCCACAAGCTGGAAAAACCATAGACATCAATTTAAATGTATTACCCCTTTATAAACGTGTTATCACAGCTTACGAAGGTAATACTTTGAAAGTTCAGGGTAACCAAATTTTGATTAATGGTAAAGTTGCCACTACGTACACTTTTAAACAAGATTATTATTGGATGATGGGTGATAACCGCCACAACTCACAAGATTCTAGAGTTTGGGGGTTTGTACCGTTTGACCATGTAGTTGGCAAACCCGTTTTTATTTGGATGAGTTGGGATAGCAATGCAAAAGGTTTTGATAAAATACGATGGGACAGATTGTTTACAACCGTTGGTGGTAGTGGGCAACCTGTATCCTACTTCATTCCATTTTTAATTGTTTTGTTTGGCTGGATAGGCTTTAATAAATGGAGAAAACACAAGAAAAAAAGTTGATTTGTTTTTTGTTAATTTGTTAATTTGATATGTATACTTATAGTTTTGAAAAGCTAGATGTTTGGATTGAAGCAAAAGCACTTTCAAAAAATATTTATATCATTACTAATGAATTTCCTCTTGATGAAAAATTTGGCTTAACATCACAATTAAAAAGAGCATCTATATCCATATGCTCCAATATTGCAGAAGGTTCAGCTAGAAAAACAAATAAAGACAAAGCTCATTTTACAATAATGGCTTTTAGTTCTGCTGTTGAAGTTTTAAATCAAATCATTATTGCTCACGACTTAGATTTTATTGATTTAAAACAATACACAAGTCTAAGAGAACAAATTGAAAGTATTACAAATAAATTGAATGCGTTAAGAAACTATCAAATGAACAAATAAACGCATCAACAAATGAACATTATATTACACCCAACATACTTTCCTAATATTGCTCATTTTGTAGCGATGGCAAATGCTGAAAAGGTTACGTTTGAAATGGACGATAACTTTTTAAAGCAAACTTACAGGAGTCGAACCTATATTTATGCCGCTAATGGCAAACTTTTGCTTAATATTCCCGTAATTCACACGCAAAAAAATCGTCAGAAATACCATGATGTTAAAATATCGCAAGATACGCCTTGGCAAGATTTACATTGGAAATCATTAATATCGGCATATAACACATCTCCTTTTTTTGAATTTTATAAAGATGATTTGGAGTCATTATTCACTTTGAAAACCAATTATATTTTAGACTTCAATTTGAAATGTTTTGAAGCGATTTGTGATTGCTTGCAGTTTGATATTGAGACCTCAAGAACAGAATCTTACGAAAAGTTAGTTGATAATCAAACAGATTATAGGTTTTTGGTAAATGCTAAAACTAAAGAGCCTCAATTTGAACCTTACACCCAAGTATTTTCAAATAAACATGGTTTTATAAACAATTTAAGTATATTGGACTTACTTTTTAATGAAGGGCCTAACGCATTGAGTTATTTAGAATCTCAAACCTTAAAAACAATCTAATGATCCAAACCATTGCTCATTATGGTTGTCATTTGCTACTCCCTCTTATTGTTGCATTATTAGCGTATAGAAAAATTTGGGTTAAAGCCTTTTTTATTATGCTAGCTGGTATTTTAATAGACGTTGATCACCTGCTTGCAAATCCAATTTTTGATCCCAACAGATGTAGCATCAATTTTCATCCGCTACATTCTTATTTTGCTATTAGTATCTATGTGTTATTATTGTTTCCTAAGAAAACCCGTTTGATAGGTTTAGGGTTGGTTATTCACATTATTTCAGATATTGTAGATTGTTCGTTTATGTAAACCGCTAATCTACCTCATTTAAACGAAGTGTAGTCATAATAGGATAATGATCAGAAAAATGAGCATCAAAGGTTTTAAACTTCTTGACTGTAAAAGCTTCATCTGCAAAAATAAAATCGATTCTAACAGGAAAAAATTTAAAAGCATACGTCCGCCCAAATCCATTACCAGCTTCTTTAAAGGTATCATTCAAATCACCTTTTATTTTTCTATACACATAAGAAAACGCCGTATTGTTAAAATCTCCACAAATAATCGCTTTATAATGACATTGCCGCTCATGTAATAAAAATAATTCCGTTTGAAATTGCTGCATTTTAAATGTATTGCCTGCAAGCTTAAATAAACGCTCAGACCCTTCTTCTTTAAGTTTTTCTACATCGGTATCAATCCTTAAAGATTCAAGATGAATATTATAAACTCTTATCGTGTCTTTACCTTTTACAATATCAGAAAAGATGGCATTATTAGACGTATCAGGAAACTCTACAGAGCCAGAATTAATAATAGGGTATTGTGATAAAATTACTTGTCCGTGTTTCGTTCTGAGGCCTGAGAGTTTTTCATATCTATATTTATAAAAAGAAAAATCTATGTTAGATTGTGGATGATACTCTTGAATACTCAATATATCTGGTGCTTGAGATTTTACAAAATCTACAATTTTAAGATCGATATCTTTTTCGTCAATCCAATGATACAAATTAAACAACCGTACGTTGTAGTTCATCACTTTTAAATCATCTGGACTTGTCTCAGTATCATCTGATGAAGAAAACTTATATAAAGATCCATAAAATATATAGCCAATAATTAATACAAAAAGCGACAATATAAGTTGTCTTTTTACTTTAAGCAGCCAGTATATAAAAAACAAGACATTAATGATAATAAGAAACGGCACACCTAAACTAAGAACAGAGAGAGATGAAAAAGTTTTTGGTGGCAAAAAAGGCAAAATAAAAGACACTAAAAGAACAGCAGCCAGAATTGTGTTAATAACAAACACAACTTTATCAATAAGACTTAACTTCTTCATATAGTTTATTTACCTGACCTAAATAGGAATTCTTTTTCTTCAGCAGTTAAACTATCGTAACCACTTTTACTTATTTTATCTAAAATAACATCAATTTTCTTTTGGTTATTAAACTGATCGAAATCACTTTTAGTATAACCTCCTACTTTAGATTTATTTTTATGAACCGTTTTTAAAGGTCCTTTTTTAGATACTTTAAACAAACTTACCACCCAATCCATAAAACGCTCAAAACCTTTACCAATATCAGTTCCTTTTTTTAACTGAATAGCATAAAAATAACCTAATGCGGCCCCACCAATATGGGCTAAATTACCACCTGAATTAGTCCCAAAAAGACCTAAAACATCTATAGCTACGATGGCGACACCAACATACCAAAGTTTTAAATTAAACATAAAAAACCTAATGTCTTTATTAGGTAAATAGGCACATAAAAAAATTAGCAACGCTCTAACGGCTGCAGAAGCACCAACTAAACGAGTACCATAACTAAACACTTGAGGAAACAAACTATAGCAAGCAACAAATAATAATCCACCGCAAATAGCTCCCAAAAAGTAAACATTTAAAGCCATTTTTGGGCTGAATAAATTCAAAAATAGTTGCCCGATAACATACAACCACAACATATTAAAAAGAATATGCAAAAAATCGTAATGAACAAAGGCGTAAGATATAATAGTCCAAGGTTCAACAATAAACGCAAAAAAATCACTTGGTAATTCTAACCAACTTAAACTAGATTGTTGAAACTTACCTTGAACTAATTGAAGCAATAATCCTAAAAGGAAAATTGCTACGTTCACCACAATTACTTTTTCTAAAACATTGAGTCTAGATAATTTATATTTTACATCTTGAGAGAGAGACATTAGTTCCAACGATTTTTATTAAACTGTGTTTTTTTCCAATACCACATGATAATGAAGCCTGTTAAAGCACCGCCAACATGAGCCATATATGCTGTATTACTTGGACTAAAAAACGATTGACCTGTTACACCCGAAATTAAATCTAAAATAATAATACCTGGAATAAAATATTTTGCTTTTATAGGAATTGGTAAAAAAATCATCAATAATTTAGCTTCAGGATTCATCATGCCAAATGCTACCAAAATACCCATAATACAGCCTGAGGCACCAACCATACTAGCATTAAAAATAGGAAATATATTTTGAAGATTATTAAACTGCGCTTGGGTAATACCATCAAATCCTTTACCAACAGATAATGCATGCGTTATTTCATTTGGAGTAACTCCAGAACTAATCAGACTTTCATAAGGTGGCAAAAATTGAAAATAATAAAAGCCTACTTGCAATGCTACGGCTCCTAACCCCGCTGAAATGTATATAAATAAAAACCTTTTCCATCCTAAATAGTATTCCACTGGTGACCCAAACATCCATAATGCAAACATGTTAAATAAAATATGAATGATAATTATTGATCCGTTGTTATCATAAGTAGCATGCATAAACATATGTGTAATTATTTGCCATGGCTCAAATGCTGGGTTTTTTGGAAAATGCATGGCAAATAAATTATTAAAAACGTCTCCGTTAGTACCTATTGTAAGAGCTCCAATCCAAACAATCACGTTAATGATTATTAAATGCTTTACGGTTTCTGATAGTCGAATCATATGTTCTAAATAAATTTTTTATCCAATTCATCAACACTCATAGTCACAAATGTTGTCCTATTAGTAGGCGATGTATTGGGTTCTTTACAGGCAAATAAACTATTTACCAAATGTTCTTGTTCACTTTTTTTCAGGGGTTGCCCAGTTCTTATAGCTAAACTTTTAGCCAAAGACTTTGCTAACAAATCTGTTATACTAAAATTACTATCGGGCACTTCATTTTCCACATCACTTATCAATTGCTCTAAAATAATGGACACCTCACTTTCCGGAATACTTACTGGTACTCCTGTAATTTCAACAAATTCTTTTGTAACGTTTGAAAATATAAAGCCTGTATGTTCTAGATCTTCTTTTAACTCGTTGAGAATCTCTAGCTCGTGTGTTGAAAAATGAAGCTGTAACGGAAATAATAATTGCTGGCTAGAAGCTCCTTTTACGGTTAAATTCTCTAAAAAATCTTCATATAAAACACGTTGGTGTGCACGATGTTGGTCAATAACCAACATTCCCGACTTAATGGCACTTACTATGTATTTATTATGAATTTGATATGTCGTTGCATTAGAGTCTAGCTTACTCTCTTCAAATAAAGACTCTGTATTGTTATCGCTTTCAAAATGTACTTCACTAAAATCTTGCTGTGTTTTTGTTCCTTTTGATTCTAATCCAACATATAAACTGTCCCAACTAGAAGCAACTTCTTTTTTATAAGAGATTGCTTTTGCATTTGAACTTTTATCTTCTTTAAACGGATTAAAGCTTCTATCTACCTCAATCTTTGGCTCATTATTAGAATTTCTATTGTAATTATAAGGTGTATCAAGATTAGGATCGTGATCAAAATCTAATACTGGTGCGATATTAAATTGTCCCAAACTATGTTTAACTGCAGAACGCAATAAGGCATATAACGTATGCTCATCATCAAACTTTATTTCTGTTTTTGTAGGATGGATATTAATATCGATAGTTTGAGGATTAACAGTTAAATATAAAAAATAACTAGCATGTGTTCCGTTTTTAAGAAGTCCATCAAAAGCAGAGGAAACCGCATGATTTAAATACGCACTTTTTATAAAACGATTGTTAACAAAAAAATACTGTTCTCCACGGGTTTTCTTAGCAAATTCAGGCTTTCCTACAAAACCAGAAATTGCAAGAACCTCGGTATCTTCATTAACAGGAACTAATTTTTCATTAGTTTTATTTCCAAAAATATTTACAATTCGTTGTCTATGATTACTAACGGGTAAATTAAATGTTTCACTTCCGTTATTGTAAAGAGCAAATGAAATATTGGGATGAGCTAAAGCTACTCGATGAAACTCATCAATAACATGGCGTAATTCTACCGTATTCGACTTTAAAAAGTTTCGTCTTGCGGGAATATTATAGAATAAATTTTTAACAGATATAGAGGTCCCTTTTGGTGTTACTACAACCTCTTGAGAAACAATATTACTACCTTCAATAACTATACTACTTCCAATTTCCTCTTCTGCTTGCTTTGTTTTTAACTCGACATGTGCAATGGCAGCAATACTTGCCAAAGCCTCACCACGAAATCCTTTAGTATGCAAATCAAACAAGTCATCTGCCGTTTTAATTTTAGAAGTAGCATGACGTTCAAAACTCAAGCGTGCATCTGTAGCACTCATTCCTTTACCATTATCAATCACTTGAACCAGCGTTTTTCCAGCATCTTTAACGATAAGTTTTATTACTGTTGCTTCTGCATCAATCGCATTTTCAAGTAATTCCTTAACAACCGAAGAAGGTCTCTGTACAACCTCTCCAGCCGCAATTTGATTTGCTACATGATCTGGTAATAGTTGTATAATGTCAGCCATTTATTTTTTTGGAAAGAAAATTGACAAATCAAAATCAATGATAAAGAGAAATGCCAAAACAAGAATACAAATTATGATTATAATTCGCTTGTTGGCTTCATTATCCTGATTATTTTTTAAATCGTCTAAAGCGTTATTAATTTTAGTTTTAAGTCCTTTATTATCACCAACTGTTTTTCTATAATCATCAAATTTATGTTTAATCTCAAACGGGTTTCCTTCCCCTTTATCATCAAAATGACGAGGTGTATAACTAAATTTTTTGTTTTTACGTAATTTCAAAAATCCCATAATTTTCTAAGCTTTTAAGTTACATGAATTTAGAATCCAATATATACATGCAAATCAATAATAATACCAAAACTATTATAAGCACCCGTATT
Source organism: Flavobacteriaceae bacterium (assembly GCA_050300615.1). Classification (GTDB taxonomy): domain Bacteria; phylum Bacteroidota; class Bacteroidia; order Flavobacteriales; family Flavobacteriaceae; genus Yeosuana. Next base: position 74,215 of record JBNKYB010000008.1, on the reverse strand, counting down.
GACATGCCGCCTTTTAACTTACGCTTATACAAATGGCTATCCTGCTTCCATTTAAAACTAAATTCTTTTGGTTTGGAAGTATCATCGCCCAGATTAGTTTCAATTTTTTTTTCGTTTGAAAATCTAGGTTTATAATTGAATGATTTATTCTTACGTTGGTTAAACAAAATAATTTTACTGCTTAGAGCCCAAAAATACTTAAAAATAGATAGAAACCGAGAAAGGAATTGCCAAAAATTGTTAACAAACCAGAAGAAACCTAGGTTATTAGAAATGTAACTTTAATGTAATTTACACTAACTATTATTACGTAATTCTGCCATTTTTATTGCAGCAACAGCAGCTTCAGTTCCTTTATTACCGTGTTTGCCTCCAGAACGATCAATAGCCTGTTGCATAGTATTATCTGTAAGAACACAGAAAACTACAGGTGTTTCATCAATAACATTAAGGTCTTTTATTCCTTGTGATACGGCTTCGCATACAAAATCAAAGTGTTTAGTTTCACCTTGAATAACACTACCTATAGCAATTATAGCATTTACCATTTGCTCTTGCATTTTTTTACACCCGTAAATAAGTTCGAAACTACCAGGAACATTCCAACGAATAATATTATTTGGTGATACACCATGTTCAATTAACGTTTCGTATGCGCCTTTATACAATCCTTCGGTTATAGACGGATTCCATTCTGAAACAACAATCCCAAACCGAAATTTATTCGCGTTTGGGATTGTTGTTTTATCATAGGATGATAAATTATGATTTGCCGTAGCCATATTAATATTTATTTGCCAACACTTTTGCTTTTCCTATTAGCACATCAACCATAGCTATTTCTGAAGCATTTGGATATTTTTCTTTAATTTTTTCAAAGTACCCTAAAGCTTTATCTGATTTTCCCAAATCTAAAGCTATAATCCCTGCTTTATATAGGTACATAGGTGTTGTATATTCATTATCTCGCATATTAGCTGCTTGGTCGTAATAATCTAAGGCATCATCCAATTGATTTAATTGAACAAACGCATCGCCTATATTACCTTTTGCTAATGGAGCTAAAATTTCATCTTCACTTGAAAATTTACTTAAATGATCGATAGCATTTTTATAATCTTTCAATCTTAAATAAGCAGTACCTGCATAATAATTAGCTAAATTGGCAGCTGGTGTGCCACTGTATTCTGAGATGATATCTAGCATACCGAACTTACCTTCACCCCCATTTAAAGCTAGATTATATAATGAATCTTTTTTTACAGCAGTTGTTGCTTCATCAAAATATTTTTGAGCTTGAAACATGTCGTTCATAGCTGTAGTTTGCTTAGGTTTAGCTATAAACTCATTATATCCTAAATATCCTAAAACAACCGCAGCGACTACACCTATTATAACAAAAATGTATTTTTGGTTTTTCTCTACAAAGGCTTCTGTTTTAGATGCCGTTGAATCTAACGTGTTAAAAACTTCAGCAGTTGTTGAACCTGTTTCAATATTATGCTCCTTCTCTTCTTTATTCTTTGGTTTGTATCCTCTTTTATTATAAGTGGCCATATATCTTAAAATTAATGCGGTGCAAAAATATAATTTTTCTTCATAAATTAAAGGTTATTTATTTGTTATTTTTGAATAATTTACAAGGTCTTTCAACTTAATTATATTAAAATAGGCCATAAGTTACCTTTATATGATTTTAAAATCCCTTTCATTACTCAATTATAAAAATTTTGATAGCAAATCGTTTTCGTTTAATGAAAAAATAAATTGCATTGTTGGAAATAATGGCATTGGAAAAACTAATGTACTCGATGCTATTTACCATTTATCATTTGGAAAAAGTTATTTTAACCCAGTTGCAACACAGAATATTAAACATGATGAAGATTTTTTTGTTGTAAATGGAGACTATATTAAGCATGATAACAATGAAAAAGTTGTTGTAAGCTTAAAGCGCGGACAAAAAAAAATAATTAAGCGTAACGGAAAGCCCTATGAAAAATTCAGTGAACATATTGGTTTTTTACCGCTTGTAATTATATCCCCTGCCGATAGAGATTTAATTATTGAAGGAAGCGAAACAAGGCGCAAGTTTATTGATAGTGTAATTTCTCAAAGCGATAAAACATATTTGGCAGATTTGATTAATTACAATAAGATAGTTTCTCAACGAAACGCATTATTAAAATATTTTGCTTTAAACCATACCTTTAATGCGGACACCTTAGATGTTTACAATATTCAACTATCAGATTTTGGTTCCAAAATTTTTAAAAAACGAGAAGCGTTCCTTAAAGAGTTTATTCCTATATTTAAATTACGCTACCAAGCCATTAGCAACGGTAACGAAATTGTTGACTTGGTATACCAAAGCGATTTATTTGAAACTGATTTAAATACCCTTCTAAAAAACTGTATAAACAAAGATAAAGCGTTGCAATACACAAGTGTTGGAGTTCATAAAGATGATTTACATTTTAATATAGAAGAGCATCCAATTAAAAAATTTGGAAGTCAAGGTCAGCAAAAATCATTTTTAATTGCACTAAAGTTGGCACAATTTGATTTTATTAAAAAGCAAAGTGGAGATAATCCTATTTTATTATTAGATGATATTTTTGATAAATTAGATGAACAGCGCGTTTCTCAAATTATAAAATTGGTTGACAATGAACATTTTGGACAAATATTTATAAGTGACACGCATGCAGACCGAACTGAAAAAGCCATTAAAAAAGTGCACCAGCAGTATGAAATTTTTAAACTTTAAAATAAAATGAAACGTTTATTTATTTTACTCTTATTACTCATTACATACAGTTGTGAGCAACCTGTAAAAAACTTTATACCCCATTTAAACGGTTACTGGGAGATTGAAAAGGTTATATTAGCTTCAGGAGACGTTCATGACTATAAATACAATCCATTAGTTGATTATTTTAAACTTACCGACAGCTTAAAAGGTTATAGAAAAAAATTAAAACCTTTAATAGATGGTACTTTTGCAGATTCTAAAGACACCGAACAATTTGATATAAAAATAGAACATGATAGTTTAAATATTTACTACAACACAAAATTTTCAAACTGGAAAGAAACTATTTTATTTGCTTCAGACAACCAATTAAAAATAATTAACTCCAATAAAAACATTTACATATATAAACCTTACAAACCTCTAAAAATAAACTAATGGCTAAACGAAACAACGAACATATAAGCATTGCAGACGCCTTAAAAGAGTTTGTTGAAACTAATAAATTAGAAACAGGCTTAGACAAAGTAAATGTAGCTGATGCTTGGGCAAATCTTATGGGTAATGGTGTTAATAATTATACAACATCTGTTAAATTAGAACGAAACACTTTGTATGTACAATTAAGTTCGAGTGTGTTACGAGAAGAATTGAGTTATGGCAAAGAAAAAATAATCACGATGCTAAACGAAGAGTTAGGAAAAGATTTAATTAAAAAACTGATTTTACGATAATTATAAATAAAAATAAAACTTAAATAATTCATTTATATTAATAATTATTATATCTTTGTCCCTTAATTTTTATAATATTTAAATACAATGAGTAAAGGTACAGTAAAATTCTTCAATGATTCTAAAGGTTTTGGATTTATCACTGAAGATGGAAACAACAAAGAACATTTTGTACACATTTCTGGATTAATCGATGAAATTCGTGAAGGTGATGCAGTAGAATTCGATTTACAAGAAGGTAAAAAAGGACTGAACGCAGTAAACGTAAAAGTAATCTAATATATACTTTAACATTTTACAAGTTAGAGCCTATCAAATTTTGATAGGCTTTTTTGTTGGGTTTAACTTTCTCAACTAAATATTAGTCAAAAAAATGAATGTTTTAATATAAGCATTAAATTAAAATGTAAGATTTTATGCATTTCAAAGTAAAAATATAATAATTTATCGAAAACTGTAATAAAACAAATTGTTAAGTAAAAAATGTTTCTACATTTGTTTCGCTATTAATCAATTAAATTATTGAAATTAAGATGAAATCAAACGAAAAAAAATTTTCTAAAACTATTAGTGCATTATTAATTATATGCGCTCTATCATTTTCTACTAACACGAATGCAGCTCCTTCTCTAACTTTTGGAAGTTGGGTTTCAAGTTTATTTAGAAATAATCCTAAACCACCTACACAAAACAATACTCAAAAAAAACATAAACATTTTGCAGGATGTGGACATAATGATCATGGTGGTCAAGATGGCTCAACTTCAGTTCCATTAGATGGTGGTCTTTCTATTTTATTAATAGGTGCTGCTGCTTTTGGAGTTAAAAAATTACGTGGAAATAAAGATGAAGAGATTTAAATCTTTAATTAATGAAATACCATTACCAATAAGGCTTTTCCTAGGAAAAGCCTTATTATTTTTCATAGTTTGGAAACTTGTATATGGCTTATTCTTATATGACTCAAAATATCTAGATCAAGCATTAACAAGACACGTTGGTGAAGCTTCTGTAGCACTAATAAATAATTTAGGATCTATGGAGGGTTTTTCGACAAAAAGGGGAATTGAAAAAAGCACATATGAAGGAGGCGTGTTTGAAACAGAAGTGTCCCAAATATGGCATCATAACAAAGTTGTTTTATATATAGCCAATGTTTGCAACGGACTAGAGTTAATGGTACTGTATATTGGTTTTATTGTTTGTATGCCTTCAAACTTTTGGCGAAAAGTTAAATATATTCTTATTGGTATATTGTTGATAGACTTAATTAATATTCTAAGATGTGTTGGGTTAATCTACCTAATGGAATACTATAAGGTCTACTTTCAGTTTGCCCACCACTATTTGTTTAATGCCATAGTTTACACAGCAACATTATTAATGTGGATGGTGTTTTCTAGAAAAATTCATTTAAAAAAATGAAGCTTTACAAATCGGATAACATACGCTTTATAGCTGGACTTATATTTATTATCATCATTTACTCTTGGTTTTACATTTATTTTGCAGAAAATAAAGACATGAATGGAATTCCAAGAAGACTAAAACATGTCATCATATTTTTAACTACAATAGCTGTTTATTTTGTTGGCACATTGCATCTTGGAAAATTAAAAGACAGATGGATGTCTCTTATTTGGCATGCTATTCATATCTCTGGATTAAGTATTATTTCTCTAATTGGTTTATATGATTGGTTTATTTCAGAAGTCATCTTAAATGTAAGACAGTTTGCTCATGCTATTCAAGAAATATTAATTTCTCCTGTTATATATGTAGCAATGGGTTTACTCAATAAAATGCTAAAAAAAGAAGCCTAATTTTTAAGCCACAACTACACTCTCTTGTGATATAATTTAAATTCAAATAAAAAACCATTGAAAGTAACTTTCAATGGTTTTTTATTTGTATACTAATTTAACAGAATTCTTCTATTTAGAACTTCCTGAAAATTTAATATTAAAACATCTCTCTTCCAGAAAAATGAAAAGCACTTTCTATAGCTGCATTATCATCGCTATCACTACCATGAACTGCATTTTCACTTATTGAATTTGCAAATAATTTACGAATAGTACCTTCAGCAGCATCTGCAGGATTGGTTGCTCCTATCAACGTTCTAAAATCATCAACTGCATTATCTTTTTCTAAAATTGCTGCAACTATAGGACCACGGGTCATATATTCAACCAACTCGCCAAAAAACGGACGTTCCTTATGAATTGCATAAAACGTTTCAGCATCATGCTTAGTCATTTGTGTTAATTTCATTGCCACAATTCTAAATCCTGACGCTGAAATTTTATCTAATATTGCACCAATGTGTCCTTTCTCAACAGCATCTGGCTTCAGCATTGTAAATGTTCTGTTTGTTGCCATTTTTTCTTTTTAAATTATTCGGTCTATAATTTTTTGTTTAGTCAAGAAACCATAAACTCATTTTGTGATTTTCGGTGCAAAAGTAACGTATTTCTTATTAAAAACAAGTCATTACAATTTTAAAAAAATTGTATATTCGCTTACTATGAATAAAAAAGATATTGAAAACATAAAGGAGTTATTAACTTCTCCCAAACATATTGTAATAGTTCCGCATAAAAATCCAGATGGAGATGCTATAGGCTCAACATTAGGATTATACCATTACTTGTTAAAATATAAGCATCACGTTTCTGTTATTACACCAAACGATTATCCTAATTTTTTAAAATGGATTCCAGGTGAAACCAGTATTTTAAAATACGACTCCCAAACAAAAGAGTGTAATAATTTAATTGATAGAGCAGATATCATTTTTACGCTTGATTTTAATGCGTTGCATAGAACGGGACAAATGGAACCCATTTTAGAAAAAAATGATTCTATTAAAATTTTAATCGACCATCATCAAGAGCCCGATGATTATGCACAGTATGTGTTTTCTGATGTTAGCATGAGCTCTACCTGCCAAATGGTGTATCATTTTATCGATATGCTAGGAGATTTAAGCTTGGTAGATGAAACTATTGCTACGTGCCTATATGTTGGTATTATGACGGACACTGGATCATTTAGGTTTTCGTCAACATCCAGTACAACTCATAGAATCATTGCTGATCTTATTGAAAAAGGAGCTAACAATGCAGATATTCATAACCATATATATGATACAAATAGCTACGAGCGATTACAACTTTTAGGTTGTGCTTTAAACAATTTAAAAGTGGTACCTGAATATAGAACTGCTTATATCTCATTATCTCAAGATGAACTTAATAAATACAACTTTAAAAAAGGAGATACCGAAGGTGTTGTTAATTATGGACTTTCATTAGACAATGTTGTATTAGCTGCTATTTTTATTGAAGATAAACAAGAAGGTATTATAAAAATTTCATTACGCTCCAAAGGAAATTTCTCTGTCAATGCTATGTCTAGAGCCCATTTTGATGGTGGAGGGCACATTAATGCAGCTGGCGGAAGAAGTGAATTATCATTAAATGACACTATAAAAAAATTTATTAGTATATTACCTAGCTATTCAAATGCCCTAAATTATGAATAAAATATGCACCTTTATTATTATAATTCTAGCTCTTGTTAGTTGTAAATCTCCCGAAGCAAGAAAACCTGTCTCTGTTAAAACAGGCTCTTTTATTGATGCTTCTGTTGAACGAAACAAAAAATTAAATGCTAAAGAACATGCTAGTATTGAAAAACTACTTAAAAATAAAAATATAGATTATATCGCATCTCAAAGTGGTTTTTGGTACTATTATAATAACAAAATTGACATTGATTCTTTAAAAACTCCCAACATTGGTGATATTGTTAATTTTAATTATGATGTAAAAACCATTAACGGAAACTTAATTTATTCAGAAGAAGAACTGAAAACTCAAAACTACGCCATGGACAGGCAAGAAATATTTACCGGATTAAGAGAAGGGTTAAAACTTATGAAACCTGGAGAAACTGTCACTTTTCTTTTTCCATCACAAAAAGCATACGGTTACTACGGCGATCAAAAAAAAATTGGAACTAACATACCCTTAATGTGCAAAGTAACTGTAAATTCTATAACTGAAAAATAGATTAAAATAGTACATGAGTTCCTTAAAACATATCATAAATATTTCAGTTTTAGGCTTATTAATGTTCTTAATATCCTGCAAAGATAAATACCCAGATCTTAAAGATGGTATTTATGCCGAGTTTACAACAACAAAAGGAACTATGGTTGCCCAATTATTCTACAATAACGCGCCTTATACAGTTGCTAATTTTATCTCGTTGGCAGAAGGGACCAACACACTGGTAGATAGCACTTATAAAAACAAGAAGTTTTATGATGGCACCATTTTTTACCGTGTTATTGATAGTTTTATGATTCAAGGAGGAGATCCTACAGGAACAGGTTCTGGAAATCCAGGGTATCGATTTGATGACGAGTTTAGTCCTAAATTAAAACATAGCAGACCAGGTATTTTAGGAATGGCTAATTCGGGTCCCAACACCAACGGCAGTCAGTTTTATATAACCGAAGTACCCAAACCTAATTTAGATAACTCTCACAGTGTTTTTGGTCAAGTTATTTTAGGATTAGATGTTTTAGACTCTATCACAAATGTAAAAACCGAAAAAGATACAGATAGACCTATTGAAGATGTCGTTATAAAAAAGCTTCGTATTATCAGAAAAGGTATTAAAGCAGATGAATTTAATGCTCCTAAAGTTTTTATTAATCATTTTGCAGAATTAGAACGTCTTGAAAAAATAAAAGAAGAAAAATTAAAAGCCATAAGAGAAAAGTTTAAAAAGCAGAAAGAGCAGGCAATTACACTACCTTCTGGATTACAATATCTCATTACAAAAAGAGGAACCGATGAAGAACTGACTGAAACCACAAAAGTATTAACCGATTATGCATTATACTCAGAAAAGGGTGAGCTAATTGAAACCAGCAAATTAGAAACAGCCGAAGCAAATGATGCTGTTAACGCTAAACGTAAAGCCGCCAACAAATACCAACCCATAGTAGCCAATTTAAGCCCAGATGCTGGAATGATTACAGGATTTAAAGAAGGTTTACAACAATTACATGTTGGTGACAAAGCAACACTCTTTATCCCTTACCACTTGGCCTATGGCGATTCAGGCAATAGTGCTATTCCTCCTAAATCTAATTTAATATTTGTAGTTGATATTTTAGAAATTGTAAAATGATTAACGCTTAATTAACTAAATATATCCTATAAGTTATAGCAATCTATTATCTTTGACATTGAAAAATATAAACCTATGTATTTATTAAAATTTGATTGGAATCCATTAACTGGAATTGATATTATTGGAAATTTTAAGCTTCATTTTTACAGTGTGATGTGGATTGTTGCTTTTATGATAGGATTCTATATTATGAAACGTATTTTCACTAAAGAAAAAGTTTCATTAGAATATTTAGATTCATTATTCATCTACACTGTTTTAGCAACCATGATTGGTGCTCGTTTAGGACATGTTTTATTTTACCAATCTGAATTAATAACACAAGATTTTTGGAGTATTTTTCTCCCTATCAGAACCAATCCTACATTTGAGTTTACTGGTTTCCAAGGGCTCGCTAGCCATGGAGCCGCTATAGGAATTATAATAGGTTTATATTTATACAGAAGAAAATATAAATACAAATCTCTGTTATGGATTTTAGACCGTGTTGTAATTTCTGTTGCTGCAGGTGCTGTATTTATTAGAATAGGTAACTTTATTAATTCTGAAATTATTGGAAAAGTAACCGACTCAAATTTGGGAGTTCGCTTTATTCAAGACTTTTATTACAAAAGCCAAATTGTTAAGCTTACGGGTATTAAAGATGTTCAAAAAGCTTATTATGCTGTAACCGATAATCCTCAATTTCAAAATCTTTTAGATGCTGTTCCTTACAGGCATCCAGCACAATTATACGAATCATTTTGTTACATATTTGTATTTTTAATTCTTTGGTTTGTGTATTCAAAAACTAATTTAAAAGATAGAACCGGTTTCCTATTTGGGCTTTTCTTAATTTTACTTTGGACAGTAAGATTCTTTATAGAATTTGTAAAAGAACCACAAGGAGATGAATACATTAACTGGTTTGGTCTTAACACAGGGCAATGGTTAAGTATTCCTTTCATTATTATTGGTCTTTATTTTATGTTTATTTATAAACCAAAAAAGGCTACTAAATAATGCTATTTAAAAATATCCGTTTATTAACTTTTATTACACTAGGGATTATCTCATTAAACACAATATCCTGTAAAAAAGACAATAAAACTGTAAAACAGATCGATATTACTTTTAAAAAAGAAGGTGAACTTAGCCTTTATAATTCTGCTAATGACTCTATAAAAAAGACAATAGATATTGAAATTGCCGATAATGAGTATGAAACCCAAACAGGGTTAATGTATAGAAATACCATGAAACCAAACCAAGGTATGTTGTTTGTATTTGATGATGTTCAGGAACGTTACTTCTATATGAAAAATACACATATTCCCTTAGACATCATTTATATTAATCAGGACAAAAAAATAGTTAGCTTTCAAAAAAATGCTAAACCTCTTGACGAAACGCCTTTACCATCCAATATGCCTGCTAAATACGTATTGGAAGTTAATGCTGGAAAAGCAAATGCTTGGTCACTTTCGGTTGGTGATAGTATTTCTTTTTCTGAAATTAAAAAGTAACCACTCTTTATTTAAATTCCAATAGTACTCTATTTTTATTCTTTTACAAACGTAATTTCTTCAACTCGGAATAACGGTCATTCTATTTAATGTGAGTTCAATATAAAATTCATTATTTTTTATTAAAAAAAGTCAATAAAACCAAGACAGCTACCTTGAACACAGTCGAAAGGATTATAATTGTAGTAAATTTGATTAGGTCTCGACTGAGTTCGACCAGACATAAGTTCCTATATTCTAAAAACCAAACAAATAACATAAGAAGTTATATCGAATTTACATTATTTAAAAAATTTCATAGGATACAATACCAATGGTTCAGACATACATGTTACTAATTTGATAATCATATATAAATCATCACACTTATTATATATTTTAACAGCATAAAAAAAGCCTATCAAAATTTGATAGGCTTTCTAATAAAAAGAAAAAAGTTTGAGTTAGTTTTAGTTTTTCTTTCTTTTTTTATCTTCCCTGGTTAAAGTATCATACATTAATGGTGTTGCAATAAATAACGACGAATAGGTTCCTACTACAATACCTACTATTAAAGCAAACATAAATCCTCTAATAGAATCTCCGCCAAATATAAAGATTGCTAACAAAACAACCAAAGTTGTAGACGATGTATTTAATGTTCTACCCAATGTACTACTTAAAGAGACATTAACTGTTTTTTCAAAATCCCAACTAGTATGCTCAGCTAAATATTCACGAACCCTATCAAATACAATTACGGTATCGTTCAATGAATATCCAATTACCGTTAATATTGCTGCGATAAAGGCCTGGTCAATTTCCATACTAAATGGTAAAAACTTGTAGGTTAATGAGAATACCCCTAATACAATAAATACGTCATGGAAAACCGCCAATACTGCACCCAATGAAAATTGCCATTTTTTAAATCGTAATAATATATATAAGAATACAACAATTAATGATCCTAAAATAGCCCAGAAAGATGCTTTTTGAATATCATCTGCGATTGTTGGACTTACTTTATAAGACTTCATCAAACCAACAGTTTTTGTATCTGCATCACTTATAAATTCATCATAAGTCAATCCGTCTAAATACGGTTGTAATGCTTTATATAAATCTACTCGTATTTCTTCATCAACTTCCGAACTAGTTTCATTAACTTTATATTTGGTTGTAATTTTTAATTGATTAGCGTCTCCAAACGTTTTAGCATCTGCACTACCAAAAACACCTCTTAGTACCGAAGTTATTTCTGAAGCATTTACATCTTGATCAAAACGAACTTGGTAAGTTCTACCTCCAACAAAATCAACACCTTGATCTAATCCTTCTGTAAATAAAGATCCCAAACTAATCACTAAAAATGTTCCTGAAACGATATAAGCCACCTTACGTTTCTTTAAAAATTCAATATTAAGATTTTTGAAAAGGTTTTTAGTGAGGGCAGTTGAAAACTCTAATTTACCTCCTTTACCGACATACCAGTCTATTAGTAATCTTGTAATAAAAATAGCAGTAAATAAAGATGTACCAATACCAATTAATAACGTAGTAGCAAATCCTTTAATAGGCCCTGTACCAAAAATAAATAAGATTAAGGCTGTTAAACCAGTTGTAATGTTTGCATCTAATATAGATGACAGCGCATTACTAAAACCATCTTGAATCGCCTCTTTTAAGGCTTTTCCTTTGGCTATTTCTTCCCTAATACGTTCATAGATAATTACGTTAGCATCAACAGACATACCAATTGTTAGTACGATACCGGCAATACCTGGTAATGTTAAAACAGCTCCTAATCCAGACAAAATACCAAAAATCAATAAGATGTTAAACATCATAGCTATATCTGCAAAACCACCGGATTTGCCATAATATACAATCATCCAAATCAACACTAAAGCTAAGGCAATCATAAATGATATTTTACCACTATGAATGGATTCTTTACCTAATGATGGCCCAACAACTTCACTAGATATAATATCTGCACGAGCAGGTAATTTACCAGCACGCAATACATTCGCTAAATCGACTGCTTCATTTAAAGTGAAATTTCCTGAAATTGATGAACTACCTCCTGCTATTGGCCCTGTGGTTACACCTGGAGCAGAATACACAACATTATCAAGAACAATGGCTATTTGCGTACCTTGATTAAAGGCTCTACCCGTCATTTCTTCCCATATTTTGGCTCCTTTGCTATTCATTTGCATAGTTACTTCTGGTTTACCGCTAGGTCCAAAAGCATTTCTAGCATCGGTTACTACAGATCCACTTAATTCAGGAATACCATCTCTATTGCCTTTTAAAGCATATAAATCAACCAACTCACCATCTTTTTCTGGTTTTCCAAACACAAATTTTACATAACGTTGTTCCGCTGGAAGTAATTCTCTTACTTGTGGAGAGTTTAAATAATTTAGAACTTTTTGCTTGTCTTTAACATCAAACTTTGCAATTATTGGCCCTCCTTGGTAACCTTGTCCTTTAATTAAATCGAATAAAGGATTTACATCAACGGCTGTTGAATCGGTAGTTGTGTCTCCTAAAAGTTCGTCAATTTTTGAGTCAGTCGTATCTTCTTGATCGTCTGATTTTACTTCTTGATTTTCAGTAGTTTTCTTTACTGTCTTTTTTAAAACTTCATTAGCTTTTGCTAAAAATGAAAAGAATTGTTCTCCTTTATAAGCATCCCAAAACTCTAATTGAGCTGTACTTTGTAATAATTTTTTAGCACGTTCTACATCTTTAACACCTGGCAATTCAACAAGAATTCTTCCTGATCTTCCTAAACGTTGAATATTTGGTGAGGTTACACCAAACTCATCAATACGTTTACGCAATACTTCGAAGGCAGAAACAATTGATTCGTCAACCTTTTTTTGAATAACTTGTTTAACCTCATCATCGGTCATACTTCCATCAATCTCACCATCAAGTGCTTTGGTATAAAAAATATCTGGAGAGGCTAACTTTGTATCTCCTTTTATTTTATCGAAAGCTATAAAAAAGTCTTCTAGATAGGTGTTTTGACTATTTTTTTGCATTTCTGAAGCATCATCCAATGCTTTATTAAAAACTGGATTTTTACTTTCATTGGCTAAGCCTTTCAAAATATCCTTAACCGATACTTGAAGAATTACATTAATACCTCCTTTAAGGTCTAATCCAAGATTCATTGCTTTTTCCTTCACTTCGTTATAAGTGAATTTAGCAATACCAATATTAAATACGGTATCGTTAGCAATAGACGCCAGATAATCAGATTCTTCTGCACTTCTTAGTGCCCGGTAATCTGGAACAGTATCTGAGATTTTATTGATGGCCATCTCATTGGCATTTCTTTCTATTTGATTTGCTTTAAATGTAAAAGAGAGTTGATAAATACTCACTAAACCAAATAAAATTGCAAATATTTTTACTAATCCTTTATTTTGCATTTTCTGTTGTTTTATATCAAACTTGTCAATAACTGTATAAGTTATCTTATTCGTTTATAGTTTGTTTTTGTGGTTAATTTGATTTTTAAGATAAAAAATAATTGATTTTAATGGGAATCGTTTTTGATTATAGTTTTTCTAGTTAAACTACACAATCCCTTTTGTAGTTGGTCCTGCCCTAACTTCTGGAATATTTCGTGATGTATTATCAATCGCAAGAGCAATATCTTTACATACTTTAAATGCTAAACATACATTGATATGAGTACTACTAGTACCTAAATCATTTCTATATATATATATCTTTGGATTTTGAAATCTATCAAAATCTTGTTTAAAATTTAAAACACACTTCCCATCTAAACCTGATGTTGTATTGTTAGTTTTATTAATTTCAAAGACATCAAGTTTGTAATTCTTTATCTTTTTATTCGAAGCAAAGTCTTGAGTATTATTATTCTCATTACTAGATGCATCTCCAATTTGAATTGCACTATCTTTTGAAAGCATTTTTTTTATGCTCTCAACATCTTCATCACTATAATAGGTTATTTTAAGTTGACCTTCTTTTAACTCCTGAACTTGAACAGCATCAACACCTAAGGCTTGTAATTGCTTTTTTACAATTAGAATAGCATTTTGAGCCTCCTCAGACGTTACATCAACATCTGAAAATTTCAATACAATTTCCTGATTAGGTTCAGAAATTTGATTCTGATAAAAACCTAATAAGGTAAAGAGAATTAAAAAAGCACCAAAGTACCATGTTTTTTTCATGCGCCAAATATAAAAAATAAAGACTGTATTTCTACAGTCTTTATTTAAATATATGTTTTAAATTATTGAATCTTACAGATCTAATAACCCATTTACTTTTTTTACTGCTTCTGCAGAAGAAATCATATTATCTTTTTCAGCTTGGTTAAGCTCAACATTTACAATTTTTTCAATTCCATTTTTACCTAAAATTACTGGTACTCCAAGACTAATATCATTTAAACCATATTCGCCTTCTAGCATTACTGAGCATGGGAACATTTTCTTTTGATCGCAAGCAATAGCCTGAACTAAACCAGACACTGCGGCTCCTGGTGCATACCAAGCTGAAGTTCCTAATAATTTTGTAAGCGTTGCGCCTCCTACTTTAGTATCTTCTTTTACGGTGTTGAGTCTGTCTTCAGATAAAAATTCTGAAACTGGCACTCCATTTCTAGTCGCAAGACGTGTTAATGGAATCATTCCTGTATCACTATGCCCACCTAAAACCATTCCGTCAACATCACTTATAGGACTTTCTAAAGCTTCGGCTAATCTATATTTAAAACGAGCAGAATCTAAAGCACCACCCATTCCTATAATTTTATGTTTTGGCAAACTTGTTGATTTATGAACTAAGTACGCCATAGTATCCATTGGATTACTTACTACTATCATAATAGTATTTGGAGAATGTTCAATCAAATTAGACGCTACTGTTTTTACAATACCTGCATTTATACCAATTAACTCTTCGCGAGTCATTCCTGGTTTACGAGGAATTCCAGAGGTAATAACACAAACATCACTATTTGCGGTTTTACTATAGTCATTAGTGACTCCTGTAATTTTTGTATCGAACCCGTTTAAAGATGCTGTTTGCATTAAATCCATAGCTTTACCTTCTGCATAGCCTTCTTTAATGTCTAATAAAACTACTTCTGAAGCGAAATCTTTAATTGCAATATATTCTGCACAACTTGCGCCAACTGCTCCTGCACCTACTACTGTTACTTTCATGTCTTAATTTTTAATAATTTTTATTATATAATTTGTTTTTAATAATTTTTCGCACTAAAACTTAAATCATGCAAATTTTATAATTTTAAAATGTTTATTTATATGATTTTAATCATGTAAAATTACAAATTTAAAAACTCTTAATAAAAAAAGTGCAAGATTAAAATCTTGCACTTTTCACGACTAACTCAAACAATATAATTTAACTAAAACTAAACAATCATATCTTTTTTAAAAGTTTTCACTTTTAATATTTTTTTATCTAAATCCAAAGTTAACACCAACAGAAAAAACATTAAATTTAGCTAGATGGTATTCTGCATTAAGCCTAAAAAATCCTAACTTCAATTTAGTACCAATAGTCCCTCTCGCACCAGAAATTTCACTTGACACAGAAAACGGGTCTATAATTTCTTCGGATGTTATGCTACCATTTGTAACCCTATATGTACCTAATAAATCAGAATCTGATTTTCCTTTTATAAATCCAACACCTCCATAAAAATTAATAACAGGTAATTTGGTCGATCCTATTAATTGGAACAACCACGTGTTGGTTGAAGATTCCAATCTTTGATTTTCACCTTCTATGTTTGATGAATTTGTTAAATCATATGAACCATCTAAATGTGTATAAGCAATTAAACCAGAAATAGCAACTGGTGATAATTTATCTGCGGGCAACCATTTAGTAAAATCTAATTGTAAAGCTCCCCCATACATATTTAAAGAAACATCATCAGTTTTTATTTTTGGTACAAATCTCGCTTTAACTTCTATCCCTTTACTAAGACCTAAAGCGCCTTGTATAAAAGCAGTAGGTAATAAATTAGCACTTGAGTTTCCAATACCATTTGGAAGTGTAATTTGTTCTGTTTGTTGTCCAAAAATAGGATCATCGTAGGTAAGCTCAACACTAACATCGGGATTATTCTCTCCTAAGGCTGTTGCTACTTCTTTTGAACTCGACCCATCTACAAACTGTACATTATTATACAAGCTCGTATCCATTAAAAAGGATTTGTTATCATTACCTATGATAGCTGCGTTCGCTATCACGGAAATTTCAAAACCTCCTAAAGGTTTAGCATCTGCTGTATTAAACCAGTTGGCATTCATACTGTACATAACTCCATTGGTTCCTGGAGCTAAATAATCATTGGCAAACCGCTGAGCATCTTCAACTCCAGCAGTTAAAAGCGCATCTATGTCTTGAGCCCTTGATACTTGTCCTACTATGAAAATAAGTAAAAGTAGTGTTATCTTTTTCATTTTTTGATAAATTTTGGTCTAACAAATGTAATAAAAAAAATTAAATAATAACGTTTTATCGATATTTTTTTACTTTTAAACGATTTTAAATCTTGTTTTAATTAAAATTGAAAATAAATACCTACATAATAAATTGTACCAAAAAGCGTTTTCCATGTATGTTTTACCTTATATATTGAAGTTTAAAAAAACGATAGACTAACAGTTATTAATACATTATTAATTAAAAAAAGCATTAATATATTTGTTGTCTATGTTATACACACTTGATATCCAAATTCAACAAACATCAAAATGAAACTTAAATCCTCAATAGCAATCATATTATTTGCTTTTCTGCTACAGGCTTGTTCTAAAAATGAAATAAATAATAGCAACTCTAATATTACGATTGCCAATAAAAAACAAACAGGCACATCTGCTCACGATCTTTTATCAGATGATATATTTTCCTCTACAGTTATAGAAGTTGTTTACGTTGAAGGATTTGCTCCAACTCAAACTGCCATAGATAATTTTGTGAGTTTTATAAAAGCCAGAACCTATAAACCAGGTGGTGTAAGTGTAATAACGAGATCTGTTGTATCTCCTGGCAAATCCAAATACACAATAGAAGATATTAGAGACATTGAAGATGCTAACAGAACGGAATACAATACAAATTCAAGTATTGCTGTTTGGGCATTTTTTGTTGATGGAGAGTCTGATAAGAACACGACTGATAGTGTTATTTTAGGAACGGCTTACAGAAATACATCTTTTGTGATTTTTGAAAACACCGTTCATAATTTTAGCGATAATAGTTTTGAACCAAAAAGAAACCTGCTAGAAACTACTGTTATTGAACATGAGTTTGGCCATATTTTGGGCTTGACAAATTTTGGTTCAGAAATGCAAAGTAACCATGAAGACACTGAGCATTCAAAACATTGCAATGTTGAAAACTGCTTAATGTACTGGAATTCGGAATTTGGATTAGGAAATACCATCCCTCAACTGGACTCACAATGCCTTGCAGATTTACAAGCCAACGGAGGAAAATAAAAAAGTCACTCATAATTAATGAGTGACTTTGAAGTATTATAACACTAAGATAAATTATTTACTGATTTTATTATGCATCTATATTAGCATAAACCGCATTTTTCTCAATAAACTCTCTACGAGGTGGCACATCATCCCCCATAAGCATAGAGAAAATCCTATCAGCTTCAGAGCCATTATCAATTTGAACTTGTCTTAAAATTCTAAACTCAGGATTCATAGTAGTATCCCAAAGTTGTTCTGCATTCATCTCTCCAAGACCTTTATAACGTTGTATACCAGCTGTTCCTCCCATACTCTCAACAACTTCATCACGCTCTTTTTCAGACCATGCATATTGTTTTTTAGCTCCTTTTTTAACCAGATATAATGGAGGTGTTGCAATATATATGTGTCCGCCTTCAATAAGCTCTCTCATATATCTAAAGAAGAATGTTAAAATAAGCGTAGCAATGTGACTACCATCTATATCGGCATCACACATAATCACCACTTTATGATAACGTAATTTTGATAAGTTTAATGCTTTACTATCGTCTTCAGTACCAATAGTGACACCAAGCGCAGTAAAAATATTTTTAATCTCCTCATTCTCAAATACCTTGTGCACCATTGCTTTTTCAACATTAAGAATTTTACCTCTTAATGGCAGAATAGCTTGAAATGCTCTATCTCTTCCTTGTTTTGCTGTTCCACCCGCAGAATCTCCCTCAACAAGAAAGACTTCACATTTCGTTGGATCTTGCTCTGAGCAATCGCTTAGTTTACCAGGTAAGCCACCAATACTCATAACGGTTTTACGCTGCACCATTTCACGTGCTTTTTGCGCGGCATGACGTGCTTGAGCGGCTAGAATAACTTTTTGAACAATAATTTTGGCGTCATCAGGATGCTCTTCTAAATAATCAGATAACATTTCAGAAACTGCTTGACTAACCGAAGCTGAAACTTCTCTATTTCCAAGTTTCGTTTTTGTTTGACCTTCAAATTGAGGTTCTTGAACTTTTACTGAAATGATAGCTGTTAATCCTTCACGAAAATCATCTCCTGCAATATCAAACTTTAATTTATCAGTTAACCCAGAACTATCTGCATATTTTTTTAGCGTCATGGTTAAACCACGTCTAAAACCAGACAGGTGTGTTCCTCCTTCGTGTGTATTAATATTATTTACATACGAATGCAAATTTTCCGCATACGATGTATTATAAATCATAGCAACTTCTACGGGAACTCCATTTTTTTCACCTTCAAAAGAAATAACTTCTCTCATTAAAGGTTCTCGATTACCATCTAAAAACTTAATGAATTCTGGCAAACCTTCGTCTGAATGAAATGTTTCACCTTCAAACTCACCATTTTCTTTTTTAGAACGTCTATCGGTTAATTTAATAGTAATTCCTTTATTTAAAAAAGATAGTTCTCGCATTCTACTTGCCAACGTATCATAACTATACTCAACAGTTTGGGTAAATATGGTTCTATCTGGAGTAAAAGTGACTACCGTTCCTCTTTTATCTGTATCTCCAACAGCTTTAACTGGATACATTGCCTTACCACGCTCATACTCCTGCTCCCAAATTTTTCCATCTCTGTAAACTGTTGCTTTTAAATGTTGTGATAGCGCATTCACACAACTTACACCTACTCCATGTAATCCTCCAGATACTTTATACGAATCTTTATCAAATTTTCCACCTGCTCCAATTTTAGTCATAACAACTTCTAGTGCTGATATGCCTTCTTTTTTATGCAAATCAACAGGAATACCACGACCATTATCCTCGGTAGTAATGGAATTATCTTCATTTATAGTTACGCCAATTGTATCACAGTGTCCAGCTAAGGCTTCATCAATAGAGTTATCAACTACCTCATACACTAAATGATGTAACCCTCTTATTCCAACATCTCCAATATACATAGATGGACGCATACGTACATGCTCCATTCCTTCTAAAGCCTGAATATTATCTGCTGAATAATCTTGTTTTTTAATTTCGTCGCTCATATTTAAAATACTTTTATTTTAGTTTCATTCCATAAAAAAATGATGCTATTGGCACCATCTTAGGATACTTACAAATATACTGAAATATCACTTTTTCTAAAAGCATTTTATCAATTATAACAATAAATTATCAACATTTGTTAATTACTTAAAAATGTCTTAAATCGTCTAAAAAGCATCTTAAAATCAATTTTGTGATTTTTTTTTAAGCTCTATATTAAGCAAAAACATATGTTGTCTTAAAATCGATATATAAGGTTTTTAATAGTTCTGTTTTTTTTGAATTATTAAGGTATTTTTCGAAACAAAAATAATATTATCGAAAAAAGGCGGTGAAAAAAATAACGCAAACACGCATATTAGATTAAAAACTATCAAATAAACTTTAATTTTTTATCAATTCAATAATATAGAATAGGATGTTAGAAAAAATAGTGTTTAATACTTTAATTCTACATATATTTGAAACACAAAATAGAACAATGACAAATAATAACAATAATAATTTCAATAATCCTAATTTTTTAGGATAGGAAGGTTATTGTTTTAAAAATATATAAAGCCTTCCGAAATCGGAAGGCTTTTTTTAATTAAAAAAATGTAAGTGATGAGTAAAATTATGACAGTCGACATATTGTCGAGTATTAAAGGAGCAAAACCCAGCGAGGCCGTAAACAAATTATTTGATATCATTAAAAATGCAAATGCTACAAATAATAATTCTTTAAATAACAATCATAATAATTGCGTATCATTAGATAATTTGAGAGATGATGTGGTCATTGAAAGTTCTGCTATTGAAAAACAAATTATCGTTGAAAACTTTCCTAAAGAGAAAAATGGCTATTTGGTAGTCGCTAAAGTAATTGAAGCATAATATGGATTCTCAAATACATAAAATTCATCAACAACTGATGAATAAAGAATTTTCGTGTACAGACTTAGTACAAGAAAAATTAAATTTATTAAAGCAGAATACACATAATACTGTTAATAGTTTACTTGATTCCTTAGCCTTAAATTTGGCAGCGAAAGTAGATACTAAAATAGCGAATGGTGAAACTATAGGTTTATTAGAAGGTATTCCTTTTGGCATTAAAGATGTGTATATGGTTCAAGGTACATTGACAACTGCGAGCTCTAATTTATTAAAAAACTACAAAGCAGCATATACAGCGACGGCTATTCAAAAATTATTGGATGCTGGAGCGATTCCAATCGTAAAAGAAAATTGTGATAGTTTTGGCCATGGATCTTCTAGCGAAAATACCATTTTTGGCGCTGTAAAAAATGCCATAAACCCCGATTTAGTTGGTGGTGGTTCCAGTGGCGGTTCTGCGGTTAATGTTGCAAAAGACTATACCGTATTTTCTATTGGCGGTGATACAGGAGGTTCTGTACGACAACCTGCTGGCTACAACCATGTATATGGTTTAAAACCAACCTACGGACGTATTTCTCGTTACGGATTAATGGCTTACGCATCATCTACAGACTGCGTTGGTCCTATTGCGAAATCTGTTGAAGATATTCGTATTGTTTTAAATATAATGAGCGGAAAGGATGCTAAAGACCAAACATCTTATGTTTCAGAACCTATCTCAGAAGAAAGTATTTTAAATTCCAACAGCATTAAATCCATAGGATATTTTAAAAACTTCATTGAAAGCGAGGCTATTGATTCGAAAATTAAAGCTGATTTTTTAAATACTATTGAAAAGATTAAAGCCAAAGGCATTGAAGTTAAAGAACTCGATTTCTTCAAATCTGATATTTTGGTTTCTACTTATTATACGTTAGCCATGGCAGAAACAGCCTCTAACCTATCCCGTTTAGATGGCTCTAATTACGGTAACCGTATCGAAGATAAAAACCTAAAAGAATCTTATGCCATCACGCGTTCCGAGAATTTTTCTGAAGAAACAAAACGCCGAATTGTTGGTGGAAATCAAGTGTTATCTCAAGGATTTTCAGATGAAATCTATTTAAAAGGATTAGAGCTTAGAGATGCTATTTCAGAAAATTTTGAAAACGATTTTAAAGAAGTGGATATTATTGTATCGCCGGTAACACCAAACACACCTCCAAAAATTGGTAACAGCTTAAAAGATCCGCATGCCATGTATTTAAGTGATGCATATACGGTTGGTTTTAGTTTAGGTCAATTACCAACATTAACAATACCACAAGGCACAGAAACTGGCTTACAAATTACAGCCGCAAAAAATAATGACGAACTCGTTTTGAAGTTTGCTAACTTCTTAAAAGACACGATATAATGGAACTTGAACAATTAGACGCCGCTTTAAAAGCAAACGATTTAGAACTGGTTATTGGGTTAGAAACACACGTTCGATTAAACACAAAAACGAAACTGTTTTGCTCTTGTCCTAATCAAGAAATAGAAACACCAAACTACAATATCTGTTCGGTATGTACAGGACAAATGGGTGTGTTGCCTGCCATAAATAAAGAAGCTATCACCAAGGCCATTTATTTTGGAAAAGCAGTTAAATCGTCTTTTGAAAATGAAGTAATTTCTTGGGACAGAAAACACTACGAATACCCAGACAACCCAAAAAATATACAAATTACACAGTTTCATAATCCAATTATTCCTGACGGACAAGTTTCATGTTTCAGGAATGATGGAAGTCAGTTTACTGTAAACTTAACTCAGGTTCATATAGAAGAAGACGCAGCAAAATTGATGCACGAAAAAAATATTTCGTTAATTGATTTTAATAAAGCTGGAGTCCCTCTTATTGAAATTGTAACAGAACCTTGTATACGTCACATTGAAGATGCATCAACTTATGCCCAATACATTCAACGTATTGTGCAGAATTTAAAAATAAGTGAAGCGAATCTTGAAAAAGGTGAATTTAAGTCGGATGTTTCCGTGTCTTTACGAAAAAAACACAGTTACAATTTAAATCCGCGTACCGAAATTAAAAACTTGAACTCTTTCAAGTTTATGGTAGACGCCTTAAAAGAAGAAGTAGAGAAACAATTTAATTATTACATCGAACATAAAGAATTTAGACCAGAACAAACCACCGTGCTTTGGGATGCCGATTTAAAGCAAACCAAAACTATGCGTAAAAAGGAGTTTGAAGCCGATTACCGTTTCATTTCGGAACCAGATTTACCTTTCGTATCTATTAAAGAGGTTGTAGAGTCTATTAATGTTGATATTAGTTCACTGCCTTTCGCTGTTGAATCTATTTTAATAAAAGGTGGCGTATTACCACAAGACGCCAAATTCTTTACTGCTGATTCATTACGTTCTAGTACATTTATCGCTATAAACAATGTACTAAAAGATCCGTCTTTTGTTGCGAAAACATTAGTCAATAATATTGGTGCAGATGAGTACGGTGATATTCACAGAATTGAACACCTTATTGAAATTTTTCAACTTTTTAAAGATGAAAAAATCACATCGGTATTAGTTCAAAATGCAATTACATCCTATTTAAAAGATAGAACCTTCGATTACAAAAGCTATTTTAAAGAAAATACAATTTCAGAAGAAACCATTTTTGATGCGATAGCAAAAGTGATTTCAGAAAACGAAGCGATTGCCAACGACATTAAAGCCGGCAACCAAGGAAAAGCAGGTGTTTTAGTTGGAAAAGTGATAGCTATAATTGGTAAAGGCGCTTCCGGAAAAGTGATTCGTGAAGGTATTTTAAATCAGCTGGAAAGTTCAGAATCAAAAACTCAAAATTCTTCGCAAACTTCGAATAACCAGCAACCAACAACCAATAACCAACAACCAACAACCAAACAAAAAGAAGAAGTTTTACCCGAAATTCCGCTTATTATTAAAGAAGAATACAGAACACATTTAATTACCGATATTACTGATGCTAGTATTTCTGAAACCGTAACGTTTGCAGGTTGGGTAGTAAGTGTGAGAGACCACGGAGAACTTATTTTCATTGATTTGCGCGATTCAAGTGCCGAAAAATTCCAAGTACGTTTAAGTAGAGAATCATTCCCTAATTTAGATGAACTTGTAAAATTAAAACCAGAATCGGTTATCACGGTTAGTGGAACTATTGTGCAACGTAAAGAAGATGATTATAACCCAGCTTTACGCACAGGAAAAATAGAATTAGAAGCAAACACTCTTGAAATATTAAACCTTTCAAGAACCTTACCGTTTGAAATTAAACGCGCTACTAAAACTAACGAAAACACACGTTTTCAATATAAATATTTAGATCATAGAAATGATGATGTACGCCGTGTTATTATAAACCGTCACAAAGTAATTAAGTTACTTCGTGATATTCTTGACGAACAAAATTTCTTAGAAATTGAAACACCTATTTTAAGTGCTGGAACCGATGAGGGTGCTCGAGAATTTATTGTACCATCAAGAAAACAAGCAGGTGCTTTTTACACCTTACCACAAGCTCCTCAACAATTTAAGCAAATTTTGATGGTGAGTGGTTACGAAAAATATTTTCAAATTGCGCGTTGCTTTAGAGACGAAGATTCTCGTGGCGATCGCCAACCAGAGTTTACACAACTAGATTTGGAAATGGCGTATGCCAGCATGCAGCAAATAATGGATTTGAATACCAAAATGTTCAATAAAATTGTTGAAAAAATATACGGTAACAAATGGATTTTACGTCCGTTTGAAGTCATTACTTATAAAGAAGCAATGGACAGCTATGGTTGCGACAGACCCGATTTACGTTTTGGCTTAAAACTTCAAGACATTACAGATATTGTAAAAGACACCACATTCCAAGTATTTAGTAAACCTATTGAAGAAGGTGGTATTGTAAAATGTATTAAAGTATCGGCCAAAGAGCAAGGAAACAAACGTTTATCGAAAGGGCAAATTGAGAAATTAACCGGAATTGCACAGCAACACGGTTTAGGCGGTTTGGCCTATATTATAGTAAACGAAACAGATTTACAATCACCTATTATTAAGTTTTTAGGAGAAGATATTGCTGCTGGTATTATTAAAATTACTGATGCTCAAGTTGGAGATATTGTATTCTTCTCGGCTGCCGACTATGCTACTGCCAACAAAGCTTTAGATGCTGTTAGACAAGAACTAGGAAGCATGCTGCGTTTAATAAATCCTAAAGAACTAAGACCTGCTTGGGTGGTAGATTTCCCTATGTTTGAAAAAACAGATGAAGGCAGATGGACATTTACACATAACCCGTTCTCAATGCCTGCTGTTTACGACATTGAAAAACACATGAACGGTAACGATGAAGAAATAGGAAGCATTATCGCTCAACAATACGATTTGATTTTGAATGGTTACGAAATTGGTGGCGGTTCTGTTCGTGCACACAAACCCGAAATTTTAGAAGCCACCTACAGAAACATGGGCTATAACAAAGAAGAAATGCTTAAAAGTGTTGGCACTATGTATAAAGCCTTTCATTATGGCGCACCACCTCATGGTGGAATCGCTTGGGGAGTTGATAGGTTGATGATGATTTTAGAGAAAAAAGCGTCAATACGTGAAGTTATGGCATTCCCTAAAACAGGTACGAGTGACGATTTATTATTTGGAGCTCCATCATTACTCTCAGATAAAAAAGTAGAAGAAATGAATGTGAAAATTATTAATAAATAAAATCTTAATACAAATACTAAAATGAAGTCGTCTAAAAAGCAATTTTTAGACGATTTTCTTTTTATTACGGAATGTTTAAATATTTATGTGTTTGAAGCGATACTTTCCATTTAGGATGTTTCATAACATAATCCACAATTTCAGGAATTACTTTATCACGTTTACTCCATTCTGGTTGCATATACAAAATGCAATTATTATTCACTTTAGAAGCCTGCTCTTCCGCAAAGCGAAAATCGTCTTTATTGTAAATAATTACCTTTAGCTCATGCGCTTTTTCATAAACTTCAGGAGTCGGTAATTTCAGCTTTTTAGGCGACAAACAAATCCAATCCCAAGTCCCCGTTAATTTATATGCGCCAGATGTTTCTATATGAACTTGTAATCCTTCAGCCTTTAACTTTGAGGTTAAAAAAGTCATATCCCAAGTTAATGGCTCTCCTCCAGTAATTACAATTGTATCACTAAATTTTTTAGCATTCTCAACAATCTTTACGGCACTTGTTGGTGGATGCAAGTCGGCATTCCAACTTTCTTTAACATCACACCAATGGCAACCTACATCGCAGCCACCAACTCTAATAAAATAAGCAGCCGTTCCTTTGTGAAACCCCTCTCCTTGAATGGTATAAAACTCCTCCATCAAAGGTAGCATCTCACCTTTATCAACTAATTTTTGAATCTCTTTTTGCATAAGTGTGCAAAGATACTATTTTGCTTACTAAATGTTGATAGTTTTGTTTGCCTTGTTTATAGGAATTCAATAGGAATAGTTATTTTTATGCAAAATTATCAAGAATGAGTAACAAAGAAGCGTTTTTTAAATACATAAACGACGGTAATACCACTAAAGGTGATTTTATCCCTGTTGGTGCAGCTATGTTAGATGGTGAAACTATTACAGGAGCTCATGTAAAAATCCCTTTAAAAACATTAAATCGTCATGGTTTAATTGCAGGTGCTACGGGTACAGGTAAAACGAAATCATTACAGGTATTAGCAGAAAATTTAAGCGACAAAGGAATTCCTGTTTTGCTTATGGACATTAAAGGTGATTTAAGTGGTTTGGCGCAACCAAGTCCTGGTCATCCTAAAATTGACGAACGAATGGAAAAGATTGGTTTACCATTTGAAGCTAAATCGTTTCCTGTAGAAATTTTAACTTTATCGGAACAAGATGGGGTTCGATTAAGAGCTACTGTTAGTGAATTTGGGCCTGTGCTTCTTTCAAGAATTTTAGATTTATCTGAAACGCAAGCCGGTGTTGTTGCTGTTATCTTCCAGTATTGCGACAACAATAAAATGCCTATTCTAGATTTAAAAGATTTTAAAAAGATTTTACAATACGCAACACAAGAAGGCAAAGAAGAATTTAACGAAGCTTATGGTAGAATTTCAACGGCTTCAACAGGTGCTATTTTAAGAAAAATTATAGAACTTGAACAACAAGGTGCCGATTTATTTTTTGGTGAAACCTCGTTTGAGGTTGATGATTTATTACGAATTAATAACGAAGGTCGTGGCTATATCAATATTATGAGGCTGACTGATATTCAAGATAGGCCTAAGTTATTTTCTACATTTATGTTGAGTTTATTAGCTGAAATTTATTCTACATTTCCTGAACAAGGTGATAGTGATCGACCAGAACTTGTTATCTTTATAGATGAGGCTCATTTAATTTTTAATGAAGCCTCGAAAGCATTACTTAGTCAAATTGAAAGTATTGTTAAATTAATACGAAGTAAAGGCGTTGGCCTGTATTTTGTAACACAAAACCCAACCGATGTTCCTGAAGCTATATTAGGGCAGTTAGGTTTAAAAATTCAACATGCATTAAGAGCCTTTACTGCTAAAGACAGAAAAGCCATCAAGCTAACGGCTCAAAATTATCCTGACTCTGAGTATTACAATACCACCGAAGTGCTTACCTCGCTTGGAATTGGTGAAGCTTTAGTTTCTGCCCTAGACGAAAAAGGACGACCTACTCCTCTGGCTGCCACCATGATGAGAGCTCCAATGAGTAAAATGGATGTTTTAACAGATACTGAATTAAGCAGTTTACTTTCAAAATCAAAACTAGTTAAAAAGTACAACGAAACTATCGACCGAGAAAGTGCTTATGAAATGCTTAACGAGAAAATAGAAAAAGCAGAAGCCGAGGAAGCCAAAGAAAAAGCACGACAGGAAAAAGAAGCGCTTAAAAAAGCGGAATCAAAACAAAAAACAACAAACTCAAGAAGACGAAGTACCGCAATGAACCCTGTTGTTAAAGTCCTAACAAGTGCTACTTTTATAAGAAGCGTTTTTGGCATTTTAACCAAAGTTTTAAAAAAATAATTCATTAATCAATTAATTTTAAGTCCCACATGAATAAATCATTATTATTTATTAGCCTTATTCTATGTATTGTTTCAAGTTGCAAACAAGAACAAGACCCTTTTCAAATAGGCAAACAACATATTGGATTACTTACAGATTCAACACAGTTAAAAGATCTTAAAACTATTTATGCAAACGATTCTTTGGTTAATTATAATGGGAATCAATTTATAGGAATGGTTAACGATATTGATATTTTTGAAAAAGGAGGTGAAAAATTATTAAGTATAAGTCCACGTAACCCATCTGACTCTACCTCATATATTCAAAGTGTTAGAATTTTTGATCCACGTTTTAAAACTGACAAAAACGTTTCTACAGAAAGCACCTTTAAAGACATTTCTAAAAATTATAAAATATCACGAATCGACAATTTAATTAATACGATTGTTGTTTCTGTTAATGAAATCAATGCCTCATTCACCATTGATAAAAAAGAATTACCTGCCAATATGCGCTTTGACAGAAGTCTATCAATTGAAGCTACGCATATTCCAGATAATGCTAAAATCAAGTATTTTTTCTTGAATTGGAGCAAAACTAAGCAGTAAAAAACACGATGAATCCAATTTTTTCAAAAATATTAGTTGATGTTGCTCGTAAAAAAATCGAGGCAAAAAAGGGATCTAAAAGTGTAAGTGAAAATGAAATTAAGCCTATTGTAAAAAATCTTCAGGTTGAATTATCACATGCCATCCAAGACTATATTTTTATAATTATTGGTGTTTTTTCAGCAGGCTTTGGCTTAAAAGGTTTTTTGTTACCCAATCAGTTTATTGATGGTGGAGCTACAGGTATCTCTTTACTTTTAGGCAATATTACAACGGTAAATTTGAGTATATTGTTAGTATTAGTAAACCTTCCGTTTTTAATTCTGGCTTCAAAAACTATCAATTTAAAATTTGCTATTAAAAGTATTATCGCTATTGCGCTTTTAGCTATTGTTGTGCATTTTGTTGAGTTCCCAATTATTACAGAAGACAAATTACTTATCGCCGTATTTGGAGGCTTCTTTTTAGGCTTAGGAATTGGGATGTCCATGAGAGGTGGTAGCGTCATTGATGGCACCGAAGTTCTAGCTATTTTTTTAAGCCGAAAATTATCCTTAACTATTGGTGATGTTTTATTAGTCATCAATATTATTATCTTTTCTTTCGGTGCCTATATTTTATCTATTGAGGTTGCGCTTTATGCCATTCTTACCTATTTAGCAGCAGCTAAAACTGTAGATTTCGTGGTAGATGGTGTTGAGGAATATGTGGGAGTTACCATTGTTTCAAATGAGCATAAAGCAATCAGGACCATGCTTATTGAAAAACTACAGCGTGCTTGTACTATTTATGCTGGAAAAGGAGGCTTTGGCAAACATAAAGAAAGTTACGATAAAGATATTATCTACACAGTTGTTACGCGTTTAGAACTCGCTAAACTTCAAACTGAAATAGATAAAATAGATAGAAATGCCTTTATCATTATGGGCACAGTAAAAGATTTAAAAGGAGGTATGATTAAAAGAAAACCTCTAAAAAAATAATAAGAAACACAAATGAAAAAATACACCATTCAAAATAACCCTTTTGTTGTGCCAACAACCGACGGAAAAGTTATCAAAGAACATTTTGGGTTGGCTTCTGATGGAAATTCAAAAATAAGCATAGCACACATGATGGCACCTGCTGGCTGGAGCGAACCCTTTCAAACACCAGCATTTGAAGAATTTACATTCATCATTAAAGGAAAAAAACAATTCATTATTGAAGGTGAGACTATCGTCTTAGAAGCAGGACAATCTATTAAAATTGAAAAAAATACTAGAGTTCAATATTCCAATCCGTTTACAGAACCTTGCGAATATTTAGCAGTTTGTATGCCTGCTTTTTCAATAGACAGCGTTAATAGAGAAGATTAATGGCATCTACTTTAGTAAAATTGGTAGGTTTATCAATCAATGGGCTAAGTTATATTTCAAAAAACTACGCCGCCAATAAAGCTTTGTCTTTATTTTCAAAACCTCGAAAAGGTCAAATATCCAAAACACAAGCTGAATTTTTAGAAACTTCCGTCAAAGAAACGCTTTATTATAATTCCTTTGAAATAATGACATACAAATGGCCCGGAACCAAACAAACCATATTAATGGTACATGGATGGGAAAGTAATTCTGGCAGATGGAAACCTCTTGTAAAGCACTTAAAAAAGAAAAATTATACTATTATTTGTTTAGATGCACCAGCGCATGGCAATTCCGGAAGTTCATATTTTAACGCTATTTTATATTCAGAATTTATTAATGTTGCCGCACAAACTTTTAAACCCGATGTTATTATAGGACATTCTGTTGGTGGCATGGCAACTGTTTTTTTTCAGCA
This sequence comes from Flavobacteriaceae bacterium, assembly GCA_050300615.1. Lineage (GTDB taxonomy): Bacteria > Bacteroidota > Bacteroidia > Flavobacteriales > Flavobacteriaceae > Yeosuana. The sequence continues at coordinate 44,102 of JBNKYB010000008.1, read as the reverse complement.
TAAATACCAACTGGAAAATTTAAAAAAATTAGTACTTCTTGGTGCGCCTTCTGAATTTACAGGTATTTTTAAAAATTATACAGACATGTTAAATTACAATCAGCGTGTTATAAAACAACTCAATAAGGTCATTTTAAAACGTTTTGGAGCCTTACCTGAATCATTTTCAACAGCAAGATACATTACAAAAATTGATACCGAAGGTCTGATTATTCATGATGAGGAGGACAACATTATTCCATATAACGACGCACTTCTCATTAATAAAAACTATAAGAACAGTACACTAATAACCACAAAAGGGCTAGGGCATTCTCTTAACCATAAAAGCGTAACATTACATATTTCGGAGTTTATTGATGATTAAACTCCTTATCTTTGTGCTATGGAAGCACCCTTAAAACGAATTAATAAATATTTAAGCGAAGTAGGCTACTGTTCTCGCAGAGAAGCCGATAAACTTATTGAAGCAGGACGCGTTACTATTAATGACGAAGTACCTGAGATGGGTACAAAAATAACTCCAAATGACCTTGTGGCTGTCGATGGAAAACCCATAAAGAACACCAAAGAACCTTTTGTTTATTTGGCATTTAACAAACCTGTTGGCATTGTTTGTACCACCGATACCTCGGTTGAAAAAGATAATATTATTGATTTTATTAAGTACCCGAAACGTATTTTCCCTATTGGAAGATTAGATAAACCTAGTGAAGGCTTAATTCTTCTTACCGATGATGGTGATATTGTAAATAAAATTCTTCGTGCCAGTAACAATCACGAAAAAGAATATCTTGTAAAAGTAGATAAACCTATCTCTCAAACATTTATTGAACGTATGTCTGAAGGCATCCCACTAGCAGAATTAAATCGAACCACAAAAAAATGTAAGGTTAAAAAAGTAAGTACATACGAATTTAAAATCATTCTAACCCAAGGTTTAAACAGACAAATTCGACGAATGTGTGAGTATTTAAATTATGAGGTTGAAACACTTAAACGGGTTAGAATAATGAATATTAAACTCGATATGCCGCTTGGAACATATCGAGAATTAACAAAAGAAGAACTTAAAGAACTGAATGTTTTAATTCAAGATTCAACCAAAACATATAAAGCATCTATCTCGAAAAAATGACAACCATTTCTCCTTTTCATTTAGCCATTCCAGTTCATAATTTAACAGAATGTAGATTATTTTACAAAGATGTTTTAGGCTGTGAAGAAGGCCGTAGCAGTACCCATTGGGTAGATTTTAATTTTTTTGGTCATCAATTGGTGATTCATTACAAACCAAAATCTGAAGAAGTTCTACACACTAATCCTGTTGATGGAAAAGACGTTCCTGTACCTCATTTTGGAATTGTGTTGCCTTGGAGTGATTTTCAAACTTTTGCAGAGCATTTAAAACAAAAAAAGATTCAATTTGTAATTGAACCTTATATTAGATTTGAAGGACAAGTTGGTGAACAAGCCACTATGTTTTTTTATGATCCTGCTGGCAATGCTTTAGAATTTAAGGCCTTTAAGGATATCAATCAATTGTTTGCTAAGTAATTATTTTGCCATACGTCTCTCTCTAGCTAATAATGTGTTTTTTAGAAGCATAGCAATCGTCATAGGACCTACACCTCCTGGAACTGGTGTAATATAACTTGCTTTTTTGCTTACGCTTTCAAAATGAACATCACCCGCTAATCTATATCCTCTCTTTTTGGTATCATCTGGAACACGCGTTATACCAACATCAATAATAACAACACCATCTTTAACCATATCAGCTTTTAAAAACTCCGAAATACCAATAGCTGCTATAATTATATCTGCTTTTTTAGTTATTTCAGTTAAATCTTTTGTACGACTATGTACAACCGTAACGGTGGCATCTCCTGCGCTTCGTTTTTGGCTCATTAAAATGCTCATTGGTCTTCCTACAATGTGACTTCTACCCATAACAACCACATGTTTACCAGACGTTTCTATTTGGTAACGTTCTAGTAATTCTAAAATACCAAAAGGAGTTGCTGACAAAAAAGTAGGCAAATCTAAAGTCATTTTACCAACGTTAGTAGGATGAAATCCATCCACATCTTTATCAGGATTAACCGCCATTAAAACCTTTTGCTCATCAATGTGCTTCGGCAATGGCAATTGAACAATAAAGCCATCAATATCATCATTTGTATTCAATTCATGAATCTTTTCTAAAAGAAAATCTTCAGTAGTCTCTTCAGGTAAATCAATTAAAGTTGAATCAAACCCAATACGTTCACAGGCTTTAACTTTAGCACCCACATAAGTCATACTCGCACCATCGGTTCCAACAAGAACTGCCGCCAAATGAGGCACCTTCTCTCCTTTGGTTTTCATTTGTTGAACCTCAGCTGCAATTTCATCTTTAATGTCGTCACTAACTTTTTTTCCGTCTAAAATAGTCATATCTCCTTATTTGGTTGTTGGTTGTTGGTTGTTGGTGAAAGTAAAAACACTTTTAACCTTTAACAAAACTAACGCATATTTTGCATCATTTGCATCATTTTCTTTCCGCCACCGCCTTGCATCATCTTCATCATTTTACTCATTTGATTAAACTGCTTTAACAACTGATTAACTTGCTGAACCGATGTTCCTGAACCTTTTCCGATACGTTTTTTTCTACTCGCATTAATAACAGATGGATTTGTTCGTTCTAATGGCGTCATAGAATGAATAATGGCTTCAATTCCTTTAAAGGCATCATCATCAATATCAACATCTTTAAGCATTTTTCCAGCACCAGGAATCATTCCCATCAAGTCTTTCATATTACCCATTTTCTTGATTTGCTGAATTTGCTTTAAGAAATCATCAAATCCAAACTGGTTTTTGGCTATTTTCTTTTGAAGTTTTCTGGCTTCAACTTCATCAAACTGTTCTTGCGCTCTTTCTACTAAAGACACCACATCACCCATACCTAGAATACGGTCTGCCATACGTGACGGATAGAACACATCTATCGCTTCCATTTTTTCACCAGTACCAATAAACTTAATGGGTTTATTAACTACAGATTTTATAGAAATAGCAGCTCCACCACGTGTATCCCCATCTAACTTGGTAAGAATAACACCATCGAAATTCAATACATCATTAAAAGACTTTGCTGTATTTACAGCATCTTGACCTGTCATTGAGTCTACCACAAATAAGGTTTCTTGTGGTTGAATTGCTTTATGTATGTTTGATATCTCGGTCATCATCACCTCATCAACGGCTAAACGACCAGCGGTATCTATAATAACCACGTTAAATCCGTTAGCTTTTGCATGTGCAATACCTGCTTTTGCAATGGCAACAGGATCGGTATTGCCCTTATCGGAATAAACCTCTACATTAATTTGGTCTCCAACAACATGCAATTGGTCTATTGCTGCAGGACGATAGACATCGCAAGCTACCAATAAAGGCTTTTTTGTTTTCTTGTTTTTAAGGTAATTAGCCAATTTTCCTGAAAAGGTAGTTTTACCAGAACCCTGTAAACCAGACATTAAAATAACACTTGGTGTTCCCGAAAGGTTGATACCTTCAGCATCTCCACCCATCAATTCGGTTAACTCGTCCTTAACGATTTTCACCATTAATTGACCAGGCTGTAATGTTGTTAACACATTTTGACCAAGCGCTTTTTCCTTAACCTTTACAGTAAATTCTTTAGCTATTTTAAAGTTAACATCGGCATCTAAAAGGGCTCTCCTTACCTCTTTTAAAGTCTCTGCAACATTTACTTCTGTAATACTTCCATGTCCTTTTAAAACATGTAACGCTTTATCTAACTTATCGCTTAAATTATTAAACATAGTTCCTTTTCAATTTTTAAGATGCGCAAATTTAAGGATTTGAAGTGTATTATAGAAGTATCATTCTATAAAAATAAAAGGCTGTCAAAACATATGTTTTGACAGCCTTTATAAAGGAAACTTAAATAAATAATTAACCTAACCAACCGAATACGAAAGTTTCCCTTTTATTTATTTTATTTCAAGAACTAATATTCGCTCTATCGTACCAGTATAACTATAATCTTTAAGTTCTATTCTGGTTTGTGAAATATCTTTAATTTTCCATCGATGGTTTAATACTTGAAAGGGTTGTTCAATACCAAAGTTTATTCCTAAAAATAAGCCATCATTTCTGTATGCCAACCACGACCCATCAATTAAACCATTATTAGGATCGGTTACTTTAACAGCTCCACTTTCTAGGAAATTTATTGTATACATAAAATAGCCACTTGTTTTATCAATACCACCATCTTGATATAGGGCTACTTGCCAATTTGATGAAATAATAACATCATTGATGTAGTTTATATCATTATCGCCATCAGAACAATACCGTTTTATAATCATAGAGTTAGTTAAACTTTCAAGTTTTATTAACCCTGGCTCTAAAAATGCTACTAGCCATCCCAACTCTAAATCTGGCCTTCCATCTATATGAATTTGTAATACAAACCCAAGATTAGCTTCAAGGACTTCCCAAGTTCCTGCTACAAGTTCTCCTTGCACTCTTAATTTTACAACACCATTATTTTCAAATTTTAATGGAGTTCCTATATAATCACTATCCTTATCGGTTCCAGCAATTCTTAATCGTTCAATTCGCCAAAAACATTCTTTTAAATAGTTCTCAATTCTAGTTTTGGTTTGATCAAAAACGATATCGCAATTTTTTGCTAAAATAATTTTGTTTCCACCTTCTGCTAGAAGTTTGATTCTGCCGTATTCAATATCATACACTAACCATTCTAATGTAAAATCGTTTGCACCTTCTAATTGAAGATTAATCATAGCTCCTTTATCAGTAAGTCTTGTAGTCCAAGTTCCTGAATATACTTCACCATTTCTAGCGCGTACTTTAACAACACCATCTTCATTAAACATCATCAAATATTCACGATATTTATCACTTAACTCAACGGCATTTCTATTAAAATCTCGCACGACCCATGGGCAAGTTACCAATAAAGTATCCAAACGCTCTAACGTAAAGTCAGTATCATGGTAATCATTATCATCATCTTCATCACACGCATTTTTAGCTTCCTTTATCGTGTTTTGTAATTCTAGATTATTATATACAGAAATTGTAGATTCGTCTGATAAAATCATGGTTACAGGAAAATCAAGACTCGCAAATACTTCACCTTGCTTAACTCGGTGAATAAACTTAAATAACTGTCTATCGTTTTCTATTGTTATATTATCAATAACCTGAAATTGGGTGTTATAAACTGAAAATGAAATAGGGTATTTAAAATCGATGCATTCTATATCATCATCAGGTTGATTATTATCTGGACATTGGGCTATTAAATTTTCTAACGCCTGACGATCTTCAATAACTATTTCAGAATGATCTGCTAAAATAATGGTAATTGGAAAAACAATATCAAGATTATCGTTATCATCTTCAAATTCGTCAAAAATGGTTTTAATAACTTGATAATCGTCTTCAGAATCTATGGTAATTTCAACTCCGTTAGCGATAACCGTTACAGGTAATTCAACAGACATACAACTAGCATTATCAATAATATTGTCTTTAGACCCATCCATCTTGGCAGCAGAACTAATTAATGTTGTCAATTCTGAATTGGCAACCAACGCTTCTGACTCTGCCGGTGGAGTTACTTCAACAACTTCTTGTTGACAAGACATTAAAAAAGAAAGGGCAAAAAGAGGTAATAAGAAAAGAAATTTAAGTTTAGTTTTCATAATTAGTAATTTTGGGTTAAACATAGCATTTTGAGTATAGAACATCTTAAGAATAAAAATTCCTACCCTATGTTTAGTTTTTTTATACTTTAGTGCAAACTATCACCAATAATAATGGGGCAACAACTACATGACACTATTTGCGAAGAGTCTATTTTTTCATCAATATTCAATAAACACTCTAAAGATTTACATAATTTTTTATATTATAAGTTTGGAGAGTTGCTTAATCCTAAAGATAAAGTACAAGAAGCTTTTATTAAACTTTGGCAAAATTGCTCAAAAATATCTCCCGATAAAGCCAAAAGTTTTTTATTCACCACTGCTAATAATTTAATGCTTAATGAAGTTGCCCACCAAAAGGTAGTTTTAAAACACCAACAAACAAAGCAAAAAACATACACCAATGAAAATCCTGAATTTTTAATGCAGGAAGATGAGTATATGCAAAAACTGCAAAAGGCGCTTTCTAATTTAACAGAAGCACAACGTGTTGCTTTTTTAATGAATAGAATAGAGGGAAAACGCTTTAAAGAAATAGCAGAAATATTAAACATATCAACTAAAGCTGTTGAAAAACGAATTTACGGAGCTTTAGAAAAATTACGGAAAGATATTAAAGAATTATAAATAATTGTAATTCTGGGTAGGAAAAAAATAAAGTTAACTGTTATATAGTTGTATTAAAGATTATGAAACGAGAAATTTTAATATCAAAATGGCTAGATAATGATCTAAATGATCAAGAACTTGAAGCGTTTAAAAAGCTTGAAGACTATGATGATTTGGTAAAATTATCTAATAATGTTCAAGCTTTTAAAGCAGATGATTATAATACCTCCGAAGAGCTAGAACGTGCTTTAAAGACCATTAGCGAACATAAAACAACAACGCATTGGTTTAAACCCGCCATGCGTGTTGCAGCCATTCTTGCCGTTTGTTTTAGTTTATACTATTACACAACTACTTTAGATACTACTATTTCTACAGATGTCGCTCAAAAAACAACTATTGAATTACCTGATGCATCTATCGTTTCCCTCAATTCTAAAACGGTTTTAACCTATAATAAAAACTCTTGGAAAGATGAACGTGATGTTGAACTCAATGGCGAAGCTTTTTTCAAGGTAGCCAAGGGTTCCTCGTTTAACGTAAAAACTACCTCTGGAACAGTTACCGTATATGGCACCCAGTTTAATGTAAAACAAAGAAACCACTATTTTGAAGTTATTTGCTACGAAGGCATCGTTGGCGTTACTTATAATTCTCAACTTACAAAATTAAAAGCTGGAGACAGCTTTTTAATTATTAATGGGAAACTAATTGCTAAAGAAAAAGAAGCTAGCTCTACGCCTTCGTGGTTAAATAATGAAAGCCAGTTTAAAAGCCTACCGTACAAAGAGGTATTATCTGAATTTGAAAGACAATACAACGTAACTTTTAAACTTGAAAACATTGATACAGACCAATTATTTACTGGTAGTTTTGCTCATAATAATATAGATATTGCATTAAAATCCATTACACTTCCCTTGCATTTAACATTTAGTAAAACCAATAATACTGTTATACTTAAACGTGAGTAGTAAAGGTTACCTTTCTCTTTTTATTTTTATATTTTTTTTGAATTTTACGTTATTAAAAGCGCAAACTATTCAAAAAGAAAAGCAACCCCTCATTACTGTTTTAAAAACTCTAGAAGCACGATACAATATTCGTTTTTCATATGTAGATAAAACTATTAAAAACAAGAAAACCATCTTACCATCAGATGGATTAACTATTGAAGATGCTTTAAATATTTTAAAGAATGAAACCGAATTAGACTTCCAGATTTTAGACAACCGATTTGTGGTTATTAAAGCTTTTGACACCCCAAAAGAATACGTTATAACACAACAACTTGATGAAATTATTGTAACCAATTACCTTACTAAAGGTATTACAAAGCTTAATGATGGAACAACAACTATTAAACCAGAAATTTTTGGAATTCTTCCTGGACTTATTGAGCCAGATATTCTACAAACCATCCAAGCGCTCCCAGGAGTTTATAGTATTGATGAAACGGTTTCAAATATTAATATAAGAGGTGGCACCCACGATCAGAATTTATTTCTTTGGGATGGCATAAAAATGTACCAATCTGGTCATTTCTTCGGATTAATTTCTGCTTTCAATCCATACACAACCAAACAGGTTAATATCTCTAAAAATGGTACAAGAGCAAAATATGGCGACGGTATATCTAGTGTTATTGACATGCAACTTTCAGACAAGATTGATAACAAATTTAAAGCAGGAGCTGGTTTTAATTTAATTAACGCAGATGCTTATGCTAAAATTCCTTTGTCAAAAAAGACCGAGCTACAACTATCAACAAGACGTTCATTAACCGATTTAATTGTAACACCAACCTACGACCAATATTTTAAACGAATTTTTCAAGATTCTGATTTAACAGACACCAAAGACGACAGGTATTCTATCTCAAAAAATGAAGATTTTTATTTTTATGATATCACAGCAAAATTTTTGTATAATATCACCAAAGAAGATCGTATTAGAGTTCATTTTTTAAATATCAATAATAACTTGAATTATGATGAACAATCTACCGTCAACGATGATAGCGAAGCACTAAACAGTAAATTATCACAACAAAATCTTGCCACAGGCATTACTTACACCAAAGATTGGAACAAGAGTTTTACAACTTCAGCTCAAGTTTACATGTCTAATTATAATTTAGACGCCACTAATTTTGACATCCTTAACAATCAGCGCTTAATTCAAGAAAACAAAGTAACTGATTACTCTGCTAAACTTGATATTAATTATAAAGTCAGTCATCAACTAAAAATTAATAGTGGTTATCAATTTTCTGAAATTGGTGTTAGCAATCTTGAAGACGTTAATAACCCTGTTTTTAGAAGCTACATAAAAGAAGTGATTAGAAGTCATGCTATTTATGCTGAAACGTCGCTTCTATCCAATAACGCAAAAACCAATCTAAAATTAGGCACACGAGTTAATTATTATCAAAAATTTAATCTTTTTTTGGTAGAACCACGTCTTAGCTTTAGTCAACACTTTTTAAACGATTTCAGATTTGAAATTTTAGGAGAATTAAAAAGCCAGACCACGTCTCAAATTATAGACTTGCAAAATGACTTTTTAGGTATTGAAAAACGTCGATGGGTTTTATCAAATAACAGTGATATTCCTGTCATCAAAAGCAAGCAACTTTCAGCAGGCATCCATTATAATAAAAATAAACTGCTTGTTAGTGTCGAAGCTTATATAAAACACGTAGAAGGTATTACGACGCGAAGTCAAGGATTTCAAAACCAATATCAATTTGTAAAAGATATTGGAAGCTACCAAATTAAAGGAGTTGACATACTAGTTAACAAACAATTTAATGATGTTGTTAGTACCTGGATTGGCTATTCTTACAGTAAAAATAATTATACTTTTAACACAGTAAACAATGGTAATTCCTTTCCTAACAATGTTGATATTCGTCATGCCCTTACAATGGCAGGAACGTATACGTATAACAACCTTAAGCTAGCTTTGGGTCTCAATTGGCATTCAGGAAAACCTACTACTAATCCAATAGTTAATGACGAAGTAGTTGATGGCTCCATTAATTATGAATCACCAAACAGTTCGCATTTAAAAGATTACTTACGTGCTGATTGCTCTGCAACCTATGATTTTAATATATCAAACAACACGCTTGCAACTATTGGTGCTTCTATTTGGAACGTTACCAACAAAAAAAATGTGATTAACACTTACTATACTTTAGATGACAACGATGTTGTGAGTAAAGTTGAAAATCAGTCATTAGGCATTACCCCTAATGTTAGTTTTAGATTACAATTTTAATATAACACCCTTATATTTATAGAGTTACACAAATTATTATAGCCAATATTTTATTATAAAACACAGAAGGTTAAGTATTCACCTATAGATAAAAGTTACAAAAGATTTACTCAATCAATCCCCTTAACTCGTTAAAATCTAAGCCTCCATAATTACCAGAACTCATCAACAGTAAGGCCTTGTTTTTAAAATCTTGAGAGAACAAAAAGTTTTTAAAATCGTCTGGGTTGGTGTAAATAATTAAGTCATCACGTTCAAAAGCATTAGCTATTTGTTCATGGGTTACTTTTTCTAGCTTTTTAATTTCTACAGCATGAGGTGAATAAAATACCACAGCCACATCAGCAGTATCCAAAGTGCCTTTATATTCTTTTAAAAACTCGGCATTTAAACTGCTATAGGTATGCAATTCCAAACATGCCAGAACGGTTCTGTCTTGATATTGCTCTTTAACCGCTTTAGTAGTCGCTTCTACTTTACTTGGTGAATGTGCAAAATCTTTGTAAGCAACACTGTTTTTTCCTTCGGCTATTTTTTCTAAACGCTTACTAGCACCTTTAAAACTGGCAATAGCTTCGTAAAAATCGTCTTCATCAACACCCATATGCTGACAAATCCATTTAGCTCCTGCCAAATTATTTAAATTATGAGCACCAAACACTTCGATAGGTAATGGGCCTTCGGGAGTTTCTAAAAGCGTTTGTCCGCTTTCAACCGTATATTCTGGCGTGTGATAGGGCAGTTTTCTAATAGTATTCTCTGAGGCTCCAACCACACGTTTCACTTCTAAATCTTCTTCGTTGTAGGTAATACTTCCACCATTTACGATAGAATCTACAAAAATACGAAACTGTTCCACATAATTATCGTAGGTTGGAAAGACGTTAATATGATCCCAAGCAATGCCACTTAACAAGGCAATATTAGGTTTGTATAAATGGAATTTTGGTCGTCTGTCTATGGGTGAGCTTAAATATTCATCACCTTCCAAAACGATAAAATCATTGTCTTCTGTTAATTTAACCATAACATCAAAACCATCTAATTGGGCCCCAACCATATAATCGACATCAATATCATGGTAATACATGACATGTAAAATCATAGATGTTATAGTTGTTTTTCCATGACTTCCACCAATAACAACTCGGGTTTTATATTTGGATTGTTCGTACAAAAACTCTGGATAGCTGTAAATTTTCAAACCTAATTCCTGAGCTTTAAGCAACTCTGGGTTATCCGCCTTAGCATGCATTCCTAAAACCACAGCATCTAAACCTATTGTGATTTTTTCTGGAAACCAACCAAACGATTCTGGCAAAATACCTTTACCTGCTAATCGCGATTTTGAGGGTTCAAAAATTTCATCATCACTTCCTGTGACGTTATATCCTTTGTTATGTAACGCAATGGCTAAATTGTGCATAGCACTTCCGCCAATGGCTATAAAATGTACATTCATAAACTTGTTTTGAACCGTAAAGATACGGATTGAATTACTAATTTTTATATGGAATCGTGATTTCTGCGTTAGGGATTGAGCGATTTGTTTGAGCTCTTTTTTGTAAAAAAAAGCGAGTCGTGAAAGCCCGCCCCTTGGGTAACGCCAAAAGATTAAAGGTTTAAAATTTTTTCTTTTTCCTCTTTAAACGATTTTATTTTAGGAAGCTCGGTAAGTGCTAAATCGATATGCTTTAAGGCCTCTGCTTTATTTTTTTTATGCAAATATATTTGAGCTAGACGATAATGCGCCCAAGCCTTAGGAACACCATCTCTTGAGGAAAAGTTTTTTAGATATGCTTGTAAACAGGCTTCTCCTTTTTGCAACTCAATATTGTATTCGGCTGCTACTTTTCCTATTTGATAATGCAAGGCATTGCGTTGGTGTTTTTTTTGCGCTTCTTCAATATTTTGGATTGCTTTTTGGGGCTGATTTTCACTTTCGTAGAACTTGGTAAGTTTATCAAAACAGGTTATAGAGCCACCTTCTTTGATGGCTTTTTTATAATAAGTTTCGGCTAATTTTGGTTCATTATCATATTCATAAATATAGCCTTTTGCTAAATAGCCATCTACCTTAGAAAGTTGTTCTAACTCATTGGCGTATTTTAAAGAAGCACTTTTACTACCACCAAATATGCCGGGTAATTGCATGTATAATTCTACCAGAGCCCAACGCGCATCTATGTGATTCGGGTCTAACTCGGCGGCTTTTAAAAAGGCATGCTTTACATCTCCAATAATACCTAAAGCCCTTAATTTACTTACCGATAAAGCTTTCATTCCTAAAGCTCCACCATATTTGTACTGGTAATTTGCTACTTCTGGATTAACATCTACCAACTTTCCATATGCATCAATGGCATCATCCCATTTTTTTTGAAACCCATAAATATCGCCTAACAACTCAATTGCCTTTAAATTATTTGTATGGTTTTGCAAATAGTCTTTTGCTAACAATTCTGCCCGGACAAATTGTTTATTATTAATGAGTGCTTCAACCTCATCAAGATTTACTTGACTGGTCATTACCAGAGGTATTAATAAGAAAAAACACAATAATTTCATATAATGATACAGATATTATTCAAAATTAAATGCTAAAATAGGTAACTTCACTCATCCAAAAATATTGTTTACTCATTTAATGTTTTTTGGAATAGATTTTGAACGTAATTTAGAGATAAATTTTATAAACTAACTAAATGAAACATCTATATTCTGTATTAATAATTTTACTTTGTGCTAATTTTTCTCAAGCACAAAACAATACGTATAATTTGCAATGGCGTCAAGTTGAACAATTTGAAATGGATGGTTTACCAAAATCTGCTTTAAAAATTGTAGAAAACATTTCAAAACAAGCCGAAAAGGATAACAACACCTCGCAACAAATTAAATGCTTACTTTATAAAAGTAAATTTGCTTTAGTTTTAGAAGAAGGTGCACAGTTAAAAATTATAAACGATTTTAAAACTGCTATATCAAAAAGTACATTCCCAACTAAAAACATTTTAGAAAGCTTGCTTGCCAATATGTATTGGCAATATTTTAACCAAAACAGATGGCAGTTTTATAATCGGACCAAAACAGAAGAAAAAGTAGATACTGCCGATTTTAGAACGTGGGATTTACAAACCCTTTTTAATGAAATTAATACTCATTATCAAAAGTCGTTAGAGAATGGTTCTATGCTTCAACAAGAGCCTTTAAGCAACTACGATGATTTATTGGTTCTTCAAAAAGATTCTAAAATTTACAGGCCAACGTTATTTGATTTTTTAAACCATGAAGCCTTAGACTTTTATAAAACTCCAGAAACAAATATTACCAAACCTGCTTATAAATTTGAGATTGACAATCCTGATTTTTTATGTGATGATTTTACATTTTCTAATTTAAAAATAACATCTAAAGATTCAACATCCCTTCAATTGAAGGCTTTAAAAATTTACCAAGAGTTAATTCAGTTTCATTTAAAAGACAAGCAGCCTTTTGCTTTAGCAGATATTAATATTGACCGCTTAAAATTCGTAAATCAATATGGCACTTTTAGTAATAAAGAATCACTTTTACTCGACGTTCTTAAAACAGAAAGTGAAAAACTAAAATCTCATGAAGTTTCTGGTTTATATGATTTTGAAATTGCCTCTATATACTACCAACAAAGCACGCAATACCAACCTAAAACAAATGAAGAAAACCGTTGGAAAGCCAAAAATGCGATTGCTATTTGCAACTCGGTTATAACTAAATTCCCGAAAAGTAAAGGCGCAGAAAAATGCGCCCTTTTAAAACAACAAATAGAACAGCAAACACTTAAAATTACAACGGAGAGCTATTTACCAATTCAACAACATGCACGTTTATTAGTGAGTTATAAAAATCTAGAAACTCTTGAATTTTCAGTGTTTAAATTAACCAGACGCGAGCTAAAGAAATTCAACGAAACCTACAAAAAAGACGAGCAATTAGCATTTATTAAGAAGTTAGATGTGTTTTCGCAATGGGAAAGTAAACTACGCAATGAACATGATTATCAAAACCACACTACTGAAATTGCAATTCCTAAGCTTAATAATGGCACCTATTTAATTTTCGCTTCAACAAAAAACGATTCAGAAATAGTTGCCTTTAGCACACTCCAAGTGACTAATTTAGCTTTGGTTGAAACGGAAAGTAACCAATATAAAATTTTTCAAATTATTGACAGAACCAATGGAAAACCTATAAGTAATGCATCAGTTGAATTGACTTATACCGAAAACAATAACAGAGGTACACAAACAGAAAACTTTTCAACAAACAGTTATGGCGAAATCAGTATTGAAAAAACTAAAGACCGATATAGAAATATAAACACCAAAGTAACTTACGGAAATGACATAGCTTATTTTGGAGACTATTACGTTAACCCATATTATAAAAGAGACAAAGAAGAGACTAACTACAAAGCCTTTTTGTTTACAGACCGCAGTATTTACAGACCAGGGCAAACTGTTTATTTTAAAGCCATTGCCATAAAAACAAACATTGAAAAATCTAAAGTTATGGCAAGCGAGCCTGTTTATGCTACCTTGTATGATGTTAATGATGTTGAAATTTCAAAACTTGAATTTAAAACCAATGAATTTGGCTCTGTCTCTGGTGAATTTATTTTACCAAATAATGGATTAAATGGAGAATATCATATTGAATTTGATGGTGATGAAGAAGATTTTTACTTAGAACACTATTTTTCTGTAGAAGAATACAAACGTCCTAAATTTGAAACCAAATTTAACCCAGTTACAGAAACTTATAAAGTTAATGATTCGGTAACTGTAAAAGGAACTGCCCTAGCCTACGCTGGCAGTACTATTACAAACGCCAAAGTAGTTTACAGAGTTCATAGAAAAGTAGAATATCCGCAATGGTATTTTTGGTATCGCCCACGATTTTATAGCGAACCTCAAGAAATCACACATGGCGAAACCACAACCAACGATAAAGGTGAATTTGAAATAACCTTTAAAGCACAACCAGACCTAAGTGTCGATAAAAGTAGTTTACCCATTTTTAATTACGAAATTACAGCTGACGTGACCGATTTGAATGGAGAAACCCGCAGCGCTACCACCCTTGTAAACGTAGGCTATCATGCGTTGATTGCTCATATGAGTCTTGAAGATAAACTTGACAAAAACAAAAAAAATCAAACCATAAAGATAGATACTAAAAATCTTAATGGGGAATTTGTTCCTGCAACGGGCATCATTAAAATATACAAGTTGCAAGCTCCAAAATCTGTTTTAAGACAACGTCCTTGGGTATCACCCGATTATCAAGAATTTTCAGAAGAAGCTTTTAAAAACCTTTTTCCGCATGATGCTTATACTAATGAACACGATTCTAATAATTGGAAAAAAGGGGATTTGGTTTTTGAAAAACAATTTAACACAGAAAAATCAAAAGAACTTGCTTTAGGAAATATTAAAAAATGGCAATCCGGACAATACATCGTCATTTTAGAAAGCACAGACAAGTTCGGTCAGTTAGTAAAAGATGAAATTAAAACCACTTTGTATAGCGATCATGATACATCGTTAGCCGATAATCAATTATTCAGTATTACAACTGATAAATCTAATTACAAAGTCGGAGAAACTGCTGTATTAACATTTGCTTCGGCTGCCGAAAATTTGAATATTACTGTAACTGTTGAAAAAGAACACCAAATTGTAAAAACACAAATCATTCAACTTTACAATAATAAAAAATCAATTTCTATTCCTATCACAACAAAAGACGTTGGTGGCTTTGCGGTAAACTATAGTTTTGCGGCATTCAATAGTTTCCAGTCAGGAACTGAAATTATTTCTGTACCCTACCCCAAAACCGATTTAGAGATTGAAACCACTACATTTAGAGACAAATTACAACCTGGAACCGATGAAACTTGGAGTTTCAAAATAAGAGGCCCTCAAGGTGATAAAGTAAGTGCTGAGTTGTTGGCAAGTATGTACGACGCCTCATTAGATCAGTTTAAAGCCCACACTTGGAATTTTAATCCTATTAATACACCAACCTATTATTCATACAACCAAAGTAGAGCTTATCAAAGTTTTGGAATTCAAAATTTTAGAGTTTACAATGAACGTGTTAATTACAACTATCAACAACAAAACTATGACACCTTCAATTGGTTTGGGTTTAGTTTTAATTTTAATAAATGGCACTATGATAAATATATTAAATCTTTAAGACTGAGAACTGAATATGATGATTCTATAAAAAAAGGATTTGTTTCTGGAACTGTTTTTGATGAAAACGGAGATCCTTTACCAGGAGTAAATATCTTAATTAAAGGAACAAAATCAAGAACTATAACAGATTTTGATGGTAATTTTAATATCGAAGCTTCAGAAAATAGCATATTAGTTTTTAGTTTTATTGGTTATAAAACAACTCAAATTAATATCAGAAAAGACAATAAATTAAATATTTTTTTAATTGAAGATAATTCTCATTTAGATGAAGTAGTAGTTACTGGTTTGGGAATTTCAAGACAAAACAAAAGCTTAGGCTATACTACTCAAAATGTTGAAGAAGTTGCTGAAGATATAAGTGTAGAAAACTTTTATGAAAATAAATTTGAAGGTATTCCCATAAGAGGAAAAGCATCGTTATCTGGTATAGAATTCCCTTTATTCATAATAGATGGCGTTAAGTTTAAAAAACTTCCAAATATCGATTCTAAAGACATAACATCTATCGAAATTATAAAAAGCCCCAAATCTAAAGAGCTTTACGGGAAAGATGTTATTGGTGATGTTGTCATAATAACTACTAAAAATACTTCGTTAAATTTAGACAACACTCAAATACGTAAAAACCTTCAAGAAACAGCCTTTTTCTTTCCACAATTACAAACCGATGAAGATGGCAATGTTAGCTTCAGTTTTACGACACCTGAAGCCTTAACCCAATGGAAACTACAATTATTAGCACATACCAAAACCCTAGAAAATGCTACTAAAACCTTAACTACCGTTACTCAAAAAGAATTGATGATAATCCCCAATACACCACGATTTTTACGCCAAGGTGACCAAATAACTATCAGCTCTAAAATTGCAAATTTAACTGAGAAACAGTTGTCTGGACAAGCTGTTTTAGTGTTAACAGATGCCATTTCAGGAAAAGATATAACCGTAAACTTGCTAAGTCCTCTCCCTTCAGGGGAGATAGACGGGGCTTTTACCGTTCCCGCAAAAGGAAACACACAAGTGTCTTGGAACTTAACTATCCCTGACGACATTGATGCCGTTCAATACAAAATCATAGCAAAAGCTGGAGAATTTAGCGATGGTGAACAAAATGCCTTGCCTGTTTTAAGTAACCGTATGTTAGTTACCGAAACACTTCCCATGTGGGTTCGTAGTAATGAAACCAGAACGTTTACTTTAGATAAACTTAAAACAAATACCTCAACTACACTTAAAAACCATAAGTTAACCTTAGAAATCGCTTCCAATCCAGCATGGTATGCGGTTCAGGCATTACCGTATTTAATGGAATACCCTTATGAATGTAACGAGCAAACGTTTAGCAAATATTATGCGAATGCATTGGCAAGTCATATCGTAAATTCTAACCCAAGAATTCAAGAGGTATTCAATCAATGGAAAAATTCTGATGCACTAATTTCAAATCTTGAAAAGAATCAAGAACTAAAATCAATTCTCATACAAGAAACACCTTGGCTGCGTGACGCACAAAGTGAAACCGAACAGAAGAAACGCATGGCTTTGTTATTCGATTTAAATAAAATGACCAATGAATTACAATCAGCCATTAGAAAATTAGCAAACAATCAAATGAATTCTGGTGGTTGGGCTTGGTTTAATGGCGGACGTGAAAACCGATATATCACGCAACACATTATTACTGGTTTTAGTCACCTTTCAAAACTTGGTGTCACGTCTAGCACAGTCGAGACGTCTCAAATGATTGAAAAAGCTATCAACTATTTGGATGCTGAATTTGTAAAAGAATACAAAAACCTAAAAAAATATGATGCTAAAGCAGATTTAAGTAAAGACCATTTAAGCTATACACAGCTACATTATTTGTATATGCGAAGTTTTTATCCAGAGATTAAAAAATCAAAAGAGGTTGAAGAAATTAGCAACTATTATCAAACACAAATTCAGAAATACTGGTTATCACGGTCATTATACGCCAAAGGATTAATGGCTTTGGTTTCTGATCGATTCGGTGATAAAAAAACGGCGAAAAGCATTTTAAAATCACTCAAAGAAACAAGTATCACAAGTAACGAATTAGGCATGTATTGGAAAGAAAATACCAATTCGTGGTATTGGTACCAAGCACCTATTGAAACACAGTCTTTACTGATTGAAGCTTTTTCTGAAATAGAAAATGACACTAAAACCATTGATAACTTAAAAATCTGGTTACTTAAAAATAAGCAAACAAACCGTTGGAAAACTACGAAAGCAACCACTGATGCTGTTTACGCCTTATTGCTTCAAGGAAGCGATTGGTTAAGCGTTAGTGATATGGTTGATGTTGTTATTGGCGGAAAAAAAATAGAACCATCAAAACTTGAAAATGTTCAAGTTGAAGCTGGAACAGGATATTACCAAACCTCTTGGAACTCTTCTGAAATAAAACCGGAAATGAGCAAAGTAACACTTACTAAAAAGGGAGATGGTATTGCCTGGGGAAGTTTATATTGGCAATATTTTGAAGATTTAGATAAGATAACATCAGCCGAAACACCTCTTAAATTGAAGAAAAAATTATTCTTAAAAACCAATACAGATAACGGTGAACAGATTTCGGAAATAATTAAAGACACCGAATTACACGTAGGCGATTTGATTCGTGTTCGAATTGAATTACGAAGCGACAGAGCAATGGAATTTGTTCACTTGAAAGACATGCGAGCTGCAGGATTGGAACCCATAAATGTTTTGTCTCAATACAAATGGCAAGATGGGTTAGGTTATTATGAAAGTACCAAAGATGCATCTACCAATTTCTTTTTTGATTATTTACCAAAAGGTGTTTATGTGTTTGAATATGATTTAAGAGTGAATAATGCTGGAAATATGAGCAATGGCATCACCACTATACAAAGTATGTATGCACCAGAATTTAGTAGCCATAGTGAAGGTATTAGAGTTAATATTGAGTAAACATTTGTTAGTTAAACAACTTTTTTTCGACGAAGGTCCAGAAAGTTTTATTTTTAATTTATTATCTTTCTAATTACTAACTAATAATTATATCGTCATGAATTCAAAAGTTTTAATGGCTCTAAGAATACTTCTTGGACTTTTCGTTTTAGTTTTCGGACTAAACAAATTTCTTCTTTTTATACCAATGGGTGAAATGCCTGCAGAAGCAGGTGCATATTTTGGCGCATTAGCTTCTGCAAAAGTTATAACGCTTGTTGCTATTGTTGAAATTGTTGCTGGATTAGCTTTTATTTTTAACAAATTTGGTGCTTTACTTGCATTCATTTTAATGAGTGTTTCTGTAAATGCTGTGCTATTTCACTTAACGTTGGCTCCAGAAGGAATTGGTTCTGCCTTAGGTTTATTAATTCTAAATATAATTGTACTGTACAGCTATAAAGACAAATACAAAGAATTGCTTAAAGGGTGATTTTTAACTAGGGGCTGTCTAAAAAGCATGATGTGTTTTGTTTGTCAGGTTGAGCTTGTCGAAACCGATATTGATGATCGATAAGTTGAAATATTTCGACAGGCTTAATATGACATGGAACTGTACTTTTAGACAGCCTTTTTAGTTCTTAACTTTTCCAGTTGATACTTTTAAAATTATTTACTAGGTGGCATTGTGGGTCTAACTTCTATTTTACTTGGTAACGTTCTTGGATTCATTTTAATTAAATCAACCACCAATTCGCCAATATCTTCACTTTGAATTTTCCAGGCATCATTAGAGTTAGGTGTATGATTATTAAAATGCGTCGCTACAGAACCTGGCATAATGGTACTTACTTTAATATTATGCTTTCGTAAATCTAACATAACAGATTGTGTAAACCCTGTAACTCCAAATTTACTAGCGTTATAGGCAGAACCGTTCGCAAAAAAATTGGTTCCTGCTAAACTTGAAATTGTAATAAAATACCCTTTTGATTCTTTTAAAGCTTCAACAGATGATTTGATAGAATAAAAAACACCTGTTAAATTAGTATCTATAGTTTCTTGCCACTGTTCAACAGATAAATCTTCAATACTAGCAAAATGCCCTAAACCAGCATTAGCAATTACAATATCTAATTGTTTGAAATGTTCTAAAACAGTTTGAACAGCTTTTTGCTGACTTTGATAATTTCTTACATCTGCTTCCACTCCAATAGCTTTTGCCCCTTTTGTTGAATGGGAATTTAAAGCATCAGCAGCTTTCTGAGCTGAAGATTTAGTTCTACTTGTAACCGCCACATTGATTCCTTCATTTAGAAGTGCTTGTGCAATGCCGTAACCTATTCCTTTTGTACCACCTGTAACAAGTGCTACCTTAGTTTTTAATTTATTCATAGTTTTCTCTTTTACGTAAAATTACAAAATGAAAATGCTACGACTAAATTAAAAATGTTATGATAATTATAAAGTTTTAAATACTTACTGCTTAGGCGGATACTGCGATAATATTTTCTCAACAATTGCATTTAATTGTGCTTCTCGCTCTTTTGGTATTCTATTAGGATTATAATTAGATTCACTTACCGCTTGCCAAAACAACTGCTTCTTATTTTCATCTACAAAATCAATGGTGATTTGTCTGTTTGCAGACGATTGACCAATTGGCAAGCCTATGGAAATACCGCCTCCCATATTTCTGCCACCACCACCTAAACCAACACCAACTGTATTTCGTTGTGCTGATTGAAACGTACTACTTTTAACATCGATAAAGAAATCTGGAGTTTCTGAAAATAGAATTCCAAGTGTTTCTAATTTAGCATCTAATGCTTCTAAAAAGCGTTTGGTATCTAATTCACTTAAACCTGTATTCATATCACTATAATAGTTGTATGTTTTGTATTTAGCGAAGTTTGTTCCTTTGTCGTAATCATAATTAACACGTATTGGTGCGCATGAAACAACAACAAATACCAAAACTAAAATCAATACTCTTTTCATGGTTTATTTTTAATTAAAGTTAATCAAAAATTATTTCATGAACAGAATCCCAACAAAAAATTGCGTTACAAATTAAAATGAAAAGTCTAAAATTTTATAAATAAAACGAAATACAGAAACTAAGTATTCAGCATTTTCCACAACGTATCTTTTAATTCAGTAAGACCTTGTTGAGCAACTGACGAAATAAACAGATATGGAATAGGCAACTCGTTATCTAGTTCTTCCTTTAATTCTGCTTTTAATTCAGCATCTAACATATCAGATTTTGAAATAGCAATGATACGCTCTTTATCAAGCATTTCCGGATTGTATCGTCGCAATTCATCTAACAAAACATCGTATTGCTTTTTGATATCTTCGGCATCTGCCGGAATTAAAAACAGTAAAATAGAGTTGCGTTCAATATGTCGTAAGAAGTAATGACCCAAACCTTTTCCTTCGGCTGCTCCTTCAATAATACCTGGAATATCGGCCATAACAAAGGTTTGAAAATCACGATATTCTACAATTCCCAAATTAGGTTTTAGAGTAGTGAATTCGTAATCGGCTATTTTTGGTTTAGCTGATGTTATGACTGATAAAAGCGTAGATTTTCCAGCGTTAGGAAAGCCTACCAAACCAACATCTGCCAACACCTTTAATTCTAAGGTAATATGTCGCTCTTCTAGCGGAAGTCCCGGTTGTGCATAACGAGGTGTTTGGTTAATAGATGATCTAAAATGCCAGTTTCCTAGCCCACCTTTTCCTCCTTCAACAATTATTTTTTCTTCACCTTCTTTTGTAATTTCAAAAATAATATCATTCGTTTCGGTATCTCTTACTACAGTTCCTAAAGGTACGTCAACATAAACATCTTCACCATCGGCCCCAAAACTTCTGCTCTTACTTCCGTGTTCACCATGACCTGCTCTAATATGCTTTTTGAATTTTAAATGCAGTAAAGTCCATAAATTTGAATTACCGCGCAGAATAACATGACCACCACGACCACCATCACCACCATCTGGTCCTCCTTTAGTAATAAATTTTTCACGATGTAAATGCGAAGATCCTTTGCCTCCGTTACCCGAAGACACAAACATTTTTACATAATCAACAAAATTTCCTTCTGTCATCTCTTATATTATTTTTGTTGAACTGTTAAGTTGAGTAACCTCTAATTTTATAACCAAATAAGCGAATAAACCAACTACTTAAAGCGTATCTATAACTTTACTTAAACGCTCGGTAATTTCTTCAATACTACCAACGCCATCCACTCCAAAATATTTGTTTTGAGCAGAATAATAATCTTTTAAAATAGCTGTTTTCTTATAATATTCAGTAATTCTATTTCTAATAATAGCTTCATCGGCATCATCGGCACGTCCACTAGTTTTACCGCGCTCTAACAAACGATTAACCAACACATCGTCTTCTACCTCTAAGGCCACCATCGCGCTAATTTCAGAATCTTTAGCATCCATTAATGTGTCAAGTGCTTCTGCCTGTGCATTAGTACGTGGAAACCCGTCAAAAATAAACCCATTTGCTTGAGCATTTTTTTCAACTTCGGTATTTAACATATCAATAGTTACTTGGTCTGGCACTAACTCTCCTTTATCCATATAAGACTTTGCCAACATACCAAGAGCTGTTTTATTTTTAATATTAAATCTAAAAACATCTCCTGTAGAGATATGTATGAGATTATACTTTTCCTTTAAAAAGTTTGCCTGAGTTCCTTTTCCTGCACCTGGAGGTCCAAATAACACTAAATTTGTCATGTGTTGTGTTTCTTTTATTTGATAAACTTCTGGTAAATTTCGTCCTAAGCCATCGTAGTCAAGTCCGTAACCAACGATAAACTTATTAGGAATTTCTATACCAACATAATGTAATTTAAAATCTTTTTTATAAGCTGTAGGTTTATAAAATAGAGTTGCTATTTTAAGTGCTTTAACCTGTTCGTTTTTAAAAATTCTATGAATTTCTGCTAAGGTGTTACCCGTATCTATAATATCTTCAAGAATAACGACGGTTCGTCCTTTTAAATCTTGCGTCAATCCAATCAATCTTTGTATATCCTCAGTAGATTTAACGCCTTCATAAGAGGCTAATTTTATAAAAGTCACCTCGCATGGTTTAGGATATTTTTTAACAAAATCGCTCACGACCATAAACGATCCATTTAAAACACCTACAAATACAGGTATTTCATCTCCAATATCATTATGAATTTCTTTAGCTAAACGTTCAATAGCCGTCTCTATTTCTTGTGCCGAAATAAACGGTTTAAAATATTTGTCATGAAGTTTTATCACTCGTATCAAATTTTAAAAGACGCAAAGTTAAGGAATTGATTGTCGATTACCCATTTTTAATTTAGGAATCAGGATTAAAATTTCTTCATACAAAGAAAAACACTCAAGCTCTAGTTAATTCCTATTTCTTAACAACTTTATAACTCACTTTTCCTCTGTTAGAACCTATTTCCAAAAAATAGAAGCCTGCAGGGAATATAGACATATCAAATTGTTTATGGGAAGGATTAAACTCATTAACTAAAACACCTAAATTATTATATAATTTCACTTTGCTTACAGCAATATCATTTGCATAATCAACATTTAAATAATCTTTAGTTGGGTTTGGATACAAAGAAAACTCCAATTGATTTATATTTTCATTTACACTTAAAGTTGAATTAGTACTATTAATATAATTACTTGTAGTCCCATTTAAAGTAAATCCTGTTAATGTTCCAGTAAACGTTCCCGTTAAATCATTTATAGTGGTTAAA
This sequence comes from Flavobacteriaceae bacterium, assembly GCA_050300615.1. GTDB lineage: Bacteria > Bacteroidota > Bacteroidia > Flavobacteriales > Flavobacteriaceae > Yeosuana. The sequence goes on along the minus strand of JBNKYB010000008.1, from coordinate 20,478 downwards.
GTGGCATTATCTCCTCCAGCTACCACTCCTACTGGATTAAAATCATAAGCAAGTACTAATCCTGTTTCTGTACCTACAGGAGGTGCACTCATATAAGTCGAAACTTCCGTACCTGACAATGCAACATTCCAAATAGACAGCTCATCAATATCATAATTTCCAGATCCTTGAATTGAACCATTCAGTAAAGCACCTCCTAATGTGGTTTTTGTTGGATTAATAGAGGAAAAGTCGGCTGTTGCAGATCCCTCATTAACCCCATCAACATAAATATCCACTGTTCCCGAATTATTTGTTACCGCTATATGATGCCAACCATTGAGAATACTTGTAGTTGAAGATAGATTAATGACACTGGGTGTATAAATTTGAAATGTATAATTAAAATTGGTTTTAATTTGAATATACTTATTTACAGTAGAACTTCCCCATGAAAAAATTTGGGTATGACCAGCTTTTGCATATATCCACCCCATCACTGTAAAAGAATTTGTAAGCGGAACCATTGTGGATGTTTCAATATACTGATTTGATGATCCATCAAAATCAAGTGCTGTATTTTGCGCAGTGCTCAATAAAGTAAAAGTTAAAAAAATAAACAAAAAAGTATTTTTTTTCATAATAAGCTTGTTAAAAGTTAGACAACACAAACATACAAAATGCACTACAAAAAAGCCATTAATCATAATAAATATGTCTTTAATCGGTATTTTTTGATAATTAAAATTGAAGTATTAAAAAAAATTAGTTTCAATATTATCACTAATAAATTACAGTGTGTATTCACTATGATTCTTTCATTTTTAAATGTACTTTTGCATAACTATTTATGATGTCATTAAAGACTAATTTCATGGACTATTTTTCTTCAAACTTCAAACTTGGTATCCTTGGTGGCGGGCAATTGGGCAAAATGCTACTATATAACACCAGAAAATTTGATATATACACTTGTGTTTTAGATGCTAGTAAAGATGCTCCATGTAAAGTTGCAAGTAACGAGTTTCATTTAGGTGATTTAATGGATTACGATGCGGTTTATAATTTTGGAAAACAAGTAGATGTCCTTACTATTGAAATTGAAAATGTTAATGTTCCTGCGTTAGAAGCTCTTGAAAAAGAAGGTGTAAAAGTATTTCCTTCTTCAAAAACATTAAGAACTATTCAAAATAAAGCAACCCAAAAATTGTTTTATGTAGACCATAATTTACCAACAGCACCTTTTTCTCGTTTTGCCTATACATCAGAAATTAAAGATGCGGTAAACCACGGTGGTTTAAATTTTCCGTTTGTTTGGAAAAGTGCACAGTTTGGTTATGACGGACAAGGCGTGAAAATTGTAAAAAGTATTGAAGATTTACAAGGTTTACCCAATGTAGAATGTATTACAGAAAACCTCGTCCCTTTTAAAAACGAATTAGCCGTTATTATAGCAAGAAATGTACCGGGCGAGACCAAAGCATATCCAGTGGTAGAAATGGAATTTCATCCCGAAGCCAATCAGGTAGAATATGTGATTTGTCCTGCTAGAATATCTGAAGATATTGCAAAAAAAGCAATATCTGTTGCTTTAAAAACGTCTGAAGCTTATAACCATGTTGGTTTGTTAGCGGTTGAAATGTTTCAAACACAAGACGACGAGATTTTGATAAATGAAGTAGCTCCTAGACCACATAATTCGGGGCATCACACCATCGAATCGAGTTACACATCCCAGTTTGAACAACATATTAGAGCCATTCTAAATTTACCTTTAGGAAGAACCGACAGTAAAGTTGGTGGTATTATGGTTAATTTAGTGGGTGCCGAAGGATTTAGTGGTGATGTTGTTTATCAAAATATTGAAGCTATCATGCATATGGATGGTGTCACACCCCATATTTATGGAAAAAAACAAACTCGTCCTTTTAGAAAAATGGGACATGTTACTATTGTTAATGAAAATTTAAATAAAGCAAGACAAATTGCCGAAGAAGTAAAAAATACGATTAAAGTAATCTCTAAATAAAATTAAGTTATGAGTAAAGTAGGAGTTATTATGGGAAGCAAAAGCGACCTTCCTATTATGCAAGATGCCATAGATATTTTAAAAGGTTTTGGTATTGGTGTTGAAGTCGATATTGTTTCTGCACACAGAACCCCAGAAAAACTATTTGATTATGGTAAACATGCTCATACCAGAGGTTTTTCTGTAATTATAGCAGGTGCCGGAGGTGCTGCTCATTTACCAGGAATGATAGCCTCGTTATCGCCACTTCCTGTTATTGGGGTTCCAGTAAAAAGCAGTAATTCTATTGACGGTTGGGATTCTGTGCTTTCCATTCTTCAAATGCCCGGCGGTGTTCCTGTGGCTACAGTAGCTCTTAATGGTGCTAAAAATGCTGGCATTTTAGCCGCTCAAATTATAGGTTCAAGCGATACTTCTGTTTTAGATAAAATTATTACTTATAAAGAAGACTTAAAACAAAAAGTGATTACATCTGCTAACGACTTAAAATAAAAAACCCCGAATACAATCCGGGGCCTTTCAAGTATTAATTTGAATTAGTCACTCTTCAAAACAATGGGTGTAAATATACAAAAAAAACTATGCACGCATAGTTTTGTTTAAATTTTACAAAATGAATCAAAATATATTAACAAAACCGTTTGTAACTAAATACAATACAGCTCCTTTTTCAAACATAAAAAACGACGATTTCCTTCCTGCTTTTAAACAAGCTATCGCAGATGCGAAGGCAGAAATTGACGAAATTGTTAACAATACGGACACGCCTTCTTTTAAAAATACAATTGAAGCATTAGACTTTTCGGGTGAACAATTAGATAGAATTTCGAGTATATTTTTTAATCTAAATTCGGCTGAAACGAACGAAGATATTCAAAAAATTGCTCAAGAAGTATCTCCTTTATTATCTGAATTTAGTAATGATATTGCTTTAAACGAAGATCTTTTCAAACGTGTTAAGGCTGTTTACAAACAAAAAGATACTCTCGACTTAACTGTAGAACAGCAAACGCTTCTTGATAAAAAATATAAAAGTTTCTCTAGAAATGGTGCTAATTTACCTGAAGACAAGAAACTAAAACTCCGTGATATAGACAAAAAACTAAGTCAGTTAAAGCTTAAATTTGGTGAAAATGTGTTAGCCGAAACCAATAAATTTGAAATGCTAATTACCAATGAAAGCGACTTGTCTGGTCTTCCAGAAGGTGCCATTGAAGCCGCTAAACAATTGGCAGAATCAAAAGAAAAAGATGGGTGGCTATTTACGCTCGACTACCCTAGTTATATTCCTTTTATGACTTATGCTGACAACAGAGAATTAAGAAAAAAATTAGCCATTGCAGCAGGCAAAAAGGGATTTCATAACGACGCACTCGACAATCAAACACATGTATTAGATATTGCTAAGCTACGTTTTGAGCGTGCTCAATTATTAGGTTACAAAACCCATGCTCATTTTGTATTAGAAGAACGCATGGCAAAAACACCTGAAAAGGTTTCTTCTTTTTTAAATGAATTATTAGAAAAAGCTAAGCCAGCAGCTCAAAAGGAATTTGAAAATCTTCAAAAATTTGCCAAAGAAATAGATGGTATCGAGCAATTAGAAAAATGGGATGGTGCTTATTATTCAGAAAAATTAAAACAAAAATTATTCGATTTAGATGATGAAAAACTAAAACCTTACTTCAAACTAGAAAATGTAATTAATGGTGTATTTACGGTGGCACAAAAATTATATGGATTACATTTTGAAGAAATAACTACTATTGATAAATATCATCAGGATGTTCTCACCTACAAAGTTGTAGACGATCAAGGAAATTTAGTTTCAATCTTTTATGCCGATTTTTTCCCAAGAGCAGGAAAACGAAATGGTGCTTGGATGACTTCTTTTAAACCTCAATATGTTAAAAACGGAGAAAACAGCAGACCACATATATCTATAGTTTGCAACTTTACAAAACCAACAAAAAGCAAACCGTCGTTGTTAACCTTTAATGAAGTTACCACATTGTTCCATGAGTTTGGTCATGCACTTCATGGCATGTTAGCCAATACTACGTACCCAAGTTTATCAGGGACTAGTGTATTTTGGGATTTTGTAGAATTACCTAGCCAAGTGCTTGAAAATTGGTGTTACGAAAAAGAAGCACTAGAATTATTTGCTACACACTACGAAACTGGAGATGTTATTCCAATGGAATTAATTGAGAAAATTAAAGCCTCTGCAACCTTCCATGAAGGGATGCAAACACTTCGCCAGTTAAGCTTTGGGTTACTAGACATGAGTTGGCACGGTATCAATCCAACAACAATTACAGATGTAAAAGCGCACGAAGTAGAAGCTTTTGAAAACACAAAACTGTATCCAGATGTTGCTGAGAACTGTATGAGCACCTCGTTTTCTCACATTTTTCAAGGTGGGTATTCTTCTGGATATTACAGCTATAAATGGGCTGAAGTGCTAGATGCAGATGCCTTTGAATATTTTAAAGAAGCTGGTATTTTCAATAAAGATGTTGCTAAAAAGTTTAAAGATAATGTACTATCGCAAGGTGGTATTGAAGACCCTATGATACTCTATAAACGTTTTAGAGGACAAGAACCTCAACCAGAAGCTTTGTTAAGAAGGGCTGGATTAATAAAAAAATAAATGTCTGATTTTTTTACACTATTTTTGATAACAAATTGTCAAAGAAGAAAATGCCAAAACATCTTTTAAATCCTAACAAGTGGATAGATTTATATGCAGATTACTTATTTAATTACACGATTACACGTGTAAATGATAAGGAAATTGCACAAGATTTAGTGCAAGAAACCTTTTTGGCAGGATTAAAATCTATGAAAAATTTTAAAGGAGAAGCAAGCGAACGTACTTGGCTTGTTTCAATTTTAAAACGAAAAATCATTGACCATTATCGTAAAATCAATTCTAATAAAGGTAAAGCAGAAGTTAGAATAACTTATAATAACGATACAGAAACCGAGGGTGATTGGCTTGAAGAACAGGTAGCTGATCCTTTTGACAAAACAGCCGAAGACAAGATACAAAACGAAGAACTTAGTGACGCCATATATAATTGCTTGTCTAAATTACCAGAAAAACAAGCAACCATTTTTAGAATGAAAACTATTGAAGGCTATGAAACCGAAGCGATTTGTAATGAATTAAATATAACTGCGTCTAACCTTTGGGTAATTATCCATAGAGCAAGAACCGCTATGGCCTCCTGTCTTGAAAAAAATTGGTTTTAATTATGAACAAGAAATTTAAAATTGTTATTCCCTGTAGTGAAGCAAATCACGTTTGTGATAAATCTCAGTACAAAGAATCTTCGTTCTTGGAAAAAGTTAAACTAAACCTTCATTTACTTTACTGTAAAGCTTGTAGAAAATACTCGAAAAACAACTCTAAACTTTCATCACTCGTAAAAAATTCGAAAATTACTTGTATGAATAAAAATGATAAAGAGTGTTTAAAAAAAGATTTTGAAAAAGCTATTGAAAAAAATAATCTTGAAAAATAAGATATAAAAACAGCCATAAAATTGGTATGCCTTCCACCCAAAATGCACAGTAATACTTTCCTTGTTCTTTTTTAGAAAAGACTAAAAACAAAATTGATATAATTGTTATAATAAGTAAAACCAATACTTGTCCTCCTTTTATATCATCCTTAAAAAGTTCTAAAAAGAAGAAAAGCGTCGCTAAAACAAATCCTATTATTTTAGTCCCTTTAATCCCTATTTTTTGAGGAATTGTAGCAAGTTTTAAACTATCAAACTGTAAATCTCTAATTTCAAATGGCAACATCAAGATAATAACAAATAGAAATCGCTGAACGCTTGTTATAATAACATCTTGATTAACATGGAACCCATTATTTAGTATAGGAAGAAAGACAGTAACACCACTCCAAACCAGTGCTATTAAATAAACTTTTAATCCTGAAATACTTCTTAAGTTATTTTTTTCATCTATAAAAAACCGTGCAGGCAAAAAAGGTATCGCATACAAAAACGTAATGAAGCCAAAACCTGCAATATACAACATGGTTCTTTTATCAAGCATAAACCCATAATAACACATCAAAATAAAACATATAAGTGAAAAAAACTGAATCAATTTCAACCATGTTGTTAAACTACGATGATGAAATTTTGCTATTCCAAAAAACTTAACAAAATTATACCCTGTTATAGATGCGTAAAATATAAAATACAACACATTAGCATCGTATGGTATATTAAAATCCATTAGCGTAATCCAAGCTAAAGAAAATACCGCTAAAGCAACGTGGACACTACTATTTATGTAAAAATTTAAAACCTGCTTAAACACATTCATTTTACAAAAATAACCAAACTGTTAATAAAGCAATTAAATGGTTAAAAACTTTCATTATTATTGCCTAAAAAGGGCTTTAAATTATGTAATTTTGCCCATCAATTTTCAATAAAATTTCTATGAATACAAACGCTTTTGCACTGCGTCACATAGGTCCAAGAGAGCAAGACCAAAACTTCATGCTTAAAACCATAGGTGTAGACTCTTTAGATCAATTAATTTATGAAACCGTTCCTGATGATATTCGCTTAAAGAAAGGCTTACAACTCGATGAGCCTATGACAGAACACGAATATTTACTTCATATTCACGAACTATCAAAAAAAAACAAAGCATATAAAACATACATTGGTTTAGGTTATCACCCTACTGTAATGCCAGCTGTTATACAAAGAAATATCCTTGAAAATCCAGGATGGTATACAGCTTACACACCGTATCAAGCTGAAATTGCACAAGGTAGATTGGAAGCCTTATTGAATTTCCAAACCATGATTACAGACTTAACGGGAATGGAAATAGCCAATGCATCGCTTTTAGACGAAAGCACTGCTGCGGCAGAAGCTATGAGTTTATTATTCTCTGTAAGAGAACGCGAGCAAAAGAAAAATAATGTCAATAAATTTTTTGTTTCTGATGCTATATTACCGCAGACCTTATCATTACTTGAAACACGTTCAACCCCAATAGGCATTGAATTAGTTGTTGGAGATGAACGTACTTTTGACTTTTCTACAGAGTTTTTTGGTGCCATTTTGCAATATCCCGGAAAAGATGGTCAAATAACAGATATTAAATCCTTCATAAGTCAAGCCAATGAAAACCAAATTAAAGTAGCTGTTGCTGCTGATATTTTGAGCTTGGTAAAACTTGAAGCTCCTGGTAAATTTGGTGCAGATGTAGTTTTAGGAACTACACAACGTTTTGGTATTCCCATGGGGTATGGTGGTCCTCACGCTGCTTATTTTGCAACAAAAGAAGCTTATAAGCGTGATTTGCCTGGTAGAATTATTGGCGTAACAAAAGACACAAATGGCAACAGAGCGCTACGAATGGCTTTACAAACACGCGAACAACATATTAAACGTGATAAAGCAACTTCAAACATTTGCACGGCTCAAGTGCTATTGGCTGTTATGGCAAGTATGTATGCGGTATATCACGGACCAAAAGGCTTAAAATTTATAGCAAATAAAGTTCATAATACGGCATCTACACTTTCAAATATCTTATCTCAATTAGGATTTAAACAGGTAAATGATTCGTATTTTGATACGCTTCAAATAAAAACAAATTCTAAAAAAATCAAAAAAATTGCGAAAGAGAAAAAGGTTAATTTCTTTTATCCTGATAAGGAAACGGTAACTATTTCCATCAATGAAACAACTGCGGTAAGAGATGTTAATTATATCATATCTGTATTTGCTAAAGCTGCTAAAAAAGACACTATTGAGATAACTTCAATTTCTGAGTCCAATAATATTTCAGATACTTTACAACGCCACTCTGACTTTTTAACGCTTGATGTTTTTAACAAATATCATTCTGAAACCGAATTGATGCGTTACATAAAAATGCTTGAACGTAAAGATTTGTCATTAAATCATTCTATGATTTCTTTAGGTTCTTGTACCATGAAACTCAATGCTGCTTCAGAAATGTTGCCACTAAGTTGGTTTAAATGGGGAAATATCCATCCGTTTGCACCTTTAAAGCAAGCTAAAGGCTATTTAACTGTTTTAAAAGAATTAGAAGATCAATTAACCGAAATTACTGGTTTTGCAGCGACCTCTTTACAACCAAACTCAGGTGCTCAAGGCGAATACACAGGCCTTATGGTTATTAAAGCATATCATGAGTCTAATGAAGAAGGCCACCGAAATATTTGCTTAATTCCGTCCTCAGCACACGGCACAAACCCTGCAAGCGCTGTTATGGCAGGTATGAAAGTTGTTGTAACAAAATCTACAGCCGAAGGTAATATTGATGTGAATGATTTACGTGAAAAAGCCGAATTACACAAAGAAAATTTGGCTTGCTTAATGGTAACTTATCCATCAACACATGGTGTTTATGAATCGGCCATCAAAGAAATTATTAAAATCATCCATGATAATGGCGGTCAAGTCTATATGGATGGTGCTAACATGAATGCTCAAGTTGGATTAACCAACCCAGGTTACATTGGTGCTGATGTTTGTCATTTAAACTTACATAAAACCTTTGCAATTCCGCATGGTGGCGGTGGTCCAGGTGTTGGCCCTATTTGTGTAGCCAAGCAACTAGTTCCGTTTTTACCTGGCAATCCTATTCTAAAAACCGGTGGTAGCAAAGCAATTACAGCAATCTCTGCTGCTCCTTTTGGGTCTGCGTTAGTTTGCTTAATTTCCTATGGATATATCAAAATGTTGGGAGCTGAAGGCTTAACCGAATCAACCAAAATCGCCATTTTAAATGCTAATTATGTTAAGCATCGTTTACAAGGAAGTTTTGATACGTTATACTCAGGTGAATGTGGAAGAGCAGCTCACGAAATGATTGTAGACTGTAGACCTTTTAAAGCTAATGGTATTGAAGTAACCGATATTGCAAAACGCCTCATGGATTATGGTTTTCATGCACCAACAGTGTCCTTCCCTGTTGCTGGAACCTTAATGATTGAGCCCACAGAAAGCGAAAGCAAGCAAGAAATGGATCGTTTTTGTGATGCCCTTATTTCTATTAAGAAAGAAATTGATGACTCCTCAAAAGAAGACATGCATAATATTTTAAAAAATGCACCTCATACGTTAGAGATGATAACTTCGGATGAATGGATATTTCCATACTCAAGAGAAGCTGCTGCATTTCCGTTAGACTATGTAAAAGAGAATAAGTTTTGGCCTACTGTAAGACGTGTCGATGATGCTTATGGAGACAGGAATTTAATATGCACCTGCGCCCCAATTGAAGCATATATGGAGGCATAATTAGCACGGTGAACATCGTAAAAATTTACACATTTTAATTAGCCTTTAATTTTAACTATGTACTTTTGCATGACGACTAAATTAAAGGCATAATTTTTAATTATGAATATTAAAATTACTGGTACTGGTAGCTATATTCCAGATATCATCGAAAAAAACGAAAGTTTCAATCAACATACTTTTTTAAACACAGATGGCACTCCTATTAATAGTGAAAACACTGTTATCATTGAAAAATTCAAAGCTATTACAGGGATTTCTGAAAGACGCTATGCAAAAGAACATCTAAACTCTTCAGATTTAGGTTTTTTTGCTGCTGAAAAAGCTATTATTGATGCGAAAATAGACCCCGAAACTATAGATTATATTATTGTTGCTCATAATTTTGGAGATGTAAAACATAACACGATTCAAAGTGATATGTTACCTGCATTATCATCTAGAATCAAGCATAGCCTTGGTATTAAAAATCCTAAATGTGTTGCATACGATATTCTTTTTGGTTGCCCAGGTTGGATTGAAACTGTTATTCAAGCCAAAGCTTTTATTACAGCTGGAATGGCTAAACGCTGTTTAGTTATTGGGACGGAAACTTTATCAAGAGTTATAGACAAACACGACAGAGATGCTATGATATTCTCGGACGGTGCTGGTGCTGCTATTATTGAAGCTACTGACGATGAGGGTGGTATTTTGGCACACGAGTCGGCTACCTATACTTACGATGAAGCTTATTATTTATACTTTGGAAATTCCAACAATCAAGAATTAGATAAAGATACGCGCTATATAAAAATGGCTGGTCGTAAAATTTACGAATTCGGACTCAATCATGTTCCGCAAGCCATGAAAACTTGTTTGGATAATAGTGGTGTTGACATTAAAGATGTAAAAAAGATTTTCATACATCAAGCTAACGAAAAAATGGATGAAGCCATTTTAAAGCGTTTTTACAGACTTTATAAAACCAATATTCCTGACAATATTATGCCTATGAGCATTCATAATTTAGGAAATAGTTCGGTTGCTACAGTACCAACACTTTTAGATTTAGTGAGGAATAACAAATTAGAAAATCACAGCTTAAATAAGGGTGATGTTATTATATTTGCAAGTGTCGGCTCAGGAATGAGCATTAATGCATTAGTTTATAAATATTAATATTATCTTTTTAATGCAAAATGTGACTTATATCGAAAGTCATTTAAACCATTGTTGTACTTTATTAAATACCAATAATCATCTGATGGCATTTTAAACCCCTTAAACGTGCCATTCCATTTATTGTTTTCTGGGGTTAAAGTTTTTAATAATTTCCCATATCTATCAAAAATGTACAAAACATAATTACATTCACTTGATATAATTTCCAAATTCCAAAAATCATTATATCCATCACCATTCGGAGTAAAGTATGATTTAGTTTTAAAACATTTTTTATCATTACTATTAAAACATTCTAATTCAATAAAACTAAAACTACTTGTACATCCTGTCGCTGTTTCCGTTACCACAATATTACCATAAATCCCCTCACCCAATCCTGTCAAAACCAGCTCACCTGTCGAACTCGACGTTTCCGTCACCGAGTGCTGCGAGCCATCATCATATGACACTTTATACTCTGTTGTGGCTGATAAACCTGAAAACGTAATGCTACCATCTTGTGAGCCACAAACCGTTGGATCCGCAAAAGATTTTAAATTAAAAGATATCTCTCCCAAATTTAAAATCCAAGCAGCTCCTTTTCTATAACCATTTTCACTATCTCTATATCCACCAACTGCCACTTTAACACTATTAGTTGAAGTTGATAAAAAGCATACTGACCCACCAAATAAGTCCCCACTCATTAATTGTCCCGAAAAGCAATTTTCTCCAAAAGTATAAAGATGTTCCTCAGATACAGTTCCATCTGAATTTAGTTCTATTATAAAAAAAGCTCCTGTTGAAACAGAAAGTGTTGGATTATTTTGCTTCATTGCCCCAACAACAATCTCTATTTTCCCATCACCATCTATATCCGTCACACCATCAATAGATTCACCAAAAAGAGATTCTTGAGAAATAATGGTATTTAGTCCACCTGATAAATTAGATACTTTTTGATGAGATTTAACTGTTCCATCTGAATTTAAGAATAAAACATAAAAACTACCAGAATTTGTTAATTGATCATCATCGCGATAGCATCCAACAACTAAGTCTACAACACCATCTCCATTTAGATCCCCAACGTTTGCTACAGAACCTCCAAAATAATCTTCAAAATCTAGGCTTGTATTAAATCCTCCTTGGGTTTCGCTTATTTTTTGATAGCTATTGACTGTTAAATCACTATTTAAAAACAATATCCACAAAGCACCCTCATTTCCACCTCCATCATTATCTCTTCTTGAGCCAACTGCCAAATCTGAAATACCATCTCCATTTAGATCTCCAATATTTTCAATATCTGTCCCAAAAATTGCATCTCCATTAATAAAACCAGTAAAATTACCTTGTGTATCACTTATTTTTACATGTGAGTTAACTGTTCCATTAGAATTAAGAGATAATATCCAAACAGCCCCATGCCAAAAACCACCATCACCATCATAATCAGCACCAACTGCCAATTCTATCAACCCATCATTATTTAAATCACCTAAATATGCAACTGCCCCACCAAACACATCATCATTGTCTAACACTCCATTGAACCCTCCGCTTGTATCACTTATCTTAGTGTATGAAATTACATTATCACTAGCATCTAAAAACAATATCCATACTGCTCCTCTATTACTCCCTCCATCATCATCTCCGAAAGCCCCAACAGCTAAGTCGTTAACACCATTCCCATCTAAATCCCCGATGTTATCTATTGAAACTCCAAAATTGTCATCACTATCCAAAATACCTGTAAAGCTTCCTTGAATTTCATTTATCTTTTGATAAGATTTAACACTATAATTCTGTGCATAAAGTATTTTTTTATTAGCCACCAAAAAGCATAAAATAAAACAGAAATATCTCATTACAATTTTTTATTTTTTATTAAACCTTCCACTATTAATTCTAAAAACATTAAAATATTTTTATCTCTTCTTTAAGTTTAAATATTTTTCAATCCAAAGATTAAGGCTAAAAACCAATTTCAATTTATAGGTCATAAAAATAATTATAGCAGTATTTAAGCCTACTTTTAAAAGTAAATTTAAAATATTATTTGAACTTTCTGGCATTAAATAAAAGATGCAGAAGACAATACTCACTACAACAAAAAGTTTTAAGTAATTTTTATCAAAGGGCAGGATTTGAAATTTTCTATAAATAAAAAACAACTTAAAGCAGTTGAAGGTCATCATCGCAATTAAAGAAGCATAAGCAACCCCTATAATTCCCAAATTTGTTTGCGTTAAAAAGTAGAGATTTAAAGTAATATTAAGAAACGCTAAAACCAATACTGAAAAAACATTAAACCTGTAATATTTTGAATAGGATATTATTTCTGAATTAAAACCTGTAGACATATTAAAAAGCACATTAGCTCCTAGAAGAATAACTATAGGAATGGAATCAATCAACTTCTCATAAGTAGGCAACATTTGAAATAATGAATGTATTCCTAAAACAATCGATGTATACAAAATTGCTCCTATAAAAAACAATAGTTTTGCGGTTTCAATGTATTTTTTTTCCAATTCATTGATGTTATCTTCTTTTAAATAAGAAGAAATCTTTGGAGAATAAACCGTAAACATTCCAGTTGCAGGAATTGCTAATGATGTTGCCAACGCCACTCCTATATTGAAAGTTCCATTGGCCTCAAAAGACAAAAACTCTGGAATCATAAAAGCGTCTATCCTAAAAGCCAAAAGTGAACCAAAACTTCCTAAAAAGGAATAAAAACTGTATTTGTAATATTCTCTTTTAGGAACTTCGGAAAAAAGCGTTTTAAAACTATAACCTCTTTTTAGTTTATAATGTTTCAGTACGTAAGTTAACAAAAGTAGAAGCAAAATAAAATACGACACAATAAATGCCCATAAAGCTGTTATCATGTTTAAACACCCAAATATCAAAAGACCAAAAATAATGGGCAACGCTAGTTTTGGAATTATTTTTTCATAAAAAGTGGGTACTTGCAATTTTTCAATATTTGTAGCCTGCCTTTTAAACAATTCTACAAAAGCCAAAACAAAACCAATTGGGAAAGCATAAAAAAGATAGTCGTAATTTTTCCATTCAATAAAAAAGCTACCTAAAATAAGTAGAGCAAAAAGCACTAAACTGATTAATAAAATGGTAAATATGCCATATTTAAAAAGTTGTCTTTTATTGTTTTCTGTTAACGATGGATAAAAATGGATTAAGGCTTGGGCTCCGCCAAAAACCATAAAAGGAAAGAGCATTTGAGCCATACTATCTACATATCTAACAAGGCCAAGAAACTCCTTGTCATTTGGATAAATAAATATTGTAGAAATGACACCAATAGCAACACCAAAATAATTAATTATGGTAAACCAAAAAGCTTGTTTATAAGTTTTTTTATCTTCCATTATTTATAGCTTTCTCTCGCTTTATAAATTTTGAGAAGGCTTAATTTCAACCCAAAATAATACCATAACAATTTTAAAAAAAGTAGCATTACATTTTGATAAGAATAAAACTTAGAAAAATACTTAGGTAATCCCAAAACAGAACGAAACCCTTTTAAATAACTCAAAAAAAGAGAATCATTCACATTTAAAACTTCTGTTAATATCTTGAATTTTGATTGAATAACATCTTTATTAAAATTACGCACAATGATTCTATCATGGCAAATTTTAGTATTGTTTACAATCACAACTTTAAAGTGATGGTACAAAACCCTATATACAAAATTCCTATCTTCACCATAATGGCTGAACATAGGCTCAAAATAGCCCACGCTCTCAATAACGTTTTTTGGGATTAACCAAGCTGCAGCATTTACAAAATCCACATTGTCTATATGTTCCGAAATGGCTTCGATTTTCTTTTTCCAATAAGTCTCAAAATTTTTATCCAAAGTAATTCCATCCCCAGAAAAATGAAGTGAACTTAGTATACCAAAATCTTTGTTTGTTTCAGCAGCTAAAACTAGATTCACTATTGTATCAGGAAAAACCCACACATCCTGATTTAAAAGAAAAACATAGTCAGCACCTTGCTTTAAAGCCGTTTCAATTCCTAAATTGTTTGCTCTTCCAAAACCTAGATTTTCTTCAGATAAAATTAATTGAACCTTAGGAAAAGATTTTATTATAGGTACTGATCTATCTGAAGAATTATTATCAACAACTATAATATCTATAGGGTAAATAGATTGTTTTAAAGACTGTAAATTCTTGTAAATCCACTTTTCCCCATTATAAGAGACAATAATAATAAAAACCTTTTTTTGCAATTTCTTTATGTTACCAAACAAAAATAAGCATATTTGCATGTAATTTGTATGCAATATGGACTTTTATATCATCATTCCCGCACATAACGAACAAGATTCTATTGGATTAACATTAGATTCTTTAGTTCACCAAACACTTTTACCAAAACAAGTTGTAGTAGTAAATGATAATTCTACTGATAACACCCAAGATATTGTAGAAAGTTATACCACTAAACACCCTTGGGTTCGATTAATAAATTCCAAATCGTCTAATCAACATTTACCTGGGTCAAAAATAATCAATGCCTTTTATAAAGGTCTTGAAACTTTAGACGATAATTACGATGTGATTTGTAAATTTGATGCCGATTTAATTTTTCCTGAAAATTATTTAGAACAACTTGCTCATCATTTTAATGCTAATGGGCGTTTAGGAATGACTTCAGGATTTTGTTACGTTCAAAAAAACAACAATTGGGTTTTAGAAAATTTAACCAGGAAAGACCATATTCGTGGTGCCTTAAAAGCTTACAGAAAAGCATGTTTTCTGCAAATTGGAAAATTAAAACCATCCATGGGTTGGGACACGGTTGATGAATTGTTGGCTAAATATTATGGCTGGGAAATTTTAACCGATGAAACGCTTCATGTTAAACACCTAAAGCCAACGGGAATCAGTTACAATAAATCTTCAAAATACCTGCAAGGTGAGGCTATGTACAAAATGCGTTATGGGTTTATAATCACTTTTATTTCGGCCATAAAACTTGCTTACAAAAAACATAGTTTATCTTTGTTTAGAGATTATATAGCTGGGTATTTTAAGGCTAAAAAAAATAAAACACCTTATCTAGTATCAGAAGAGCAAGGTGTGTTTATTCGAAAATTGAGATGGCAAGGCATGCTACAAAAGTTTATTTAAAACTCCAGTTTTTATAATTACTTGATGCCTCAAGTTTATTTTCTACAGAATCATCTAACTTAGGAAAGAAATCTATACCTGTTAATTTTTCAATAGAATCGACGGATACGACAAACGAATACAAAGGCCTACTAGAATTTTCATGAGGCATTAAAAAAGCTATCATTTTAATGCTTCCATGGTCATTATCCAAAATAATTTTATAAAACTGATTAGGAACCGCCACATCTTCATCCCCTATGGTTTTTAAACCGTCTTGCAAAACACCACCCGTAACTACAAAAACACCATCATACTTATTGGCCCAATATCTAGTTTTCTGTTCTAATGTATTCCAAATACCAGCATTAAACTCATGCTCTTGTGGCGATATATTACTGGTTAAAAACGTTTCGTCATAGGCTTCCTCACTATAATCTCTGTCTGCTGCCGGACATAAATGTCCACGATCATATCCCGAATTTTTGTAGTTTTTCCAACTAGCTGCTCCAGTTTTTACAGCCTTATCGATTTCGAAATAAGGTCTTTCAAAATTATTATTAGAAAGCTGAGATTTCTTTAATTCGTAAGCAACCCATTCAGCCTGTTCGTAAGGTTCATTATAAGATAAAGAATAACCATTATGGTGCACAACTTGTCCAGTTGTACTAGTAGGCAAGAAATACTCGTTTGTTTGCTCCTTAATGGTTGAACCTTCTTCAACAATGTTAGTTTGTTCTTCGTTATCTAAAAAATAATCATATCCATAAACACCTAAAACAATGAGTATCGCTAGAATAGAATATATCTTTCTTTTACTCAAACTAATTAAAAACAAATTCTAAAGGTTTTCCAATAGTCCCGCTTGGATAACTAATGTTTAAAAGTGTCGACATAGTTGGAGCAATATCTGTTATTTCTGTTTTCTGTAAGGTTTGACCATGTTTGATACCTTTTCCAAAAAACAATAAAGGCACGTGAGTATCATACTCAAATGCAGATCCATGGGTTGAACCTGTTTTACTATAAGAAATAACCGCTGGATCGAGCACATAAACAACATCGCCTGAACGTTTTTGACTAAATCCATTTTGGATCAATCGTTCTATTCCAGTGGAAAACGACGTACTAGTCATTGCTGTTGCAGTGTAAGCTTTATCAATATATTGATAGGTAATAATTTTGTTAACGATAGCTTCTTGAACATCATCCAAATCTAAACCTAACTCTTGTATCTTTTTTCTGTTTAAAAATATTTGATTGTTGGTTATGCTTTCAATCAAATCAGAAGTTCCAAAAGTAGTTTCCATAAAACTATTTATTTTTTTGCTAAAATCTCTAGAATCAAAATACCCCGCTGGAATTTTTACACTTTGTAAATAAGCAGGCACATTAACTGCTGCGTGATCTGCTGTTAAAAACACCGTATAATTATTCTTTCCAACATTTTCATCTAATGCTTTAAATAATCGTTCTAGGTCTAAATCTAAACGCAAATAAGTATCTTCAATTTCTTTAGAGTTAACCCCAAAATTATGTCCAATGTAATCTGTACAAGAAAAACTTACGGTTAATACATCAGTAACATCATCACTTCCAAGTTGTTCTCCTTTAATGGCAGCAATAGCAAAATCAGTTGTTAAGCTATTACCATAAGGAGTAGATTTTAAGATATCATATCCTCCATTTTCATTTTTTAATGTAGCTAAATCATATGGAAATGTGGCCGTTTCTTTTCCTTTAAAGCCACCTTCAAAATTATTTAAATCACTTCCACTTTCACTATACGTTGTAATATCATATAATGTGTTCCACTCTTTTAAATAAGAATCAACTGAATGCTTTTTATTAAAGTTTGTCACCCATTTTGGAAGTTCTTTTATATAAAATGTACTCGAAATCCAGTTTCCTTCATCTTTACCTTGAAACCAATAGGCGGCATTTGCAGTATGTCCCGCAGGTAAAATAGATGCTCTATCTTTTATAGAAACACCTACTGTTTTTCCTCTCATTTGTGTGAATAACCTGTTTTCATCCCCAAAAGTGGTTGTTTTCATTCTCTGTGGAGACATTTGTCCTGCTTTACTAGACGTTCCAACAGACTGCACAGAATTATCTTCTGCACAATACACACTCTTTTTTAATTCTTTATCATACCAATTATTAGCAATAATTCCATGGTACTTAGGAGTAGTTCCTGTATAAATTGATGTATGCCCTGGTCCAGTATACGTTGGGATATAATTAAAATGATTGTTTTTACAATTAAATCCTTCGTTCATCATGCGTTTAAAACCACCCTCACCATATTTATTGTAAAAACGAGTTAAATAGTCATATCTCATTTGGTCAACAACGATTCCAACCACTAACTTAGGTCGTTCATTCAAATTACTTTTTTCATTGTTCTGCTTGATTTCTACATTATTTTGGGCAACAGATAAAGTGCTGGAAATAACGAATACGATTAAGGAAAATAAATACTTCATTTTTATTATTTGTAATTAATTTTTCAAAAATACTGTTTTTATAACATCATAATTTAAAATTAAAGTTAAATACCTGTAACTTTTTTTTACTTTAGCACTAACAAATTTAATATGACATACCTCCATTATATAGGCACTTATTTTTTAATGATTGTTGAAATGTTTCGTAAACCAACTAAATGGTCGGTTATGAAGCAACTTATTTTAAAGGATATTGACGACTTAATTATAGGCTCGCTTGGTATCGTTGCTTTCATTTCCTTTTTTGTTGGTGGTGTTGTTACCATTCAAACAGCACTAAACATAAGTAACCCATTAATTCCTAAATACCTAGTAGGGTTTGCAACCAGACAATCTGTTATTCTGGAATTTGCTCCTACATTTATTTCTATTATTATGGCAGGTAAAGTAGGGTCTTTTATCACATCAAGTATAGGAACCATGCGTGTAACTGAGCAAATTGACGCCCTTGAAGTGATGGGAATTAATTCGTTAAACTACTTGGTTTTTCCTAAGTTTATTTCGCTTATGCTCTACCCTTTTGTTATTTCTATTGCTATGTTTTTAGGTATTCTAGGTGGTATGGCAGCCTGCGTGTATGGTGGATTTAGTTCTCTTGGAGATTATATTATTGGTATTCAAACAGATTTTATTCCATTTCATATTACCTATGCATTTATTAAAACAACCATATTTGCATTTGTTTTAGCAACCATCCCATCATATCATGGATATTATATGACTGGGGGTGCCCTTGAAGTTGGAAAAGCCAGTACGACCTCGTTTGTATGGACTAGTGTGGTTATTATACTGCTAAACTATATTTTAACCCAAATGTTGTTAAGCTAATGATAGAAGTAAAAAACATACATAAGTCGTTTTCTGGAGTTGAAGTTTTAAAAGGGATTAGTACTACTTTTGAAAAAGGTAAAACCAATTTAATAATTGGTCAAAGTGGCTCTGGAAAAACCGTTTTTTTAAAATGCTTATTAGGACTATTTGATTATGAAGAAGGATGTATTGCATATGATGGTAAAGTATTTTCTGAGTTAAGTGAAGACCAAAAAAGAAATTTACGAGCCGAAATTGGTATGGTATTTCAAGGTAGCGCATTGTTTGATTCTATGACTATTGCTGAAAACGTCATGTTTCCCTTAAAAATGTTTACCAAACAAAGTAGAAGCGAAATGGAAGATCGTGTTGATTTTGTTTTGAAACGTGTTAACTTAATTGATGCCCATAATAAAATGCCTAGCGAAGCATCTGGCGGTATGCAAAAACGTGTTGCCATTGCTAGAGCCATAGTAAATAATCCGAAATACTTATTTTGCGATGAACCCAACTCTGGTCTTGATCCCAAAACATCTATTATTATTGATAATTTGATTCAAGAAATTACAGATGAATACAACATTACAACTGTTATCAATTCGCATGATATGAATTCTGTAATGGAAATTGGTGAAAAAATAGTCTTTTTAAAAGATGGCTTAAAAGCTTGGGAAGGCTCCAAAAATACTATTTTTAAAACCGATAACGAAGTGGTAACGGATTTTGTATATTCTTCTGAGCTCATGAAAAAAGTGCGCCAAATGTATATTGAAGAGAAACAATAATACATTATATTTTAATTTTTTATCTTATAGTTTTATTGAATTGTTTTAATAACTCTAAAACTCTGAGTTAAATAGCTTATCTTTAGCAATGGATATATATCCGTTGATGTCAATATAATTCTTTACACATCTCTAGTAATCAACTTAATGCCTTATTACTAGAGGAAGATCCACAACTAGAAATTTTAATTTAACGCTTTACTTAACTCATTAATCTGTGATTCGTTTCAATTTAAAACAGAATCATATGGCTTTATTAAAAATGGGAGTTATTGGTACCTCAAAAAAAGAAGACGAAAGACGTGTCCCAATCCATCCAGAACATTTAAAAAGACTTCCAGAACACATACGCAAGCAACTCATCTTTGAGAGAGGTTATGGTAAACCGTTTAATATTGAAGATGAGGAAATTATTGAACTTACTGGAGGCATGGCAACTCGCGGTGAAATATTATCTGATATAGGATCCGTGATTATAGCCAAACCAATCCTCTCAGATTTAGAAGAATTAAAGACAGGTGGTGTTTTATGGGGATATCCACATTGTGCCCAACAAATGCAAATCACACAAACAGCCATTGATAAAAAATTAACCTTGATTGCTTTTGAAGATATGTATGTCTGGGGTCCAAATGGACAAATTGGTAGACACACCTTTTACAAAAATAATGAAATGGCTGGATACTGTGCAGTTATACATGCTCTGCAATTAAAGGGGATTGACGGTCATTATGGAAATCAAAG
>JBNKYB010000007.1:0-22939 GCA_050300615.1 Flavobacteriaceae bacterium | reverse complement strand
ATATACACCCAAAACACGCGTATTCATATACTTGGTTAGGTTCTCAATATCACTAACCACTTGAACCACCAATTCTCTAGTAGGGACTAACACCATAATACGAGGTGTTTCTTGTGTTGAAAATTTTAGATGTTTAAGAATAGGCAACATGTAGGCGTAGGTTTTACCCGTTCCTGTTTGTGCAATTCCAACCATATCTTTTCCTGAGGCTACTACATTAAATGCTTCTGCCTGAATAGGCGTAGGTGTTGTAAAGCCTAGGTCGTCTAAGGCGTTGTATAAAGGTGTATTTAAGTTTAAATCTTGAAAGGTCACAGCTGTAATTTAGCTGGCAAAGTTAAGGTTATTATTCGTATTTAAACGAGATGATTGTTGTGAATTTCAATACTATAGCTAGCTGTAAAGCTTTCTTGAGCCTTTAAAGACAAAATACCTTCCTTCGTTTTAAAGTCTTGGTTGGTATCAACGCTGTCTGCAATTCCTAACCAAGGTTCAATACAAACATAGTTTCCGTTTGGTTTTGCCCAAATGCCTAAATAGGGAAATTGTTGGTGTTTAACCGTTAGAATAGCTCCGTAAGTATCGCTTTTTAAAGTCACTTTTCTAGATTTTAAATCTTTAAAAACTAGCGCGTCATCATTAAATAACTCGTGGGTCAATCTTAAAATATTAGAATTTTTAAAAACGGGTTCTGTATTTGAAGAAATCAACCCATTTTCCATATTAATAACATGTCTTTCAGAAGTTTCATGGTGTTCAAATTCTAAAAAATAATCGTTATAAGAGTCATTGTAAACAGGACATTTAAATGCAGGATGACCACCTAAAGAAAAATACATGGTTTTAGTATCTGTATTTTTAACGGTATGAATGATTTCAATCACATTATCTGTTAGTTTGTAAGTAATGTAAAATTCAAATTTAAACGGATATGATTGTAGTGTAGAGTCGTTATACTTTAATTTAAACGTTAAGCTATCTGTAGTTTGCTCGTGTAAAACAATGTCTTCATTGTATCTTATAAATCCATGTTTTACAAGCTTATATGTTTGGCCTTCAAAAATATAAGAATCGTTTTTTAAGGCACCAATAATAGGAAATAAATTGGGGGCGTGGTTGGCCCAAATTGTAGGATTTGCGTCCCACATAAATTCATTCGTGTTTTTTACAGACGAAATTTGTGATAATTCTGCACCTGCTTTTTTAATTCCAATTTTAAGTTTATTATTCTCTAACGTATACATAGTTGCTAATTTAAAACTAATAAGCAAAACTCTTAATTTTTTGAGGATTCTAACTAACTTTACTCCATAATTTTTTGTTATTGAGAACCACAATTATTCATAAGGTTGAAAATGTCGAAGTATTTAAACAAAACTTACTGGTCTGGAGTCAGCAGTTTTGCGAGGTAGTTTGGTTAGATTCAAATAATTATCATCAAACTTATTCTAGTTTTGATGCTGTTTTGGCAGTTGATGCTATAAGCCATATTAAAACAAATTATCGTGACGCATTTAATACACTTAAACAGTATCAATTAAAATGTAGCGATTGGATTTTTGGCTATTTAACGTATGATTTAAAAAATGATGTTGAGCCTTTAGAATCGCATAATTTTGACGGCTTAGAATTTCCAGATTTATATTTTTTTCAGCCTAAAAAACTGTTTTTATTGAAAGGGAATCAGGTTGAAATTCAGTATTTGAAATCTGTTGAAAACGATTTGGAAGCTGATTTAAAAACTATTCAGAACGTCAATAAATTAACGTATCAACAAAATCACGAAGCCATAAAAATTAAGATGCGGATTCATAAGGATGCCTATTTTGAGAAGGTGAATCGTGTTTTAGAGCATATTCATCGCGGTGATGTGTACGAAGTTAATTTTTGTCAAGAGTTTTATGCCGAAGACATAGAAATTAATCCGTTAGATACGTATACCAAGTTGAATGAGATTTCAAAACCACCGTTTGCGACTTTTTTAAAGTTAGATGATTTGTACTTACTATCGGCTTCACCAGAACGATATGTGAAAAAGGAAGGTTCTCAAATTATATCTCAGCCAATCAAAGGAACGGCAAAACGTTCTATGAATGTAGATGAAGATGAGCTACTAAAAGCAACATTGGCTCAAGACGAAAAAGAACGAAGTGAGAATATTATGATTCTGGATTTAGTGCGTAACGATTTGTCTAAAACAGCAAAAAAGGGTAGTGTGCGTGTTGCCGAATTATGCAAAGTATATAGCTTTGAACAAGTGCATCAAATGATTTCTACGGTGGTTTCTAAAATAGACAATTGTGTTCATCCTGTCGATGTTCTTAAAAGTACATTCCCAATGGGAAGTATGACGGGCGCACCAAAAATATCTGCCATGAACATAATTGAAACATTAGAGGAAACCAAACGCGGCCTATATTCTGGGGCGGTTGGTTATTTTTCCCCAGAAGGCAATTTTGATTTCAATGTTGTTATACGCAGTATTTTATTCAATAAAACAAAACAATATGTGTCTTATTCTGTTGGTGGCGCTATTACGGCAAAGAGCGATCCACTAAAAGAATACGAAGAATGTCTTATTAAAGCAAAAGCGATGCGAGACGTTTTAGAGAATTAATCTAAATGGTCTTTAAATTGTTTTTTAACTTCCTCATAAATAAATTCTACACGACTTACTTCAATAGATTTTACTTTTGCGATGTCTTCAAAACTTAGTTTTCCAAAAACAAGCAAATCTATCACGCTCGAAACATGTAAAGGCATCCAGCTATAAAGACTGCCTAAAATTTGTTTAGATCTGTTTGGCTCTATGTCTTCAGCATCAAATTCTGATAACACAGAACTGTTATTATCATCGTATAAAAACAAATGTTTGTGTTTATGGTCTTGTTTATATGAAATATCATTGAGCTCTTCATTCATTACAAAATCCCAATCAGCATTCATGGTGTAATGCTCTTCTAAATCATCAAGTTCTTCTTTAAGTATGCTATTGGTACTAATTGTGTTTTTATGAAACGCTTCTTTTTTAAACAGCGATTCTAAGTTTGAATTAGTTATTTTAAAAAGCTTGATTTTAATAGTGTTTATATCACTATCAACATCAAATCCATTTTCATAAAACTCAGCGATGCTATCATCTATGATACCGTTTGATGTATACATTTTTTTAGGTATAATACCTGTTGATTCAGCTATGTATAGTCTGTGTTTTACATATGGGTGAATTTGTTGTGTTGCAGAAACTACGCGTTTATCAAATGCCAGTTTAGTAGCTTTATCGTTTATTTTTTCTATAGAACACATAATAATAGTATTTAAAATTAATGTTATTAAGGTACATATTTTTCGCAGTATAAATCCTGATTATTGTCATTTTATATTAACAATTTGATATTAATTTCAACATTCAAAGTTGTATATTTGAAATATGATTGAACAATTTCAAAATCATATTAATACTCGTTTTTCTTTTTTTAAGAATAGCCGACTTTTAATAGCCATTTCTGGAGGAATAGATAGCGTGGTATTAACCCATTTATGCCATCAATTAAAGTTAAATATAGCGTTAGCACATTGTAATTTTAATTTAAGGGGTGATGAGAGTGATGCGGACGAAGACTTTGTATTGCAATTGGCAGAAGATTTAGATTTAGAAGTTTTTATTGAAAGTTTTGATACTAAGGCGTATGCTAAAGAGCATAAATTATCGACCCAAATGGCAGCCAGAGATTTGCGTTATCATTGGTTTCAAGAACTGAAGAATCAGTTACAATTCGACTATATTTTAACTGCTCATCACGCCGATGATAATTTAGAAACATTTTTAATTAATCTATCACGAGGAACAGGATTGGATGGTTTAACGGGTATCCCCGAAATTAATGGTGCAGTGGTAAGGCCATTATTGCTGTTTTCAACGCAAGATATTGAGGGCTACGCTAAAGAACATAAAATAAAATGGCGAGAAGACAGCAGTAATGCATCGACTAAATATTTACGAAATAAACTTCGTCACGATGTAATTCCTGTTCTGAAAGAAATAAATCCACAGTTGCTACAAAATTTTCAAACGACTTTAAATAATTTAAATGACACCTCCGATATTGTTGATGATAGCTTAAATGCGGTTTTAAAAAGAGCCATTGTTACTATAGATGTCAATACTTTAAAGTTTAAAATATCAGAATTCAAAATATTAAAAAACCCGAAAGCCTACCTTCATGAGTTTTTAAAGGATTTTGGATTTACAGAATGGAATGATGTTGTAAATTTATTGGATGCACAGTCTGGCAAACAAGTGTTTTCTTCAACTCATAGATTATTGAAAGACAGGGACTATTTAATATTAACCGATGTAACATTAAATGAAGACTCTCAAGTAATACAAATTGCTGAAGATGGCACTAATATCCAAATTCCGTCTGGAGTGTTGTATTTTAATCAGGTAGATGCTATTGCTGCTACCAAACCTAACATTCTTTATGTAGATAAAGCACGTTTAAACTATCCATTATCTGTTAGAAAATGGCAAGAAGGCGACTTTTTTTATCCGTTGGGAATGCATGGCAAAAAGAAATTGAGTAAATACTTAAAAGATGAAAAAGTATCTTTAATTGAAAAGGAAAATATCTGGCTATTAACATCTGGTGACTCTATTGTTTGGGTTATTGGTAAACGGGCAGATAATCGATTTAAAGTAACTGAGCAAACCAAACAGATTTTAAAAATTGAATTAAAATAAATGATATTACAAGGAAACATTGTTGATATACCAAACAAACGCATTTTTAAAGGGGAAATTACTTTTGAAAATGGAAAAATTGCATCTATAGTTGAAAAGGAACATGATGTAAATCATTATATTTTACCGGGTTTTATCGATGCACACATCCATATAGAAAGTTCAATGTTGGTGCCCAGCGAATTTGCTCGTTTGGCTGTAAAACACGGTACGGTCGCTACGGTTTCAGATCCGCATGAAATAGCCAATGTGCTTGGTGTAGATGGTGTTGAGTTTATGATTGAAAACGGTAAAAAAGTACCTTTTAAGTTCAACTTTGGAGCACCGTCTTGTGTTCCAGCTACAAGTTTTGAATCGGCGGGAGCTATTATCGATTCCGAAGGTATTAAAAAACTACTTCAAAATCCAGATATTAAGTATTTAGCAGAAATGATGAACTATCCAGGCGTTTTGTTTGACGATGACGAAGTGATGAAAAAAATAGCCTGGGCAAAACATTACAACAAACCCGTTGACGGTCATGCACCAGGAATTATTGGAGATGATATTACGAAATACATTAACGCCGGAATTTCAACAGATCATGAGTGTTTTACTTTTGAAGAAGGTTTAGAGAAGCTTCAAAAAGGTATGAAACTATTAATTCGAGAAGGAAGTGCTGCCAAAAATTTTGAAGCCTTGATTGATTTGCTTCCTGAGTATTATGAAAAAATCATGTTTTGTAGTGATGATAAGCATCCAGACGATTTGTTGCTCAATCATATTAACAAGTTGTGTGCGCGTGCTGTTGCTAAAAAAATAGATATATTTAAAGTGTTACAAGCTGCCTGCATCAATCCTGTCAAGCATTATAATTTAGAGGTTGGATTACTTAATGTAGGTGATGCTGCCGATTGTATTGTGATTGAAGATTTAATTGATTTTAAAACTGTTCAGACGTATATAAATGGCGAATTGGTTTTTGATAATGAACAGTCGCTTATCAAACCAGTGGACTTTCAACGTTTAAATAATTTTAAAACAGAAAAGAAAATCGTTTCAGATTTTAGGGTTGAATCTTCCACTGAAAAAATTCGAGTAATAGAAGCATTAGAAGGTCAATTGGTGACTAACGAATTAATTGAAGATGCTCTTATTGAAAACGGAAATATTGTTTCAAATTTAGAGACAGATGTGTTGAAAATGACGGTTGTAAATCGCTACCAAAATCAAAAACCTGCCATTGCTTTTATAAAGAATTTTGGATTAAAAGAAGGAGCGATAGCTTCCTCTGTAGGCCATGATTCTCATAATATTATAGCGGTTGGCGTTTCAGACGAGGCGATTTGTAAAGCGGTGAATTTAATTATAGAACATAAGGGAGGCATTTGTGCGGTGTCAAATTCCGAAGAAAAAATTATTCCGCTTCCCGTTGCTGGCATCATCAGTGACCAAGATGGAGAAACCGTCGGTATCAAATATGCCGAATTAGATGCTATGGCAAAACAATTGGGAAGCACGCTGCATGCGCCTTATATGACCTTGTCTTTTATGGCGCTTTTAGTCATTCCGTCTTTAAAATTAAGTGATAAAGGCTTGTTTAATGGTACAACATTTAAATTTACAAGTCTAGAAGTAAACTAGTTTGCCAAATCTAAATAACCATCAACCAACAACTATCAACCAATAACAACTGAATGCCAATAATAGAAAGCTCCTATAAACCATCCTTCTTTTTTAAAAACGGACATGTTTCTACCGTTTATTCCGGATTAATGAGACGTGTTAATGGGGTTACCCAAGAACGAGAACGCATTACTTTACCTGACGATGATTTTCTGGATTTAGACTGGAGTTTTTCTAAAGAGAAAACCAATAAAGTTATTATTTTGCTTCACGGGTTAGAAGGGAATGCCCAACGGCCGTATATGACAGGAACCGCTAAACTATTTAATAATAATAAAATAGATGCTGTTTGTGTCAATTTTAGAGGGTGTAGCGGAAGCGATAATTTAAAATACAGATCCTATCATTCTGGAGCTACCGAAGATTTAGAATCAGTTGTTAATCATATCATTCAAACAAAAACCTATTCAAATATTTATATAAAAGGCATCAGTTTAGGCGCCAATATGGTTTTAAAATATTTAGGCGAACGCAACGAAGTTCCGCAGGAAATAAAAGCAGTTATTGCGGTTTCTGTACCTTGTTCTTTAGAAGGATCAGCTAAAATGTTGCATACTCTGGAAAATAGATTATACCACGATCGCTTTAAAAAACATTTAGTAGATAGACTACGAATAAAACAACAGCAATACTCAGATGTTTTAAGTTTAGATGCGCTAAATTCCATCAAAACCTTATATGATTTTGATAATGTGTATACGGCAAAAGCTCATGGATTTAAAAACGGATTAGATTATTACACACAATGCAGTTGTTTGCAATTTTTACCTAATATTAAAGTTTCAACACTTATTATCAATGCTTTGAACGATTCCTTCTTATCTCCCGAATGTTATCCGGTAAAAGAAGCCAAACAAAACTCAAATTTGTTTTTAGAAATGCCTAAAAATGGTGGTCATGTAGGGTTTGTCGATAAAAAGAATGTGTACTATAACGAAAAGCGAGCCTTAGAATTTGTAAAACAAACTACTTTTTAAGAGCTTCGGGAAAACCTTTAATAAGGATATCCCATAATTCAGGCAATATCAAGTAAACAAAACCAGTCAATATTAATATAGAGATAAGGTTCATGAAAAAGCCTTTCTTAACCATATCAGAAATTTTTAAATAACCAGATCCAAAAACAACAGCATTTGGTGGTGTTGCAACAGGAAGCATAAAGGCACAGGAAGCTGCAACAGTGGCACTAACCATAAGTATAAATGGATGTACATCGATGCTTAAAGCCATTGGTGCCAAAATTGGTAAAAGCATAGCTGTGGTTGCTAAATTTGATGTTATTTCGGTTAAAAAGTTTACAGCAGCTATAAGAAGTAAAATAAGGATTAGAGTGTTAAACCCTGCGAAGGAGATCATTTGGTTTCCTATCCATAAAGCTAACCCACTGGTTTCAAAACCTTTTGCTAAAGCCATGCCACCACCAAAAAGGATGATGATTCCCCAAGGCAGTTTTTTCGTGTCTTTCCACGATATTAATTGTTTGCTTTTTGTCTTTGAAGGAATAATAAATAGTACTAACGCAAAAATAATAGCAATAATAGTGTCATCGAGTTGAGGTAATAGCTTTTGTAACAAAAATGATCGTGTAATCCAACAAAAGGCAGTTACAAAAAAAACAATAGCCACTAATTTTTCTTCATATCGTATGGTTCCCAATAAGGAAAGTAAATGTTTTATTTCTTCTTTTCCTCCAGGAAATTCTTTTTGTTTAAATGTAAATGCAAACGAACTTAGGTATTTCCAACAAATAAAAATTAATACGAAGGAGATTGGGAAACCAAATTTAAACCATTGCAAAAATGTAATTTCATAACCGTAGGTTTCTGATATAATACCGGCTAGAACTAAATTTGGTGGTGTTCCTATTAAGGTGGCAATTCCACCAATAGAAGCACTATAAGCGATAGCTAACATTAAGGCTTTACCAAAAATTAAATTTTCATTTTTATCAGTTTCAGGATTGTCTTTTAGTTGTTTGATGATAGCAATGCCAATAGGTAGCATCATAACCGAAGTTGCTGTGTTTGAAATCCACATCGATAAAAATGCCGTTGCCACCATAAAGCCCAGAATTATTTTTTTAACATTAGTCCCAATAAGGTTTATAATGTTAAGAGCTATACGTTTATGGAGGTTCCACTTTTCAATGGCAATAGCAATGATGAAGCCTCCTAAATAAAGAAAAACATATTTATGGCCATAGGATGTGGTAGTGGATGTCAAATCTAAACTTCCAGACAGCGGAAATAAAACAATTGGTAATAATGCCGTTGCTGCAATAGGAATAGCCTCAGTAATCCACCAAATAGCTATCCAAATAGTTGATGCTAGAATGCCATTTGCTTCTTCAGGTAAATCGTCTGGTTTAAAAAAAAGACGAATTAAGACATAAAAAAGTGGCCCAAGAAATAAGCCAATACGTTTTGAATTTATCATTAAAGAATTTTAAATGTTTAAATTATGATTTTAAAATAAATGTTAAAACAATAGTATCCTCTAAAATAGCTTTATTTTTTTTCATATTTTTAGAAAATACTCATACTTTTAATCAATTACTGCATATTTATCTAATTAATACTCAAAAAAATGCGAACACTTAATCTGAAAATTAATAATCAAGCTTTTACAGTAGAAGCCGAGATGGATACACCTTTACTTTGGGTTTTAAGAGACCATCTGAACCTTGTAGGAACAAAATTTGGATGCGGAATAGGTCAGTGTGGAGCCTGCACAGTTCATGTTGAAGGCAATGCGATGCGTAGTTGTTTAATTCAGGTTTCGCAAGCCGAAGGCATGAATATAACGACCATTGAAGGCTTATCCGAAAACGGAGATCATCCGGTGCAAGAGGCATGGAAAGAGGTTGATGTACCGCAATGTGGCTATTGTCAGTCTGGACAAATCATGACGGCATCGGCTTTTTTAGATAAAAATTCAAATCCGAGTGATGCCGAAATACGAAACGCCATGCACGGTAATATTTGCCGATGTGCCTCTTATAATAGTATAGAAGAAGCTGTTAAAGTAGCTGCCAATAAAATTAAATAACCATTAAGATATTTATACCATGAAATCTTCAAAACAAATACAATTTAGCCGAAGATCGTTTTTAAAATCATCGGCATTAGCAAGTGGCGGTATGCTTATTGGTTTTAATTTATTTAATGCTTGTAAGCCAGACGCGAAAGTGCCCGTAGATATTAGTCAGATAAATTTCAACGATTTTAATGCTTTTATAAAAATCTCTAAGGAAGGGAAAGTCACTATTTTTTCGCCAAATCCAGAAATCGGTCAAGGTGTAAAAACCTCAATGCCAATGCTTATTGCTGAAGAACTCGATGTGCTTTGGGATGATGTGTATGTGCAACAAGGGGCTTTAGATACTAAAAACTTTAAAAACCAAATTGCTGGTGGAAGTCAATCTATCAGACAAAATTGGGAACCTTTAAGGCAAACCGGAGCCACCGCCAAGCAAATGCTAATAAATGCCGCTGCGGTAAAATGGGGGGTGTCACCTTCTGAATGTACAGCAAAACAAGGTGTAATTACAAATTCGAAAGGGGAAACATTAGGGTACGGTGATGTGGTTTTAGAGGCTGCAACTATGGAAATTCCAGAGAATGTTACTTTAAAGGATCCGAAGGATTTTACCATAATAGGCAAAGGAACGAGTAATGTTGATATCGATGGAATTATTACAGGAAAACCATTATTCGGACTCGATTATAAAGAAGAAGGCATGTTGTATGCATCGGTTTTAAGACCACCGGCTTTCGGACAGGTTTTAGAATCTTTCGATGCTACGGCAGCGAAAGCCATTCCGGGCGTAATTGATGTAATTACTATTGGAGAAAAGGCTCGAAATTTTTTAAGTAAAGGCTATGTGAGTTGGACGGCTATCTTAAGTGGAACCGATAAAGTTGTGGTGATTGCTAAAACAACTTGGGATGCTATTAAAGGAAAAAAAGCAATTAAAGCCGTTTGGAAAGATGAAACGCCTCTTGAGAGTACCGAATTTCATAATAAAACCTTGTTAGATTTATTAGATGGTAACACGTTTAAAACCATGCGATCTGATGGTGATATCAACAAATCATTTGCCGAAGCTGATACCGTTCTTGAGCGGACTTATGAGTCTTCTTTTTTACCGCACAACACCATGGAACCCATGAATTTTTTCGCTAATGTTTCAGAAGAAAAGATTCATTTGGTTGGTCCAACACAAACACCCGAAGAGGTTTCTAAAGGTGTGGCTGTGTTATTAGATAGAAATGTAGAAGATATTCATGTTGAAATGACGCGAATGGGCGGTGGTTTTGGAAGACGTTTGTATTCTGATTTTGCTTTGGAAGCTGCCGAAATTTCAAATGCCATTAAAAAGCCTATTAAAATGGTATCTACCAGAGAAGATGATATGACCACAGGTGTGTACCGTCCAGCTACTAAATACAGAATTAAAGCTAGTGTTAAAAACGGCGAACTTACCGGATATCAATTAAAAGAAGCAGCTATCAATGGGAATATGTATGGTTTAATTCCTAACTTTTTCCCAGCTGGAGCCATAACCAATTATCAGGTAGATGTGGCTAATTATAAGAGTAATATTACCACAGGTGCATGGCGAGCACCATACACTAATTTTTTAGCCAGCGCAGAACAAAGTTTTTTCGATGAACTAGCTGAAACAATGGGTGTTGATAGAGTTCAGTTACACTTGGATTTATTAGAAAAAGTAAAACAAAATCCAGATCCGAAAATTGAATATAGTCCCGAGCGTTTACAAGGCGTTATAAAATTAGCGGTTGAAAAATCCAATTGGGGAACCACTGAAGAAGGAGTTTACCAAGGTTTTTCAGTATATTATTGCCATAATTCTCATGTAGCAGAGGTCGCCGATATTGTTATGAAAAATGGTCTTCCAGAAGTTAAAAAAGTAACCGTTGCGGTAGATTGTGGTATCGTTGTGAATCCGTTAGGTGCTAAAAATCAGGTAGCTGGAGGTGTTATTGATGGTATTGGTCATGTTATGTTTGGTGAATTAACTTTTAACGACGGTATTCCACAATCAACGAATTTCGATAAATATCATTTAATCCGCATGGGGCAAACTCCAAAGGTAGATATTCATTTTGTAGACAGTGATATTGCTCCTACCGGTCTTGGTGAACCAACCTTACCACCCGTTGGTGCTGCGGTAGCGAACGCGATTCATAAAGCAACTGGGCAACGTTTAACCAAGCAGCCATACATCAATCATATTAAAGTTGAAAAAATATTAGGTTAAAATAGCCGTATTTAGATATTATGACTCACGAATTTAAAACCATTATTGAAAATCATCTTTTAGCTCTAAAACAAGGATTGAAAACCGTTTTAGTAACGGTGGTTGATTTAGAAGGCTCGTCGTATAGAAAGCCAGGAGTCAGAATGTTGATTCTTGAAAATGAAAAGATGATTGGTGCCGTTAGTGGTGGCTGTGTTGAAAAAGATATTCTTCGTCAATCTGAAACTGTTTTTAAAACAGGAAAATCCAAGATGATGACCTATGATGGACGTTACCGTTTAGGTTGTGAAGGCGTGCTTTATATTTTGATTGAGCCATTTAATCCTGAAGCCGATTTTTTTAAAGACTTTGAAGCTTGTTTAAAAAGTAGGCAGTCGTTTAGTGTTAAGTCGTATTATTCAAAAGATGTTGGAGAACATGAATCTATTGGTTCTGTGGTGTCATTTTCGAAGAGGTCTTATTCTATTTCAAAAATTTTAAAGGTATCAGATAATGAATTGGTATTTGAAGAAACTTTGAAGCCTTGTTTTAAATTAATGATTTTTGGAGCAGAGCACGATGCGGTTCAGTTATGTAAATTGGCACATTATACAGGTTGGGATGTCACGGTAATTTCTGGGCCTTTAGAATCTAAAACAATATCGGACTTTCCAGGTGCTACCGCTTTTTTTTCGGTATCGCCTGATGCTTTAGAACTTCACTCAATTGATAATCAAACAGCCGTGGTATTAATGACGCATAATTTTTCAAATGATTTAAAATATTTATTAGAATTAAAAGACTCTAAACCAGCTTATTTAGGAATTCTTGGACCATCAAGACGACGAGAAAAACTCTTGTCTCAGTTTTTAGAATATTGTCCAGATGTAGATGCTTCATTTATTGAAAACATTAATGCGCCTGCTGGATTAAATATTGGGGCTGAGACACCACAAGAAATAGCTATTTCTATTGTTTCTGAAATTTTATCAATGGTTAGGCATCAAGAACCTATGTCTTTGAAAGAAAAAGTAGGGCGAATTCATATATAAATCAATTTCAATTGTCAAAATTAGTAGTATTAATACTTGCTGCTGGAAATGCTTCTAGGATGGGATTCCCTAAACAACTCCTTAAATGGAAAAACACTAATTTGTTGCAACACGCCATAAATTCAGTAAAACATATTGAAAACGATGGTATTTTTCTTGTTTTAGGAGCTAATTATGAAAAAATAACAACCGAAATAGATTCTAATAACATTAACATTTTAAAAAACGACGATTGGAAACTAGGATTAGGTAGTTCCATAGCATTTGGTATTCAAGAAATTTTGAAATTTCAACCACAAATCAAACAAGTTCTTATTATGTTGGCTGATCAACCTTTAATAGATACTCATTATTTGAATACACTCATCAAAAGACATACAGAAAGTAAAAATGAGATTACTTGCACTTTGTATAAAGATGAAAAATTGGGAGTTCCTGCCATTTTTAATGAACTTTTTTTTAAAGAATTGTTTCAATTGAATGGAGACAAAGGGGCGAAAAAAATATTAGAAAAATATTCAGATAGGGTAGGGTTTGTTGATGGAAGCCATGTGATTTCAGATGTAGATAATAAAGAAGACTATGAGGTTTTGTTTAAAAAGCATCATTAATTATTGATGATATTCTTTTTTATCATTTTTCATATACTTTTCTTACATTTAAGCTTTAAACAATTTTTATGCTCAAAAAAGTTTTTGGAAGTGCCGTTTTTGGTGTTGAAGCTACCACCATTACTGTTGAAGTAAATGTTGATGGAGGCATTGGTTATCATTTAGTAGGATTGCCAGATAATGCCATTAAAGAAAGTAATTATCGTATTGCGGCTGCACTTCAAAATAATGGATACAAAATCCCTGGAAAAAAAATAACTATTAATATGGCACCCGCCGATTTACGCAAGGAGGGAAGTGCCTACGATTTAACTTTGGCTATTGGTATTCTGGCTGCTTCAAAGCAAATTAAAGCTGAAGATTTAGAGAAATACATTATAATGGGGGAGTTATCTTTAGATGGTAGTTTACAACCCATTAAAGGCGCATTGCCAATTGCGGTAAAGGCACGAGAAGAAGGTTTTAAAGGTTTTATTCTGCCGAGTCAGAATGCAAAAGAAGCTGCTATTGTTGATAATCTTGAGGTTTATGGTGTTGATACTATAAAACAAGTGATTGATTATTTTGATAAAGGTGAAGCAATTGAACAAACTAGCATCAATACACGCGAAGAGTTTTACAAAAACTTGGAGTTTCCTGAGTTCGATTTTAGCGATGTGAAGGGTCAAGAAGGTATTAAGCGCTGTATGGAAATTGCAGCGGCTGGAGGCCATAACATTATTTTAATTGGACCTCCAGGAGCAGGCAAAACCATGTTAGCCAAACGATTGCCAAGTATTTTGCCTCCAATGACCTTACATGAAGCTTTGGAAACCACAAAAATACATTCGGTGGTTGGTCGAGTTAAAGATACGGGGCTCATGGCGCAACGTCCGTTTAGGAGTCCGCATCACACTATAAGCGATGTTGCTTTAGTGGGTGGTGGGGCATTTCCACAACCTGGAGAAATATCGTTGTCGCATAACGGTGTCTTGTTTTTAGATGAGTTACCAGAATTTAAGCGTAGTGTTTTGGAGGTGTTACGACAGCCGTTGGAAGATAGGGAAGTCACCATTTCTAGAGCAAAGTTTACAGTAACTTATCCGTCGTCGTTTATGTTGGTAGCGAGTATGAACCCAAGTCCGGGAGGTTATTTTAACGATCCCGATGCGCCAGTAACATCGAGTCCTGCCGAAATGCAACGCTATTTAAGTAAGATTTCGGGGCCATTGTTAGATAGAATCGATATTCATATTGAAGTGACCCCAGTACCTTTTGAAAAACTATCAGAAGACAGGAAAAGTGAAACCTCTGTTGAAATACGAAAGCGAGTGACTAAAGCCAGAGAAATTCAAACCAAACGGTTTTCAGATTCTGATGTAGTGCATTACAATGCGCAAATGAACACGAAGCAAATTCGAAAATATTGTGTGTTAGACGACCCTTCAAAACAGTTATTAAAAACAGCTATGGAACGTTTAAATCTATCTGCGAGAGCTTACGACCGAATTTTAAAAGTTTCTAGAACCATTGCCGATTTAGAAGGTGTTGAAACTGTTAATGGCACCCATATTAGTGAAGCCATTCAATATAGAAGTTTGGATAGAGAAGGTTGGCTGGGGTAGAAAGTTGAAATCATTG
The DNA here is from genome assembly GCA_050300615.1 of Flavobacteriaceae bacterium. Lineage (GTDB taxonomy): Bacteria > Bacteroidota > Bacteroidia > Flavobacteriales > Flavobacteriaceae > Yeosuana. The sequence goes on along the minus strand of JBNKYB010000007.1, from coordinate 7,984 downwards.
TCTTTTGCTTACGATTATACAGAGACACTAAATTATTTTGTTAAAATGATTTAAGGTATCGTCCCAAACACAGAAAAGAATTATTTTTAAAACACAAAAAATATCCAATGAAAAACTTGCAAAAATTATCAATTGTTTCTTTCTTTTTTACTTCCATTTGTTTTTCTCAAAATCCTATAATCAATGACCCTTCTGTAAGTCCAGATGGACAACAAATAGCGTTTAATTACCAAGGTGATATTTGGACAGCAACTATCAATGGAGAAAACGCTAAACGTTTAACGGTTCATGAAGCCTATGATACCAATCCAATGTGGAGTCATGATGGCAATTCCATTGCGTTTCAAAGTAATCGTTACGGGAATAATGACATTTTTATAATTCCGTCTCAAGGAGGTTTGCCAAAGCGTATTACCTTTCATTCGGCTTATGACTATATAACAGATTATACAAGCGACGGCCATATTATATTTTCAACAAGACGTGCATTTGCACAAGTTGAGCGTGAGTATGAAACACAAATAGTCAGTGAAAAAGGAGGAACGCCAGAAAGATATATGAGCACTGTTGGTATGGATGCAAAACGATCTCCTAACGGAAAATTTATTGTGTTTGTAAAAGGATCTTGTCGAATTCAAAGAGAAGCATATAAAGGACCAGCTAATAGAAATATTTGGCTGTACGATATTGCGAATGATGCATATACACAATTAACTACTTTTGATGGGAATGATTTTTATCCGCAGTGGGGTGATAATTCAACTATTTACTTTCAATCTTCAAGAACCGGTAAATACAATATTCATAAACTTACAATTAATCAGCAAGGACAGAAAACAGGAGTAATAGAACCAATAACATCGTTTAAGGATATGGGTATATTTTCTTTTAACATAAGTGCTAATGGTAAAACCATTGTAGCGGTTAAAGGAGATAGACTTTATCAAATAGATGCGATAACGAAGTCTCAAAATGAGATTCATTTAAAGTTAGCCTCAGACTTTAGGTTCGATCCGGTCGTTCATAAAACATATACAAACAAAATAAGTGACATTGCGATTTCGCCTAATGGAGAATATAGTGCATTAGTAATTAGGGGAGAACTTTTTATTAGGTCAACCAATAAGGATAATAAGAAAACGGTCAACGTTTCAAAATCTGCTTATAGAGATAGAATGCCAACATGGTTAAATGATAGTACGCTTGTTTTTGTATCGGATAGAGACGGACAAAGTGATTTATATCTTTTAAAGTCTGATGATGCAAAAGAATCAAGTTTGTTGAATTCATTGAAGCCTAGCGTTATAAGATTAACAAAAACATCTGCAAATGAATCCAATCCAATCATATCACCAGATGGAAAATCAATAGTGTACAGACGTGGTAGAGGTGAATTAATTGTATCCCAAATTGATAAAAATGGGAAATTGTCAAAAGAGATTACTTTGCTAGATGGTTGGGCAACACCAAGCGATGTTGCATGGTCTCCCGATTCTAAATGGTTGGCGTATGGTTTGGAAGATTTAGATTTTAATGAGGAAATTTATATTCATAAAGCTGATAATTCTCAAAAACCAGTCAATGTTTCCATGCACCCAAAACAAGATAGTGGGCCTATTTGGAGTGCAGATGGCAAAAAGTTGGTATTTTCTTCTGATAGAAATAATGGTGATTATGATGTGTGGTTTGTTTGGTTAAATAAATCTGATTGGCAAAAAACAGCACAAGATTGGGAAGAGGAAAAGAATAATGAAGCTAAAAAAGACAATAAGAAAGATGACAAAAAGAAGAGTGACTCTAAAATCGTTAAAGATATTACTATAGATTTTGATGATATTTATCAACGTCAGGTTCAAGTAACAAGTTTTGTTGGGGGTGAATTTGCTCAATATATTTCTAAAGATGGTAAAACAATTTATTATACTACGGGAAATGCTAGCAATGGTGATGCTGAAGTTGAATCAGATTTATACAAAATTTCATGGGATGGAAAAGATAAAAAAGAGATTACAACAAAAAATAAAAAGCCATCAGGAATTACAGTAGATAATAAAGGTAAGACTATGTTTATGTTGCTCAGTAATGGTACGCTTTCAAGTGTTAATTTGTCTAATGATAAATCTGAAAGCTTAGCTATTTCCGCTAAAATGGATATTGACTATTCTGAAGAATCTAATCAACTGTTTGAAGAAGCATGGAAAGCCATTAATGATGGTTTTTATGATCCTAATTTCCATGGTCAAGACTGGAACGCTTTGAAAAAGGTCTATAAGCCATTAGCAATGAAAGCATTAACACGAATAGACTTTAAAAATATATTCAATTGGATGTTAGGTCAAATTAATGCGAGTCATATGGGATTATATGGAGGCGAGCAACGAGAAGACTTACAGAGAGAATCCACAGGATTATTAGGGGTTGAGTTTATGCCTAAAAACAATGGTAGTCTAGAGGTTAGCAAAGTAACTTATGGGATGCCAGCCGATCGCGTTGCCAGCACTATTCAGGTTGGAGATATAGTCACATCGGTAAATGGTACTAAACTTTCAAAAGATTTGAATGTGTATAGTCTTTTAGAGGGAACTTCTAATGAAAAAATTTATTTAGATGTTAAAAGAGGTAATGACGCTGTCGAAATTGTTATAAGACCACAAAGAAGTAATAGAAAAGAAAATTATAATGCTTGGGTTAGGGAACGTAAAAGGCTAACGGAAAAATATTCCAATGGAAGATTGGGATATATTCATATTCAAGGAATGAACTGGCAAAGTTTTGAAGAGTTTGAACGTGAGCTAACCTCTGCAGGTTTAGGAAAAGAAGGTTTAGTTATTGACGTTCGATATAATGGAGGTGGATGGACAACCGATTATCTTATGGCTGTACTTAATGTAAAACAGCATGCCTATACAGTGCCAAGAGGAGCTGCTGATAATTTGGAAAAAGAACAAACAAAATTTGTAAATCATTATCCATTTAGTGAGCGTTTACCATTAGCCGCATGGACTAAGCCATCTATTGCTCTTTGTAACTCAACAAGTTATTCTAATGCCGAAATATTTTCTCATGCTTATAAAACTTTAGGTATTGGAACTTTAGTTGGAGAACCTACTTTTGGAGCTGTTATATCTACTGGAGCTACGTATTTAATTGATGGCTCATATGTTAGAATGCCATTTAGGGGATGGTATGTAAAATCAACTAAGTCTAATATGGAGTTAGGGCCTGCTGTTCCAGATATTTTGGTAACAAATAGTCCTGATGATAAAGCTAAAGGCAAAGACACTCAATTAAAGAAAGCCGTTGATACCTTATTAAAGCAATTATAAAAAACTATAATTTCTGATATTTTCAATTGTTTCTTTGTATGTTAAGACTATTTTTAACGTATTTAACTTGTTGTAATGAATACTAAGATTATAGATATCAATGTTGATGTAGGGGAAGGTATTGGAAATGAATCTGAAATTTTGCCATATATATCATCCTGTAATATTGCTTGTGGAGGACATGCGGGTGATAAAGAAACCATGAGACTGGTTATAAAATTATCTAAAGAACATAGGGTTAAAATAGGGGCACACCCATCGTTTCCCGACAAAGAACATTTTGGACGTAAACCAATGGAGATATCCTGTGCAGCTTTGTATGCATCTATTAAAGAACAGATAAATGATTTAATGAGTGTTTTAAATGAAGAACAGGCAAGATTAAATCATATAAAACCTCATGGAGCTTTATACAATCTAGCAGCTATTGATAAGAAAGTTGCAGCCGTAATTGTTGAAGTGATTAAAAGTTTCATGTTGCCAATTAAATTATATGCCCCTTTTAATTCGGTTATTGAAAAATTGGCTATAGAAAATAAGATTCCAGTTATCTATGAAGCTTTTGCTGATAGAAATTACAATGATGATTTAACCTTGGTTTCAAGAACTCATAAAAGAGCTTTGATAAAAGATCCCGAAGCTGTTTTTAAACATATGTACAGTATCATTGAATCAGGTACCGTACAAACACTTCAAGGGCATTTGGTTCCAATAAAAGCAGAGACCTTTTGTATTCATGGTGACAACTCAAATGCGGTTACTATTTTAAAGTTTTTAAAACAAGAATGTATAGCTAAACAGATTACCATTGCCTAAATACCAACTTACATACAAACAGTATGGAGAACGAGCTATTTTAATTGAATGGCCATCTCGTATTAGTGAAGCTATTTTATATGATATTCTGGCTTTTAAAAAGGCTATTTTAAAGGTGAAACAGGAAGAAGCTATAGAGTTGAATTCTGCATATTGCTCACTGATCGTTATTTTTAAAAATGATAATATTGATTTTAAAAAAGAAGTAAGCTCGTTAAAAAACATATACGCTTTAGTGAATAAAGAACATAGTCAAAATTATAAATTATGGAAAATACCAGTATGTTATCATCCTGATTTTGGTTTAGATTTAGAGTTTTTGTCGCAAGAAAAAAAAATATCAATAGACTCGATTATTAAAGCTCATACAAAAAACTTATATACCGTTTATTTTATTGGCTTTTTGCCAGGCTTTTTATATCTAGGTGGTTTAGATGAATTGTTATGGATGCCAAGAAAGGGTGCCCCAAGGTTAACCATAGAAAAAGGATCTGTAGGTATTGGAGGTAATCAAACAGGTGTTTACCCTAATGAAAGCCCAGGTGGTTGGAACATTATAGGTAACACACCCATTAATTTCTTTAATATTAAAAACGATATTCCTTGTTTTGCAAGTCCTGGCGATAAAATAAAATGTATACCTATTTCAAAAAAGGAACACCAAGATATAGAAATACTGGTAGAAGCAGGTGTTTATCAAATAGAAAGCGAGGTGATTGATGATTAAGATACTAAAAGCCGGCTTTTATTCTTCTGTTCAGGATTTTGGAAGAAATGGGTATCTGTCATATGGAGTTCCTATCTCAGGAGCCATGGACAAACAAGCCGCTATATTAGCTAATGCATTGTTAGGTAATTTAGAAGGCATGCCAGTTATAGAAATGACGATGACAGGAGCTTCTTTGGAGTTTCAGGCTGATACTCATATTTGTATCACAGGTGCCGATATGTCCCCAAAACTAAATCAACTTTCGATAGATTTATGTAAAATAATCAAAGTAAGCAAAGGAGATGTTTTATCGTTTGGTGCTTTAAAATTTGGATTTAGAAGTTATATGGCTGTTTTAGGTGGGATTAAATCAGAAAATATTATGGGAAGTGCCAGTATGTATAAAGGTATTATGGTATCCTATAAACTAAATAAAGGAGATGAGTTATCAATAGGTGAGTCTAACAAACAATCCATAGAACAACATGCTTCCCTTAGAGTTGATGTGTCTTATATAAAATCCAAAAACATCAATGTTTTTAAGGGGCCTGAGTTTGATATGCTTTCAAAACAGCAACAATCTGAATTATTTTCAAAAGAGTATACGGTTTCTAAGAATAATAATAGGATGGCTTATCAATTACAGGAATCTTTAGAGAATAGTTTAGAGCCTATCATCACTTCTAATGTGCTTCCAGGAACGGTTCAGTTAACTCCCTCTGGAAACCTTATTGTTTTAATGCGAGATTGTCAAACTACTGGCGGGTATCCTAGAATACTTCAATTAGAAGAAAAGTCAATTAATATACTAGCTCAAAAATATACAAATCAAGCTATTAGGTTTAGTTTGGTAAATTAAGCCAATTCTAAAGCAATTTCTATCATACCTTTAAATGTTGTCTCTCTTTCCTCATTGGTAGTTCGTTCTCCTGTTACTAAAGAATCAGAAATAGTTAAAATAGAAAGTGCATTTACATTGTATTTAGCAGCAACGGTATAAAGCCCTGCAGACTCCATTTCAACACAAAGAACTCCAAATTTTGACCATTTTTTATAAGATTCAAAATCATCTTCGTAAAATTCGTCTGAGGTAAATATATTTCCAGCTTTAACTTTTATGTCTTTTGCTTTTGCTGCTTCGATAGCTTTTTGAAACAGTTCAAAACTAGCAGTAGGTGCAAAGTCTGCTCCTCCAAATCTAAGTTCGTTAATACCAGAATTTGAAGAAGCCGCCATGGCTAAAACAATATCTCTAATTTTAATATCTGCTTGATAAGAGCCAGCGCTGCCCACTCGAATTAGATTTTTAACCCCATATTCGTTTATTAATTCATGCGAGTAAATAGAAATACTTGGTACTCCCATACCTGTTCCCATTACAGAAACACGTTTGCCTTGATACGTTCCGGTAAAGCCTAACATGCCTCTAACTTTATTGAAACAAACCGGGTTTTCTAAAAAGGTTTCGGCTATCCATTTTGCTCTTAAAGGGTCACCAGGTAATAAAATGGTTTCTGCAATCTCTCCTTTTTTTGCTTCTATATGAACACTCATTAGTTTAATTTATTTTGATTAATAATTTGAATTTGATGTCTCTCCTTTTATGATGGCGATTCCAGAAGAGGTGCCTAAGCGTTGAGCACCAGCATCTATGTATTCTAGAGCCGTTTTAGCATCTTTGATACCTCCAGAAGCTTTTATTTTTGTGGTGTCTTTAGCTACGCTTTTCATAAGTTCAACATCTTGCAAGCTAGCTCCTCTAGTGCCAAATCCTGTTGAGGTTTTAATAAAATTAGCACCACCTTTTATAGCGAGTTCACTTGCTTTTATAATTTCATCATCTTCTAGGTAGCACGTTTCTAAAATAACTTTTAACGTGTTGTTAGGCATCACATTTTTAACGGCTTCAATATCTTTCCATACGTTGTCAAAGTCCTTGTTTTTTAAATAACCTATATTCATAACCATATCAATTTCATCGGCTCCATCTTGTATGGCTATTTGTGCTTCAATTGCTTTAGATTTTGAAGACATTGCGCCTAACGGAAACCCAATCACGCTACACACCTTAACATTTGAATGTTTTAGGTACTCTTTGGCTATTGAAACATAACAGCTATTAACACAAACAGAAAAAAACTGATAAGTTATAGCTTCTTCGCAAAGTTTTTGAATGTCTTTTTTGGTTGCTGTAGCTTTTAAAAGCGTGTGGTCTATATAGTTATTTAAAGATTTCATACTGGTAATTTAATATGTTAAAGTTAGGGTTATTTTAGGTTAATAAAAATTGTTTTTAAAATAATTTGTAATAGATAGGCTATAAAAATATTTTCTTTTTAAAACATGACTTTTGTTAGCTTTTAGGTGTTTAAAAAAAAATAGTTTTGAAGAATAATTCAAACTAATTTAAAATAATTAAAATGAAAAAAACAATTTTTACAGTGCTTTTGCTGTGTTTAACTTTTACATTTGTTAATGCCCAAGAAGCTGATTCTAAAACAGATTTTAGTAAATGGCAAGTTCGCTTAAGAGGTCTTGCGGTTGTACCAAATGAAAGCAGTTCAATTCAAGCTATAGGTGGCGATGTGCAAATATCAAATGCGTATGTTCCAGAACTAGATTTTACTTATTTCTTTACAAAAAACTGGGCTGCAGAGTTAATTTTAGCAACAACAAATCATGATGTTAAAGCGGCATCTACTGCAGTTGGTGATATAGATTTAGGAGATGTTTGGTTATTGCCTCCAACATTAACACTTCAGTATCATTTTGATGGAGAGGTTGTTCGTCCTTATGTTGGGGCAGGTGTTAACTACACAATTTTTTATAATGCAGATGGTGGTCCTGTTGCTGATAAAGTTGAATATGACAACAAAGTAGGATTTGATTTTCAACTAGGATTTGATTTCTTTGTAAATGATAAATGGTTTATAAATGTTGATGCTAAATATCTTTTATTGAATACAGATGCTACTGTTGATGCAACTACAGCTCTTGGAGCAACCGTAGGAGCAGATGTAGACATCAATCCTTTTATTGCAGGTGTTGGATTTGGTATGAAGTTTTAAATTTAAACACTTAAAAAAAGAGCGACCACGTTATTAATAACGTGGTCGCTCTTTTTTTAAGTGTT
>JBNKYB010000006.1:0-35524 GCA_050300615.1 Flavobacteriaceae bacterium | reverse complement strand
ATTAAAATTATTGAGGTATTCACCAGAAAGACGTTCGTAATCAATCTGACTATTTTTTAAGGCTATTTCTAATAATTTTAAATCAATTAATTTATAAATTCCAGCATCAACTAATGGTTTCATTTGCTGGATTTGATCTTTTATTATTTGAATTGTTTGTTGCGTATTTTCTTTTTGCTTTTGTGATTGAACACAAAGTATATATTGGTGTGTAACTACTTGATGTAACTCTGCTTTGGTAAGCTCACCAGTATTTTTATTTTGTTCCTGTAAGATGTTGGCTTTGTTTTCCTGAGCAGAAACATACCTATTTGTAAATAAGGGTTGATTTACCGACATGAGAGCTTGAAATTGACCGCCATTGGTCGCTCCCAAATCCTGACCAATATAATCGGTGCTTCCAGAAGATAGTAGTTGTAATGTATTGGTATTACCGTCTTTAGATATGATTGGTAAAAAGATGACATTACTATTTATGTTAAGCTTTGCGCTTTTGTAAATAGCTCTGTATTGTGCTACATCTAAATCGATAATTTTATTGTTGTTATCCTGCTTTTGAAGTAGCGGACTATTTTTTTCGGCATTATCTAAATAATATTGTAAGCTGGTTTGTGAATAAGCAGGATTATAAAAAAAAGTGAGTAGGTAAAAAATAGGAATAAAGCGTTTCATAGTATAAATATCAAAGATAACAAAAGAAGCTGTCTAAAAAGTATGTTTTAGGTCATTGCGAGGAACGAAGCAATCTGTAAGTCATTATTTTTCTCTCGAGAGATTACTTCAATGCGTTCGTAATGACGAGTTTTATCTAATTTTTAGACGGCTTTCTTTTATTTAATTTCTATTAATCATTGTCTTCATTATCATTTTCAGCCTTCATTTCTTTTTTCATAACGTTTCCTTCAGGAGAAATGGCAACTTCCATATCGGTGTCACTTTTTTCTAAAGCAAACTCATAAACTTTTCCTTGAGTTGTTTCAGATATTTCGGCTTCTTCAATATCATAGCCATTAAATTCAGAGTCTAATGTTTGCTTAACGGCAGTAGGAATATCTTTTTTGTTTATTTCGTATTCTGTTTCCATCCAAACTCCTTCAGACGAAAAATTAGCCGAATACTCTTGTCCATTCATTTTAAATTCTGCTTCCCATTCGGTGTCATTTTCTTTATCCCAACTTACTTTTTTAACGGTTGGGAATTTTTGTAAAAAGGCTGCTTTAACATTGCCTGGAACTGTAGACTTTTGACCACATGCAGAAAACGTAGTAAAAAGAATTGCGATAACTGCTAATTTTAAGATTTTCATGATTACTTTTTTAGTGAATAATTTATTTATTACCAAAGGTGCAACACGATTTAGAAGAAATTTTGAATTTTTAGAAAGTTATTAAAAATGAGTGCTTATTTGCTACAAAAGTATAGCTAATAGTCCATGTGTTATGGTCAGCTATTTTTTTCACTATAGCTAATCCTAAACCATTTCCTTGTTTGGAATTGCTTGATTTTGAAAAGCGATTAAAAAGATCTTCTTCTTTTAATCCTAATGGATTGCCCGTATTTGTTATTTCAAGTGTTTTATGAGAAATAGCAATGTTAATTGTTCCGTTCTTCAAATTATGTCTAACGGCATTCAGCAATAAATTACTCACTAATAATTCTGTGAGTCCATAATTGGCATAAACCAAAACATCTTGTTGAAAAGATGTTGTAACTGTTATATTTTTTTGCTCCGCTTGTTCTAAAAAGAAACCTAACTGTTTTTCTATAAGTTGTTGCAGTGAAAACGTTTCGGTGTTGTTATATTGCTCTGTATCTATTTTGGAAAGTAACAACAGATTTTTGTTGACTCTTTTTAGTCTGGAAATAGTAGTATTTAAAGAACTTAATAGCTCTGATTGACCCTCGGTAATATCAGATCGCTGAATGAGTGTATCAACTTTTGCTTTAAAAATAGCGATGGGTGTTTGCAACTCATGAGCAGCATTTTCAACAAATTCTCTTTGATTATTATAGATAGCTATATTGCGTTTAATTAAATCGTTAATGCTTTTATTGAGTCGATTAAATTCTTCAGTATCTGAATTGGTAAAGTGAGGTTTTTGGTGTCTATCTATATCAAAATTTTCAATTTGATGAAGCGTTTCATAAAAAGGACGCCAAAGCCGTTGAGATAATTTTTTAGTAATAATAAACAGGCCTAACATCAATAATAAAATAAGACACACAAAAAGTAGGATGATGCTTAGCAAAAAATCTTCAGATTCAATCAAGTTAACTTTAGCGGAAAACACATAAGGTTTCCCTTCTATTGTAATGGGGGAATTTAATACTCTAAAACGGTCATTTTCTTGTTCTATTTTATTAAACGATGTACTATAAAATAGGGTGTCTTTTTTTAAATTATACGGTTCAAGTATTTCAACAGCGTAGTTAAAATTGTTCCATAATGAGATATCTTCAATCTTTAATTTTGAAAGAGAATTTTGAACAAAATCAGATTTTTGAAGCATTAAGCGTTCATTCACTTCATCAATATAAAATTTATTGGAAAGTACATAAAACAGTGGTGCTACAATAACAAATAACAGTATTGAAAAAACAAGATAGGCGCGTTGCGTTTTATGTAATAATTTTTTATTCATCTTCCCATTTATATCCTAAACCATATACTGTTTTAATGTAGCTTTTGCTTTCGGCATTTTTTAGTTTCTTTTTAATATTTTTTATATGTGCATACACAAAATCATGATTGTCAATCATATCAGCCATATCGCCAGAAAGATGTTCAGCTATCGCTTCTTTTGATAATACTTTTTTATTATTACCAATTAAAAACAGCAATAAATCTATTTCTTTTTTTGTTACATCAATACTAACATCATGAACCTTTACAACTTTTGAAAGTAGGTCGATTTGTATTTCATTAAAGGTTATGATGTTGTTTCCATCAAATTTCTTTCGGCGTATTAAGGCTTGAATTCTCACCAATAATTCTGATAGATGAAAAGGTTTTGTCAAATAATCATCGGCACCTAGATTGAATCCTTCTAGTCTGGTTTCTAAATTTTGTTTAGCTGAAATAATAATTACGCCATCTGATTTGTTGAGTTTTTTAAGATGTGATAAAATATCAAAACCATTGCCTCCGGGTAGCATAAGATCGAGTAAAATACAATCGTAGTCATAGAGCGCAATTTTTTCTAAAGCCAAAGAGAAATCAGTTACCCATTCGCAAACAAAGTCGTTTGTTTTCAAATAGTCCTGAATACTTTTTGCTAAGTCTTTTTCGTCTTCTATGAGTAAGATTTTCATATTTTAAAAATAAGTATCATTTTAGAATAAATAACTTGAATTTGGTATTAAGATAAAATTTTATGCTTTTTTAAAAAGACATAGATATTCCTAATCCATATTCTTTTCCGTTATAAAAGGGCATCACCATTGCATTCATTTTTTTCTCTTTTTTAAAGATTTTACTCTTAATAAAAGGATGTATCCAATAGGCTATTTTTGTGCTTAAGATTCCTATCCCTGCACCTGCCACAACATCTGTAAACCAATGTCTGTTATTATAAATTCTAAAGAAACCAGTTCCCGTTGCTACTACATAGCCTGTTATACCATACCAAACGGAAACATCTTTATATTCTTGATATAAAAATTCGGCGCCCATAAAAGCAGTTGCTGTATGACCCGAAGGAAAAGAGGTTTTACCAGAACCATCTGGTCTTTCAACTTTAGTTATTTTTTTCATTCCATATACTGTAGTACCCATTATCAAATAAGCGGTTCCTAAAATAATAGTTCTATCTTTAAAATTGTTTTTCCCTTTTACACCTAATGCATTCAAGGCATATACAGACATAAATGGTGTGTATTGTGATATATCATCTATGGTAAACTTGTTATCTATGTGTTCGCTGACTTCTTCTTTTATTTCATTATTAATAAGCTTTAAGTTATCATTTTCAATACCTATAATTCCATAGGCAATCAAGGTGGTTGGAATAATTAAGGATTTATAATTAAAAGGGATATTTTTAATTTGTTGTAAAGAATCTATATGAGTATTTTGACTAAATAGGTTTGAAGATACTATTGTTATAAAAACTATTAGTTTTATATTTTTCATAACGCTTTTGCTAAAGGCGAAAAACTAACTGTAAATTGTTATGCAAGTGTACTATTCAATTTTGAATTTTATCTGAGGTTTTTAATTTAGCTTACATGCTAATTGTATTGTAAATTAAAGTGTAGTTATTTTTGTCCTTTTTTAAATCCATAAAGATTTTGTCCAATAAAATCATGTGGAAATTTATCATCTCCCTCAAACCCAATTTCAACTGTACCGCTATCTTCTGGGATGTAATTTGTTTTAAAAATATAATCCCAAAGGCTTAAACTTATTCCATAATTCACACCATTTTTTCCTTTTGGTAAAGTATATGCATGGTGATATAAGTGCATTACTGGATTGTTGAAAATATACTTAAGTGGTCCCCAAGTAATTTTAATATTGGAATGATTAAAATGACCTATTGCAATGGTAATGAAATGAATAATGTATGCCTGATTTGGTTCAAAACCTCCTATTATCATAACACCAAATGTTTTTAAAGGTTTATAAAATATATTTTCCATCCAGTGATATCTTAAATGAGCAGCAAATCCCATTTCTTTTACACTGTGATGTACTTTATGAAATTTCCATAAAAATGGATACTTGTGTAACAAAACATGTGTAAACCACTGCACGAAATCAAGAATAATAAAAAACACTAGTAGTTGTAACCACATAGACCATTTAGAAATATCTATAATCGCAAAACTTTTAGCCGTAATATTAACATCCTTAAAAAGCAACCCAATAACCTTATAAAACCCACTGATTATTATTGAAAAAACGAAAAAGTTAAAGTACATATAAAAGGAGTCTAGCCAAAAATCTTTTCGAATAACGGCTTGTTCTTTTCTCCAAGGAAATGCTATTTCTAATAGCCAAACGAATATAGATATGGCTGTGAGTCCCCAGAAATAATTTGTGTACCATGGAACTTCAAAAATTATTGATTTCCACGTCCAATCTACAGTTCCGTTAAAGGAATTAATAAATGCGTTAATATACTTTTCCATAAAAATTTTAGTATTGTAATAGTTTTTGACTGTTTAAATAGAGCTGTTTTTAAATTATTATTTAGTTGACTCTTTATTGTATTAAAGATTTACCTTAAAATACAAGTAATTGTTTAGTAGTAAATTAAGTCTAATTGGGTGAATAAATTTAAATACAAAAGTACTCAACTTTTATTTGAAATTAATGGGGTTTATTTGAGAATATGTAAAATTAAAAAACCCTTTAAAAACAGATGTTTTAAAGGGTTTTTCAGTACTCAAGGTGGGAATATTTCATTACTTGTAATGAATTGGTAATCAATAAGATGAAAATAATTTTAGATTTATACTCACCGAATCACTCACTATTTATATAAGTCGCTAAAAAACAATATATTATGTTTTTGTAGGTTTTACCCAAAAACCCTTATGCTAATTGTTTTCTCTTCAGTATGATGTATGATTTTTTACCTTACAGGGCTTTTAATTTTTATTTAGCAATTCTAAAGACTTTCTTTCTGATAATATTAAGTATTCTCAAATTTCATTTTTTTATCAAATCTTTGAAATATTGTGGTCCCAAATATTTAGAACCTCATCATTTTTAATGAACCTAATAACATCTTCTTTAATATTATTAAAAGATACGGACTCGATTTTTTTATACAATAGTTCTATAATCTGTTCTTTAGAAATACTGTCTTCTTGCCAATCTTTCGTATCTATTGCCCTAGCTAAGAAATGATTTACATCCAAGGGGATGCCTTTTTAATATACTATTCTAGGTCATACCAATCCCTTCCCTTGACTCTATTTTTCCACTTTCTAAATAGCAGGGCGTGCATCTTACCTGCAAACAAACTTGATTTAGTAAAGTATTTCACATAAAAAGAATATGGACGGAGTAATAACTTTTCTTCGGTTTGGAAATTTAATGGAGGATGTCGATCAACTTCTATTTTAATTTTTAAGGTCCTATTGGAACGAACCCCAGTTTCTTTGATGATGTCTTCGAGTACAATTTCTTGCCATATTGTTTCGGCTTTCAGAAAAGCAGAACCAATAGCCGTTTGTTTTGTTTTTTTCTTTTCCTTAATACTAATAGTCAGCCCCAAAGAATTAAATTCATCTAATAGGGCTTTAAAGTATGGCTCAATTGAAAAATCAGAATCAGGCTTGAGTAAAGAGAAATCCAAGTCTTCAGAATATCTATCCAATCCATAAAATATCCGGAGGGCGATCCCTCCATAAAAAGCTGCTTTCTCAAAAAAATCAGTTCTAGATAACCCAGCTAACGTAATTTCTTGCATTATTTCACGTAATGCGGACAATATTTCTTCCTCTTTTTGAGGATCATATTCCTCTATTCACTCTTTTATCATAATTCTATTAGCATTTTAATAAGCATTTTTAGGAGCATTTTAATCCATAGTTCCATAATTTTTGTGTCTAATGCTTTTAGTACTTCACTATCCATACGAAGATCTTCTATTAAAAATTCTCGCGTTTGTTTGATGCTTCTAAGATGAATTTTTGGTGTTAACACAACTTTGTCACATAATGCTTTTTCAGGTGAGGCAACTAACATTGTTTGCTTAGGTGAATACTCTATGTTTTTTATTCCATAAGAATAATAAGGAGTCTTTAATTTTTGGTAACTAAATCGTCCAACAGGAGTTTTATGTAGTCTTGAAGTTTTTATGGTTACAGAGCTTATTTCATATGCTCTCTCTGGTATCATGTTCCAATAAGATAATGCGGACTCTAATGACACATAACTCGGTCCTCTAAGGTGATTAGCTATTAGAAAGGGCTCTGGTGATGGTAGGTCCACTTTAGTTCCAATTATGTACAGCCCTCTTCTAATAGAAATGAGCTCTTGACTTTTAAGTAACTCACTAATCTTATCATTTGGGCTCTTATAATTGCTAAGTAATTCTAAAATCCATACCGTCAATATTATACATGATAATCGGAATAAACCCGGATACCTGTATCAAAAACAACAATTAAATGTTAAAAAACAAACACATAATCGGAATAATTCCGATTATGTGTTTAAAATAATACAGTTTTGTTGGATAGTCGTTCAAATTGGTGGGTAGTATTTTTTGGAAATTCAACTATTTGAAATTTAAAACAAAAACAGCATCTTACATATTAATGAATATTTTTAAGAAATTTTATTTATCTGCTTAAAATTGCCAGAAAACCTTAAACCTGTAGTATCACCAAACAAAGAAGCTGTCCTAATTATAAGGAAAGGCTTGATTTATTTAATAAACCTCAAGTTTTTTATGAACTTTATCAATTTCTTTATCAATATAAGCCTGTGCATAATGGACATATCTATTAAAAGAATTGCTAGCGTAACTATGACCACTAATTTTGCGAACCAAATGTTCCGGCATCCCTAAAATGAGTAGGGTAGTGATGGCTGTTCTACGCATCATATGTGAACTCATTTTATCACAAAAACGGAGTTGTTTTATATTTGGGTTCTTATTTACAATTTTTGTTTTACCTTGTTTTTCACGAGTCATTTCAATAGGATTTGTAAACCCGGCTTTTTCACCTATTTGTTTTAGGGTTCTATTAAAAATAAATAAGGTAATGGGTTTAAAAATATAAGTTTTGGCAGATTTTTGTTTGTAATTTTCATAAATATTTATAGCATACTGTGGTAGTTTAATAAAGCTATAAGTTTTGGTTTTTTTGGATTTAATTTTTAAATACCAATCATTGTTTTCCCTTTCAAAATTTTTATTGGTTAGTCTAAAAATATCGGAAAACCGTAAACCTGTAGTGCAACCAAAAACAAAGATATCTTTAATACGCTTTAAAGCGGGGGTAAGGCTGTTTTCAAAATCTGTATCATGTATTAAAAATTTAAGTTGTTCTGGCGATAACACTAAAATGTCAACCTCTTCTTTACGAACATAAAATAGCCGTTGGAAGTCGCCGGTAGGGAAGTCTTTATCATTTTTTAGGTAATTAAAAAACGTTCTAATAATCTTTATGTTATGGCCAACATAATTGTCATATAATTCATTTTTATAACAATATTCCGTGAACTTTTTATAAAATTTTTTCCAATAGTTTTTTTCTGAAAGGAGTTCCCTTTTATTTAGTTTGGAAGCATCACAGATACGTAATTCAAAACCAGTTTGTAAACTAAACTTTTGTAAAAGTTTTAATGAAGACTTATAGTTATCAATAGATCCTTTTTTAATTCTTTCTCCATTCTTTTTCAGTCGTTTCCCTGTTTCGCTTTCTCGGATAAATTGTTGGAATAAGGGGAGTAGTGCAGTGGTTTTCTTCATGGAGTGTGCTTGTCATACAAAATATACAAGCAACAAAACTAATGGAAATTTTTAAAATGCGATTTTGGGTCTTGAAATGGCATGATAGACTACAGTTATGTTGAGTTTAAAAGTTTGCCTCTTACTGCTATGCGAAGTTTTAAACTTCGCATCATTCATTACCTACATTACATTACCTAAAACAAAAACTGTACTTAATTTTACTTAAATACAGCTTCTTTTATTTACTTCCTTTATATTGTATCGAAGCCACAGTCTTCGAAGAACGGAGAAATCTTAATTTAACAAACTATCTATCTCTTGCTCTATTGATTCAGTCTTTATGTGTGTAGAATCATGGTTTTCAGATTCTTCAGAAGAGTAGTTAAATTCTGTTCGTTTATCTTTTATATCTTTTTTGTACAAATTTGAAAAATAAATTTTTGAAATAAGTAACGCCAAGAAAATTATTGTGGCTATCAATAATCCTTTCTTCCAATTTAAATTGACTCTATTTTCTTTTTTATTTGGATTTTTTATCAAATAAGGGTATACAATTAATCCTATACCTGCAAGAATATAAATATATGAAGGGAATAAAGACTGTCCATCAGTAAAACTTCCCAATATCAATATCCCTCCTAATAACCAATAATAATATACCTTTTTCATTTTTTCTTATTACTATGTTTTTCAACATATTCTGCTGCACTTTCAGCTGTATCAAAAAATTCTATTAAATCTGTTGCTGATTCAATTCTTTTCAACGATGACAAACCATTAGTTAATTCTATCGCTTCATATATAAGTTCTCCTCCTTCTCCTGATATAATTCTAACTGCGTGTTTCAAATCTGTCTTATATGTATTATTCAAATAATCTTCTGTATTAATAATTTGGTCTAAACCAGTATTAAGCTTATCCGCAGAGAGAACTATTGTCGTTGCAGCTGCAGGTGTTGCCAAACCCGCTGATCCAAATTCCTCAGAACCACCACCAATAATACCCAACAGACCAATAATTGAGTTATAAAAACCTTCTTTTTTAACAGAACCCCTTTTTCTTTCTTTTTCCTTTTTAAGTTGAGTATCTAATTGGAAATCCTCATACTTAACGTAAACAGGGGTCATTCTTAAATCAATAATCAAATTACCTATTCCTTCAACTGCAGAAGGATTATTGCTTAACCAATTACTTTTACTGAACCCTTCATAATATGCATCTTCCAATTTTGGATAGTCACCGTTTATAGCTTTTTTCCTTATTCTATTAATTACATTTTGGTCAAAAATAATTTTAATCTTTGAATTCCCCAAATCGTCTTTATAATGGAGTTCTAGTGATTTCTCTAATCCTTCTAATTCAATAGCATCTAAAACTCTATTTTCACTAAAAGCATAAGGGCTATTCCAAGAAAAGGATTTAAACATTGGGTCCACAGCAAAAAACCTTCCAACCCTAGGGTCATACATCCTAAATGTAAAGTTTAAAGAACTCCCTGAAATGTTTTTAACTTCATCATCCTTCTCCTGTCCTTGGAAGCCATAACGATAACCGCTAGCCTCGACCGCACCATGCCTATTAGGCAGCAAGCTACCGAAGGGATAGTAATCAAATCTACTGTAACCTTAGTATTTGTAAGAACGTAGCGGTTTTTAAAAAACCTATAAAATGACCCGAATGGGTCATTTTTATCATTTTTAAGCTAAAAAATAACTTTATAAATGTATTAATTTTTTTATAAAATCATGCTTTAAGCAACTTGAATTTCTTTTGAAGGAATGTAGTTTGTATCATATTTTATATTTAGAGAAATACCTTACTTTTTTAAAGGCGAAACCCTACCCTTGTTTCAAGTGTAATAAATAATTTGGCTGCCTTATAAAGACAGGGAATTTTGGGTAATTATTTCATTATAGAAAAAGATATCTCGGTAATCAATACCATTATGAATGTTTTGGAGGATTTACCAGAATTTAATTGTATCGGTTATGATGATGATTACTCAACATGCATGGATATCATTTTAAAGGAAATGCCATGCCTGATTTTTTTTAATATAGATTCCTTAAAAGGAAACCCTTTTGAGTTTGTAAAAGAAACCAATCAATTTTTAAAGGAGGGATCTGAGTTTATAGCTATTTCATCTTCAAAAGAGAAAACATATGATGCCATTAAAACAGGTTTTTTCGATTACTTATTAAGCCCTTTGACCGATTTAGAAATACGAAAGTCTGTTTTGAATTTTAAAAAAAAACATCCCATTAATCTAAATAAAATACTGTGCTTAAAATCTTATAAAGATTATCAATATATTGATACTGACGAAGTTCTTTTTTTAAGAGCGGATAATAATACCACTGATTTTTATTTAAATGACGGTAGTGTAATTAGTGCCTTTAAAACCCTTAAAACGTTTGAATGTATTTTGCCAGAAAGTTTTTTAAGAGTACATAAAAGTTATATTATTAATTCAAATTATGTTTCTAGAGTTAACTATAGCAATTCAAAATGTACCATAAAGAAATTTAGCCAAAACGTCCCTTTTACAAAAACCTATAAGGAAAATATTGATACGATGATTCATTCGTTATCCCCAACCGTTGCTATGAAGTAAAAGTGCGTAAACACAAAACCTCATAAAACTATACGTTTTACTCTTACAAGCACCTCTTTCACTAAAGATAAGGTTTCAAATTATTGTATAAGTTTTTTACAACCTATTTTGTATTAAATAATCAGCTATAGAAGTTTTTTATTAATTTATTATAAAATTTTTATCACTATTTTTTTTGTAAGAAAAAAAATAATAAACTTGTACTTCTATAATGTTATTCATAATTAAATTCGAATTTGTTAATAGCGACAAATAATTAATTTATATAAAAGATGAGCATTAGAGTTTTAATTGTGGAAGATCATCCCATCATTATTGAATCTTATAGGAGGGCATTAGAGCATTTTTGTTTGAAAAACCAAAACTATAAATTTCAAATAGATGAAGCCAATAGTATTGATGCTGCTTTGTTGAAAGTAAAAAGCATACCATCAAATGATAGGATAGACCTTCTTTTTTTAGATATGAGACTTCCCGCATCCAAAGACGGTAAGTTTTTGTCAGGTGAAGACCTTGGAATCGAAATTAAGAGTCTTTTTAAAAATATTAAAATAATCGTTTCTACCACCTATAATGACAATTATATCTTATCTAGTATCCTAAAAAATCTAAATCCTGATGGGCTTTTAGTTAAAAATGATGTGACTTTTTCCATTTTGATCGAAGCCATTAATAATGTTATTCTAGATCCACCCTATTATAGCAAAACCGTTATGAAGGTATTTAGAAAACTGTCATCTAATGATTTTGTCATTGATAGTATTGATAGAAAAATACTATACGAGTTGTCCAATGGCACAAAAATGAACGAATTACCAAATGTATTACCTCTTTCAATTGCTGCCTTAGAAAGAAGGAAGAGAATCCTTAAGGATATTTTTAATGTGGTTGGAAAGGGAGATAGGGATTTACTGCTTTTAGCTCAAGAAAAAGGGTTTATTTGAGCATCGCTTACTTGTAAAAAATTCTACAAACTATGTGTAAGTAAGGAATTACCTTGATTTTTCAATGCTCAAACCTTAGCTATTATATTATATAGGTTTGTAGGTTTAGTCTCGAAATTAATAAAGACTATAATGGTAATTCTTGACTTTATTTAAAAACTACAATTGAAAAAAAAATCAAAAAATAGTAATTGTAAAACCTTGAATATAAAGGGTTCATCTTTAATGAATGCTATCTTCATATGTCTTATTATTTCTGTTTTTTGTGGTTGCATGGTGCTAATATCACATTATCAAAATTTATTAAATACCCAACTATACATGCATGAAGATTTAATTGATGGAAATGAATCTTCTTTCAACTATTTTATAAACAATACCGAAACATTACCATATAATCAGGTTGAGACATTGGATATCTTTGAAGATGGTATTGTATCATCTTTCGAAAAAAAGAATTGGGGGTTTTTTGACGTTTTAATTTGTAAAACCATTTTTAAGACTGATACGATTTCAAAAGCAGCTTTGGTAGGACAACAAGATAAAACCATAAATAAATTGGCTTTATATGTTACAAACTATGACAAACCCTTAAAACTATCTGGAAGGACAACAATTCTTGGGTCGATTAAAATACCCAATGGTATGACGGAACAAGCTTATATTAATGGCAAAGAAGGTAATACGATTAAATTAAATGGCCAGTTATTTAAATCGGGAGACAAACTCCCAAAAATAGACAAACGGGTACCAATTGATATTTCAAATTATAAAACGATTCCAATTAATGCACTAGGAAAAGAAATGACCATTGTTAATGGTTTTGAACAAGCAACAAAGGTTATTGATTTAGACGATTTAACAAGGTTGGATAATTTAACAGCTAAGGGTAATATAATTTTTGTTTCTAATATGCCAATAGAAATTGGAAATACAGCTAAGCTAAGCGATGTATTAGTGATGGCCCCAAGTATACATGTTCTTTCTGGCTTTGAAGGGAATATCCAAATGATTGCAAAAGAATTTGTAGATATCGATGAAGATGTTTCGTTACAATACCCATCTAGTATTTATATAAATAGTGATCGCAAACCAGCATCGGTTACGTTAAACAAAAATTCAACTTTAATTGGAGGGGTCGTCATCGAAGGAGACTTTTATAACGGGTCTATACAACGTTCATTAACCATCCATGAAAATGTGACGATCGTCGGTACGGTTTATTGTAATGGAATAACGCAATTAGAAGGAACTGTTATTGGTACGGTTTATACCGATAAGTTCTTTTTAAAAACAGCATCCTCTAATTATGAGAATGTTATTTTAAATGGCACGATAAATAGAGATAGTTTGCCTAAGAACTTTATTGAATTACCCTTGTTTAAAAATGCTTTTGAAAAAAGAACATATGCAATCGTTAAAGAATTTTAAAAGACTTAAAGCCTCGTCTATTGTGGAATCTGTAATTGCTATATCAATTATTTCGATTTGCGCATTGGTGGCTTTTACAGTATATCTAAATGTGATTAGTCAAAACAAACCCACTTATTATTTTAATGCAAAACACAAAATAAATCTTTTAACGCAGCAAAGTATTCAAACAAACGATTATGAAGACGATTTATATACCTACAAAGGATATTCTATAGATAAAAAAGCAGCAATTAATAAGGAAGAGCATACTGTATTATTAAGGTTTACCATAAGCATAGGTAACAAAAAGAACGTCATTAACAAACTAATCCCTTATGATGAGTAAGTCTAAACAGCTTAAGGGATTTACGATATTGGAAACATTAATAAGTTTGATGTTAATGAGTATAATTATAGGAATTACGTATTCTCTATTCAATTTAATTGAGAAACAATTGTCTTTTTTTAAAAAAGACAATACCCAAATATTAGAGTATAATTTATTAAATGCCACAATGATGAGTGATATCGATGCGTCTTGTGCTTTTAATATTGTTGACAATATGTTGGTGTTAAAGAATTACGATAACACAGAAGAGTTTTATAGCTTGAATCGAGAGTATGTTTTAAGGCAGAAAAATGCAGAAGTAGATACGTTTAAAGTTCGTGTTATTGATTATGATGTCTTAAAACCTGCAGTAGCTAACTCTCAAAACACAACATTTCAAATAAGATTGAATGTCCTACATGATACTATTAATGCCTTCTATTTTTTAAAGAAGAGCAATTCTGAAATCATTAATAGCCACTATTTTAATGAGGATTGATACTATTCCATATAATACAGCAAAGAAAAAGAACCTAACAAAAGAAGGTTGGAACTTTTCTATACCTAGTTTGAAGAAACTTTCAGATAAACACAAAGAAGATTTCTATAGGGAGTTTTCTACACTGATTAAAGCTGGGGTTGATTTTAATCAAGCTCTGTCTATTTTAACAAATCAACAAAAATCTAAGTTTATTCGTTCTATTTATAAAACAATTAACGATGATGTGGTTAAGGGGAAGGCACTACATGAGGCCATAAAAAATTACACTTATTTTTCACCGTATGAATATTACAGTATAAAAATAGGTGAAGACACAAGACGGTTACCCGAAATATTGGATCAATTACAAAAGTATTTTTCAAGAAAAATTAAGATGAAACGACAAGTAGTGTCTGTGTTGGCTTACCCTTTATTTGTGTTGGTCATCACTTTTGCTGTATTATACTTTATGTTGAATTTTGTAGTACCTATGTTCGCCTCAGTGTTTCAACAGTTTGGTAAAGATCTTCCAGAAATCACTCAGTTTGTTGTTAATATATCAAACAATTTTAACATCATTATTTTTGTCTTATTAGGCTTTCTCATTTCTATTATTATAGGGCATAAATTATGTAAAAATAATTTGGCTTATAAAAATATAACCTCGAGAATTATTTTGAAAACCCCGTATTTCGGAAGCCTTATAAAAAAGATTTATTTGGCAAGGTTTTGTCAATCGTTTAGTCTTTTGTTATCTGCCAAAACCCCTCTTATAACGGCTTTAGAGCTTACCGAAAAAATGATTTCATTTCATCCTTTAAAGTCAGCACTTTCACATGCTAAAAAAGACATATTAAAAGGTGAGACATTAGCCAATAGTTTAAAAAAGCATTCTTTTTTTACACCCAAGATCATTTCGCTAACGTCCATTGGTGAGCAAATAAATGAACTAGATACAATGTTTGATGGCCTTGCAAATCAATACAATGATGATGTAGATCATACCACTAAAATGATTGGTACTGTTTTAGAGCCTCTCATGATTGTTCTTATCGGAAGTATTGTC
Source organism: Flavobacteriaceae bacterium (assembly GCA_050300615.1). GTDB lineage: Bacteria > Bacteroidota > Bacteroidia > Flavobacteriales > Flavobacteriaceae > Yeosuana. Next base: position 20,261 of record JBNKYB010000006.1, on the reverse strand, counting down.
GGTTTTATCATGGTCGCCATGTATTCTCCTATGTTTAATTTGAGTAAAATTCTTGAAAATTAAATTTTCGAAACACTAATTTAAAACCTAATACAATGAAAAAAATAACCAAAAGAACACCTAATAAAAAGTATCAGTTAAAGGCATACTCAATGTCTGAAATACTCATAGTGTTATGTATTATAGGAATTTTAATTTATCTCGTAGTACCCAACCAAACATCTGTTGTTACAAGTGCAAAATCTATTGAGGCACAAAATATGTTAAGCATGATTCACGGATTGGAGAAAAGTTATTTCTACCGACATTCTAAGTATACTACTGATTTCAATGAATTAGGATTTGAAGAAGCCTTAACTATTGATAAAGGAGGACAAGCGGTGTATAAAATAGAGATTGTTGAAGCGTCTCTAAATACTTTTAAAGCAACGGCAACAGCACTTCAAGATTTTGATGGAGATGGTATTTTTAATACTTGGGAGATTGATCAAAACAGAATGTTAAAAGAAATAATAAAAGACTAAATGATGCTCCATTTATTGACTTTTGTATTAATCATCACTTTACTTTTTGTTTGTTTTCAAGATTTGAAAAAAAGAACGATTCATGTAGGTCTTCCTATTTTAATTTTTCTCTTGGCTTTATTTATAAATTATAGGTCTCCAGAGTTAGATTTTATGGTCATTCTATACAATATAGTCTTTGTATGTATTAATATAATTGGTCTAACCTTAATTCTTTCATTTAAGAATAGAGCATTTGTAAACCCTATTGATACGAGTATAGGACTTGGTGATCTTGTTTTCTTTATCGCCCTTACGCCCTTATTTAGCCTAAGATCCTTTATCCTGTTCTTTATCTTAGGCTTATTGTTTTCTTTATTAACACATAGTATTTTCACGCTTTTCAAGCATGTACAGACCATTCCTTTAGCGGGGTACTTATCTGCTTTTGTTGTTATAAGCATTCTTATTAAAACCTTTTTCGAAATCGACATTCTGCTTTAAATGAATATAGAAACCTTAACATATATCGATCTAAATATAGATTTACAACAAACCATTAGTTCAGACATTGCAAATCATTTTTCAATTATCCCAAAAGAGATTACGGATGATTGTTATACTTTTTTTTTAAATCAAAAAAAAGCTTCTGAAGAACAAACCATTAAAGAAGAGTTAAAACTCATTTTTAACAAAACGATTGTGCTTGATCTTACAGACTCTATCATTGTAGAAAAAGCACTTTCACTTTATTATAGAAGAAATGATGAAAAAACACGGTTGGTATCTTATGGAAATGACTTTCTCGAAGATTTAATTTTTGAAGCAAAAAACATAAATGCTAGTGATATTCATATCGAAATCTATGAAGACGATGTTAGGATTAGGTTGAGAATTGATGGTCAATTGATAGAAAAAAACCACATCAAAAAAGACAACTATTTAGAATTGATAAATCAAATAAAGATTAAGTCAAATTTAGATATTACCGAGAAACGATTGCCGCAAGATGGTCGAATAGAATATGATGATTTTGATATTAGGGTATCTATACTACCCACCCACCATGGCGAAAAAGTGGTGATGCGGATATTGGGTAGAGATGCTTCTCATTTAGACATTAATAAATTAGGGTTAGAACATGATGATGTTCAATTGTATTTGGAAGCGGTAAAAAAAACAAATGGTATTGTTCTGATTAGTGGCCCCACCGGTTCTGGTAAAACAACGACGCTTTATGCTACATTAAAACACCTTAATGATATAAAAAGGAATATAGTCACTGTTGAGGATCCTATAGAATACACTTTAAAAGGCATTAATCAAGTTCAGCTTAAAGAAAACATAGGGCTTACGTTTACATCGGCCTTGCGATCTTTTTTGCGACAAGATCCTGATATCATTATGCTTGGAGAAATCAGGGACGCCCAAACAGCACAAATGGCTATTCGGGCTTCTTTAACAGGACATTTAGTGTTATCTACCATTCATACTAATTCAGCTATAGGAACTATTTCTAGGTTAATAGATATGGGAATCCCTCCGTTTTTAATTGCAGAAACCATAAATATATCAGTAGCCCAAAGATTGGTAAGAACCTTATGTAATACTTGTAAAAAAGAACATGGTTTTAACGTAAACAATTTACCCAAATCCTTTGAAACAGCTAGTTCGTTGAAAACGCATTTTGTGCCTGTAGGCTGTGATGATTGCTACCATACGGGCTATAAAGGAAGAAGAGCCATTTATGAAATTCTTCCCACCAGCCATGAAGTCGCTGATGCAATTAAAAAGAACACATTAGAACACTCAAATTTCACAAAAAACATGAGTCTTTCGGATAAAGCATTTGATTTATTCTCAAGGGGCTTAACCTCATTAGAGGAAATTTATCCTATACTCATCAATTCATAAGCTATGTTAAAACGAATTTTAAATATACTCTTTTTTTGTCTTTTTGTTAATGTGTGCTTTTCACAAACTAGTATTGAAAATTTCACAAAAAAATTAAACGAACTTGCTAAAACAAAGAACGGGTTAAATGACAATGTTAGGATTGATTTATCTGGACTGACCTTATATGATTTTATTAATGCTTTGGCAGAAGAACATCAATTAAATGTTAGTGTTGATTCTAACCTAAACCAACTGGTAACAAGCAATTTTTATGATGTAAATATAAAGGATGTATTTATGTTTTTAATTCAAAAACATAATCTGGATGTCGATGTCGTGAATAATATTCTAGTATTTAATAAGAAACCAGAAAAGATAATTGTTGAAGAACCGAAACCTTTGAAAAAGATAGATGTTGCTTTTAATGAGGCAAACAATTTTTTATCAGTTAAACTAAAAAATGACTCTTTACCAAGAGTCGCAAGAGCTATTACTGATGCCTCTAAAAAAAATGTCATATTAGCTCCAGAAGTAAAAGGAGAAATCGTATCAGCATATATTCTCAATAGACCATTTGATCAAGTTCTTGAAATGATGGCAAAATCCAATAGCTTAATACTTACGGTAGATGACAATGACAACTATTACCTTGAAAAAGATTTAGCACCACAAAAAATCACACAACCTATTACGCAGACAACAAGGACCAGGCGATCTGCTTCTAAAACTATTCAAGGTTCTAATGATGTTAACGGAGATTTTCAAGTTAAGGTCAACGACACAGGATTTCTAGATGTGAAAGCTACCGAAGCAGATGCCTCAGAGATGATTATAGATGCCGCTGATAAATTGAATATTAATTACTTTATGTATGACACGCCTACGGGTATAAACACCACCTTAGTGGCAAGAAATATTACATTTGATCAGTTGCTTGACCATCTTTTTCAAGGCAAAAATTACACTTACAAGAAGGTAGATGATCTGTACTTTATTGGAGAACATACAACAGAAGGACTAAGAACCGTTGAACTCGTTCAATTAGAGAACAGAACCATAGAAACAGTTTTAAGTACACTGCCCAGTAGTTTAACAAAAAATCTTGAAGTAAAGGAATTTACAGAGCTTAATGGTTTTGTTGTCTCTGGATCAAAAATCCAAATACAGGAGTTTAAGGATTATATTCGTGAAATTGACTTGGTCGTTCCCGTCATACAAATAGAAGTCATTATTGTGCAATATAAAAAATCGTATGAAATACAAACAGGGATAAAATCAGGAATAGACAATACTGAACGTACCACCTCTGGGGCTCTCTTTCCGACGACTGATGTAGCCCTTAACGCAAGTTCTGTTAACCAATTAATAGATGCATTTAATGGATTGGGCATTATTAACCTTGGGAAAGTTTCCAAAAAGTTTTATTTAAACTTACAGGCCTTAGAAAACAATTCATTAATAAAACTGTCTTCAACCCCTAAACTGGTAACCTTGAATGGGCATGATGCGACTTCTTCTATTGGGGAAACCAGTTATTATTTTGAGCAAAATAATCGATTGATTACATCGGGAATCAATAGCGATATTCTTCAATCTGGTACCTGGAAATCTACCGAAGCAAATTTGAGTATTACGATAAAGCCTTATGTCTCTAAAGATGAAAATGTAACACTGACTATTTCTGTTGAAAAAAGTTCTTTTCTTGCTAGGGCTGGAGAAGATGCACCACCAGGTAAATCCACACAAAAGTTTGAATCATTAGTTCGTGTGAAAAATAATGAGATGGTTCTGCTAGGTGGCTTGGATGAAATAGATAATGAAAATTCTGGAACAGGAACTCCATTGTTTTCAAGAATCCCAGTAATTAAATGGTTGTTTAGTGGAAGAACCAAAAGAAAAGAAAAATCGAAACTTCATATTTTTATCAAACCAACAGTTACTTATTAAATGCTTAGGAAACTTAAAAACATATTAAATAACTCAAATAGATATTATGTCATAAGTATATCCAAGGTAAAAAGCGTATCTGAATGTCAAATAGTTACAATTGTATTCAAAAACAATGAGCTAAAAATAGAAGATCGATATTTCACAAATAATTTTGACAGTGTTTTTAAGGAAAAACTAACCAAAGATTATCCTGTGATTTTACACATTGAAGGAGATAATATTATCAATAAATGTGTTGAAAATAAAGCAGGTTATAGAAATAATTTAATTTTCAAAGCGAATCCAGATGAGTTTTATTTTTTTGAGTATCATCAAAATGAAACGATTTTTGTATCAGTAGCAAGAAAACAGTACATCGATGAGTTTCTTAAGCAATTAAGTGAAATTTCTTTATATGTCATTAATCTCTCTTTTGGGCCTTTTGTTATGGCAAATTTGCTTACTATAATCAAGGGGTATGATCGGGTTTCTTCATCAAATTATACTATTGAAATAAATGGTAGCGAAATCCTGTCTTTTAAGAACGAACAGGTTTCCGATACAGAATTTATTATCAATGGCGATAGATTAAATCAAAGAGAACTTCCCCTTTTAGCCTCTTTTATTAATTTTAAATATCCTAATCCCGCTATTGAATTTGACACAGAATTCTTAACTACAAACAAAGATGAATTTAAATTTAAAAAGTGGTTTAAAGTAGCTGGGGTTTTTACCCTTGCGTTTTTTTTGATTTCTCTTTCAGTAAGTCATTATTTAATGAACTATTATAAGAATGCTTTAGCTGAAAAGGAATCCCTTAATACCATATCCCAAAAAACCATTATTGAGGTCAATACTTTAAAAGAGGAAAAAGTCTTAAAAGAAAGAATACTACAATCAAGCGGTATTAGTAATAAAAGCTTCCTAACAAAATATATAGAAGATATAGGCAACTCTGTGCCTCCAACGATTATTTTAAATACAATACACATCATTCCGCCTCTAAAAAAGATACAAGCCACAAAGAAAATAAATTTTGATATAAATGGTATTTCAATAACAGGAGTTTCTGAAAATGATAAGTCATTTAATGACTGGTTGAAAAAACTAGAAGCTTTAACGTGGATAAGAAAGATGGATATTGAAGAATATTCACAAGAAACCAAAACAGAGAATATATTTACAATAAAGATTAAAATATAAGTGTTTAAAAATTTAACATATAAGCGAAAATTCTTTGCCATACTGGTAGGATTCCTATTGCTCTTTATGGCGTCCTATAAAAAAACCTTCAAGCACACTTTAAATGCAAAAAAAGAATTGAGTCTGGTTAAAGAAAAATTGTCAAATAATGAAAATTCCCTTAATGACCTATATACGTTAAAAAATGAAATAAGCAGTTTAAACAAAACCATTGGTGGACAAACACTAAATCCAGAATTGGTTCAACAAAAACTACTCGATTTTATTTCAAAAAATGAATACAATGCAACCATTGTTTCTATAGAAGATGTTCATTTGTTTTCAGACAGCAGGTTTTTGATTTATTCAAACCAAATAGAACTTGAAGGTTCTTATCATGACCTGGTTCACATGCTTTATGAAATAGAAAAACATTTTAAAAATTCAAGGGTTGTTAGCACCCAATTATACTCAAAAAAAAACTACAGAACCAATACCAAAAACCTGTTTTTAAAAATTATTTTACAGAACTATGAAAACACTAAATAAAAGTTTATTCCTATTAATACTATTTGTATTGTTATTTTCTTGTGATGATATTTTGGAACAAGACATAACAAATGATACTGTTCAAATGATCTTTCCATCTGAAGGTGCCATTATTGATGGTAACACCGTTCAATTTTCTTGGCAAGATGTTGATGGAGCTGACAACTATAGAATTCAAATTATCAAAAGTAACCAAGTGTTTGAATTAGATTCCTTGATAACAACCAACACCTTCAAGTTTATTTTAAATTCCGGCACATATCAATGGCGTCTGAGGGCGGAGAATTTTGCCTATAGTACCGCTTATACCTTTCCAGTCAATTTTTCTGTTGAAACGTCTGATGATTTATCCAATCAAAATATCACTTTATTGACTCCTTCGACTGATTTATATACTAATACTACAGGTTTTACTTTTACATGGGGGAAAATTGCAACTGCAGCATCTTACAGTTTTGAATTAGTCAAGAATTTAAATGGAAAAGAAACGGTACTTCAACAACCAGATATCACATCAACCAGTTATGCAATTGATAGCGAAAAATTTGATGTAGATGCAGAATATATATGGAAAGTAAAGGCCGTTAACGAAACCTCAGAAACAGTTTATTCGCAGAGATCTATATTTTTAGATAGAGTGCCACCAAACCAACCTTCTCTAATATCTCCAGCAGATGAAGGTACAACTACCACAACAGTTACTTTCAACTGGACAAATGGGACGGATTCAGGCAACGTGAAATCTGCAATTACAAATACCATTGAAATAGCTTCCGATACCAATTTCAATACGGTTGTTCATTCTGAAAGTACCGTAAATAATACCTATCAATATGTCTTTAATACTGTTGGAACCTATTATTGGAGAGTAAAAGCAATAGATAAAGCAACCAATGAAAGTGATTACAGTATAGTTAGATCTTTAGTCGTTCAATAATTGTATGAAAAAAAAATATTTAAATAGTGTACTAATAGTGCTTTTGCTCATTATTTGGGGATCCGTTTTTTATAAATATTTTGGCAACAAAAAGTCTTCGTTAAAAAATGTAGAAGCTTTGGATTTTACATCAAATTACAAGCAAAATTATATGGTAGCTAAGGATACCTTTACGCTTGAATTAATAGAACGAGACCCTTTTGGAGCCTCTGTTAGTATTCAAAAAATTAATCAACCAAAAAAATCAGTAAGAAAACCGAAAAGCGTCACAAAACCTGCTGTAAAGAAAAACATTGTTTGGCCAACGATAACCTACCACGGCTTTGTAAAAGGGGAAAGTAATACAACGCGATTGATTTTATTAAAAATAAACAATAGGCTGTATAGAAAAAGGGAAAAAGAAATAGTAAATGACATCACATTGGTTAAAGCCTATAACGATTCTTTAATAGTTTCCTTAAATAATAATAACAAAACCATAAAAAGACAATAATGAGCAACCTTAATATCCACGCAACCATCAATTCAATTATACTATTAATCATAATGGTTTTTGGTCTCTTCCTTTATATTAGTAAAAACCAAAAGGACATTGTTTATATTGATAACGTTAAATTGTTTAATGGATTTAACATGACCAAGGACATCAAGCAGATTGAAGAAGCAAAAATAAATAGGCAAGGGAAAGAATTGGATAGTTTATATGCCATATATAAAACCGTTACAGATAAAGAAGCCCCCGCATTTAAAAACTTACAACAGCAAATTGCTTATAAGAGTAAAGCGTTTCAAAAACTTCAAGATAATTACACCCATAATTTGAGCAGTAATGTGTGGAATAGACTTAATGACTACATTAAGGAATATGCACAAGCCAATAATTTAAAAATCATATTAGGGGCAAACGGTAATGGCAATCTTATGTTTGGGGAAGCATCAATTGATATTACTTCCCAAATTATTGAGTTTTCAAATAAAAAATACGAAGGTAATAATTAAGGTTTCTCCTTAAATATACAACGGAAATTCCTTATCGCTCATTTTTAGGCTTTATGTAGTTTTAAGAAAATTTTAACACGAAAGTCTATGGTTCTTTTTAAAAGGTATCTTCCCTCAATATCTTTTATTGTATTATTTATTTTGATGTTTTCTGAATCATGTAATAAATCAGCAAAATCAAATAAACTTCCCGAATATAAATTATTCAATTTACAGCAACAAGGTTGGAAATCTAAACGGGTAACACAATTTGTCAATGACATAAATTATACCGCTACCGAAGTCCCTATTCAATACTACCTTCTAAAAAACAATCCAAATGATTATGCTAAGGTAGATTCTCTTTATCAAATCAATGCTAAAGAACGTGTTATTGAAGTAGAGTTTCAACATGTGAAAGAAGCAGATTTATTACTTGAAGATTACACCAACAAAACCTATGAAGATGCTGTCAAATATATGGCATTTACCATTGAAAAAGATTTCACCGTAGTTACTTCCTCAAACGACACCATTCAATGCTCGGGAGTTAATTTTGAACGCAATTTTAAGTTGGCACCTTTTAAACGGGTGTTGCTTTATTTCAACAATATAAATCCTAACGACCATATAAAACTGATATACCAAGACTACTTGTTTGGAAATGGTATTATAAAATTCAATTTAAAAGACATCCCACTAAAAGTTTAGAATTATGAAATTAATAATAAAATCAGCCATCTTATTTATTTGTAGTGTCTCATTAGCGCAAACCAACCTTATAGATACCTCTTCTTGGTTTGAGGGTAATGGACCTGTATCTGGATTTTCGACATCCGGGGCAGATCAAGAGAATGTTAGAGAAATGGGTATTGGACCACATAATGCATCAGTTCTTTTATGGAAAACAATTCCAAATACTATTGGTCATGCTGGAGGATGGCATACAGATTTAATAAATATAGAGCATACTAAAACCTATCGTTTTACAGTTTGGGTTAAAAAGTTAAATTCAAACGATGGGAATAATGTTTTTCAGGGTAGCGCACAAAATAATTTAGGGGACTCTGCCTATAACACTCTTAACGGAAGCTCAACTACAAATTCTTTTTTTCAAGGTGATTTACCAACCCTAGATACTTGGTATTTATTAGTTGGTTATATGCATGAAAGTGGTTATACAAATACAATTAGTATTGGTGGTGTTTATAATGGACTTACTGGGGTTAAAATATTCGATTGTATTGATTATAAATTCCAGACAACTGCTACACAAATCAAACAAGATGTTTATTTAGCCAACAATACTAACACATCAGACACAGAATTCTTTTATGGTCCAACCATGTATGAGGTCAATGGTCAAGAACCGAGTATACAAGATATTATAAATGCACAGCCAGATTCCCAAAAGCCGTCAAAACCAATACTTTCTAGTGCTTCAAAGACAGATACCGCAGTAGATTTAAGTTGGACAGCAGCTACTGACAACATAGGTGTTACTGGTTATCAAGTTTATAAAGGTGGAGTTCTTGAAGCTACGTTAGGTAATGTTTTGAATTATCAAGTCACTGGTCTTACTGCATCAACACCATATAGTTTTACGGTAACGGCATTGGATGCAGCAGGTAATGAAAGTATAAACAGTAATACTATTTCAGTTACTACAAATACTTCTTCGGGAGAGGGAACAGGATTAGGTTATTGGAGCTTAAACAATCAAAATGTGTACTATACTGACGGCAATGTGGGTATTGGCACATCCATTCCAGACAGTAAACTAACCGTAAAGGGCTCTATTCACAGTGAAGAGGTGAAAGTGGATTTGTCAGTTCCTGCACCTGATTATGTTTTTAATACAGATTATGAATTAACACCTTTAGAAATTCTTCAGCAATACATAAAAGAAAACAATCATTTGCCTAACATTCCAACAGCTAAAGACATGGAAGCCAATGGTGTGGAATTGGGAGCTATGAACATGAAACTATTAGAAAAAATTGAGGAATTAACATTATACATTCTCCAACAACAGAAGGAATTGAAGTCACAAAGTGAAGAAAATAAAACGATTGAAAATAACTTAAATGCGTTGGAAAAATTGATTAAAACCAAGTAAACAATGAAGAAAATAATTCTATTTTATTTTTTAACTATTTCTCTAAGTGCTAGTGCTCAAAATTTTTCAGGTTGGAACAGGAGTCAAGCCATAACGATTAATAGCAGTTTAGTTGAAGGGACTACACCTTTAACGGATTTTCCAATTTTGGTGACACTTGACCATTTGAACGAAGAAGTTGTAGACGGTGGGATGAATTCGGCTTTAAATGGAGGAGGAGATATTCGCTTTTCTAGTGATGCATCAGGCAATAATCGTTTAGCGATAGAAGTAGTCGAATTTATAACTGACCCAATACCTACCAACAGAAAATGCCAAATTTGGGTAAAAATACCAAGTTTATCAGCAACTTCGGATACAACTATATATATCTGGTATAATAAAAATGGAGAAGTACAGCCATCAGCTACAGAAGTATATGGTAGTCAATCGGTTTGGTCCAGTAATTATGTGTCGGTATGGCATATGGAAGAAGATCCATCAGGAACTGTCCCTCAAATTAAAGATAGTGGATTCGGTTTAAATAATGGTACTACTGGAGGAAATATGGAATCAAATGATTTAGTGCCAAGTCAAATAGGTAATGGGCTAGCTTTGAATGGCAACAAACAATTTGTTAATGTGGGTAATAGTTCCAATTTAAATCTTGTTTCAAACTTAACTATTTCTGGATGGGTAAATCCAACCAATTTCCATGCTTTCTATATAATGGCAAAACGTTCAGAAACAGTAAATAGTGGTTATAATATTTTATTTCAAAAAGAGGAGTATCTCACATTTTATGATGGAACTACAATTCATTATCCTGGTTTGAAGTATAATGAAAACCAATGGAATTATGCCGTAATCAAAATAGATCCTATAGGAACAACTACAATGTTTTTTCTTAACGGCGTGTTTTCTTCTGGCAAAACAACTCTTGAATTGACAGATGGTTTAGCTCAAAACCTTTATTTAGGAGCAAGGAGTAATGGAGCAGGACTTCCATTGAATGGTTTAATTGATGAAGTTCGTGTATCAAATATTGAACGTTCAAATGATTGGATTGCTACTGAATATAATAACCAAATTAATCCTTTGGATTTTGCCTCTGCCGGAGCATCTGAAGCACATATGATAGACACCGAAACTCCAACAATACCAGTATTATCTAATATAACACAAACAAATACAACTGTAGATTTAAGTTGGACAGCTGCTACCGATGATGTAGGAGTTGTAGGATATAAAGTTTACAAAAATACCATTTTGGAAACTACTTTAAGCAATGTTTTAACCTATCAAGTCACGGGTCTTACTGCAGCAACAGCTTATAATTTTACAGTAACTGCTTTAGATGCAGCAGGTAATGAAAGTGCAGTTAGTAATATAGTAGCGATTACCACCAATGCATCTTCAGGAGGAGGATCAAGTTATTGGAGCTTAAACAATCAAAATGTGTACTATACTGATGGCAATGTAGGTATTGGCACCTCAATTCCAGACAGCAAATTAACCGTAAAAGGAAACATCCATAGTGAAGAAGTAAAAGTGGATCTATCAGTGCCTGCACCCGATTATGTCTTTGATACGGATTATAAGCTAACACCTATGGAAACCCTTCAACGATACATAAAAAAGAACAACCATTTACCTAATATTCCATCAGCAAAAGAGTTGGAAGCCCATGGTGTTGAATTAGGTACTATGAACATGAAACTCCTGAAAAAGATTGAGGAAATGACACTTTATATTTTAGAACAGCAAAATCAGTTGGATTTACAAAAAAGTAAGAACAAGACTCTTAAAAAGAGATTGATCAAATTAGAGACATTGATAAAAACTACAAAAAAGTAATTACTAAAATTATAATCATCCTATTATGATTCACAGCATTAGAACCAGTAAGTTTTCAAAAATCATAGCCAGTTATTTAGCAATTCAATTGCTGGTTACAACGGTACAACCAACGAAGTTGTTTGCCTTAACAAGTGGCCCTTCACAACCGGAGTTTAATTCATTTACGCCTATTGGTACGTCTGATATGGTAAACTTGGAATCTGGAAATTTCAACTATAACATTCCTATTATGGATGTGGGCGGTTACCCTTTAAACTTAGCGTACGATTCTGGAGTTACTATGGATCAAGAAGCTTCATGGGTAGGTTTAGGCTGGAACCTTAATGTAGGGCAAATCAATAGGCAAGTACGCGGTATTCCAGATGATTTCAAGGGGGATAAAATGACCTATGAAAACAACATGAAAGATAATGTTACAGTAGGTGTTGCTGCAAGTTTAGATCTGCAACTTTTTGGTTATGAAAAATCAGATGGAGTACATCCTCCAAAAAAAACAGGTACTACCCCAGGTTCGGCTTCAGTTGGAGTAAACTTGAAATATAATAATTATACGGGGTTGTCTTTTACGCCTTCTTATGGGTTATCATTTGATCTATCAGATAATATCACGGTAGGCATGGATGTGCAAACTTCTGCTATAGATGGCGTTACCGTATCGCCAAGTGTAAGTGCTAAAACAGGATTGGGAGAAATACTTGATGGTCCAATCAGCGGGTCTTTAAATGCAGGAATATCATACAATTCTAATGCAGGATTGTCTAATTTCAGCTTGTCTTCAAGTCTTTCAACATCATATAAAATAGACGAGAAAAAAGTCAGAGATGTCAATAATGTTAAAGGTGACAAAGTGAGTGTTACTGGTAATGCTAGTTTTGGACTTGGAGGGACAGGAAGTATTTCCTTTGCAAATACAACTTTAACTCCAAGAAAAAGAACTGCGTTTAAAGATATTTCTGGTACCGTTGCAGTTTCTGTTGGAACATCTGTATGGGGGCTCGATGGTGAAATAGAAGTTTCTGCTATGGGGGCAGTTCAAAAAATTAAAGACCCTTATAAATTAGAAAAAGCCTTTGGTTATGAATTTACTGGTCAAGCTCCTAATGATGCCGTTTTAGATTACAATAGAGAAAATGACGAATTAATTAGTAAAACAACTTTAGTATTACCAACAACCAATTATACCTATGATTTATACTCTGTAAATGGCCAAGGGATTTCTGGAATGTTTAGACCATTTAGAAGTCAAGTAGGGCAAGTAAATGACGAATTAGTTCAAGATGAGAGTGATAGCTTTCAATTAGGGATAGAAATAGAAGGAACAACTTCCTTTCATACAGGAGTGAATTTTACAGCGGCACCATCAAATAGCAGAACAGGGTTATGGAATACCAGAGCATTAAAAAACTTTACGCAAAAGCGTGAAGACACTAAAGAAAATGGTGAAGCTTTAGATTACGAGCCTGTTTATTTCAAGTATATAGGAGAGCCAAGGGTTGATAAGGATCAACAATTATTTGAAGACCTAGGAGGCTATGCTCCTATTGCACTAGAAATTGGAGGCAATAAAAATGATTTTAATAAGGAAGCAGAAAATCAATTTAGAGTAAAAAAATATAATGATAACGGGTTTCCTTATTATCCAGAAAGAGGTAGTAGTGAGGCACTTCCTTTAATTCAAGGTAAGTATAAACGTAAAAAACGTGAGGTTCGTAACCAAACCGTTCAAAAATTTAGTGTTTCAGAATTAAAATCATTGTACAAAGATTCAGATTATTATACAAGTCGAATTAATGTAAGTGCAAATCCACATCACACAGCAGAAATACGTGTATTAAAAGGAGATGGTGCTACTTATGTTTTTGGAGAAACAGCATACAACACTAATAAACAAGAGGTTACATTTACGACGAATAGCAATGATTTTAATTGCGCTACAGGTATCGTAAAATATAAACTAGGAGAAGAAGATTCTAGAAATAATAAAAGTGGCATAGATCATTTTTATAACAATGTAATAACGCCTCCGTATGCGCACACTTATTTATTGTCTTCGGTATTGTCTTCAGATTATGAGGATTTAGAAGGTGATGGTCCTTCAGATGATGATTTAGGAGCCTATACGAGTTTTGAATATTATGTACCACAAGAAACAAGTAAATACAATTGGCGGGTACCCTATAAATCTAATGAAGCTTCTTATAATGCAGGTTTAAATACTAATCCAAATGATCAAAAGGGGAGTTACATATACGGAGAGAAGGAAATCAAGTATATAAAAAAAATTGAAACAAAAACCCATGTGGCATTTTTTGATTTATCACCTAGAAAAGATGCTAGAGGTTCTAAGGATAGAGATGGTAAGGGTACAGAAGCTTTTATGTACAAAATAGAAAGAATTCGATTATACTCTAAACCAGAAGCTATTGCTGCTAAAATTCTAGACGATGACCCTGAAAATGATTTGCCTATAACAGCTATTAAAATAGCACATTTTGTATACGATTATTCCCAATGTAAAGGCATAGAAAATAATTTAGGCGGCAGTCTTGATCTTGCACATGAGTTAAGTAATGATGGAGGGAAATTAACTTTAAAAAGAGTGTATTTTACGTATAGGGGATCTCAAATGGGGAAATATACGCCGTATAATTTTAATTATGAAGGCTTCAATCCAGATTATAACTTAAAATCTTATGATGTATGGGGCAACTATAAGCCAATTGTTTCAAATGCTTTACAAAAAGATGATAATAATAATGTGATCTATACAACTAATAATAATGGAATAGATGTACCTAGTATAAACCCTGACTTTGAAAATAATAGATCTTGCAATACACAAGACCCAATAACCGCTCCTGAATTTCCTTTTACACAACAAAAAGATAGAAAATTGCAGAATGCCTTTGCATCTGCATGGTCCCTTACCTCTGTAGACTTACCCTCTGGAGGACGCATTGAGCTTACTTATGAAAGTGATGATTATCAATACGTGCAAGATAGAGCTACTATGCAAATGTTTAAGGTAGTTGGGGCTGGCAGTAATTCAAGTTCAGATGACCCAGAAGGGAATTCAAGGCTGTATAAATTTAGCGGGAACAATGATGCAAAATATTTGTACGTGAAACTACCTGATGAAACCAGTAAAATATCATCATCTGAGTTTAAAGCAAAATACCTTAAAAATCAAGATCAGAAACCTATTTATTTTAGGTTTTTAATGAACATGACTAAAGAAGGAGCGACATTTCCTTCTTTTAGTAAAGATTATGATTATGTAACAGGCTATTTTGAAATGGATGCTGAAGTAAATGTTTTTCAACCTGGTAATACAGGGCCTATATACGCAGCCATCCCTATGAAAACTACAGATGTTGAAGGTGGTGCTTTTGGAGGAGGTAAACAGGTAAATCCAATATCTAAAGCGGGTTGGTATTTTGGTAGAAAATATTTAAATGGTTGGGTTTATGGTTTAACACCAGATGCAGAAACTCAAAATATCAAAGATATAGCTCAAAATATTATAAGCAGTTTTGGAGCCATTAAAGATATTTTTTCAGGCCCTAATAAAAAATTGCGGAGCAATGAATATTTATGTGCCCAACGTTTTATTCCTGAAAAATCTTGGATTCGCTTATCAACTCCTAAAAAATATAAATTGGGTGGTGGCTCTAGAATCAAAAAATTGGTTATGAAAGACCAATGGAATAAAATGGTAGGTGTTACTACACCAGATGGACGTTACGATAAAGAATATGGTCAAATCTATGATTATACTTTAAATGATGGCAGTTCTAGTGGTGTAGCAACGTACGAACCAAATAATAGTAAGGAAAACCCTTTTGTAGAACCTTTTTATAATAAAGGAGAACGACTCATAGCGCCTAAAGAAGTAAGTTATGTAGAAAAACCTTTTGGAGAGGAGTTTTTTCCATCAGCATCAGTCACCTATAGCAAAGTAACGGTAAGTAACTTACAGCATGATGAAATAACAAAGCATGCAACAGGTAAGGTAGTGACCAAACATTATACATCTAAAGATTTCCCTACCATAGTAGATTATACAGCTATTGACGGTCCAGAGAACTTCGCTACAAATCAAAAACCTCCTGAATTTTTAAGCAATTTGTTAAAAGGGGTATTTGGAATTTTAGTGGAAACTAAAAATGAGTACGCATTATCTCAAGGGTTTGTAATACATACCAATGATATGAATGGTAAAATTAGAATGCAAAAGGTATTTGCAGAGAATAAAAAAGATCCAATATCTACTGTAGAGTATAAATATAGTACCCAATCTGATAATAAAAGCATTTTAAACAATAAAGTAATTACTATTAACAGAGATGGTAGTATAAACAAAGATAGACAAATTGGGGTAGATTATGATGTTGTGACCGACTTTAGAGAAAGCTATTCAGAATCTAAAACAACAGGATATAAAGGGAACATAGTTACATTGTTTATTGGCATTTTTCCTGTAATTATTCCTTCAGCCCCACCGTCCCGTACTAGAATAGAAAATGTAGCACATTCTACCATTACAACTAAGGTTATTCATACAACAGCCCAGATGAAAGAAAAAATAGCTACAGATTTAGGAGCTAGGGTCTCTACCGTAAATGAAGCTTGGGATGCAGAAACAGGGCAAGTAGTACTTACTAAAACTATTAACGAATATAATGATGAGTATTACAACTTCAATTTTCCCGCATATTGGTCTTATGAAGGCATGGGACAGGCATCTAAAAATATTGGAATAACAGGGAAATTAACAAAAACTGGAACTATTTTTAATATAGAGGGTGAGGCTGAT
Source organism: Flavobacteriaceae bacterium (assembly GCA_050300615.1). Lineage (GTDB taxonomy): Bacteria > Bacteroidota > Bacteroidia > Flavobacteriales > Flavobacteriaceae > Yeosuana. Next base: position 3,513 of record JBNKYB010000006.1, on the reverse strand, counting down.
CAAAATTATTTATATCTAGGTGATGAACTCTTGGTGCATTCTGATAATGGTTATAAAAAACTGTGGGTTGTAGGAGTAAGTCCTGAAGGCATTAAGCTCATGGATGCTAAAAGCAATATGGGCAATGATTTAGATTTACAAGGCACTATAGATTTTAAAGTTGTACGCTCTGGATATAGAAATCAACAAATGGCGAATATGGCTTCTATAACTTTAATGAAAAACCCTATTAAAGACAGTAATGGTAATTATCTAACTAAATTAAATAGCAGTTCTTTTCAGCAGTTTGCCAACGGCTCAACTGCTACCAATCTACGAATTGTAAATGCTAGTGCAGTAAAATATGATGATTTTTGGAATTGTCAATGTGAAAATGGGTTACCTTTTTTACCTAGAAGTGTGAATTCTTCCGAAGATTTAGCAAATACGCCAATAGAAAATTACTCATTTAATCCATATTTATATAATGTAAAGGGTGAATGGCGTGCAAAAAAATCTTATGCCTATTTAACGGAACGCACAGAGGTTGTTAACGGAAATACTTCTAAAGTAAATACACGAAAAGAAGGCTATTTTAAAGACTTCATACCTTACTACAATCTTGTAGAACAACAGCCTAATATATTTAGATGGGAACAGACTGTAGATGCTCAACTAAATACCAATAAGTGGACCTTTGCTAGTCAAGTATCACAATATAGCCCTTATGGTGCAGAATTAGAAAACAGGGATGCCTTAGATAGGTTTTCAACAGCTCAATATGGGTATAATTACACCCTGCCTACCGCTGTAGCTTCCAATAGCAAATACCAAGATATGGGTGCCGATAATTTTGAGGATTATGGGTTTGTGAATTCTCTTAATGGGCACTTTAACTTTAAAGAAACCATAGACAACAATGCAGTAGATAATGCTATTATTTCTAATACTCGTGCTCATACTGGTAGAAACAGTTTGGTATTGCAAAAAGGAGATGAGGTATATATAGAAAGACAATTGTTAGGGGAATTCCCTCCTGATTTAGATACAGATGATGATTCAATTCCTGATATAAATGATAATTGTATCTATACACCAAATCCAGCTCAATTTGATTATGACCGTGATGGAGTTGGAGATGTATGTGATGATGACGCAGTTCCAACAATTACAAACCAGAAAATAACGGGTCAGTTTTCATGGTGGCGAAAACAGGCAACCTTTACTATACAAGGAAAACCAAATGACATTGTTAAAGCCAAAGTTGTTAATACCAATAGAGGTAAGCATGGTTGGAAAGCTTCTTTTAATGGAGGAGAAATATTTCTTACACAAACAAAAGAGTTTAATATTCAATTAGATGCTATAGGGCGTGCAAACATTACTTTAGAGATTGGTGTAGACGCGCCAAAAAAAAGGTCAAAAAGGAAAAAGCATAATTATACAGCTTTAGAGTTTCTTTTATATAATAAATATATTCCTGGACCTGTTGTGGACAGCCCAAAAATACAACTTGAAGTTGTTGGGTTTAAAAAACCCGATACGGGTAATACTGGAGCGTCACCCATATTTCCTTCAGTTTTATGAAATATATTACAGAAAACGAAGAGGCTTTATTGATTAAAATAAAGATAAGATTAAAGTTAGCATATATGCTATTAAATAGCAAGACCAATTATACAATTTAAATACACCTGTTCTAATGATAAAAATAATAAACTTCATTTTGTCCTCGCTATTATTTTTTAGCAGATTAAGAATAAATCTCAAAAATTTTAAAATATAAATATTATGAAGATTAAATTCTATAAAGCATATTTTTTAATACTATGTCTATTAAGTGTACTTAATAGTTTTGGGCAAACGTATACAGACCAAGAAATAGGGTTCGATAAGGTCAGAATAACGAACGATCTTATCAGCAGAGGTATAGAACAAGCAGAAATAGCAAACATTGTTAGTAGGAAAAGAGCTATATATTTACAGGCCTACCAAACTAAGATAGCTAAAAGGCGAACCCATAAAAATCATAATACACTATTACAACAAAAAGTAACAGCTAAGAGTAGTATTAGTAAAACTATTAGTAATACTTCTACGGCGGCTGTAGTGGGTTGTGATGTGACTGCTGCTGAAAGACAAGTCTTAATAGATTTGTATAATGCCACCGATGGACCCAATTGGACCAATAACACCAATTGGAATACCACGGCAGAAGTATGCGAATGGTATGGAGTGACTGTTACTAATGGGAGCATTTCTAGCATTAGTTTAAGTAGTAATAAGCTTAACGGAACTATTCCTACGAACTTAGAAAATTTAACAAATCTAAAATACTTATATCTTGATTCAAATCAGCTGACAGGGAGTATTCCGGCTGAATTAGGAAATCTAACGAATCTCATAGGATTGGATCTTGATTCAAATCAGTTGTCAGGAGGCATTCCTGCAACATTAGGAAATCTAACGAATCTAAAATACCTATATCTTGAATTAAATCAGCTGACAGGGAGTATTCCGGTTGAATTAGGAAATCTAACTAATTTAATAGACTTATATCTTTATTCAAATCAGTTGTCAGGTGGCATTCCTGCAACATTAGGAAATCTAACGAATCTATTAGACTTATATCTTGATTCAAATCAGCTGACAGGGAGTATTCCGGCTGAATTAGGAAATCTAACGAATCTCATGGTATTGGATCTTGATTCAAATCAGCTGACGGGTAGCATTCCTGCAACATTAGGAAATCTAACGAATCTAACAGCATTAGGCCTTCATGTTAATCAGTTGTCAGGTGGCATTCCAACAGAATTAGGAAATCTAACGAATCTAATAGGATTGAATCTTGATTCAAATCAGCTGACAGGTAGCATTCCTGCAACAATAGGAAATCTAACGAATCTAATGGGATTGGGTCTTGGTTCAAATCAGTTGTCAGGTGGCATTCCAACAGAATTAGGGAATCTAACGAATCTAAAATACTTATATCTTGAATTAAATCAGCTGACAGGTAACATTCCTGCAACAATAGGAAATCTAACGAATCTAATAGAATTAGGTCTTCATGTTAATCAGTTATCAGGGAGTATTCCGGCTGAATTAGGAAATCTAACGAATCTAATAGCATTAGGTCTTCATGTTAATCAGTTGTCAGGAGATATTCCAGATTTTGCAGGGTTAACATATTTAGGATTTAACAACAACAATTTTATATTCGGTGATTTCGAAAACGAGCACAATAGTTATACAACGAACTTAACATCATATGTTTACAGTCCCCAGGCCAAGGTTGACCAAGAGGAGACCGTTGACCTGACGGCAGGCGACAATTACACTTTGACCACCAGTTTGAGCAGCCCCAATAACAGCTACCAATGGTACAAGGACGGGGTTGCCATATCCGGAGCGACCGGTAAAGACTATACCATAAGCTCTGTTGCCGCTACAGATGCCGGCGTTTATCATGTGTTGGCCACCAATAGCATTGTCACGGGGCTTACTTTGGAGAGGAACCCCATTACGTTGAATGTA
>JBNKYB010000005.1:0-39260 GCA_050300615.1 Flavobacteriaceae bacterium | reverse complement strand
CAAAGGTAAATGGTCGTAGCGGTGTGATGTAGGTAGCTTGCCTTTTTTTATGCCTTTTTCTTTCCTAAAAAACAATTACAATAGTAACTTTACATTCTAAATTTAAAACGAGTACATGTCTAAAGTTGTTTTAATAACAGGTGGTTCTTCAGGTATAGGTAAGTCTATAGGAGAGTTTTTAAGTAAAAAAGGTTTTAAAGTTTATGGAACCAGTAGAAACCCCAATAATTATCCAGAAAGTAAATTTCCTATTTTGTCGTTAGATGTAGCGAAGAATGATACAATTTTAGAAACAGTAAATACTATTATTAATACTGAAGGACGAATAGATGTTTTAGTAAATAATGCTGGAGCAGGTATTACGGGACCTATTGAAGAAATTCCCGAAGAAGAAATTAAAGCTAATTTTGAGACTAATTTTTTTGGACCAATAAAAGTAATTAAAGCGGTATTGCCACAAATGCGTAAGCAACAATCGGGACTAATAATAAATATTACATCTATTGCTGGTTATATGGGCTTACCTTACAGAGGTATTTACAGTGCTAGTAAAGGTGCTTTAGAGCTTATAACCGAAGCTTTTAGAATGGAATTAAAAGGGTTTAATATTAAAATGACAAATGTGGCTCCAGGTGATTTTGCTACCAATATTGCTGCTGGAAGATACCATGCGCCACTAATACCCGATTCTCCTTATAAAAAGCCTTATGGTGATGCCTTAGAACTTATGAATGCTCATGTTGATAATGGTAGCGATCCTAACTTAATGGCTAAAGAAGTATTTGAAATTATAAATACAAATAACCCTAAAGTGCATTATAAAGTAGGGGAGTTTATGCAGAAATTTTCTATTGTTTTAAAACGGATTCTACCAGGCACTGTTTACGAAAAACTGTTGATGAATCATTACAAGTTATAAAAAAGTTGTTTTTCATTATAATTAGTTAAAAATCTATTATTAAGAAGACTCTTATTATTGTAAATTTGGCATTAAAATTTAAAAAACTAAAAACAAGTATAAAATGAAATTTTTTATTGATACCGCAAACCTAGACCAAATTAAAGAAGCCCAGGATCTTGGAGTTCTTGATGGTGTAACCACAAATCCATCGTTAATGGCTAAAGAAGGAATTACAGGTCATGATAATATTATGAAACACTATGTTGATATTTGTAATATTGTAGATGGTGATGTGAGTGCAGAGGTGATTGCAACAGATTTTGAAGGAATGATTCGCGAAGGAGAAGCTCTGGCTGAATTACATGAACAAATAGTTGTTAAGTTACCTATGATTAAGGATGGTATTAAAGCTTGTAAGTATTTTTCAGGAAAAGGAATAAGAACTAATGTAACATTAGTGTTTTCTCCAGGACAAGCGTTATTAGCAGCTAAAGCAGGTGCAACCTACGTATCGCCATTTATTGGTCGTTTAGACGATATTTCAACCGATGGTTTAAACTTAATTTCTGAAATTAGACATATTTATGATAACTATGCTTTTGAAACTCAAATTTTGGCAGCATCAGTTCGTCATACTATGCACGTTATTGATTGTGCTAAACTTGGAGCCGATGTAATGACAGGTCCTTTAAGTTCTATTGAAGGCTTATTAAAACATCCTTTAACAGATATAGGTTTAGCTAAGTTTTTAGAAGATTATAAAAAAGGAAATTAAACTCTTCTTTTAGATAGACATAAAAAAGCCTCAATTAATTAATTGAGGCTTTTTTTTTGTTTAATTATCTATTTATTAAGTAGCCCAAGTAATTGCTCTTCAAAATTACTTGCAAACATATTCGTGTTGCTATTAACAATAGAATTATCTTTATCAATAATAAAAACTTTAGTTATTGGGTAAACAGCCAAAACATTCATAGACTCCTCTGGTTGTTTAAATTGATACTCATTTCTTAAAGAAAAGTTATTCCGTTTTAAGGAGCTCTTCCAAGATTTTAAATTAATATCATCAATGTTTATAGCAATAAAATTTATTTCTGGATATTTAATTTTAAGTTCAGAAGCTTTATGATGTGTTTTTTTAAAATGGTCGTAAAACTTATTGGACCAAAAATAAATTACTGTAGGTTTTGATATAACTGATTTGATTTTTAAATCAGCATCATCAGTTTTCACCAATTCAATGTTAGGAAAAGTACCTCCAGGCTTTAGATTGTTTAATGAATGGACAAGATTAGTTATGACTTCTTTGTTTTTATCATCTGTACTTTTATTTAAAAATGATTTTAAAATAGCATTATCATTATCAATATTCTTGTTTTTTGTTAAAAACGAAATCGTAAAATAATAGAGAAGATCATTTTTTATGGATGGATTAACTACTAAGCTGTCAACAATATTAAGCTTGTCAAGATTATAACATAGAGAGGTATTATTAAAACAGTCTTCTTTTGAGTGATTAAAGTGCTTTTCAAGAGCCATGTTGTTAAAACTGGATCTTATAAAAGAATTGTAATTTAGGTAGCTGGTATTATATAACTCATCGTTATATTTAATATTTTTTCTGTAGTTATAAAAATCTTTTGGTAACGAATTTAAAAGATTACGTTTATTACGCTTATAATTTACAAATGGATATATTTCTTTGCTGGAATAATAACTGTAATCAATATTTGACTGTGCAATTTTGTTGAATAACGGAGAGGTATTGTACTTGTTTTTAAACCTATTTAGCTTCTCTATTTTACTATTTTTAATGGAATCTATTTGTTTTTCAAAGGCTTCTGGATTTAATTGGCAAAGTTTAAAAATTTGATGTTCATCAATCTCATTTTGTAAAAATTCATTGATTAGATAATTATTTTTTTTGGCGCCCTCTCCTGTATAAACCAACGATTCATCAAAATCAAAAGTATTAAGTCTGAACATAATACTGTCTTTTGGCTCTAAAAACACGGTCTGAATCTCGCTACCATGTCTAAAAGTATACATTCCAGGATCCAGATTCTCTAATTTGTAAATAAATCTATTATGAGAATCTAAGCTAATAGTATCAATAACATGATTAGCTCTAGATAAAACAACAAAATTGTTATTAGGATTAATAATTTCACCACCTAAATAAGCATAATCATCTCCATCAGTATCATTTTTGCAGGCAAATAGTGATAAAGTAATAATTATAAAATAAACATATAGTCTCATAAAATCCCTTCTATATGGTCTTTAATACTTAAAACCATTGTAATACAAATTTATGTCTTGTATTTAAAATGTCTTGTTAATACGCTGTTAAATGTTAAAATTTAGAAGAAAATAAGTGTTTTTAAAATAACTTTACGATGTTTCGTCTTACAGTTTGATTTTTTCTACTTTTGCACAAATTTTAAAACCATATTATGTTATCAGTTTCTAATCTTTCCGTTCAATTTGGAAAACGTATTCTTTTTGATGAAGTAAATACCACTTTCAATAATGGTAACTGTTACGGTATCATTGGAGCTAACGGTTCTGGTAAATCTACTTTTTTAAAAATTATTTCTGGAAAACAAGAGCCAACCTCTGGACATGTTTCACTAGAAGCAGGTAAACGCATGTCTGTGTTAGAGCAGGATCATAATCTTTATGATGAACATACGGTTTTAGAAACTGTTTTAATGGGAAATAAACCATTGTTTAAAATTAAGACAGAGATTGATGCTTTGTATGCAGACTATTCTGATGAAAATGCCGATAGGATAGGGGAACTTCAAGTAGAATTTGAAGAAATGAATGGTTGGAATGCAGATAGCGATGCGGCTGCTATGTTATCAAACTTAGGTATCAAAGAAGAATTTCATTATACATTAATGGCAGATTTAGATGGTAAACAAAAAGTGCGTGTCTTGTTAGCACAGGCACTGTTTGGAAATCCAGATGTGCTAATTATGGATGAGCCTACCAACGATTTGGATTATGAAACTATTTCTTGGTTAGAGAATTTCTTAGCAAATTATGAAAATTGTGTGATTGTTGTGTCTCACGATAGACACTTTTTAGATGCTGTTTGTACACATATTTCCGATATAGATTTTGGTAAAATAAACCACTATTCTGGTAACTATACATTTTGGTACGAATCGTCTCAATTAGCTGCACGTCAACATGCACAACAAAATAAAAAAGCAGAAGAGAAGAAAAAGGAATTAGAAGAATTTATTCGTCGTTTTTCTGCCAACGTTGCAAAAAGTAAGCAGGCAACTAGTAGAAAGAAGATGATTGAAAAGTTAAATATTGGAGATATCAGACGTACAAGTCGTAGGTATCCAGCTATTATTTTTGAGCGTGAAAGAGAAGCTGGAGATCAAATATTAAATATTGAAAAACTTGCTGCTTCTATTGATGGAGAAGTTTTGTTTAAAAACATCGATTTAAACTTGGCAAAAGGGGATAAAGTTGTTGTTTTTTCAAGAGATTCTAGAGCAACTACAGCTTTTTATCAAATTATAAACGGCAAAGAAAAGGCTGATGCTGGAAAATTTGATTGGGGCGTTACAACTACGCAATCTTATTTACCGCTTGATAATAGTGAGTTTTTCGAAAATAATTTAAGCCTAGTTGATTGGTTACGTCAATGGGCAACTACCGAAGAAGAACGAGAAGAAGTTTATATTAGAGGATTTTTAGGTAAAATGATTTTTAGTGGAGAAGAAGCACTTAAAAAGTCTAATGTGCTTTCTGGAGGTGAAAAAGTACGTTGTATGTTGAGTAGAATGATGATGGTTAGAGCAAATGTTTTAATGCTGGACGAACCAACAAACCATTTAGATTTGGAGAGTATTACTGCATTTAACAATTCTTTAAAAAACTTTAAAGGAACTATATTGTTTACAACGCACGATCATGAGTTTGCCCAAACAGTAGCTAATAGAGTTATTGAGTTAACGCCTAATGGTATTATTGACAGATATACCACGTTTGATGAGTATATGCAAGACAAAAAAATTAAAGAATTACGCGATAAAATGTATGCAGTTACTACTTAATTAGTTTTGTAATTCCGAAGTTATTTGTTCAACAACTAAAACAGCTCTGTCAAGTTCGTCTTTATTGACATAGAGTTCCTGAAGACCAGGAATTGAAGAACCAAAACCGGCTAGACGTCCAGATTCAGTTTCATCCTTGATAACAGCATTTATGCCAATAGATTTTAGTTTATCGCTAATGCGTTGAACGTTGATAAAGTTTCCTGTAAATACTTTTATGTAATTAGAATCGGTCATTGTAATTTTCTTTATTGTCTTACTAATAAAGGTACAAATTTTAAGAACACTTTAATGTAATACTTGAAAATAAATTTGTTAATTATCAGTTAACAGAATTTATATTAAAGTAGAATGTTTTTTTAACTTTTAAGCTTGTCAACAACAATTCTTTTTTCTCTATTGGCCAACTCCCATGCTGTATGAAATATTAAGCGAGCTCGGGTTTCTAACAGATCATATTCAATTTTATCAGGGGTGTCTGTTGGCTTATGATAGTCGGCATGTGTGCCGTTAAAATAGAAAATAATAGGAATGTTGTTTTTGGCAAAATTGTAGTGATCCGACCTATAATAAAACCGATTGGGATCATTATCATCATTATAAGTGTAATCAAATTCCATGTTAAAATAGGTGTTGTTTACAACTTCAGAAATATCATGGAGTTCGGTACTTAATTTATCTGAACCAATTAAATAAAGATAATTTCTATCATTTTCATGTTTTGCATCTACGCGTCCTATCATGTCAATATTTAAATCAGCAACGGTATTTGAAAGCGGAAAAATAGGATCAACATCGGTATAATATCTTGAACCATAAAGCCCCAGCTCTTCACCAGTTACATGTAAAAATAATACAGAGCGTTTAGGTCTGTGGCCATCATCGACAGCAGTTTTAAAGGCTTTTGCAATTTTTAAAAGAGCTACAGTACCCGATCCATCATCATCTGCACCATTATTTATATCTCCATTTTTCGAAATTCCAATATGATCTAAATGAGCAGAAATAATAACAATTTCGTCTGGTTTTTCACTTCCTTTTATATAGGCAACAACATTTTCTGATGCTTTAATGCCATTATCAAAAAATGATTCTGGGATGTCTTGAAAATAGTCACCTTCAGAAATAGGAGAGGAAATCCCCATACTTATATATTGGTTTTTTAAAAAATCAACGGCTTTTTTTTGTCCAGGTTCTCCTGTTTTTCGACCTTCAAACTTATCTGATGCATACGTATAAAGAGCATCTTTTAATTCGGAAGCCTTAATGGTTTTTGCATATTCAGAAACATCTTCAGAATCTAAGGTATTATTTTGGGAGTGGCAGGAAGTAAGGGTGCAAAAACAGATAAAGAGCGTTAATATTTTTTTCATTATTTAAAAATTTTCTTGATTATTATAGTCTGTGGTAATACGGTTTTCTTGATTTGCAAGTTGCCAAGCAGTAGCAAAGATTAATTTAGATCGTTTCGCAAGTAAATTAAAATCTATTTTGTCTGCAGTATCAGTTGGCTGGTGATAGTCTTCATGTTCCCCATTAAAATAAAAGATGATAGGAATACCGTGCTTCGCAAAATTATATTGGTCAGACCTGTAATAGTAATGGTGATTATCTTCTTCAGTATTATATTTATAATCTAAATTAATATTAAAATAGGTATCATTAACTTTTTCAGAAATATAGTGAAGCTCATTACTTAGTTTATTAGATCCAATTAAATAGATGTAGTTTCGATTGTCCGTATGGCAATTATCAACTCTACCAATCATATCAATATTTAGATTGGCAATGGTGTTTTTTAAGGTAAATACGGGATATAAAGTGTAATATTCTGAACCATATTTACCAATTTCTTCTGCTGTAACATGAAGAAACAATAGGCTTCTTTTAGGACAACAACCTTCGCCTTTGGCTAGCTTAAAAGCTTCAGCAATTTCCATAATAGCTGATGTTCCAGAACCATTATCATCGGCTCCGTTATTAATTTCACCTTCTTTTGTAATACCTAAATGATCATAATGAGCTGAAATAATTACAACTTCATCAGGTTTTTCACTACCCTTTATATAGGCTAAAACATTTTCAGAGGCTTTTATATCTTTTGGTAAAAAAGATTTGGGTATAATTTGGTAGTATGAGTTTTTGCCTAATGGAGATTTAATATGCTCACTTTTATAATACGATTTAAGATATTTTGAGGTTAATTTTTGACCTAACTCTCCTGTTTTACGACCTTTAAATGAATCAGATGCTATTATTAGTATATGTTCCTTTAATTCTTTTGGGGTAATAGTATTGGCGTATTTAATTACTGATGCACTATCAACTAAATGAATGTTGTCTTTTATGTTTTGGATTTTGGTTGAATATTTTGTTGTGGCACATGATCCAACCAAGGTTAAGGCAGAAATAATTAGATAGGTTTTCATTCAGGAACCCTTTAAGAATTCAAATATATGTAAAAAAAGAAGAACCCTTAGTTATTCGGTGCTAATATCATCTAAATCAATATCTTTTAGTTATTCAATAGTATTTTATTTTGACTCGTTTTCTAATTTCTTTAATTCTTGAGTATTTGTTACTTCCTTTTTAGAAAGTACTGCTTTATAAGTTGTTAATGCTAGTGAAATAATTGTTAGAAGAAAGATAAATTGAATAATTTTCTTAACATTTCCAGTTTTTTTGGAAAGATAGAAAGCTATTAACCCAAACAATAAAGCTACTACAGCTGTAAAAATGGCTAAATTCGAAATAGGAAGAACAGCAAATATTACTGATGAAATTGCTGCTATTAAAGCAAGAATTGTAAATATTCGTTTCATTTTTTAATATATTTAATTTTTTCTAGTGCAGATTTGTTATATAAGGTAGAAACAATGTTTTTTGTTCTTCTATATCGTATAATTTTTATAGTACCATTTTGTGGCGAAAAATACAACGCTTTATGCTATTATACTAATTTTATTTTTAGGCAATTAAGTGAAATACAACTAACAATTGTCATAGTTTTAGTGCTTTTCAAACACTATTTTTAGTAATAATTTAAAACCTAAATAGATGAAATCGATACTACTACCAACAGATTTCTCTAAGAATTCTGAAAACGCTATTAAATATGCTATGGAATTGTTTAAAGATGTTCCTTGCATTTTTTATGTATTGAACGTTCAAAAAGCATCCTCTTTTATTTCAGATGATATGATGGCGATGGCATCTTCTGCTACAATCTATCAAACGATTGTAGAAGTGTCAAAGAAGTCACTCACTAATTTAATTGCAAAAATTGAAAAAAAATATAAAAACGAAAACCATACATTTCAATCTGTTGTTGATTATGATAATTTTATTGATTCTATAAATCAATTAACTGTTAAAAAGCAAATAGATCTTATAGTGATGGGAACTAAAGGAGCTTCAGGCTTAGAAAGAGTAGTTTTTGGAAGTAATACGGTACATGTAATGCAGCGTTGTATCGCTCCCGTACTTGCAATTCCAGATGGTTGTTTATTTACCAATTTAGATAGAATAGTGTTTTCTACAAATAACCTAGCCCTGCACAATGTTGAAGAATTAAAACCACTAAAAGATTTGCTGGTTCTTCATAAATCTAAATTAAATGTGCTTCATTTTGATGATATTAATGGAGTTAGCAATCAGAAGAAAGAAAATAAGCTATTTCTTAAAAAATATTTTAGTGATGAAATAACGTATGAGAATATTGACTCTTATAGTAAGGATTTTTATAAAACTGTTTCAGGATATATTCACGCAAATGATATTAAATTAATAGCATTGATGAGAAAGAAACACTCATTTTTAGAGCGTTTATTTAATCAGCATCCCGAAGAAACATTAGCTTTTAATATAGATATTCCTTTTTTAGTGATGGAGAATACTTAATTTCTGTAACATTTTTGTTGATAACTCGTCATATATGTACATCAATTAAAAATACATAACCATCATGAGACAAGATAATCAACTATTAGTTATTACCCATTTAAGCCAGTTAGCCACGGTTTTAACAGGTTTTGGAGGCTTAATAATTCCTCTTATCCTTTGGGCTACTCAAAAAGAGAAAGTCTATAATATGGACGAGCAAGGAAAACGTATTGTAAATTTTCAATTAAGTTTAATCATTTATGCCATTATTTGTATTCCCCTAATATTGTTATTGGGTTTAGGAATTTTGGGCTTTATTGTTCTTGGAGTTATATCTATTCTTTTTCCTATTATTAATGCTATTAAAGCTAGTAATGGAGAGACTCCAGACTATCCAATGTCTATTCATTTTATTAAATAGATTTTCTTTGTTAGTTAGAGAAAAATAAAACGCTCACCAAAATTAGTGAGCGTTTTAAAATGTATAAAATAGTTTAGATAGTTTAAGTGTTTAGCATAACTGGCATCACCAACATGGTTACTAATTCGCCTTCATCAAGTCCATCAATAGGCGTTAAAATACCAGCTCTGTTTGGTAGGCTCATTTCCAATCTAACTTCATCTGCATTTAAATTATTTAGCATCTCTGTTAAAAATCGAGAGTTGAATCCTATTTGCATGTCATCTCCTTGATAATCGCAGGTTAAGCGCTCTTCTGCTTTATTGCTATAATCAATATCTTCTGCCGAAATGTTTAATTCTGCACCAGCTATTTTTAAGCGTATTTGGTGCGTAGTTTTATTTGAGAAAATACTAACACGACGAACAGAATTTAAAAACTGAGTTCTGTCAATCATTAATTTATTAGGATTTTCTTTTGGAATAACAGCTTCGTAATTTGGATACTTACCATCGATTAAACGGCAAATTAATTGTGAGTTTTCAAACGTAAATTTTGCATTAGAATCGTTATACTCTATAGAAACTTCTTCTTCGCTTCCAGCTAAAATACCTTTTAAAAGATTTAAAGGTTTTTTAGGCATAATAAATTCAGCACTTTGAGAGGCTTTTAAATCTTCTCTTGTGTATTTAACCAATTTATGAGCATCAGTAGCAACGAATGTTAATCCTTCTGTAGAAAATTGAAAAAATACACCACTCATTACAGGGCGCAAGTCGTCATTTCCTGCAGCAAAAATAGTTTTGCTAATAGCAGTTGCTAAAACATCACCAGTAACTACTGTTTTACTAGGGTCTTCAAGAGCTACAGATTTAGGGAATTCTTCGCCATTGGCATAGGCTAAAGCATATTTACCATGGTTTGAACTAATTTCAACCGTATTATTGTCTTCAACTTTAAAAGTTAAAGGTTGTTCGGGAAACGTTTTTAACGTATCTAGCAATAATCTGGCAGGTAAAGCAACACTTCCTTTGCTTTCGCTTTCAACATTAAGCACAGAAACCATAGTGGTTTCTAAATCGCTAGCAGAAACGGTAAGTTTGGTATCTTCTAGTTCAAACAAAAAATTATCTAGAATAGGTAGGGTGTTAGAGTTGTTAATAACACCACCCAACACTTGTAATTGTTTTAATAAATAGGTACTGGATACTATAAATTTCATTTGGTTATTTATGTTTTAGTTTACAAATGTCGCATTTATTTTATGTGAATTCATCTTAAATAACATAAGAAGTATGAATATTTTGCGTATTTATAATCTTTTTTAGTTAAAAAAATACTACTTACAAATATATTGGATACATACTAATATTGGAAACAAACTTATTAACATTTAATGCGTGAATTTTTTCTTTCGTATGTAGTTAAACACAAATCCAAAAATTAGTAGTAAAACTAGTGGTAATAAGATATTTAAGAGTTGCCAAGTAGTTTTTTGACTTGCTATTTTTTGTTGATCTAAAAAAGCAACTTCAATTTCTTTGGAACGAATGTTTATAAGTCCATCATCATCAAGTAAATAATTTACAGCGTTCAGTAAAAATTCCTTGTTACCATAGGTTTTTCCTGTCCATCTATCAAAACCTAGTTCTTGTGGTTTGTTTCTAACCACATCATTTTTTATAATATCTCCATCTGAAATTATAATCATTTTTGTTGGAACACTTTCGTCTTTTTCATTAGCAATTTTAAAAGGCTTTATACGGTTATGATAAACCGATGTAAACTTACCTTCTAATAAAACAGCCAAGATTTGATTGCCTTTATTGAAAAACGCCGGGTTTTGCTCCTTTGTAACGATGTCTAAACTGATTTCTCTGGGTGTTCCTTCTAGTTTTGTTAATGGAGCACTTTCTAATAAAATAGTCTTTTTAACGGAGTTTTTTAAAGTATCTATTTGAGTGGCAAAATCAAATTTCACTAAATTTATATTATTAACTATGGGATGATGACTGTTTGAAGATGCCAAAGGGGAGTAGGGCCAACGTAAATTTTGAAATTGAGAATTACTACCTTCTCCAATAGCCAAGGTTATTGGAGCTGAATATAAAGTGCTTACCAATAATTTATTGATGCGAACTCCGTATTTAAAAAAGAAATCGGTAAGGTTTAAATTTCTACCCGCAGCGTATGTTTTTCCGTAGTCATTGTATAAACTATCTTTTTCTGCGATAACATCGTCAATAAGCCACAAACTTTTGCCTCCATTCATCGTATACTGATCAAGAACCAGTTTTTCTTTTTCGGTAAAAGCTTTCGTTGGTTTTGCCGAAATAATGAGATCAAATTGGTTTAACTCTTCGAGTGTTTTAGGAGCGTTATTAGCAACACTATCCAACGTAAAAGGTGCTATTTTATAATACTCTCCAAGTTTTTTTACAAAATCAAAAATATGAATATCGTCTAGCTCTCCATTTCCTTTAAGAATGGCTATTTTTCTTCGTTTAGGTTTTGTTAATTTGCTAAAAGCATCAGCAAAAGCATATTCTAAATGCTGAACAGAGTTGGTGACTAACTCTTGTTGTGAGACCCCAATTTTATTTTTTACTAAGGAAACCTTAACTGTTTTGTCATTATAGCTAGCCAAGGCCCAAGGGAAAATAACTTCTTGAGACGTTTTTCCGTTTTCTTGAACGCTAAGCTGCATTGGGGTTAAACCTCGTTGACTTAATTGTTGAATGTTTTTATCGCGATTAGCTTCATCTTCTAACGGATTGATAAAATGGAAAGAAATATGATTGTTATTAGCCTCAAATTCTTCAAGCAATTGTTTGGTCTCTCTTTGTAGCCGCCTAAATTCTGAAGGAAAATCATCACCTGTTAAAAATACATCAATAACAATGGGTGAATTAACATCTTTAATAACGTTTAAAGAGGCTTGACTTAGCGTGTACCGTTTATCGTGTGTTAAATCAAAACGTTTAAAAACAAAGCTACTTATGTAGTTTATTGCAATTAATGAAATAATTAAAATGATGATTTGTTTACTGTTTTTCATCAAAAGTTTTTTCTAATTGATATTGAGTTATGCTATTTACGGTATCCTGTTTAAAATTAAATTCAAGACATTCCTGCATGTTATTGAAAGCACCTGGTTTAAACCCTAAATTATAATTCCATTTTTCTGGTGAATTTGTTTTTATGGAGTCATCCCAACCATACCACTCACTTTTTCCTAATTTGTCTTCAAGGTCTTTTTTTGTTTTTCCAATAAACAAACTGTCTCGTATCATTTCGTCACTCATTTCGTAACGCAGTGCAGGTTTTTTTTTCCAGGCGTTAGAGTCAAAATACTTTTGGTGATGATAACTACTAAATATATTGATAAATGGGTAAAATACGTAGAAATAGACGATGGGTGTTAACACCAAACTTATTAAAAATCGTACCCATTTGCGTTTGTCTATAGTACCGGCAAAAATCCAAAGTAAGATAAAAACAACACATAAAAGGATGATAAAAGCAGGAGTAAAAATCATAAGGTGTTATTTATTAAAATTTAGTTTGGTTATCATTACAAAAAAAACGGTAATACTTAAAAAGTAAATAATATCTCTGCTATCTAAAACGCCACGACTCATACTTTTAAAATGATAACTCATGCCTAATTCTTCTAAAAATGTACTCGATGTAATATCTGCAAGACCATCAAAACCAATGTAAAACACGAAACAAAGAGTGATGGCAATTAAAAAAGCTATTATTTGATTTTCTGAGATGGTTGAAGAAAATATACCAATGGCGGTATAGGATGTTATTAAAAACAATAAACCAAAATACGAACCAAGAGTGCTTCCAATATCTAGGTTTCCTATAGGGTTTCCTAACTGATAAACTGTATACACATAAAGCAAGGTTGGCAAAAGGGCTATAATGATAAGAATAAGAGCTCCAAAATATTTGCCTAAAACAATGTTTAGTTTTGAAACGGGTTTGGTTATTAGTAACTCAAGAGTGCCTTGTTTTTTTTCATCGGAAAAACTGCGCATGGTTACTGCTGGAATTAAAAACATTAAAATCCAAGGAGCGATTAAAAAGAATGACGACAAATCGGCAAAGCCATAATCTAAAATATTAAAGTCTCCTTTAAAAACCCATAAGAATAGGCCATTAAGTAATAAAAAAATGGCAATTACTAAATACCCGATTGGTGAGGAGAAAAATGAATTTATTTCTTTTCTTAAAATTGCTAGCATTTATGTTTTTTTAAGTAGTCGTTACGTAGAGGTAATGACAAAATAATGTTTTCAATTCATGAAATTGCCACAACAAATTTGTCCAATTTGTCTCGCAATAACCCTTTATTTGTTAGTTAACTGAAGCAATCTTGTCAACACTCCAAGCCTCAGGTTTTGCATTAAATAATGGTTTTGTTTTAGACCAAACGGTTTTAAATAAATCTGATTGTCTGTAGGTTTCTAAATCTGCTTCAGATTCCCAATAACTATAGGTGAAAAATATATTAGAATCTTTTTTGTCTCTATAAAGTTCTAATAAGTTACAACCTTTAAAATTTCTAATTTTGTTTTTATTCAATTCAAAATTAGTAAGAAAATCGTCAACATGGTTTTCAGAAAAAGACATTTTTACAATTCTTATAAACATCTTATAATTAGTCTTTAAAAAAGTTAATACTCACAGTATCCATTAAACTCAAGCCCATAAGTGTAGATGCACTACCCACAGTGGCACTATTGCTTTTGTAAACAGCTATTTCTAAAAAACTACCAGAATTAAAAACTACTAAGCCTCTGCCTTCATCATGGCGTTTATCTTCGGGTATTTCAAAGTTAACAAAATCACTATATTTTTTATAAATGGTTTTAAACTTATAACTTCTAGCCGAAATTTCAAAAGATCGCCCTTTTTGAATAGTTTCAAAAAACGCTTTTTTAATATTGGTCACTACATTTCCGTAATTGTCAATATAAAGAACACTACCAATAATTTGTGATTTATCTTCATTAACATAAGGCACAATGTTTTTAATAGGTTTTATTTGGGTAATGGTTTTTCCAATAACTTCAAGGGTTCCACCTCGTGCAATATGGCAAGCAACTTTTACGAACACATCTAAAACAGGAAAACTGGTCTGTATTTTATCATGAATGTTAATTTCAACAATTTTTTCTGGTGCAATTTCAGAGCAAATCATACTCATAATACCATTGTTGGCACAAATAAAATAATGATCGTCTAGTTTTAGTGCAATATGTTTGTTTTCTGGATTTAATTCAGAATCTATTCCAATAACATGAATGGTACCTTTTGGAAAACTTCGATAGGCATTTTGAATAATGTATGCAGCCTCAGAAGTGTTAAAAGGTGAAATAGAGTGTGAGATATCAACAATTCTAATTTCTGGCATTTCACTATAAATAGCTCCTTTAATAGCACCAGCAAAGTGATCTTTTTCACCAAAATCAGTTGTTAGTGTTATAATTGCCATGCTTAAAATTGTTGATATGTTTTTAATGAGACCTCAATCAAAATTATGTATTTTTGAGTTTTACAAACCTACATATTTTTTTCCGTTTTCAATTTTAAGTTACTGGTAAAAAATATATGTATTTTTATAAAAAGCTCTTTTTAAGAATGAGTAAATAAAATTGAAAAATTAATAAATCATTTCATCTAAATAAACTTTATTTAGGTTTATGTTAGACGATATTTGAGCAAAAAAGTACGCCTTTGAACGAAATTGTTATTGAACTTGAAGAAATTACTCCAAAAGAATTTTTTGGAGAACACAATGTTAACATTGAACTATTAAAAAAATACTTTCCTAAATTAAAGATTGTAGCAAGAGGTAATAAAGTAAAAGCATTTGGAGATGAAGAACTTTTAGAAGAGTTTGACAGGCGGATTACCATGCTATTAAAGCATTTTGCTAAATATAATAAACTAGATGAGAATACTATTGAGCGAGTGTTAACCAGCCAAAGCAGTGATGATTATTCAACGTCAAAACAAAGTGGTGAAGTTATTGTTCATGGGGTGTCTGGCAGGCTTATAAAAGCACAAACAGCCAACCAGCGTAAAATGGTTGAGCTTATGCGTAAAAATGATATGGTTTTTGCCATTGGTCCTGCCGGAACAGGTAAAACTTATACAGGAGTTGCTTTAGCTGTTCAAGCTTTAAAGAATAAAGAAGTTAAGCGTATTATATTAACAAGACCGGCAGTTGAAGCGGGAGAAAATTTAGGGTTCTTACCAGGTGATTTAAAAGAAAAATTAGACCCATATATGCAGCCTTTATATGATGCTTTGCGAGATATGATACCTGCTGAAAAGCTAGCCATGTATATTGAGAATGGTACCATACAAATTGCACCATTGGCCTTTATGCGAGGTAGAACTTTAGATAATGCTTTTGTAATTTTAGATGAAGGTCAAAATACAACGCATAACCAAATGAAAATGTTTTTAACCCGAATGGGTAAAAACGCCAAGTTTTTATTAACAGGAGATCCTGGGCAAATAGATTTACCAAGACGCACTATTTCTGGTTTAAAAGAGGCCTTGTTGATTTTAAAGAATGTAGAAGGTGTTGGTATGATATTTTTAGATGACAAAGATGTTATTCGTCATAAACTGGTTAAAAAGGTTATTGAGGCCTATAAAAGTATAGAAAATAGAGAGTAATGAGCAATACTATTATTGATACCAATTTTAAGTTTCCTGGACAAAAAAGTGTTTATAAGGGAAAGGTAAGGGAAGTCTATAACATTAACGATGAAGAGTTGATTATGATTGCGACCGATCGACTGTCTGCCTTTGATGTCGTTATGCCAAAAGGCATTCCCTATAAAGGACAAATACTTAATCAGATTGCCACCAAAATGATGGCAGCCACAGAAGATTTAGTTCCTAACTGGTTAACAGCTACGCCAGATCCTAATGTAGCCGTTGGTCATTTATGCGAACCTTTTAAAGTAGAGATGGTTATTCGTGGTTATATGTCTGGTCATGCGGCAAGGGAATATAAAGCTGGAAAAAGAATATTATGTGGTGTTACCTTACCAGAAGGAATGAAAGAAAACGATAAGTTTCCAGAACCTATAATAACACCAGCAACTAAAGCTGAAATGGGAGATCATGACGAGGATATTTCTCGTGAAGATATTTTAAAACGTGGGATTGTAAGTGAAGAAGATTATGTGGTTTTAGAAGATTATACGCGAAAATTATTCCAAAGAGGTTCAGAAATTGCAGCTTCAAGAGGATTGATTTTGGTAGATACTAAATACGAATTTGGGAAAACAAAAGAAGGAAAAATTGTATTGATAGACGAAATACATACGCCAGATTCCTCACGTTATTTTTATGCAGATGGTTATCAAGAGCGCCAAGATAGAGGCGAAGCACAAAAGCAATTATCAAAAGAATTTGTACGCCAATGGTTGATTAGCAATAATTTTCAAGGTTTAGAAGGACAGACCGTGCCTTTTATGAGTGATGAGTATATTGAAACTGTTTCTGACCGTTATATCGAATTATACGAAAATATTACAGGAGAAACTTTTGTTAAAGCAGATGTGTCTAATATTCAAGATCGCATTGAAGCTAATGTACAGGCGTATTTGAAATAGAATAAGATTTTTGAGATTATAAAAAAGACTTTATCATATGGTAAGGTCTTTTTTTGTTATTGATGTTTTGTGTGACGCTTATCGTTTGAGATATGATTTTTTTTAATGATTATTTTTTTACTAAATCCACAAATTTACGTGCCAGATTATAAACAAAATGGTTAGTTCGTGCATAGAAAAAGGAAATGATACATACTCCAACAATAAATAGTAAAGCCCCTATGACGGCTTCAATAGGATTTAAAGATTGATTAAAAAATCGTTTTAACCCGTATCCTGTAAAACTTCCGAAAAGAATAATAAAATGTATTACATAAATGGATAGCGTTTTTTCACCAATTCGGGCTATGATAGATTGTTTTAAAAACCGCTCTAAGCTATAAAATATACCAAAAAGGATGAGTACATTGCCCAAACGTGTAAATAGGTAATTGTAGTCGGCACTTAATTTTAATAATTCTATACCAGTAAATTGGTACAATTCTAATAAAAACCATGTAGAGCAATACATCAGTAATAAACCAACAATAAAAAAGGTAATGATGGTAAATATTTTAAAGCGATTACGGTGTGCATGTCTAAAAAATACGGTAGATAAAAAGGCTCCAAATGCTGAATATCCAAACCATGGTAAAATAGTGAATACAGATCCATTTGCCTGTGTCATGTAATTGGCAATAATAAGTGGCAGATTGTCTATAACTAAATCTCTGTATAAAGGTTCTGTTACAAAACATAAACAGCCAATAGTAAAGAGTATAACAGAAAATAGATAACTGTGGTGCTTAAAAAGGATATGAAGACAGACTAAAATAATAAGTGATAGTCCAATACACTGTAATACGTCAACCACTAAAAAATATGGACTAAAGAAGCCATCAAACCAACTTAAAATATTTACACGAAGACTATACCCAATTAGTATTAGTAAAAGTCCTCTGAATAATCCTTTTTTTATCCTTGGTCGGTCATTGCCTTTGGCATTGGCACGTAACAGTAAATAGGTAAAGACTAAGCCAGAAATGGTAAAAAAAACAGGAGCTGTTATTCCTCTAAAATAAGACCAAATGATATAAATAGTATTCGTTTTGTCTCGGTAAATAGGGTCGATAAGTGTATCAATAAAATGTCCTTGTAACATCATTAAAATTGCAAATGCTCTAACAGCATCTATAAAATATAACCGGTTAGATTTCAAGGAATATTCGTTTGTTGTGATAAATTTTACTTTTAAAAATTAAAGATACATTCAGCTAAAATAATATATTTATAGAATAATAATGAAAATTTAAATAATACATGGAACAATTCATTGAAAAATTCTCATCCTATGCATGGGGTTTACCTTTAGTAATTTTGTTGATTGGAGGAGGGTTATACCTTTTGGTGTTATCAAGGTTTTTGCCATTTAGGTATATAGGTCATGCTATACAGGTGCTTAGAGGTAAATATGATGACCCTGATGATCCAGGGCAGATTAGCCATTTTAAAGCTTTATCGACTGCTTTATCATCTACAATAGGTATGGGGAATATTGCAGGGGTTGCTGTAGCCATCTCTGTTGGAGGACCAGGAGCCATGTTTTGGATGTGGGTAAGTGCAATTGTTGGGATGTCTACCAAATTTTTTACATCTACGTTGGCTATTTTGTATAGAGGCAAGGATAGTGCAGGAGTATTGCAAGGAGGTCCCATGTATTTTATAGTTGAAGGATTGGGTAAGTCTTGGAAGCCACTGGCCATCATGTTTAGTTTTTTCGGGATGATAGGGGTGTTGCCAGTAGTTAATGTGAACCAATTAACACAAGCAATTAACGATATTGTTTTAACGCCAAATGGTGTAGAAGTGGGGTTTACATCTAATGTTATTATTGCAGTAGTTTTAGTGGTAGCGACATCAATTATCATTATTGGAGGTTTAAAAAGTATTAGTAATGCAGCCTCTAAAATGGTGCCTAGTATGGTGATATTATATTTTGTCCTAGTATTAATTATTTTAATCACGAACTATGATGAGGTTCCTAAATATTTTGCTATGATTTTTACCGATGCTTTTTCTGCAGAAAATTTTAAGGGCGACCCGTTTTTTGGAGGTGTTTTAGGTGCTTTGGTTTTACTAGGAATTCGTCGTGGTGCTTTTTCTAATGAAGCGGGTATTGGTACAGCTCCCATGGCGCATGGCGCAGCCAAAACAGATGAGCCTATACGTGAAGGATTAGTAGCTATGTTAGGACCAGCTATTGATACACTTGTGGTTTGTACACTAACAGCTTTGTCAATTTTAGTAACCGGTGTTTGGCAAACAACATCTGATAACGGTGTAAGTTTAACAGCGTCTGCTTTTGATGCAGCTATCCCTGTTTACGGAAAGTATTTGTTAATGGTTTGTGTACTTATTTTTAGTGTGTCCTCATTGTTTTCGTATTCATATTATGGCTCTAAATGTTTGTCTTTTTTAATAGGAGATGATAAAAAGCATTATTTTAATTATGTGTATATACTTAGTATTATTTTAGCTGTTATGACTCCGTTTAGTATGATGCTAAACTTAATTGATGGGGTGTTTGCTTTAATGGCAATTCCAACCATGGTGTCAACGCTTATATTAGCGCCGCGAGTTATTAAAGAATTTAATGGTTATAAGAAAAGAATAGAATAGTGGTTAACTCATTTTAAAGACTATTTGTTTAATAAATAGTCCCATTTAAGGTGTTTGCGTTTATCTAAACGAGCTAATATTTTTAAGAAAACAAGAGCCGTTATAAGGGCATCTCCTGTAGCGGTATGACGATCTACTACAGGAACGTTTAGTTCTTTCGATAAATCGTCTAGGGAAATGGGTTTTAGTGCACTCTGATAAATAATGTGCTTCGATTTTTTATACAAAACACCAGTGTCTATAAATTCGTTTTTTAGTTCATCTAAACCATGTCTTAAAAGCATTTCATTAATCATGTTTCTATCAAAATTAGCATGATGAGCTATTAAAACAGCATTTTTTATATAGGATAAAAATAATTTTATTGCTTCTAATTCAGTAACCTTTTCTAGTAAGCCTTTTTTCATTAGCCCATGTATTTCAACAGTTTCTGGTTTAAAAACATCTTGTTCTAAATAGAGTTCTAAACTGTTGCTTACTTGAATTTTTTTTTCAATAAAGGAAACGGCTCCGATAGATAAAATTCGATCTTCTTTAATACTAAAACCTGTAGTTTCAGTATCTAAAGCAATAAAACGGGTGTTTTGGATATCCCCTTTTTTAGGGTCTTTAAAACAATCAAGATAGTCGTTCCAAAAATCTGGATAGGTACGTGTTTTTTTATTGAACCAAGGTAACTTCATTTATATAAAGTTTTTTAAGTCAAAACGTAATTTTAGGCTTTCTTGAATTTCGTGTATTGGTTTAAAGCAACGACGCAGTTTTAATTGTTCTTCTTTGGTTAATGTTTTCAACTCGATAAATTTTCCAGAATTATTATTTAAGATGCCTTGTTTTGTTTTAAATTTTAAGAGAGCCTTAAATGCATACGAACAAGATTCATATAGTTCTTTATTAATAGGGTCTATTTCTGCTAATTTTTCATAACGTTCAGAGGTGTTGTTGATGCCTTTTATTTTATTATTCAAAATAAGTAATCTAGCAGCATCAATTAATGGCATTAGAGCTCTACTTTTTATATTGAAAAGATCTTTTTGTTCGCCATCATGTTCCACTAAAAATTGTTTAAAAAAACCAAGAGGAGACGGACTTTTTACAGCATCTGTACCTAGAAATTTTATAAACGATGAGGTTTTATTTAAGGTTTTAAAAATGGAATCGGATAAGTTGTCAATTAATTTCTCATTACCATACACATGGCTATAATCAAAAAATATAGACGATAAGAGTATGGCTTTTTCATCGGGTTTTAAAATCCAGTCTTTAAACTGTAATTTCCACTCGGAGATAGACTTGCACCACTCTGGATTGCTAGCCATCATATCTGCTTCACAATATTCAAAGCCTATTTTGTTTAAAGATTTTGTGACTAGTTTTGCGAGTTTTAGAAAATAGTCTTGAGTTTCTTCGTACTTATTTTCCGAAACATCATTAAAAACAATGGCATTATCTTGATCTGTAAAAAGCAATTGTTCCTTTCTGCCTTGACTTCCTATTGCCATCCATGAAAAAGATACAGGAGGAGGTGTGGGCATTTTTTTTAAAGCAATTGCTATGGCTTGAGCGGTCACAGCATCGTTAATTTGAGAAATAATTTTAATGATATGAGATAGCGGAATGTTTTGCTCTAGATAGCTTTTTAATAAATTATTGGCTTTTAATCGTGCTGTTCTAAGTTTTCTGGTTCGTTTTGCTCTCTTAATGGCTTTTAATATTACGGACGGATTGTTTCCTAGTGATACCAAAACATCATGATGCGTTAAAACGCCAAGAAGTCTGGAATTTGCGGTGCCATCTTTGGTGATGCATAAATGACCAATACTGTGTTTTATCATTTGCAATTGCCCATCGGCAACAGTTAATCCTTTTTTAGCCGTTATTACAGGGGAGCTCATAATAGAACTCACCGATGTTTCTATTGGGAATAAGCCGGTAGCAATTTTATTTTTAATATCACTATTTGTAATGATACCTACGGGATTTACATGTTCGTCGGTAACAATAATACATCCTATTTTGTGAGTGCTCATTTTAATGGCAGCATCTTTTAGGGTCGAATCAATGTTACAGGTTACAGGTTTTTTAGTATAGTTAGCAGATTGAAAATTGACCATGTCTTGAGACGTATGTGGTAAATAATCAACAAAGATTTTTCCAGTTTCCTCTGCTGTATATGGGTCGTAAGCATTCGTTGCAAAAGCTGTGATTAAATATTTATAAACACTAGCGTTATCATTTGTCACCGTTTGAAAAATATCAATAGGAACGGCGTAAATTATTGATTCTTCGTTAGCAGTAGCTGTTAATTTGTAATTCTCTTTGGTAATGAGTGGCCTAACACCAAAAACATCACCAGCATCACAAATGTTTAATATCTCTTGTTCAAGGTTGTTATTGGTATGAAGTAATGTTACTGCCCCATTTCTAACCAAATAAAAATCAGTGTTAAAACTATCCCCTTTTTTAAATACAGTGTCTCCTTTTTCTAAATAGATAATAGATACTTGTTTTGATATTTCTAACAAGTCATCATTTTTTAAAAGATTAAATGGGGGGTATTTTTTTAAAAAATCAAAAACACGGTCTGCGATAGAGTTTTTCATACTGCTAAGTTATAAAATAGTAGGTAATAATTTTTTTGGGTTAAGTGTTTTTAAATGTTAAAATGGAATAGGTGAACTTTGATTTTTTAATAATAATATTAGTGACTCAGTGGCTTATATTTGATTTATTGTTGCTAAATTAATATATTTATGCTAAAATAATATATATGACTATTGATCTTTGCCCAAATTGTGGTTCAAATACCTATGTTAAAAGTGGTATTGTAAATAATAGACAGCGTTATAAGTGTAAGTCTTGCGGGTATTATTTCTCTGTAAATAAAATTGGTAAAAAGATTGACAATTATTATGTAAATAAAGCACTGCAGCTGTATTTAGAAGGGCTAACTTATAGGGAAATAGAAAGAATTTTAGGAATTTCTCATGTTAGTATTATGAACTGGGTAAAAAAATACAATATAAAAAGGCCTGCGAGTACAAACTATCACCCTACATATAAAATATTAAATGCTTCCGAGCTCTCAAACTACTTCCAGAATACTAGTCATTTATCTGGTGCAGGAATCGTTGTCACCGAACTTGGTGATAAGTTTATGCTTATAAAATGGGAGCGTTTTAGAGATTAAATATATTAATTTAACATATATATATAGTAATTTTTTTTTAGACATAACTTTTTAGGAGATTAGCAATGCACACAAAACCAATTTGTTAACTAATTATTCTGAGATTTATGAAAAACAAAATGACCTCACTGCTAGGTATATGTCTTTTTACTTTTCAGCTTATGTCTTCGCAAAGTTCACCAGATTATACAGGTGGATTGAAAGTAAAGTTTGATGAAGAGGGCAAGAAATATCTTCGAGTTATTTCTTGGGCTCAAGTTCAAGCGACCTATAATGACGATGTTCCCACAGAGTCAAGTAAATTAAATTTTAATTTAAGGCGTGCAAGAGTTTTAATGTTTGCACAAATCAATGAGAAGTTTTTAATTTTAACCCACTTCGGATTAAATAGTTTAAACAGTTCTACATTAAGCCCTGTTGGAAAAGGTGAGGGATCCCAACTCTTTTTTCATGATGTATGGGCGCAGTATAGTTTAGGTAAAAATCATGCTATAGGAGGTGGTTTACACTATTTTAATGGGATTTCAAGATTAAATAATCAAAGTACTCTAAACATGTTGACGTTGGATAACAATCGTCAATCTTGGGCAACTATTGGGTTAACCGACCAGTTTGCAAGGCATATAGGTGTTTTTGTAAAAGGAAAGTTTGGTAAATTACAATATCGATTAGCAATCAATGATGCAATTGTAAACGGATTAGATGCAAGAGAACCAGTAGCAAGCGGACCCGCAGTCTATGGGGGAAAACGCTTAATTGGCTCTAAAGATGCTGGAAAAAATTATGCTGGTTATTTTGAGTATAACTTTCTTGATCAAGAATCTAATTTCTTGCCGTTTAAAGTTGGTACTTACCTAGGAAGCAAAAATATTTTTAATGTAGGAGCAGGTTTCTTTCTGCATCCAAGTGGTTCCGTAATTATGGACAGTAATGGGGATTATCAAGGTGAAGATGTTAGTATTTTTGCTATAGATGCTTTTTATGAAGCTCCACTTGCTAACGACGGAAGTGCAATAACAGCATATGCAACTTATCAAAATAACGATTACGGAACAAATTATTTGTTTAGTGCTTATGGTACTGGTAGTATGATATATGGACATGTAGGTTACGTAATTGCTGGTGATAAAACGAAAGCTAGATTTCAACCATACGTTTCGTATGCGTCCAATTCTTATGATGCTACAAGTGAAAATAGAAATATTCTTGGAATTGGTTCAAATGTCTACTTAAGTGGTAATAATTCTAAATTAACCTTAGAGTATCAGAACCAAAAATTTGGTAATTCGAAAACGGGAACGCTTACTATTCAGGCTATGATTTACCTTTAATACTATTAGAAAACCAATTAAACAACCAAAAAATAATTAAAATTATGTCAGAAAAACAAAAACATGCAACAGCCTATTGGAAAGAAAACATAAAGTATTTAGTGATTTTGCTTTCCATATGGTTTATTGCTTCTTATGGATGTGGAATTATATTTAGAGAAGAATTAAATCAATTCAGACTAGGCGGCTTTAAATTAGGTTTCTGGTTTGCTCAGCAAGGATCAATTTACGTATTCGTTATTCTTATTTTCGTTTATGTAAGATTGATGAATAAATTAGATAAAAAATATGGTTTCGACGAGTAAGCCCTTAATAAACTAAACTTTAAAAAGAAAAAAATATGAGTGTACAAACGTGGACTTGGATATTAGTAGGGGTTACATTTTCCCTGTATTTTGGAATAGCAATTTGGGCTAGAGCTGGTTCGACTAAAGAATTTTATGTAGCTGGTGGAGGTGTCTCTCCGTTAGCCAATGGAATGGCGACTGCCGCCGATTGGATGAGTGCAGCCTCCTTTATAAGTATGGCAGGATTAATCTCGTTTATGGGGTATGATGGTTCTGTATTTTTAATGGGCTGGACAGGAGGCTATGTACTATTAGCTTTGTTGTTAGCACCTTATTTAAGGAAATTTGGCAAGTTTACGGTTCCTGATTTTATTGGGGATCGTTATTATTCAAACACAGCTAGAACAGTAGCCGTTATTTGTGCTTTAATTGTATCGTTTACCTATGTTGCAGGACAAATGCGTGGTGTAGGAATTGTATTTTCTCAATTTTTACAAGTAGATATTAATATTGGAGTTATTATTGGTATGACGGTAGTTCTTGTGTTTGCTTTCTTAGGCGGAATGAAAGGAATTACCTATACACAAGTAGCACAGTATTGTGTGCTTATTTTTGCGTTTATGGTACCTGCATTTTTTATTTCAATGCAAATGACAGGGAATATAATTCCTCAAATAGGCATGGGGGGAAAAGTTGAAGGAGGAGCTTTTCTTCTAGATAAATTAGATGCATTACATACTCAATTAGGTTTTAATGAATACACTAGCGGAACAAAATCTACTTGGGACGTATTTGCTATTACGTTGGCCCTAATGGTTGGAACGGCTGGTTTACCACATGTAATTGTCCGATTCTTTACAGTGCCAAAAGTAAAAGATGCTCGTAAATCTGCAGGTTTGGCATTATTGTTTATTGCTATTTTATATACAACAGCTCCAGCTATAGCTGTCTTTTCACGAACAAATTTAATTGAAACTGTAAGTAATAAAGAATATAAAAAGATTCCAGAATGGTTTAAAAACTGGGAGAATACAGGTTTAATTGCTTGGGCAGATAAGAATAATGATGGAAAGATTCAATACGTAGCCGGTAGTGCATTAGATGGAAAAAAACCTTTGTATACAGAGGCTAGAGGAGCGTATGGAGAGCGTGTAATTTCTAACGCTAGTAATACTGCTAACGAATTGTATGTTGATAGAGACATAATGGTATTAGCAAATCCTGAAATTGCTAATTTACCTAATTGGGTTATAGCATTGGTAGCAGCTGGTGGACTTGCAGCAGCACTTTCTACTGCAGCAGGCTTACTTTTAGTAATTTCAACATCAATTTCACACGATTTAATTAAAAAACAATTAAAACCTAATATTTCTGAAAAAGGAGAATTAATGGCTGCCCGTATCTCTATTTTTGTTGCTATTGTTATAGCCGGATTGTTTGGTATTTATCCGCCTGGTTTTGTGGCGGCAGTTGTAGCATTAGCTTTTGGTTTAGCTGCTGCATCATTCTTCCCTGCCATTATTCTGGGAATTTTTGATAAGCGTATGAATAAGGAAGGAGCTATTTCAGGAATGATAGTTGGAATAACCTTAATGTTATTTTATATGATTCGTTATAAAACAGGATTAATAGGTGTCATGGACCCACGACCAGCAAGCGAATGGTGGTTTGGTACGTCGCCAGAAGGTTTTGGAACAGTAGCTATGATTTTAAATGTTATTGTTTCAGTAGTGGTTTCAAGATTAACAGCAGCTCCACCTATAGAAGTACAAGAAATTGTGGAGAGTATAAGAATACCAAGTGGAGCAGGCGAAGCATCTTCACATTAAAATAAAGAGTACTAAATTATGTTTAGAAAACAGTATTGCAAATTTTGTAATACTGTTTTTTTCTTATATTTAAAAAACATAAACTATCTATGATGAAAAAACGTCACGAACAAAAGCTTGTCGTACTTTCAATAAGCCTATTTTTATTATTTAACGTTCCTTTTCTATTGGTTTTTAATTTAGATGGTGATGTTTTCGGTATTCCAAAATTTTACTTCTCAATATTTTTTATTTGGTTGTTGTCGGTTGTCATATCTTTTATTGTTTTAAAAAAGCACTATGAGTAATTATGCATTATTAAGTATTATTATTTGTTATTTAGCGATTTTATTTTTTATCGCTTTTCGTGCTGAAAAAAACGCTAAAAGTAAATGGGTTAACAACCCTTTTGTATATACACTGTCGCTTGCTATCTATTGTTCGGCTTGGACGTACTATGGAAGTGTAGGTATAGCGGCAAACTCCGGAATAAGTTTTCTGCCTATTTATTTAGGACCCGTTATAGCGGCTCCTTTATGGATTGTTGTTTTAAGAAAGATTATGCGTATTTCTAAACAACAAAAAATTTCTACGTTAGCAGATTTCGTTTCGTTGCGCTACGGGAATAACCGATTTTTAGGAGCATTAATTACGGTGGTTTGTTTTTTGGGAATTGTGCCATATATCTCGCTCCAGCTTAAAGCTATTTCAGAAACCTTTGAAATTTTAACTGATGAAACCAGTTACGTCTCAACTAGTATTATTGATGATTCTACCTTTTATATCGCGGTTTTATTAGCTCTTTTTGCAACTTTTTTTGGAACTCAAAGAACTGATGCTTCTGAAAAACATCGTGGTATTATAGTATCTGTTGCTTTCGAATCCATTTTAAAACTCATGTTTTTTTTGGTAATTGGCGTATATGTTACTTTTTTTCTTTTCGATGGAACTTCAGATATATATAATAAAATTGCAGTAACACCCGACTTTGAAAAGTTAACGTCACTTAATGGATTAGAAGCTGGATTTGATTGGTTTTTTATGATTATGATTTCTTTTATTGCTATTTTTTTGTTGCCTAGGCAATTTCAAGTATCGGTACTAGAGAACAATAGAGAGAAACATTTAAAACAAGCCATTTGGGTATTTCCACTTTATTTATTGCTTTTTAATTTTTTTGTGATTTTTATTGCTTGGGGAGGCAAACTTACATTTGGAGATTCTGTTTATGCCGAGTATTTTGCATTGCTGTTACCACTAGAGAATAACCATGTATTTTTGACGTTATTGGTGTTTTTGGGTGGGTTTTCTGCAGTAATATCTATGGTGGTTGTCTCTACCTTGGCACTGTCAACAATGGTTAGTAATAATCTTATTATTCCCTATGGTTTTTTAGATAAGTTTATAAAAGGCCATCCCGATAAAAACTCGAATTACATTAAAAACATTCGTCGTATTTCTATTTTTAGCATTATTATTTTAGCCTATATTTTTTACATCAATTTTTCAATTGAATTGTCTTTATATTCAATCGGGCTTATTTCATTTGTTATTATTTCTCAAATAGCGCCTTCTTTTTTTATTGGATTATTTTGGAATAGAGGCTCTTCAAAAGCATCGATTATAGGAATTTGTGTTGGCTTTTTTATTACAATTTACACATTGGTTCTCCCTTTTACAATAGAAGCGTTTACTGGAGTTGATGATTTTACACAAAATGGATTATTTGGTATATCGGCTTTAAGACCTTATGCACTATTTAGCATTGATTTTCTGTCTCCGCCAGCACACGCATTTTTTTGGAGTATGTTGGCTAACGTCTTGTGTTATCTTGTGTTTTCATTAACATCAAAGGGCAATTATCGCGAACGTAATTATGCCGAAATGTTTGTAGATAGCAGAAATTACTCTTCTTTACAGGATAATGCATTGGTTTGGAAAGGAGAAGCCTATGTTTCGGATATTAAAAATGTATTGAATAAATTTTTAGGAGAAGAAAGAGCACAACGTGCTTTAAACTTGTTTTTTATGAAGTATAAAATGCCATCTAACACGCATATGGCAGATGCACGATTAATTAACTTTTCAGAGAAATTACTTACCGGTAGCATTGGGAGTGCCTCGGCAAAAATTCTTATTGCAAGTGTTGTAAAAGAAGAGCAGGTTAGTCTAGTTGAAGTATTGAAAATTTTGGAAGAGTCGAAAAAAACCATTGCTAACAATAAAATTCTAAAAGAAAAATCTAATGAATTATCAAGTTTAGCCTTAAAATTAAGACAGGCCAATGAAGAACTTATTACCAAGGATAAACAAAAAGATGAATTTTTAGATACCGTTGCCCACGAATTGAAAACACCACTAACAGGCATCAGGGCCGCAACTGAGCTATTAATAGATGAACAAGATGATATGCCGATTGAAATGAAGAATCAGTTTCTTAGCAATATGCTAAAAGATTCAGACAGACTTTCAAGACTTATTACTAATATTCTCGATTTCGAAAAACTAGCAACAGGCAGACAAGACTTAAATCTTAAAGAAAATAGTATTAAAAAAACAATAAATTATGCCATAGCGGGTGTTCAACAATTAGCAAACAAAAAAGAAGTAACCATTGTTAACGATAATTTAGTAGACTTTAAATTTTCTTATGATGAAGATAGGATTGTTCAAGTGTTAACCAACTTATTATCAAATGCTTTGAAATTTACAGAACCTAAAAAGGGAAAGATTACTATTGAATATAAAATGATTAATAACAAAGTAGAAGTCTATGTTATTGATAATGGGAAGGGTATTCCCGAAGAAGATTTAGATTATATTTTTGATAAGTTTTACCAGTCTAAACATCAAAATACGCTAAAGCCCCAAGGTAGTGGTTTAGGCTTAGCTATCTGTAAACAAATATTAGAACAGCATCACGGAAAAATTTGGGCTAAAAAAAGTGATAAAAAAGGGGCTACCTTTGGTTTTATGCTACCTTTTAAGTAAATTGTGTGCGCTATTGTATTATGAAAAAGAAAATTTTAATTGTTGATGATGAACCCAACATCGTGATGACACTAGAATACACTTTTAAAAAGCAAAATTTTGAAGTGTTTATAGCAAGAGATGGAAGTGAAGCATTACATATTTTAGAAAACAATTTCCCAGATATTGTTTTATTAGATATTATGATGCCCGATGTAGATGGATATCAAACATTATCATATATAAAAAATCAAGACAGTTTAAAAGATACCAAAGTGGTTTTTTTAACTGCAAAAAATAAAGCTTCAGATATTGAAAAAGGCTTAAAACTAGGAGCAGATAAGTATTTAACAAAGCCGTTTTCAGTAAAAAAAATAGTTTCAGAAGTACTTGAACTACTAAATTAAGTTTGGTTTTGTGTGCAAAATAAACCAATGTTTAATTTAAGTAAGTAAAAATGAAATTACAGTTAAAACCTTTAGCTTCAGATATTTTAATAAGTATCTATGCTGTTGTTACCCTATATTTTCGGTTTAAATTAGAGAATAATACAAACGTGAGTTTTTTTAATTCTATCGTTATTGGAGTGTCTTTTGTTGTCATTATTTGGGTTCTAATCAAATTAAAGGTTTTGAATCCTAATTGGTTTGGTTTGTTTAATTCAAATAAATCAAAGTTATGACATATCAAGAATTTTATTCAAAAAGTATTCAAAACCCAGAAGCATTTTGGGGCGATCAAGCACAGCAATTAGCTTGGTATAAATCACCAAAAAATATTCTTTCTAAAAATGATGACGGTCATCATCAATGGTTTGAAGACGGAACACTAAATTTAAGTTATCTATGTATTGATAAACATATTGAAGATGGCTATGGAAGACAAAATGCAATTATTTATGATTCCCCAGTAACAAACTCAAAAGAGATTATTACTTATAACCGATTGTTAAAGGAAGTGTCAAAACTAGCTGGTGCACTTAAGGATATTGGCTTAAAAAAAGGAGATACGGCTATAATCTATATGCCTATGATTCCGCAGGCCGTATATGCTATGTTGGCTTGTGCTAGAATTGGAGTTATTCATTCTGTTGTTTTTGGCGGATTTGCCCCTAATGAGTTAGCTATAAGAATTGATGATTGTAAACCTAAAGTTATTATTACAGCTTCAAGTGGTATAGAAATAGATCGAATTATTCCTTACAAGCCTTATGTTGATGAAGCCATTAAATTATCAGAACATAGACCAACTAGTGTTATCATTTATCAAAGGCATTTGGGAGCAGATACTCCGGGGAAACCCTACGATATCGATTATTTAAAAGCAGTAAGTACAGCTACACCTGCTGATCCTGTTGAAATTGAATCTACACACCCTTCCTATATTTTATACACTTCGGGTACTACAGGTAAACCAAAAGGAATTATTAGAGACTCTGGTGGTTATGCAACGGCTTTAAAGTTTTCTATGAAATATGTTTATGGTGCTAATCCTGGTGAGGTGTATTGGGCAGCGAGCGATGTTGGTTGGGTTGTTGGGCATAGCTATATTGTTTATGGCCCTTTGTTAAATAGAAATACTACAATCTTGTTTGAAGGTAAGCCTATCAGAACACCTGATGCTTCTACGTTTTGGCGTATTATTGAGGAATATAAAGTAAAAGTAATGTTTACAGCTCCAACGGCATTTAGGGCTATCAAGAAGGAAGATCCAAAGGGTAAGTTTTTAGAAGAATATGATATTTCAAGTTTAAAATATCAATTTTTAGCTGGAGAACGTTGCGATGTAACAACGCTTAGGTGGGCAGAACAAATGTTGAAAGTTCCAGTAATAGACCATTGGTGGCAAACTGAATCTGGATGGCCAATGCTAGCTAATATGGTGGGTATAGAGCTCGCTAAAGTAAAGCCTGGTTCAGCAACTCTCCCGGTTTGCGGTTATGATATTCAAATTTTAAGTAATGACGGAAAGATTGTTGAAGCAGGAACAGAGGGCTTTGTATCTGTAAAACTGCCATTACCACCAGGTAATTTAAAAAATATTTGGGGAAACCCAGAGCGTTTTAAAGCGGGTTATTTGGAACGCTTTCCTGGATATTATTTTTCTGGAGATGGTGGATATAAAGATAAAGATGGTTATGTTTACATAACAGGACGTGTTGATGATGTCATTAATGTGGCTGGTCATAGGTTATCTACAGCAGAAATGGAGGAGATTGTAGCATCGCATCCTTCTGTGGCAGAATGCGCTGTTATAGGTGTACATAATGATCTTAAGGGACAAATTCCTTTGGCGTTGGTAGTAACTAAAACTGATAATGAAATAGCAGAATCTGTTATTCAGGACGAGGTTGTTAGTGATGTTAGAAAAAACATTGGAGCCGTAGCGTCGCTAAGACAAGTTATTATTGTAGAACGATTACCAAAAACACGTTCTGGAAAAGTTCTTCGTAAATTACTACGAAGTATAGCAGATAAAGAAGATTTTAAGGTTCCATCAACTATTGATGATCCGTCTATTATAAATGAAATAACACACAAACTAAAAACACATAAAATAGGTAAACATTAAAACTAAATAAATCATGAGTAATTATCACATAAAACATTTAGAAGAATATTATCAAGTCTACAGAAAATCGGTTAGAGATCCAGAAAATTTTTGGGAAGAGGTTGCCGAAGAGCATTTCATGTGGCGTAAAAAATGGAACAATGTGTTGAGCTGGGATTTTTCAAAACCTGAAATAAAGTGGTTTGAAGGTGCTAAATTAAATATTACCGAAAATTGTATTGACAGGCATTTAAGAACAAAAGGTGATAAAACGGCAATTATTTTTGAACCCAATAGCCCAGATGAGACTGCACAGCATATTAGCTATAACGATTTGCATAATCGTGTTTGTAAAATGGCGAATGTTTTAAAGTCTAAGGGTATTAAAAAAGGAGATCGTGTTTGTATTTATCTGCCCATGATTCCTGAATTGGCAGTTTCATTATTAGCCTGTGCTAGAATTGGAGCGATTCATTCTGTAGTGTTTGCAGGTTTTTCTTCAACGGCATTGGCAACACGTATTAATGATAGTGAATGTAAATTGGTGATTGCTTCAGATGGGTCGTATCGTGGTTCAAAAACTATAGACTTAAAAGGTATTGTTGATGAAGCTTTAGACCAATGTCCATGTGTAGAAAATGTATTAGTGGTTAACAGAATCAATTCAGAAGTAACCATGAAAGAGGGACGTGATGTTTGGTTACAACCGTTATTAGACGAAGCTTCTGCAGATTGTGAGCCAGAAATTATGGATGCCGAAGACGCGTTGTTTATTTTGTATACTTCCGGTTCAACCGGAAAACCAAAAGGTATGGTGCATTCTACGGCTGGTTATATGGTGTATACTGCCTATACGTTCAAGAATGTGTTTCAGTATAAAGAAGACGATGTGTATTGGTGTACAGCAGATATTGGTTGGATTACAGGACATAGCTACATTGTTTATGGTCCATTAGCAAACGGTGCTACAACAGTAATGTTTGAAGGTGTTCCTAGTTATCCAGATTTCGGACGTTTTTGGGAAATTGTAGCTAAGCATAATGTAACACAGTTTTATACAGCACCAACCGCCATTCGTGCATTGGCAAAACAAAATATTTCATTTACAGAAGAACACGATTTGTCATCTTTAAAAGTATTAGGATCTGTAGGAGAACCTATCAACGAAGAAGCATGGCACTGGTATAATGATGCGATTGGGAAAAGGCGTAGCCCTATTGTCGACACATGGTGGCAGACTGAAACAGGAGGTATCATGATTACCCCAATACCATTTGCAACACCTACAAAGCCAACTTATGCAACCTTGCCATTTCCAGGTATTCAACCAGCTTTAATGGATGAAACAGGAGCGGAGTTAAAAGGTAATTTGGTCGAAGGGCGTTTGTGTATTAAATTTCCGTGGCCTTCTATTGCACGAACAATTTGGGGAAATCATCAACGTTATAAAGACACGTATTTTTCAGCTTATGAAAATAAATATTTTACAGGTGATGGCGCATTACGTGACGAAGTAGGTTACTACAGAATAACAGGTAGAGTAGATGATGTTATTATTGTTTCTGGTCATAATTTAGGAACAGCACCTATTGAAGATGCTGTTAATGAGCACCCAGCCGTGGCCGAATCTGCTATTGTTGGTTTCCCACACGATGTTAAAGGAAACGCACTTTATGGTTATGTGATTTTGAAAGAAACAGGTGAAGGAAGGGTTCATGACAATGTACGTAACGAGATTAATCAAATTATCACAGAACATATTGGACCTATTGCAAAACTTGATAAAATTCAATTTACAAGCGGATTACCTAAAACACGAAGTGGTAAAATTATGCGTCGTATTTTAAGGAAAATTGCGTGTAAAGATATTAGTAATTTGGGTGATACATCAACCTTGCTAAATCCAGAAGTTGTTCAGGAAATTATTGATAATGCTTTATAAATAAATTTAATATTAAGAGGCTGTCTAAAAAGTACAGTTCCATGTCATATTGAGCTTGTCGAAATATTTCAATTTACTGATAATCAATATCGGGTTCGACAAGCTCAACTTGACAAACAAAAACACATCATGCTTTTTAGAGAACCTCTTTTATAATAATCCAATACGCTTTATAGGTGATTTCAAGTCGTTTAGGGTGATATTTTTTTTAAGTTTTAATTGCGAGGTAATTTTTAAAAATAAAAGGGCTGTAATGTAAGCATCACCAGATGCGGTATGTCTGTCGTGTTGTGGAATATTAAATTGTTTTGATAATTCATCCAAGCTAAAATGCGTTTTTACCAACTTGTTCAATCCTGTTTTATTATACAAATGCCCAGTATCTAAAACCACATTTTTCAATTTAGGTAAACCCAAACGTTTTAAAGCAAGGTTTATCATTGTAACATCGAAAGCGGCGTGGTGTGCTACTAAAACAGCATTTTTAATGTGATTCAAAAATTGAATTATACCTTCTTCTTCGGATATTTTTTCATAAAGACCTTCTTGTAAAATACCATGTATTTTGGCACTTTCTGAATTGTAGGTATGCTGATTTAAATAGCATTCAAAACTATCTGAAACTTTAATAATATGTTTATTAATGCCAACACTTCCAATGGATAGAATACGGTCTTTTTTTTGGTTTAGTCCCGTTGTTTCGGTATCAAAAACCACAAATCTTAGGGCATTAATATCAGTTTCTTGAGTGTTTTTAAAATGAGATACATACGTATTCCAATACTCAGGATATTCTATTTTTTTTAAAAATCCCATTTTATAAAAATTGAGAAAGATTAAACCTTACTAAAATCAATTCCTGAATATCTTTTATCACTTTAAAACAATTTTTCAACTCCAAGCGGTTTGGTTTAGTTAAGGATTCTAAAACGATAAACCTACCTGAATCATTGTGTTTTAAACCTTGTTTGGTTCTAAAAAGCAGCAGGTTTTTAAAAGCCTCAATACATTCTAGATAGATGTCTTTATTTTGAGGTTCAAGCTCAGCAAGTTTTTGAAATCTCATAATGGTATTGTTATGTGTTTTCACCCCGTTTGATAGTGTTAGCAACCTAGCGGCGTCAACAAGAGGCATCATTGCTCTTGCTTTAATATCGAATTGGTCTTTGTGTTCGCCACTTTGTTCAACTAAAAATTGTCTAAAAAAGCTTAGTGGAGGTGGGTTCTTCAAGGCATTAACACCTAAATAATTAAGAAAGATTTCGTGGGAATTAATGGATTTATAGATGCTATCAGACATTGTATTCACCAAATCAAAATCGCCATACATCATTTCAAAATCAAAAAATATGGTACACAACATTAAATTGTCTTCATCTGGTACTGTTATCCATCTTTGAAATTGTTGCTTCCATTGAGAAATCGACAAGCACCATTTAGGATTGGTTGCCATCATATCAGATGGGCAAAACTCATAACCTACGGTGTTTAAATCGTTGGAAATAATGTTGCTTAGTTTTAAAAAATAATCTTGTGTGGCTTGATAGTTTTCTTCAGAAACATCTTCAAAAACAATGGCATTATCTTGATCTGTTAATAATAATTGCTCTTCGCGACCTTGACTACCTATAGCCAACCATGCAAATTTAACTGGTGGTTGTTTTTCTTGAGATTCTATGGCCTTTTCAATTATTTTCTCAATAATAGTATGGTTGATAGCCGTTATTATTTTTGAGGCAAATGTTATAGGGATTTGCTGATCGATGTATCTAATCAGTAGCTTTTGGGCACGCTGTCTTATCTGTTTTAAATCGCCAATAGATTTTGAGCGTTTAACTTCTTTAATTAAACCAGAAGCGTTGTTTTCTCGTATGACAATAATATCGTGCTCAGAGAGTATACCTGTTAATTCAGAATTTGAAGTACCGTCTTTTGTAATACAAAGATGTGTGATTTTATGTGTAATCATAGCTATTTGCGCTTCGGCAACAGTTATATTTTCTGGATACGTTATCACAGGAGCAGACATAATTTTTGTAACCTTATCATCAATTAAAAAGAGACCCGTTGCAATTTTAGTTCGCAAATCTTTGTCGGTAATAATACCTTTTGGTTTGTTTTTTTTAGTAATAACAATAGAACCAACCCGTTTACTTGTCATTAATAAAGCAGCTTCCTTTATACTGGTTTCTGGAGTACAAGTGATCGGGTTTTTTGAATAATCTGCTGTTTGTTCTTCAGAAAGATCGGGTAAATGATCAGAGCTTAGCGGTTCTAATTTAGAAAGTTTAGTATGTGAATCTTCGTTATTTCTGTAATTAGAAACTAAAGTCTTCATAATATATTTACTAGCTTCCTTATTTGTAGTCATATATTTATCAAACAAAGTTGCCGAAATACTATAGATAATACTTTCTTCAATGGCGCGAGCACTCAATAAATAGTTGTCTTGACGCATAAAGGCCCTTAGCCCAAAAATATCACCTTCATCACATTCATCAACTAAAGCATTGTTTACAGTAAAAACACCAATAGCACCATCTTTTACAATATAAAATTGATTTTTAACTGGTTCGCTGGTTTTAAAGATATAAGAATCTTTCTCAACGTGATGCACTTCAATAGATTTACAGATAGATAATAAATCGTCTGATGAAATCATATTAAAAGGCGGGAACTCTTTTAGAAAATCATAGATGCGTTTTGCAATGGTATTCATATCAGCAATTTAGTTAAAAATTGATGTAGATACTATCAATCACATCATATTTGTGCTAAATAGCTATAGTTTTCGTGGTTAAACTATCTTAAATCCCAATAACAACCTATTTTCATTTTAAAAAGTGTTGATTAATTGTAGTAATAAAAACACAAAATTAATGGTAGAATATTAAAGTGTTTGATAAGGTTTTAAAAATAATAGTTCTTTGTAACTAAGGTTACTAAGTACGTTAACCTAAGACTCTATTTTTGATAAAAATTTAATAGATGAGAATAGTATTTTTATTAGTTATTATAGCAATGTTTACTGGTTGCAAAGACAAAAAATCAGATAATACTATATCTGAAAAAGAAATAGTGATTTTAAAAGAGAATAGTTATGATGCAAGCGAAAGCAAAGAATTGCTAGAGAAAAATTGCTACCTATGCCATAGTCCAATTGCACCAGAAGTAACGGGTCGTATCGCTCCTCCTATGGCTGCAATTAAGGCAAGATATATTAACATGGAAGGCTATTCAAGAGACGAGTTTATACAAGCTGTAGGGCATTTTGTAGAAAATCCAACTGCTGAAAAAGCGTTGATGTATGGTGCTGTGCAAAAATTTGGGGTGATGCCAAAACAAATATTTCCAAAGGAAACTATTGAAAAAATAGCCGCTTTTATGTATGATTATAAAATAGACGAACCAGAATGGTTTAAATCGCATTGGGAAGGTCACGGTAATTCAAATTATAATCAAATGGGATACCAACTTAAAGACCAAAATGACGATAAGGATAAAACGTATGCAGATATAGGATTAGACTATGCTTTAGAAACAAAAAAAGTTTTAGGAAAAAACTTGATGGGAACCATACAAAAGGATGGAACTGAAGCAGCTTTAGCGTTTTGCAATATTCAAGCAATGCCTTTAACCGATAGTATGTCGGTTAAATTTAATGCAAACATAAAAAGAGTGTCTGATAAAAACAGAAACCCTAATAATTTAGCAAACAAAGAAGAATTAAAATATATCGCCGCATTTAAAGCTAATGCCTTAGCAAAAAAGGAACCAAAACCTATAGTTATTGAAGAAGCTAATAGTGTACATTTTTATTATCCTATTCCAACAAATACCATGTGTTTGCAATGTCATGGAACGAAAGACGATATACGTCCTGAGGTTCAAGATAGAATATCAAAACTTTACCCCAATGATTTAGCTACAGGTTATAAAGAAAATGATATAAGAGGTATTTGGAGCATAACTTTTAATAAATAAATGAATTAAGAAGTTTTCTTAATTACCTATCTAGTTTTTGTCTACCTTATGCAGAGAATTTAAAAGCATCAATTATGGCAAAGTCATTGGACTCTAAGAAAAATGTAAAAAAAGAGGCTGTTTTAACTCCAAAAGAGAAAAAAGCAGCAAAACTGGCTAAAAAAGCAAAAAGGACTTAGCAAGTTGTAATACACATTTACAAGTAAAGAGGCTGTCTAAAAAGCATGATGTGTTTTGTTTGTCAGGTTGAACTTGTCGAAACCGATATTGATTATCGGTAAGTTGAAATATTTCGACAGGCTCAATATGACATGGAACCATACTTTTTAGACAGCCTTCTTTGTTTTTATTAATAGAGCTCTATCAAAATTGGTTATTTTTGACATCAATTTCTTTATATAAAATAATTAATGCAACATTTAAAAAACGTTTCAAAAAATAAATCTAAGAAAAAAGTAACCATGGCGCAGGCTTTTAAAACCATTATTTGGCCTCGGAAAAACTTGGTTTTCATCGGTTTAATTTTAATTGTTATTAGAAGTTTAGCAGGTTTAATATTACCATGGCAAAGTAAAGTATTGTTAGACGAGGTAGTGCCAAATAAAGATTATACCCAGCTACATTATTTAATAGCTATTGTTATTGCAGCAATTTCAGTACAGGCGGTTTCATCATTTTTATTAACTCGAATATTAAGTGTGCAAGCACAATTTTTAATAAGTGAATTGAGAGCCAAAGTTCAAAAAAAAGTACTGTCTTTGCCTATTAGTTTTTTTGATAATACTAAATCGGGAGCCTTGGTGTCTCGTATTATGAGTGATGTAGAAGGTGTGAGAAACTTAATTGGAACAGGCTTAGTACAATTAGTAGGTGGCTCATTTACTGCGATTGTTTCTTTAATTATTTTAATAAAGCTAAATCCTTGGATGACGCTTTTTGTATTTGTGCCCCTTTCAATATTTGGGTATATCGCTTTAAGGGCATTTAAATATATTCGACCTATTTTTAGAAATAGAGGCAAGATTAATGCAGAAGTTAAAGGGCGACTTACCGAAACTTTGGCAGGAGTAAGGGTTATAAAAGCGTTTAATGCAGAGGCACAGGAGAGTGCCGTATTTGAAGCAGGTGTTGAAAGGTTATTTCAAAATGTTAAAAAAAGCTTGACAGCCACAGCGTTTATGACGAGTTCCTCAACTTTTTTAATTGGAATAGCAACTACTGGGATCATGGGTATTGGTGGCTATTATATGATGCAAAGTGAAATGACTACGGGAGACTTTTTATTCTTTACGTTGATACTTGGTTTTATGATAGCTCCTATCGTTCAGATGAGTAATATAGGAAGTCAATTGACCGAAGCATTAGCAGGTTTGGACCGAACCGAAGAGTTAATGAATATGACTGCAGAAGAAGATAATGAAGAACGAATCATAAATTTAGAAAGCATAAAAGGAGAGATAACATTTAACGATGTATCGTTTGCTTATGAAGAAGGTAAAACCGTGCTGCACAATATAAATTTTAAAGCACCTGCAGGCTCTGTGACTGCTTTAGTCGGAAGTTCAGGTTCAGGAAAATCTACGATTGCGGGATTGTCTGCAACATTTTTAAATCCTAAATCAG
>JBNKYB010000004.1:0-12843 GCA_050300615.1 Flavobacteriaceae bacterium | reverse complement strand
AAAAACCACCTTAATTAAGGTGGTTTTTTATTAATTGCCAGCATTATCATACAACTTATAAGATTGACCTTAAATAATAACGTGCCTAACATCCATAATTACATTGCTTACGTAAATGAAATAAACCATTAATTATTATTATGAGAAAAATTTCAATTTTATTAGTAGCAACATTAGTATTCTCTTGTGTTTCAAAGAAAAAATATGTTGCTCTGCAACAAGAAAATGGAGAAATTAAAAGTGAACTCACAAAAACCAGAGTTGAAAAAGAAGATTTAGAAAATAAATTTGCTGTAATTCAAGCCAGGGTTGATGAGTACAATTCTAAAATAATGTCTTTAAAAGAAGACGTAGGAACACTTACTGAAGAAAACAATTCAAAGCTAGATGTTGACAATGGAGCCGTCATATCAAATGATGCAAAAGCAAGTATGCGTGAAACCTTAACACATGTAGATGCCAATAAACTAAGCCAAGCAAAAACATTAAAAGACTCCATGAATTTGGCAGTAGCTTACAACTTAGAAAAAACAATGACTTCGAGTGACATTAATGAAGATGAAGACATTTCAGTAAACATTAATGAAACTGTTGTTATGATTTCTATTTCAGACAAAATGTTATTTAATAGTGGAAGCTATAGAGTGAGTTCTAAAGCTAATGCTATTTTACAAAAGCTAGCAGATGTTATAAACTCAGAACCTAGCTTAGAAGTTATGGTTGAAGGTCATACAGACTCTAGAAGTATAAACACAGAAAAAATAGCTGATAACTGGGATTTAAGTGTATTAAGAGCAACTTCGGTTGTTAGAAAGCTTCAAGATCAATATAAAGTAGCTCCTGAAAAAATGATTGCTGCTGGTAGAAGTAGCTATCAACCTCTTACAGATAATAAAACCGCTGCAAATAGAGCTAAAAATAGAAGAACTCGAATCGTCATTCTTCCAAATATTGATAAATTCTTTGCTTTAATGACCTCTAAATAATTTATATTACAAATAAATATTATATAAAAAAGCACCTCAATGAGGTGCTTTTTTATAACACTTAACAAAAAAATTATTCATAGAAAAATATTTCTACGACCCACACATTAAACAGTCATCTCCACCAGAAGATTCTTTAGCTTGCGCTATCAAAGCTTTCATTTCTTCAGGAGACATCGGTTGAACTTCGGTATTTTGTTGGGCAAATTTAGCAGCAGCATTAACTGCTGATTTTTTT
The DNA here is from genome assembly GCA_050300615.1 of Flavobacteriaceae bacterium. Classification (GTDB taxonomy): domain Bacteria; phylum Bacteroidota; class Bacteroidia; order Flavobacteriales; family Flavobacteriaceae; genus Yeosuana. The sequence continues at coordinate 11,619 of JBNKYB010000004.1, read as the reverse complement.
TGTTGGGCTAAATGCTCTTCATTAACTTCAATAGCTTCTTCAACTTCTGCTATAGGCTCTTCTTTTTTAGCTTTATCTAATGTAAACTTAATCGCATCTACAGCACTCTTGGTACGTAAATAATACATACCAGTTTTCAAACCGCTTTTCCATGCATAGAAATGCATAGACGTTAACTTAGCCATTGTAGCTCCTTCTAAAAATAAGTTGAGAGATTGTGATTGATCAATAAAGTATCCTCGTTGACGAGACATATCTATAATATCTTTCATACTTAACTCCCAAACCGTTTTATATAAATCTTTAATATCTTGAGGAATTACATCTATGCCTTGAATAGAGCCATTGGCTCTCATTACTTCTTGTTTTAAACTATCATTCCATAAACCAAGTTCAACTAAATCTTCCAATAGGTGTTTGTTTACTACAATAAATTCACCAGATAATACACGTCGTGTGTAAATATTAGATGTATAAGGCTCAAAACACTCATTATTTCCAAGAATTTGAGAGGTTGAAGCCGTTGGCATTGGTGCAACTAATAACGAGTTACGAACGCCATGTTTCATAACTTGTTTACGTAATTTAGCCCAATCCCAAAGACCACACATATCTTCGTCATTTAATCCCCATAAATTATATTGAAATTCTCCTCTGCTAATTGGTGATCCTTCATAGGTTTTGTATGGACCATCAACTTTAGCTTCTTCCATACTAGCGGTAACAGCTGCAAAATAAATGGTTTCAAAAATATCCTGATTTAATTTTTTTGCTTCATCACAGGTAAATGGTAAACGTAGTTGTATAAACGTATCGGCAAGACCTTGAACGCCTAAACCAATTGGGCGATGACGCATATTAGAATTTTCTGCTTCCTTAACAGGATAGTAATTTCTATCAATAACTTTATTAAGGTTTTTAGTAACTCGTTTAGTAACTCTGAATAATTCTTTATGATCGAAAGCACCATTTTTAACGAACATTGGTAACGCAATTGACGCTAAATTACAAACGGCAATTTCATCTGGAGAAGTGTACTCTAAAATCTCTGTACATAAATTTGAAGAACGAATTGTTCCTAAATTTTGTTGATTGGATTTACGGTTTGCCGCATCTTTATATAGCATGTAAGGTGTTCCTGTTTCTATTTGAGATTCCATAATTCGTTCCCAAAGATCACGAGCCTTAATAGTTTTTCTACCTTTTCCTGCAGCTTCATATTTTAAATATAACGCTTCAAACTCATCACTATGCACATCGCACAATCCTGGACATTCATTAGGACACATTAAAGTCCATGGGCCATCTTCTTGCACACGTTTCATAAACAAATCTGAAATCCACATAGCATAAAACAAATCGCGTGCGCGCATTTCTTCTTTACCATGATTTTTCTTTAACTCTAGGAATTCAAAAATATCGGCATGCCAAGGTTCTAAATAAATAGCAAAACTTCCTTTACGCTTTCCGCCTCCTTGATCTACATAACGAGCCGTATCATTAAACACTTGCAACATTGGCACAATACCATTACTGGTTCCGTTAGTACCCGCAATATAACTTCCTGTAGCACGAACATTATGAATAGATAATCCGATACCACCAGCAGATTGTGATATTTTAGCAGTTTGCTTTAAGGTGTCGTAAATACCATCAATACTATCATCTTTCATTGTTAACAAGAAACATGACGACATTTGTGGTTTTGGTGTACCCGCATTAAACAATGTTGGCGTGGCGTGTGTGAAATATTTCTTAGACATAAGCTCATAGGTTTCTATGGCAGATTCAATGTCGTTAAGATGAATACCTATGGAAACACGCATGAGCATGTGTTGAGGACGCTCGGCAATTTGACCGTTTAATTTTAATAAATACGAGCGTTCTAGTGTTTTAAAACCAAAATAGTCATATCCAAAATCACGATTATATATAATAGTAGAATCTAAGGTGTCTTTATGTTCCATGATTACTTTGTAAACATCATCAGCCAAAAGCGGTGCGTCTTTTCCTGTTCTAGGGTTTACATAGGTGTATAAATCATGCATAACGTCGCTAAACGTTTTCTTGGTGTTTTTGTGTAAGTTAGAGACCGAAATTCGTGCCGCTAAACGTGCGTAATCTGGATGAGCAGTCGTCATAGTAGCAGCAATTTCTGCTGCAAGATTATCAAGTTCACTGGTGGTTACACCATCATACAAGCCTTCTATTACACGCATGGTTACTTTTAAAGGATCAACCAATTCGTTTAATCCATAACATAATTTACGTACTCTTGCGGTAATCTTATCGAACATTATCTGTTCTTTCCTGCCATCTCTTTTTATTACATACATTGTTTACACGGTTTTAAATTTTTTCTGTCACACCTTCAGAAAAATGGTTAGTTATTTATTCTAGTTTTAAATTCTAATATATAATTAGATAAAACTTAGTTAGTTGTTAGTTGTTTTAATCAGCTAAAGTGTTGAATTCAAACCAATAAGAATCAACAATGCATTCAACTTATATCAATAAAATGTTTGTAATGTCTGATTAAAAATCAGCATCAAAACTAAATTTATCTTTATCTTCTTCTTTATTAAGAACTCCAGCTTTTTGGTATTCAGACACACGTTTTTCAAAGAAATTTGTTTTTCCTTGTAATGAAATCATGTCCATGAAATCAAATGGATTTGTTGAATTGTATACTTTATCACACCCAAATTCACCTAATAATCTATCTGTTACAAACTCTAAATACTGCGTCATTAATTTAGAATTCATACCAATTAAACTAACCGGTAACGATTCTGTGATAAACATCCGCTCGATATCTAAAGCATTGGTTAAAATTTCGGTAATACGTTCTTTAGACACTTTGTTTACAATGTGATTTTCGTGTAAATGCACTGCGAAATCACAATGCAAGCCTTCATCTCTGGATATTAGTTCGTTAGAAAACGTTAGTCCTGGTAACAAGCCTCGTTTTTTAAGCCAGAAAATAGAGCAAAAACTACCTGAAAAGAAAATGCCCTCAACCGCTGCAAATGCAATTAAACGTTCTGCAAAACTTGGCGATTCAATCCATTTTAAAGCCCAGTCTGCCTTTTCCTTAATAGCAGGAAATACTTCAATGGCTTTAAATAACTGGTCTTTTTCTTTTTCGTCTTTCACATAAGTATCAATCAATAAGGAGTAAACTTCTGAATGAATATTCTCCATCATGATTTGAAACCCATAAAAGAACTTGGCTTCACTATACTGAACTTCAGACACAAAATTTTCAGCCAAATTCTCGTTAACAATGCCATCGCTGGCTGCAAAAAATGCTAAAATATGTTTTATAAAATAGCGTTCATCATCGGTTAATTTATCATTCCAGTCAGACAAATCTTGATGCAAATCAATCTCTTCTGCAGTCCAAATACTTGCTTCTTGTTTTTTATACCATTCCCAAATATCATGGTGTTGAATAGGAAAAATAACAAAACGATTTTTATTTTCTTGTAAAATGGGCTCCACTGTCTGCGACATTATTTTGATGATTTTTTAAAAGTTAAACGAAAATTTGCTCCGATTTGAGATTAACAAAGATTCAAAAAAGACCTCGAAAAAGAAAGGTATAGTTATAAACATTGTCAACAAGTTTTTAACAAACCTTAACATTTACAAACTTTAAGTGTTATTTTTTTACAACCACAAGTAATTGAAATTCAGTTGTTTAAAAATAGCAAAGAATAGCTTAAGCCCTATAAAATAAGGAGTCTTGGTTTTTTTTAAACAGAAAAAGAACACAAGATTTGTGTTCTTTTTTAGGACATGATTATAGTAATACCTTAAATAGAAAATGTCTGTTCAAATAATTATAAAATGGGCTTATTTATTAAAGTAGTTCTTATACTTATCATTAATCTCATTCATTCGTTTATTTAAAGCGTTCCCCACTTGTTCTAACGCTTTTAGCTGTTTATCATCTATTACTCCTTGCTCTTTTTTGGTGCTTTTATAGGTATCAAACTCTTCAATTAATTTAGCCATTTGTGTACTATTTGTCACAAATTGTACCATTAACTTCCCTGCTTTTAAGCCATCTATTAAGCTTTGCTCCTCATCTTTTTTATTTAAAATATCCTTACCATCAATAACTAATTGTTCTATATTATCTGAAAACTCATTCATTGCTTTTTCTGAAGTTTTAATGACTTCTACTAATTCTGCATCGTCATTAATTTCATCAGCAATACTAATTTTTAGAGGTGGTAAAAAATCTGCATTTCTTTTGTTACCAGTTGAACAAGCTAAAATGTTTATTGAAATTACAAATACTGTAAAAATTTTTGTGATGTTTTTCATAAACTTTATTTAATTTATTATTTAGTTCTGCTTTATTTTTCTACAGGTTTAAATTCTATTTTTAAAGTTGCTTGACCTGTTAAAAATATTTCCAAGGCTTCACTATTTTTAAATTTTTCTATTTCATCGCTAGTAAAATGGTATCGTTTAAAAGCCAAAGGATACCCATTTAAAGAATTTCCTCTTGTAGCGTTCCAAACTTTATCTTCTCTAGTGCCTACATCTACTTGCATCCAAAGATCTCCACTAGCATCGTACATTCCATTAAGATCAAAGTTTACATCTAAATAAATGGGGCCGTTGTTGTCTTGCGAAATATTGCAAGAGTTCAATGCATCTTCACCAAGACTAACTCTAAATTTAACCATACCTTTAGTTTTATCATGTACTAAAGATTTAACCGAAATTATTTCTGGTGTTGCCGTTTCACTTTCGGGCCAACCATATAAGGTTTGCTTCCCAATACCAGGAATTATTGTTGTATACGGTATTTTTAAAGGTTTTCCATCGGTTCCTGTTGGTTTTTCCATAGCTCCACTATTTTTATAAGCCATCACATCAAAAAATTGAGGAGTTTCATCTTCTTCAGGGAACTTTATAGTTGCTGCTCTCCATACCAATTTAACATCAGCAAAATTTGGTGCGTTATAATGAAGAAAAACATCATATTTAGAATTCTTTTTAACTAATATTTCTCCTACTCTTAAATTTGGTTTTTTAGTTAAACCGGCTTGAGTTTCTGGAGCTCCTTTGGTAACTAAATTATACACACCTGTTGGGACTTTAGAAAACTTAAACTTTCCATCTTCACCGGACTTTGTTTCTTTTTCAGGCAAGCCTGATTCAGTACAAACTGGTTGTAGCTTCACTTTCTGATTTTTAACAGGTTTATGCGTTTCTTTATCTATTAAAGTTCCTGTTATTTCTCCTTCAAAAGTTTCTAAATCATATTCTAAATCTTCAGGATTTCCAAAAGGGTCATAAACAATATGTTGCTCTAAAACCTGAAAGGAGCCATCTAGCCAAACAAACTGAACTTGGTAATCGCCTAAAAAAAGCTCGTCGGAAAATTTAAATTCACCACCATTAACATCTGCAAACTTTTTAAATCTTGAATTTCCTGGACCTAAACAATACATTCCTATTTTACCGCAAACTTTATAATTATCATCTCTATTTATTTTCCCTTTTAAGCTTTGTGGTTTAACTTTATGATAATAATATGTTGAACTGGCATGAAAATATACCGAAACGACTTCTTTTTCCCCTGTTTTGCTGTTTGTTAAAGTTCCTTGTTTTGAAGTTTGTTTTGATAAATGAAGTCCCCAAGGCTCTGAAGTTATTTCTGGAGACCAACCTACTGGTTTGCCATTTTTAATATCGTTAAATGTAACGTTTCTATAAGGGTCATAACCACAATGTCCAGCCCAAGATTTATCATCTGGCGTAGTTATTCTTTTTAAGGGCGTATTAAGGTTGAATTTAAATTGCCTACGAGCTAAATTAGTTAATTCGGTATTTAAAAAATCTTCTAATGCTTTAATAGCCCCAATAACTTGAATTTCTTGACCCGATTGATTTTTAACAATTATAGTAACACCTCCGCTCCAAGCAACCAAATGCTTATCTGTTGGGCTTCTAAACATTTCATTAAAAAAATCATGTGGTATTTCAAATTCTAAAGCACTTTCTTCGTTTTGAGCAAATGTTGTACTTGCAAATAATAATAATAATATATAGGTGTATTTTTTTATAAATTTAATTTCTTGCATACGGTTTTAATTTTAAGTGTTCTGTTCTACTTGCTTTTATAAGATATATTCCAATATTGTTTTGAGGAATTATTTTTGAGTTTTCATACTTAAAATCAAGTTCTGTTTCTGAAGCATTTTTATAGGTGATATTATCCATGTTTACAAGTGTGCTCTCTTTAATTTTAAAAGCATCTCTAGTATCAAACTCGGCACCATTATTATACAACTGATATTTTATATGTAAAATATTATTTTTATCGATAGCTAATATTTGAAGTTTTCCTATATTTAGTTTTGTAGTTACAAAAAGTAAAATGTCATTCTTTTGAATATGAAATCCTTTTATATTATCTGCCTGAAATAGTAAATCTTGGCGAGCATCTAATAATTCTGTAATTTTATTTCCGTTTAAAGATTTGTATAACTTTTCTCTTTTTAACCAAATTGGATTGAATAACTTTTTCTTTATTTTAAATGAAGTATCTATTTCTACCGCAATTTTGGTTCTTTCTGGATATAATCGTTCTCCTTTTTTGGTGATAGCAAAATCTTCATTTTTTAATATTAACCCTTTCCAAGCATACAAATCTTGAAACCTATCTATTTTATAATAATCGGTTTCTTTTCCAAGTATATCTTTAGTCCCAGATTTTTCCGCTCCCATATATTGAGTTTCAATCCAAGAATTTTTTATTTGGTAATACTGAAAATTCTCTTTGCATTTTATTCTTAAATGATATGGGTCGTCATTTACTTTATTTTCTTTACTATTAAAATAGTAACGATGTTCATCAAGCCACAAGCGTTCTGCAATTTTTATTTTTTTTGGAAGCGGTTTACCCCCAAATTTTGAAACTTGGTAGGTTTCTTCAAAAGCAACATCACCAAATTCATCCCAATAATATATTACTTGTTCGGCTATATAAGGAATTTGTTCACTAAAGCCTGTTTCAACTCCATTTTCATATTTAAAAACCGAACGTGTTGAATATCTCAACTTATTATACACTATTTTACCCGATTGTATTTTATAAGGTTTAAAATCTTGTGCTTGGGCATAAAGCGTGTAAAATATAAGTAATATGGTAGTTAAAACTTTCATAACTGTTTGGGCTAATCATTTTTAGAGTTTATTTTGCCATTTTCTGAATCATGTTATATGTCTGCCGTAATTCTTCATCGCTCATTTCTTTCATTTCGGGATCATTTTTTGTCACCATAGCTTTCCATTCTTGAAACGATAATTTGCTTAGTTTGTTTAATTCGTCCTGCATGTTTCCCATTTCACTATCAAACTTTTCATTATTCATAAAGCTTTCTGTTTTTTGAACAGGAAAATCTGGTAATTGAAATTTAGAATCTCCTACAGCAATATCAAATTTTGCGGTTATAGCTTCGGTTATTGTCTTAATACCTAAAACGGTAACTTCCATTTTTAACATTACTCCTTTGTAAATCCATTGTTTAGCTCCCATTACATCCCAAATTTCACAATCATATCCTAAAATACTTTCATCTCCAACTTTTTTTCCTCCCATAGACTCAAGCATACTTTTAGTTGATTCTGTTGCATTAGTATTAGATTGTTTAAATAAATCTGTCATTGGGTCTCGACCAACTGTAATTTGTTTTTTCTCGAAATCGGCTAAATAACTTTCTCCGTTGTCTAGTTTGTTCATAACGTGCACATGGTTTTTTTGTGTATTGGTATGCCCCATAACAGAAACAGTTGTTGTTTGATTAGACTCTTCTTCTCTTAATTCTAGTCTGCCCCAATTTTTAAAATAAAGGGAAGAGGTTCCTCTTCCTTTTACAGTACCTCCAATAACAGATCCAGATATAGTTGTTTGATAACTTACAATACCAGATTTAACGCTGTAACGTTTAAGTGTTTGTTCTTGTTGGTTTGATGTTCCAGATACATCATCTTGGTCTTTGTTTTCGTTTCCTTTGCAACTTATTGTTATTACTAATAAAGAAAGAATAATGCTGAATTTTTTCATAATACGCTGATTTATTGTTTAATTATTTTAAAGCTTGAGTTTTGATCTTTGTTTTTTATCACAAGAAAGTAAGTGCCTACACTATAAGCTTGAAAATCTATTTGTAAGTCTTTTTGATTTATTAATGGATAGGATGCCAACTTTTGACCATTCAAATCAAAAAGAAACAATTCGTAGTCTCCTAATTTTTCTAGATTTACCACTAAAAATTCTGAAGTGGGATTGGGAAAAACGTTTACATTTTGTAAAGGATTAAAACCATCATCTATACCCAAACTTTGGTGTGAATCGACGCTTATAAAACCTTCTGAAATGTGTATATTACCATTAGTTTGTTCTTGCACTGCGACTTCGCCTATAGTATAAATAAGTGTGATATTTCCTGTGGTTTCGGAAGCACCACCACTGTCTATACTGCTTTTTTTGATCGCCGTCTGGCTAAATCCAATGGTTGCCATAAATAATGCTAGTATGGTGGCTATTTTTTCCATAATTTATTTTTTAAAGACTACAAAATCAAAACCTCTATCTGCAGCAACACCAGCTGTGTCATAGGTTTTTACATCAAAGAAATTGGCGAATTTTTCAATTGTAATGAAACCAATCATTCCATATCGCATGGTGGCAGAAACGGTATAATAATTCATACTTGTGGAAGTTATTCTATAAGTTCCCGTTCCTGTTTTACTTACCGTAAACCCATCAGATGAAATACTTGTAACATTGACGCCATCGGGGCCAATTGCCCCATAGATATATGCTTTCATATCTGCTGTCCCTGAAACATCTGATACAATCTTTCCAGTTACATCTCCCGTTACTTCTAACGAACCATTGATGGTAACTATATCTGTAGTAAAATCTCCTCCTATAAGTGGTGTGGATGAATCGGAATTTTCAATATATAATTTACCACTTCCCATTTCATTTCTTCCTGCTGCATACCCTATAAAAATATTACCAGTTCCTGTTTGGTTTAAAAAACCGGCATTCGAACCTAAAGCTGTATTGCCATGCCCAGAAGTATGATTATACAATGATGCGTAACCTATAGAAGTATTATAAGCCCCATCAACATTAGCAGTTAAAGACCATTGACCAAATCCAGAATTTCCATTTCCTACAGTATTATCTCCTAATGAAGCATACCCAAAAGCGTTGTTGTAACTTCCCGAGGTAATATTATGTAAAGCATTGCGACCCAATCCGTTATTGCTGCTTCCAGTTGGGGTAATATTTCCTGCGTAATTTCCAATAAATATACTTTCAATACTACTTAAAAGTATGGCGTCTGAAAGATCGTTGAGAGATGTTATACCTGAAACATCTTGCCAAGTTGCAATTCCTGAGGCATCTGAAGTTAAGACTTTACCTATGGCTTGGTTACCATCTACATATTTAATACTTCCTATAACATCTAGATTGGCATTGGGATTTAAATTGTTAATACCCACTTTAGCTCCTTGCAATGTCAGTGGATATTCTAATGTAGTGATGTTGGCAAACGAAAACTTGTTATTTCCACCGTCTATACCTAGCATATAATCATCTACACCAGGTCTGTCTGATTGCCAAACGGTGTAGATATTATCATCTGATGTCATTTTGAGAAGGGGTAAGCCACCTGTTACATCATTGATGTGCAAGTTGGCTTCATTAGCTGTTGGTTCTCCTATCCCTACAGGATAAGGTGAATTTGTAGCATTGGATGTTTGATGCCAAAATGGATTTTCTATATACCCCGCTTTTTCAGCATATTTAGCATAAGGAACTGCTTTGAATTCGCTATTACCAAAATACTCATAACCACTCCCAGTATCTATATCTACATATAAAAAATAGGTGTGATCTTCCCACTGTATAGCGCTAAAATTTCCACCATCTAAGGTGCCTTCTCCAATATTTACAATAAGAATTCCATTGGCATCTGTGGTAGTACTGTGCTCCTCACTGTAATAAACATTGTTTGATTCGTCTTCTATAGTAAAGCGAATTTTTACCGATTGATTGGCTATCACAGTTCCATTATCTGTCATAATGGCTTTGTAATTGAATCCGCCTCCTTGTGCAAAAAGGCTCATTGTAAGAATAAAAAAAGTAAAAAGTAAAATTATTTTTTTCATGATCTTTAGGGATTATTGTTGTTTATTTTTTGACACTCTTTTTGAATGACATCTTCAGGCATTTCTATGTGTAATATCTTGAGCGCTTTTCTATAATTTTCACAACTTTTTGGGTTTTGAAGGGTGTCTATAGCCCATAGTTGCCATTGTGCTTCGGTCATTTCTTCATCTTCAGCAGTTATAGACACTTGCTTACCATCGGTTTGGTGCAATTGATTGTAAGCTTCTTTGACGTCTTTTTTACTTACCGCAGGACTTATTTTTAAAATATAGGCTTCAAATTCTGCATAAGACATCTGTATCAACATGGCATTTTGTTGGTCTAAGAATTTTTGTGCTGCTTTGGCTTCGTCTATGTTTTCAATAGCCTCATCAATACTTTCATTTTCATTGTCTTCATTTTTTTTCGTTGTATCTTGTTCGAGTGCTTTATCGCCAGTGATGTAAGCATTTACTATGTTATATGCATCTGCCTTGTCTTTTTCGGAAACACTCCCTCCTGGTAAAGCATCTATTGCCTTGTCAAACTTTGCTTTTTTTAAAGATTCTGGGCTGCCATCTTCATAAGACTCATAAAAGTCCATAAGTTTGGACACCTTAAAATTTATGGAATCTCTGGCTTCCTTATTTTCTTTTTGAGTCGTATTCACTTGTGCAAAAGTGAAAGATGTTACCAATACTAAAATGATTAAAAATCTATTTTTCATTTTACAATTATTTAATTTCTTGTAATTCGTAGATATTATAATATCCAAAACTTTCATCTGGGTTATCTTTAATAACCTTTGCTATTATGCCAGGCTTATCGTTAATCATCCATATTTTTAAAACTTCATTAAAACTGCCTGCTGCTTCAACAACAGTGCAGTTAAATGTGCCTGCGGCAACAGTAACATCCTCTTGCCCAACTACTCTAAAGGTGTCTTCCTCAAGTGGAAAAAGTTGGTTGTATTGATTATAGTTATTTGTTGGCATTTCTGTGTCGTCAGGCAAGTTATACCTATCGTAGCCTTTAAATATGTTATCAATACTTAAGATTCCTTGTTCACTATTAGCAGATATAGTGGATGTGAGTGTTTTAGTTTCAAAACTGCTAGTAACTTCTATAAGCTTTGAATAGCGATATACTAATTGCTTAACATTGGCTAAATCTATCATCATTTTATAAGAATCATTCCAAGGCAATTTTTGATTATCATCATCATATTTATAATCTCCTGTTTCATCATAAAAGTCTTCTTCAGCAAAGGTTAAACGTTCAATTTTTACATTGTTTTCTGCTTTTTTGTTTCCTTGGTAAATGGTGCCGTTGTTTTTTAAGGCAACAGTTTCTCCATTAATCTTTAGTATTTTGTTTTCACCATTAAAGGCATCTCCTCTGCGAAGTCCAATCATTATAAGTGC
>JBNKYB010000003.1:0-32250 GCA_050300615.1 Flavobacteriaceae bacterium | reverse complement strand
TATCCATTTACAATCAATTTTTTAAAATAAATATACATTTCATCAATAATCAAATCAATCAAAAAATGAACAGTTTCACCACATTAAACGAATGATACTATGACACGAGCATTCTTAAAATCATCAATCAATCTAAATGTTTATTATGCAAACTGCATAAGACCATTGATAAAAAATAGAAAAGACTTATGAAAATAGAAAACACAAAAGCACAAATGCGTAAAGGTGTATTGGAATACTGCATACTCTCGGTCTTAAAAGATGAAGACGCGTATGTTGCAGAAATTTTAGACACCCTAAAAGACGCCAAACTGCTTGTTGTAGAAGGTACTATTTACCCTTTACTTACAAGACTTAAAAATGCTGGACTTCTTAATTACAGATGGGAAGAATCAACATCGGGACCACCACGAAAATATTATGGTTTAACCGAAACCGGAAAACTATTTTTAAAAGAATTAAACACCACTTGGAGCGAATTACAAAACGCCGTTAACCTAGTAACAAGAAAAAAATCAACAAAAAATGAATAAAACAGTCAACATAAATTTAGCAGGTATATTTTTTCATATTGATGAAGATGCATACCAAAAACTTCAACGCTATCTTGAGGCTATAAAACGTTCATTTACAGACTCTCAAGGTCGTTCTGAAATTATTTCGGACATTGAAGCTCGTATTGCAGAACTTTTTAGCGAACGTGTAAAACATGACAAACAAGTTATTGGCAATAAAGAAGTAGACGAGGTAATTTCTATCATGGGACAACCAGAAGATTATTTGGTTGATGATGAAATTTTTGAAGATGAACCTCAACCAACTCCTAAAAGAAAAACATCACCTTCAAAAAAACTATTTAGAGATACAGACAACTCTTATATTGGTGGTGTTGCTTCTGGTTTAGGTCACTATTTGGGCATCGATTCTGTTTGGATTCGCCTAATATGGCTATTGCTAGTTATTGGATCTGGAGGCACCTTTATATTAATATATATTTTGTTCTGGATATTAGTTCCAGAAGCTAGAACTACTGCTGAAAAGCTAACTATGACAGGAGAGCCTGTTAATATTAGTAACATTGAAAAAAAAATCAAAGACGGGTTTGATACTGTTTCAGATACCGTAAGTGATGTCGCAAAAAACGTTTCAGACTCTTTTTCTGGAGCTGCAAAAAATGTTTCAAAAGCAGCTAAAAATGTAGATTTAAAAAAACAAAGCAGTAATATCAAATCAAGTTCAAAAACATTTTTTGATACTATTGGAGATCTTATCATGCTTATCTTTACTGTGTTTGCTAAATTTATTGGTGTCATTTTAATGATTACTGGTGCAATTGCATTAATTGCGTTAATTGTATGCTTATTTTCTTTAGGAGTTACCAATATTATTCATATTCCAGGTTTAGATTTAGTTGATATTGTTAACGCAGGGAATACACCTATCTGGCTAGTGTCCTTATTAACCTTTTTCTTAGTTGGAATTCCGTTCTTTTTCTTATTCTATTTAGGATTAAAAATCTTAGTTAACAACTTAAAATCCATAGGTAATATAGCAAAGTTTACACTGTTAGGTGTTTGGATACTATCTATCATTGGATTGGTTATTGTAGGTATAAGACAAGCAAGTGAACATGCTTTTAATGAGCATGTTGTTGAAAAGCAAGAGTTTTATATGGCACCTGCAGATACATTGAAAATAAAAATGGTGAACAATGATTCCTACGGAAGTTCTTATAGAAACCATAGTTCCTTTAAGTTTGCTAGAAATGAAAAGGGAGAGCGTATTATTTTCTCTTCAGATATTCAAATTATTGTGAAATCTACCACAGATTCTTTAGCAACCATAAGTATAGAAAAATCGGCTGATGGTAGTGATTACAATTCGGCTATAGAGCGTGCAAAAAACATCCGCTACAACTATACATTTAAAACAAATGAAATTCTTTTAGATAATTACTTAACAACGGAAGCTAAAAATAAATTTAGTGATCAGGAAGTAGCAGTAATTCTGTATTTACCAGAAGGAATTATTGCCAATTTTAATAGCAATACACGATCGTTTTTAAATTACAGAACCTATAATGGCAACATCGTATCATCAAACGATTCAGATCATTTTTTAAAAATTATTGAAGATGATGTTGAATGTTTAGACTGCCCAGAAATAGATGTTTCTATTGAAGGTGAAAAAGATGGAATTAAAATAAATAATGACGGTATTGAAGTTAAAATTGATAGCAGTAGTTTAAAAATTAACAACAAAGGCTTAAAAGCAACAAGCCCAGAAGTAAAAGTAAACATTGACAATAACGGTATAAACATAAAATCAGATACTAATTAAACAATTCATCCATAAAAAATAACAGGTCAGATATTTAAGTTATAAATCAATAGCATTTTAAAAGATATTTGCCCCATAACTAATCATCAATCAAAAAACGAACAATTATGACTACACTATCAAAAATCATCGTAACCACTTTATTAAGTCTATTACTCTTCTCTTGCAATTTCGATATGAATTTTGGAGTGGGAGTTTCAGGAAATGGGAATGTACGCATACAAGATAGAGCGTTGAATGAATCATTTAATGCTATAGAGGCTAGTCACGGACTTGACGTATTTTTAACGCAAGGTAATGATGAAGGTATTGTTGTTGAAGCAGATGAAAACTTGCTACAACTTATTAAAACTGAAGTTAAAAATAATGTTCTGCATATTTATGCTGAAAAAAATATAGGACAAGCTACTTCTAAAAAAATCATGGTAAATTTTAAAGGCATTTCTAAAGTATCTTCATCTAGCGGAAGTGATGTTGTTGCTACTAATACAATTACTAGTGATTATTTAGAATTAAATACGTCTAGCGGTAGCGATATGAAGCTTACAATTAACACCCAAAATCTTAACTGTAATGCTAGCAGCGGAAGTGATTTACTTCTTTCTGGAAAAACAGATAAGTTAACAGCAAACGCCTCAAGCGGAAGCGATATTAGAGCTGCTGATTTAATTGCCCAAGCAAGTCATGTTTCTGCAAATAGTGGTGCCGATATTACTGTAAACACATCCAAAAAATTAGTTGCTAACGCTAATAGTGGCGGTGATATTAGATATTACGGAAATCCAGAAATAGTAAACAAAAATGATAGCCCTTCGGGAAGCATCAGAAAACAATAATCAACCTTTTTCCAACCAAAAAAGCCTAAGGTAAATATTACTTTAGGCTTTTATATTTTAGAAATATTTCAGGTTTTTATTTCACTAAAAAAATACTCACGCTTAAAGCTCCTTGCGCTCCTATAACTAAAGACTGCTCAATATCTGCAGTTTTTGAAGGTCCAGAAACAAAAACTCCAAAATCGAAATTTTCAATATTCTGATAAGCTTGATGCATATACGAAACCAATGATTTTTCTGGAAGAACCAACACCAAATGCTTCGTTATAAAAGGCAAAACACGCACAGGAACTTTAGAATCTTCTAACCAAACAGCACCATTTTCGGCCACACCTAAACTGCTTTCAAGAACCAACACATCTAAATCGTCTAACTCTTGCGGGCGTTTTATTTCATCTAACGAAATGGTATTAAATGGCTCTGTATTTTCAAGTGCTGAAAAATTTATTTTAGTATCTGGAAACAGTTCTTTAACTTTTTCAAGAACAGCTTGGTTTGTGGTTGAATGAAACACGTTCCCTCCTACGGCTTCTACTTTTTTAGTAAACTCCGATACTCTATCAAATCCTTCTTCAAAAACACTTGGATCAATATTGGGTAACGCAATTACTTCGGGCTTATTTGCTTTTATTCTTCCTAATATATTACTTCTACTTCCCATAACTTTATTTTTGAAAATTGTCCTTTTTATTTCTCGCTTTAAACCATTCATCAAAACTTTGTTCTGGTCCTTTTGGCAAATCTCTTCCTTTTCCCCAAACATTAGGCTTTGAATTAATAAGAGACTTAGGTAAATTTCTTAAAGACCAGCGAGCTAGCTTTCCTACTCTTTCAAAATGAGAAGGTTTTGCAAAAAGCTTACCCATGGCTTCCATAGAGGTCTTTTTAATAAAAGGTTGCTTGGTTTCTTTGGTAATGATTTGCCTCCATTTGTATAATTGTGTGTGAATATCAATCTTAACAGGGCACACATCTGAACAAGACCCGCATAATGTAGATGCAAAAGGCAAATCGCTATATTGCGTTAAATCCTTTCCCGGTGATAATATAGAACCTATTGGCCCAGGAATAGTGGCATGATAGCTATGACCTCCACTGCGTCTGTAAATAGGACAGGTATTCATACAAGCACCACAACGAATACAGTGTAGGGACGCTCTAAAATCTGGTCTACTTAATTGTTCCGAACGTCCGTTATCTACAATTACAATATGCATTTTACTTCCTTTTCTAGGCTTTTTAAAATGCGATGAATAGGTTGTAATAGGTTGCCCTGTTGCAGATCTTGCCAACAATCTTAAGAACACCCCTAAATATTCTTGCTTTGGAATAATTTTTTCAACCCCCATACAAGCGATATGTACAGGTGCTAAATGTGCTCCCATATCGGCATTTCCCTCGTTGGTACACACAACAAATCCGCCCGTTTCTGCTATGGCAAAATTAACACCTGTAATGGCAACATCGGCAGCAATAAATTTTTCTCTTAAATGTTTTCTGGCTTCTCCTGTTAAATATTGTGGATCACCATCACAAGGAGTGGTTCCTAAGTGTTCTTGAAATAATTCATCAACTTCATGCCTGTCTTTATGAATAGCGGGCAATACAATATGACTTGGTGCTTCTTTTGCTAATTGGACAATGCGCTCACCTAAATCTGTATCAATAACCTCAATGCCATTGGCTTCCAAAAAAGGGTTCAAATGGCATTCTTCGGTTAACATCGATTTGCTTTTTACAACCTTTTTGGCTTGGTTGTCTTTTATTATTTTGTGTACAATCCTATTATGCTCATCGGCATTTGCTGCCCAATGTACCTCAACACCATTTTTTATGGCATTTTCTTCAAATTGAATTAAATAGTTGTCTAAATTTGATAATGTATGTGCCTTAATACTATGCCCTAAATTCCGTAATTCTTCCCATCCTTTTACTTGATGAACCGACAGATCTCTTTTATGTCGTACAAACCACAAGGCCTTATCGTGCCAATCAACCCGCTTTTCATCTTTGTTAAATATCTCTGCTAATTTAGAATGGCTCATCTTTTAACTTTTAGTATTAGCTACTTGACTGTTTAATATTTCGGCGATATGCAAAACTTTTAAAGGTTGATTATTCCTTGTTATCAAGCCTTCTAAATGCATTAAACACGATGTGTCTGTGGCTGTAATCACTTCAACACCACTTTCTAAATGATCGTTGATTTTGTCTTTTCCCATTTTAACGGAAATAGCTTCTTCTGCAACGGCAAAGGTACCTCCAAACCCACAGCATTCATCACTTCTTTTTAATTGCATTAATTCGACACCTTCAACTTCATGTAGCAAATCTTCTATATATGAAAAGGATTCTCCCACACGTTCTGAACATGACCCTAAACGCAAGCCTCGCAATCCGTGGCAGCTTTTATGCACTCCTACCTTTGCCGAAAATGAAGCTCCAACATTCTTAATTTTCAGAACGTTTACAATAAAATCACACAACTCAAAAATATTCTCTCTTACTTTTACTACTTCTGAGGTTTGCTCAATGATATCATAATGTTTTTTTACGTGATATGCACAACTTCCCGAAGGTGTTACTATATAATCATAGTCTTTAAAGTTTTCAACCAAATTATGGCAAGCTCCTATTGATTCGCTTTCGTAACCAGAATTAGCCATAGGCTGACCACAACACGTCTGTCCTGACGGATAGGCAACGTCTACTTGTAGCTTTTCTAAAAGTTGCAAGGTTGCAATTCCCACTTGGGGATACAGTTGGTTGATATAACAAGGAATAAATAATCCTACTTTCATCTGTTTCTGTTTACTGTTTTTATTTGTTCAGATAGAACAACTTAAATATTTGTCCTCAAGTCGTACCATTCGCATAGATTCTTTATGTATTTAAGCGGTCAAAATTTATACATTTATAAATAAATGGTTGTCCTGTACGAACCTGTAAACACTATTTAATACTCGCTTTTTTAAAGTTGGAAAATCTTTTCCATTAACATCCATTTTTCTCCTTTGGATGCTATTGGTAATGATTGTTGATACTTCCACATTAATGTTTCCCATTCTTGAACTTTGGAATTATTGGCATCCATTTCCGCTTTCTTTAAAGGATCAAACGTTTCATCAACCTCCATAATCATGAACATACGATTGCCTATTAAATAAATTTGCATGTCCACTATGCCAGCATCCTTAATGCTCTTGGTTATTTCTGGCCAGGCATTTCCAGGGGCATGGTGTTTTTTATATTCCTCAATAAGCTTTGGATCATCTTTTAAATCACAGGAATAACAATATCTTTTTGTATTACTCATAATAAAATTATTTTGAAGCTTTAACTGTTGAATACCCATACAGCGCTACGACAGCTAAACAAATTAATGGCAAAATAAATGAGAAATTCACTTCTGGAATATACCCTAAAATTTTAATATCTGAAAAACCGTCCCCACCCCAGTCTAAAATACTTCCTTGTAAAACAGGCATTAAAGCACCTCCCACAATGGCCATAACCAACCCTGCTGAGCCTATCTTGGCTTCCTCACCCATATCTTTTAAAGCTATGCCATAAATAGTTGGGAACATAATAGACATGAAAACAGAAATACAGATTAACGATATTAAACCTGGCATACCAGGCAATAAAATGGCTCCGGCACTACAAATGACACCCCCAAAACCAAAAAACATCAATATTCTTGACGGGTCTATTTTACGCATTAAGGCAGTCCCAATCCATCGTCCCGTTAAAAAAGAAATCATAGCAGCAATATTGTAATAGGTGGCTGTTAGATTCCAACCATAGGTGGCATTTAAATTATCAACATATTGAAATATAAACGTCCAACACATAATTTGTGCTCCCACATAAAATGCCTGGGTTAGAACACCTTGTTTATAATTTCTGTTTGCAAATAACTTTTTAAAGGATTCGGACAATCCCATTTTATCTTCTTTAGCTGTCTTTGGTATTTTAGTAAAAATAATAATAAGCATAATTGCCAATACCAAAACACCAAGTGCAATATAGGGAACACTAATAACGCCTAAGTCGTTTTCCCTGATAGCTGCCAACTCACTTGAAGACAAGGCGTTGAAAGCTTCTGTGGTATAATCATCAGACCTAAGGGCATTAAGCACAAAAACCTGAGCTATGATCATGCCCGTTAATGAGCCCATAGGATTAAAAGCCTGTGCCAAGTTTAACCTTTGTGTAGCAGTTTCTTTATCTCCTAAATATAAAACCAATGGATTAGACGTGGTTTCCAAAAAAGCCAATCCACAGGTAATGACCCACAATGAAATCAAGAAATAATTATATTCTTGATAAGCTGCCGCTGGATAGAATAAAAATGCTCCGCAGGCGTATAATATTAAGCCAACTATAATCCCTGATTTGTAACTGTACTTCCTTATAAATAAAGCAGCGGGCAACGCCATGAAAAAGTATCCAAAATAAAAAGCAAACTGCACCAAAGATGCTTGTGTGTTTGAAAGCTCGGGCATCACTTTCTTAAAGGCAGAAACCATAGGATTGGTCAAATCATTGGCTATTCCCCATAATGCAAATAAGGATGTTATGACTATAAAAGGAAATAATAACTGTTTGCTTACAACTGGAATTTTTCGAGTGTCTTTCATGTTTAGTTGATTATAGTT
Source organism: Flavobacteriaceae bacterium (assembly GCA_050300615.1). Lineage (GTDB taxonomy): Bacteria > Bacteroidota > Bacteroidia > Flavobacteriales > Flavobacteriaceae > Yeosuana. The sequence continues at coordinate 24,413 of JBNKYB010000003.1, read as the reverse complement.
TGTTTTGTTATTATATTTATGTTTACATCAATTTTTCTTTATATAAGTACCGATTTAGGTTTGTTTAAAAATTTAAAATTGTTCTCTGTTTTGCAACAATTAAAAATCAACAGTCGCTTTAATAACTCCTGTTTGAGGGTCTAACCAACTATCAAAGTTCTCTATCATTTCAACGTAAGGAACGTTATGAGTAACAAAAGAATCCGTTGGAAATTGATCCAGCACATTTATAACATGCTCAAAATCTTCAACAGTCGCATTTCGGCTACACATCAAGGTTGTTTCTTTAGCATGAATAGCAGGGTGGTTGTAGATTAAATCTCCTTTTGAGAGCCCTACCAAAATAAACCTTCCGCCGTGTGACATATAGCTAGGCCCTGTTTCTATGGCAAATTTATTTCCAGAAGCGTCAAAAACAGCAGTCGCCAATTCACCTTTTGTAATTTCGGAAACTTGAGATATTGGATTGCTTGAAGCGTTTACCACATAATCAATCCCTATATTTTCTTTAACGTACTTTAACCGCTGTTCATTCAAATCTACAGCAATTACTTTAGCACCCTTAATTTGAGCTAATTTCATGATGCCTATTCCAATAGGACCACAACCAATTACAACAACAAACTCGTCTTTTACAATATTTGCTCTCCTTATGGCATGGGCTCCAATGGCTAAAGGCTCAACAATGGCTCTTTCATTATCTGAAAGCTTGTTGGCAAGAAGCAAAATATCATAAGGAACGGTTATTTGTTCTTGCATGCCACCGTCTGTATGCACTCCAAGAACTTTTATATTTGTACAACAATTGGTTTTGCCATTTCTACAGGCTATGCATTTACCACAACTAACATAAGGCATAACAACTACTTTATCCCCTACCTTAATTCCTTTTGGATTTGGTTCTATTTCAATAACCTCTGCCGATAATTCATGCCCCAATATACGAGGGTAGGTAAAAAACGCTTGGTTGCCACCATAAGCATGCAAATCGGTTCCGCATATTCCAACTTTATTTATCTTTAATAAGGCCTCTCCCTCCTTTCTAACCGGCGTTTCTTTTTCCTTTAAAAGAAATTTGCCTGGTTCTTCACATACAATATATTTCATGTGTTTTATTTATTTTTCTATGAATTTTAATGTCATTGCCAAATTTAATTTTTTACAATGCTCTATCAAGATGCGTATAGCCCCCATCAACAAACAGTAATTGTCCTGTTGTATGGCTCGATTTTTCTGAAAGTAAAAAGGCAACGGTATTGGCAATTTCTTCAGCTGTGGTCATCCTGTTTTCTAAAGGAATTTTTTCAGTAATACTTTTTAATTTTTCTTCTGGATTGGGAAATGTTTTTATCCATCTATCATATAAAGGCGTATAACATTCGGCGACTATAACAGCATTAACCCGTATTGAGTAAGGAAGTAACTCAAGAGCCCATTCTCTTGTTAACGCATTGCGTCCACCATTTGAAGCAGCATAAGCAGAAGTGCCTCCTTGACCTGTAACAGATGTTTTAGAACCAATATTCACTATGGCTCCTTTACTCTTTTTAAGTTCTGGCAACGCGTGATGTGCCATTAAATAATAATGCACTAAATTTCTGTGGATGGAGTCTATAAACCCTTGGTAAGAGCCATTTTCTAAACCAATGCCATCATTAACACCAGCATTATTAACTAAGCCATCTATTCTGCCAAACTCATTGATGACTCTCTCAATAGCATTTTTGCAATCCTCTGGATTGGTCAATTCTGCAAAAGCATAAAAAGCCTGACCACCATTGTCCTCTATCACTTTAACGGCGTCTAAAATATTTTCCTTGTTCCTGCCAACAATTACGGGGATTGCCCCTTCGCTAGCCAATACATTGCATATGCCATTTCCAATGCCTTTGGACCCTCCAGTTACAACAATAACTTTATCCTTTAGTTTTAAATCCATTTAGTTTGTTTGTTTTTATAATTTAAGATTGTATATTCTAGTAGTATTTCCTCCCAATACTTTATCAATAACCTCTTCGGGGTACGTCTCAAAATAGTCGTCGATAATTCCCAAGACATCTTGATATTGGGCTGCCAATAAACAAACCGGCCAATCTGAGCCAAACAGTAATCTATCCATTCCAAAAGCGGCAACAACAGCATCCAAAAATGGTGTAAAATCCTGTTTCTTCCATTTGAAATCCTTGGTTTCGGTAACCATGCCGGATATTTTACATGAGACATTTGGGTTTTCTGCTAATAATTGAATGTTATTTAGCCAGTCATCGGCAATTGCTTCAGAAATCCTAGGTTTCGCAATATGATCCAATACAAATTTTTGATTGGGAAATGCTTTTGCCAATTCAACCGCTGCAGGCAATTGCCTTGGAAAAACCAAGATATCATACGTGAGGTTAAAACGTTCTAATTTACTTATGCCATTCATGAATTTTGAATCTAACATAAAATCATCCGCTTCAGCTTGAACAATATGCCGCACCCCTTTAAACAGATTGTTTTTAGAAAAATGCTTAAGGCGATCCTCTACTTGCTCTGATTTTAAATCAACCCAGCCCACAACACCTTTAATGAAAGGATATTCCTTAGCGCATTGTAACAAAAACTCTGTTTCTTCTTCAGATTGGTCTGCTTGAACCGCTATACAACCATCAACATGGTTGGCGCTTAGAATGGGGTGCAAATCTTTGGGAAGAAAATCTTTTTTTATGGCTCCCATAGAATCATCAATCCAACTATCTCTAATGGGATTGTATTTCCAAAAATGTTGATGGCTATCAATAATCATTTATTCGTATGCTTTACAAACTTGTTTTGATACGCCCAGTCCTTCAATGCCCAATTCTACCACATCTCCTGGTTTTAGATATTTTGGTGGCGTTAAGCCTAACCCAACTCCAAAGGGCGTTCCGGTAGAAATGATGTCACCAGGCAACAATGTCATAAACTGGCTAATGTGACTAACAACCTGTTGTACATTAAAAATAAAATCGGATGTACTGCTATTTTGCATAACCTCGCCATTTAACTTTAACCAAAGGTTTAAATTATTGGGATCTTTTATTTCGTCTTTGGTTGCAATAAAAGGCCCAACCGGAGCAAAGGTGTCACAGCTTTTTCCTTTAACCCATTGACCAGAACGTTCCAACTGAAACGCTCTTTCGCTTACATCATTATGCAAAACATAACCCGCTATATGGTCAAACACATCTGCTTCTTCAACATACAATGCTTTTTTCCCGATAACAATTGATAATTCTACCTCCCAATCTGTTTTAGTACTTCCTTTCGGAATAATAATATCGTCATAAGGACCTACCAAAGCAGTTGTTGCCTTAAAAAACAGAACAGGCTCTTTAGGGATGTCCATACCACTCTCGGCTGCATGTTGTGCATAGTTCAATCCAACGCAAACAATTTTAGAAGGTCTTGTTAAGGGTACGCCTAAACGAACACTATCATCAACTTCAGGGCAATTATCTTGGTTTGTTTCTAACCACGTTTTTAATTTTTCTATGCCGCCATTTCCAAAAAACTCTTCATTAAAATCTGTACCAAATGCCGATACATCCAGTTTTGTTCCGTTTGCCAATTGAACACCTGGTTTTTCTTTACCAATGTCTCCAAATCTGATTAATTTCATTTTTTTTTGATTTTATTTTCCATTTAATTTTATAAACCCACCATCTATTGCATAGTCTGAACCTGTAATAAATCCTGCTTCATCAGAACATAAAAACAAGGCCAAATTAGCAATTTCCTGAGGTTTAGCCATTCTTCCAATAGGCTGTGTTTTTGATAGTTTTTCAAACATTTCATCTTCTTTTCCATGATAATTCTTTTTAATGAACCCGTCTACAAAAGGCGTATGGACTCTTCCTGGGGATATACAATTACAACGAATACCCTTATCAATATAATCTTTTGCTACCGAATAGGTCATGGTTAAAACAGCACCCTTGGTCATGGAATACGCAAAACGATCATAAATACCAACCGATGATGCGATAGATGCCAAGTTAAGAATAACGCCACTTCCATTCTTTTTCATATAGGGAATACAGGCTTTGGTGCAATTGTAAACCCCTTTGATATTAACATTGTACAACCTGTCTAAATCAGCTTCTTCTACAGCTTCTATATTTCCTACATGCGCTATTCCGGCATTGTTGACTAAAATATCTACATTTTCAGATGCTGAAATTTTCTTGATGATTTCATTGACATTTTGTTGGTTGGACACATCACATTGATGTGACTTGGCTCTATTGCCTAGCGATTCGATTTCTGAAACAGTTTGATTAGCTCCTTCCAGATTAAAATCCAGAATATGGACTTTTGCACCTTGTTCCGCAAAAGTTTTTGAGATAGCTTTCCCTATTCCGCTTCCACCTCCCGTAACTAGTGCTACTTTATTTTTTAAACTAAATTTTGTCATTTTATTTTAAGGTTATTTCTACAATTGTATCTATACTATCCAAATCTTTTTCAGGCACTTTTAACAACAGACCATAGCTATCTTTTTTAAACTGTATTTTTTGTTTGTTTTTATAGAGAACGACAGACTTTATGGGTGCGTTAAAATTAGGCACAAAAAAGAGGTTCTTATTATCTGTTAATAAATGAAGATATAGCTTTTTTCCTTTTTGAGTGGATACCATATCTTCTGAAGGAGGTACAACTCCTGCTTTGGTTCCGTAAATTGTCTCACCATTTTCCTTTAACCAACTGCCTATTCCTGCTAAAGATTTTATATGATCTGGTTGGATTTTTCCATTGGGCATAGGTCCCACATTTAGCAGTAAATTGCTCCCATAACCAGCAGCTCTTACCAAATACTGCACCAGCGTCCTTTTACTTTTGTTTACATTATCTTTTAAATTGAACCCCCAAGAACCATTAATGGTTTCACAGACTTCTTTGGGAAGGGTGCCAATATCCTCTGGTTTGCTTGCAAATCCATGGGTTGACTTACCCGGAAGGTCTTTTTCAAACATTTGGAAATCCTCTCCTGGCAATACACTTTCGTGATGATTGTTCCCTATCAAGCACTGAGGTTGTAAATCATGAATTACTTTGTAGATTTCATCAAAATGCCAATCGGCATCCTTTTTATCCCATTTCCCATCAAACCAAATCCCTGCAATGTCCCCATAATTTGTTAGCAGTTCTGTTAGTTGTGCTTTCATAAAAGCGATATAGTTTTCCCATTTTCCTTCTCCTCTTCCAGAAATCCCTGTTCCTGTTTTTCCTCTTGGAAAATAATCATCATTGTGCCAATCTAACAACGAATAATAGAAAAAAAGCTTGATTCCTTCTTTTTTACAAGCAGCAGCTAAATCTTTTAAAACATCTTTTTTATACGGTGTTTTTTGCACAATATTATAATCGGTCGCTTTGGTATCGAACATAGAAAACCCATCATGGTGCCTACTGGTAATTGTGATGTATTTCATCCCAGCATTTTTTGCCATCTTTACCCATTCTTCGGCATTGTATTCAATAGGATTAAAAAATGATGGTAGCTTTTCGTAATCTTTAATAGGAATGTTTTGGGTTTGCATAACCCATTCACCATCTCCTAAGATACTATAAACTCCCCAATGAATAAATAGTCCAAATTTTGCGTTTTCAAACCAATGTCTTGCTTCAAGATTTTCGGCTGTTGGTTGGTAATCTTGCTGGGCGAAGCTCTGCAAATTTAGAAATGCAACACATACGAATAGAATTATTTTTTTCACTTTAATAGGTTCTATATTAGTTATAAAGACATGCCCCGTTTCCAAGGAATAAAGTCATCTTGATTTAATTTTCTAGCCTTCGTTTGTATCTCGCCACTCGCCACTTTAATAACAAAATCCAACAAGGCTTCTCCAGCTTCTTTTATGTTAACCGTTCCATCAATAATAGTACCTGTATTAAAATCAATGATATCATTCATTTTGTCATATAATTTAGTATTGGAGGACACTTTAACGACTGGCGTTATAGGGTTTCCCGTTGGCGTTCCTAAACCTGTTGTAAACAAAATCATATTGGCTCCAGAACCTGCCAATCCTGTTGTGGATTCTACATCATTTCCTGGTGTACATAATAAATTTAATCCTGGTTTCACTACCTGCTCTGTGTAATCCAATACGTCTTCAACGGGCGATGTTCCTCCTTTTTTTGCTGCTCCTGCCGATTTTATGGCATCGGTAATCAATCCATCTTTAATGTTTCCTGGAGATGGATTCATTGAAAATGCTGCCCCTAAAGCTTCTGCTTTTTTATTATAAGTAGACATAATATGAGAGAACTTTTCGGCTCTCTCAGGATCTTCACATCGGTTAATTAGTTCTTGTTCTACACCGTTTAGCTCAGGGAATTCTGATAAGATGGTTGCACCACCTAGTCCTACAATTAAATCGGACACATACCCTAAGGTTGGATTTGCAGAAATACCTGAAAACCCATCCGATCCACCACATTCTAAACCTATTACTAATTTAGATAAACTTGCTGGCTTACGTTCTATTTTATTGGCTTCAATAAGACCAACAAATGTTTTTTTAATAGCTTCTGCTATAAGTTCTTTTTCAGAATTACTTTTTTGCTGCTCTAAAACATATACTGGTTTTTGAATATTTGGAGACATTTTAGCCAGTGCATCTTGCAAAATACTGGCCTGTGCGTGTTGGCATCCTAAACTTAAAATAGTAGCACCTGCAACGTTGGGGTTGTTAATATAGCCCGCCAACAAATGACACAATGCTACAGAATCAGAAGTCGCTCCTCCACAACCACCTTCATGGGTTAGAAAACGAATCCCATCAATATTTTTAAATAATGGATTTTTATTACTTTTCTCAGTACCTATTAAGATGTCTTTCTTTAAAAGTTTTTCTGAAGAAATTCCTGAAGTATAATCTGATATTAGAGCATCTACATTAAACCCTACGTGTTGTTTTTTACCAAAACCCAATTTCTCAATCAGTGCTTCTTTTAAAACCTCCACATTTCTATTTTGACAAAATACCAATGGGATAACCAACCAGTTATTTTCTGTTCCAACTTTTCCGTCAGCTCTATGGTACCCATTAAACGTCCTATTTATAAATTTTGAAATATCTGGGGCTTCCCATTTTTGATGTTCTTTGGAATTTGAAACATTATAAGCCTCCGTATCATGCTCTAAATTTGTTGTACTTATCAATCCGCCCTTTTTAATTGGCCTTTTTGCTTTTCCTACCAAAACACCATACATATATACTTTGTCATCTTTAGCAAGCGGAACTGTAACAAATTTATGTTTTGCAGCTACATCATCCTGTATTACAAACGTTTCATTCTCGAAGAATACCTGAACTCCTTTTTTTAAGTCTGTCAATGCAACTAAGACGTTATCCTTTGGATGAATCTTAAGCACTTTATGTTGGTTTTTCATGATGTTCTAATCACCTTAATTTAATCTAATCAATATTACAATTAAACAAGGCATGCGTCTTCCTAAAATTTGACCTATTATGGTACTTTTTTTGCCTATAAATCGCAACAGATAAAAAAAAAGCAATGAATCAATCTATTTTGCATGCTCCTTTACATACGTTGAAGGGGTGCATTTCATAATCAGTTTAAACTGCCTATTGAAATTGGAAAGATTGGAATAGCCAGCTTCATAACTAACCCTAGCTATATTATATTTATTTTCAATCAATAATTTACAGGCATACCCAATTCTTATTTCAGCAAGATATCGTGAAAACGTTTTACGATTGACCCGCTTGAAAAACCGACTAAAGGCAGAGGTATTCATGTGAGCAATGTGGGCTACTTCCTGTAACGTAATGATCTTATTAAAGTTTTTAAAAATATAAGCGTGCACGTTATCCAAGGTTTTATTTTCTGATGTTTTTAATGAATTGATAAACCCTTGGCTCGCCAATAATTTATAATCCCTGTGCTTTGCCAGCCTGTTAAGGATCATTAAAAATCGTATGGATTTATCAAACCCTTCAAGCTCTAACATTTCTTGGATTTCCTGAATAATCCTTTTACTGATTTTTAAAAATTTGATTCCAAAGCGAGCCCTATCAAAAAGTTCCAAGAGGTGTATCATTTCCGGTGTTTCAAAAAAACCGTTTCCTAAATAGTTTTTATTGAAATGAATAGCAATAGACTTTGCCGAAAGGTTTGAGTTCTCTTGAAAATAATTCTCGTCATTTAACCACATGTGAGGTACATTTTTACCTATTAAAACAATGTCTCCAGATTCAAATTTTTCTATACTATCCCCTATAAAACAAGTGCCTTCGCTTTTTAGAACAACAACCAATTCCAACTCTGGATGATAATGCCATACTTTTAAAAAATAAGGATACTCATTTACTTTTGTGGTAAAAGAACTATTATCGAGACTACTTCTGTCAAGAAAGTGAAGTTTCATAAAAACGTTTAGTTTGTTAATTGATACTAAAATAGCAATAACTATGCTTTATTCAATATTAATGGCAAAAATTTAATTACTTCTATAACTTTTAACTGAACAAATATTGCATTTTGATCTTTTTATAAAGACTCCATTTTCATTAAATAGTTATCAAATTTACTATACACTTTAAATAATAATTCTACTCTAAAACTAAACTAAAAGGTTTTGTTCTCCTCCCCCAAGTTTTCGTTATGCATCTTTTTTATTTCTATTCAATAACTTCTTACAAATAATCAGATACAGTTAATATAAATACTTCCCTTATTATCAACTTAGTATATATGCATTCTATTAGTTTTTATTTTTAGAACCCATTTTGATTAGACTTAATATATTTGACTAGATAGCAGATTCAAATGAAAACTGTTTTGACCTTAGTAATATTGGAAATAACTGTTTTTAAGATATTTCATACCAAGCTTAAAACACTACCAAATCTATGAGAAAACAAATCAAAAATCTCATTACATTTGTAAAACTTTACCTGATTTAATAGAATTGGGAAAAGCTTACACTAACTATACAGTAAATAAACACATAAAATTGAGTAATTCTGAGAAAAAGAAAACAAACGTTACTATACAAGATATTGCAGAGTATGTAAATATTTCTGCTTCAACTGTGTCAAGAGCGTTAAATAATCACGCAAAAATAAGCCAGAAAACAAAAGAAAAAATTTGGGAAGCCGCCCAGAAATTAGGCTATTTACCAAATATCCCTGTGTACATGCAGAAGCAAAAAAATAACATTGTTGTTTTTTTAATAGACAATCTTCTTAAATCTGCAAACCATGAATTTGTTTTATCAGCTCAGGAATATTTAATTAAGAATAGTTATCAGCCCGTAATTAAACTTATAACAAATGACGTATTAGACGATAGTTATTTAAATATTTCTATGCAAGATAATGATATTGTTGGGGTTATAAGCTTATTAGATGATGCGCGTTTAATTGGAAATAAATATCAAAAAATAATTAACTCAAATATTCCTTTAGTTACTATTAATAAATCGGATTATGCAACCCCAAGTGCCAGTGTTATACCTGATATATATAATGGTGCACATTTAGCTGTCAATCATTTATTAAAGCAAGGTGCAAAAAATATATTTTTAATAATTGGGGAAACAGATAGTTCTGTATACAACGATATGGAAGATGGATTTAACGCTGCTTTTAAAACTGATTCTAATATTAGCTTTAGAGTTATTAAAAGTAGTTTAAAAAAGGATGCTTTAAAATATGAATTTGACCAACTAATACAAGAAAAAGTATCTTTCGATGGGGTTATAGCATGTGATAATTCAGTCGCTTCTTATTTACATGCTTTTTTTACTTCAAAAAAAATCAATATTCCTGATAAAGTAATGCTTGTTAGTTTTGGAAATGAATTGTTTGATCGTTTTATGCCATCGGGTATTTCTACTGTTGAATATTCCTCAAATAATATGGGCATGAATGCTGCGGATCAATTGATTAAAATAATCAATGATATTCCGATAGAAAATAACACAATAATAGAACCTGTTAAGTTAATTATTAGAGCATCTTCTATGCGTGTTTTATAAAATGTTCTTTTTTCGTTGTAAATAAACACGATAAAAAACTGCTAATCAAAGTGGTTCATTATTATTCTCCGACACATATTTCCCATTGATAATCAATAAATCACACATCATCTACACCTTATTCTTTCACGATTTTCTTCGTAATCAAAGCCGTATTCGTTTGAAATGAAACCAAATAAATCCCAGAATTTAAAGATGATATATCAATTGTAGTAGGCCTCTCACCTCTATCTAAGTTTATATTATCCATAAGGATTCTCCCATTCATATCTAACACCCTACAAGAGATATCATTTGTTGCATGATAATCTATATAAACAATTCCATTTGTACTATTTGGATAAATTGTAAAGGAATCACCAATCATGTTTGGCTTAGTTACTTTAAGTGTATTACAGTTAGGCACCCAATAATTCCCAGAAATAGTCAACATAGAAAGTAATTTTAATGTATTGGAATAATAATCACCGTCTACTAAATTGTTTTCTGTTAGTAGATTTTCGTATAAACTATTCAACCAGCCTTGATTTGCTGTATTTAACATTGCAGCTACAGTAAAAGGGCCAATAAAAGTAGCATCATTCCAATCATAAATAGCGGTTCCATCTAATGCATATCCATTGGATATATTTGTAACATCACTACTTGTTACAGATACTATCCAAGAATTAATAGTGGCCAAGGCATTTTTTGCCCTTATATCTCCGTTAATTAAATAATCAGTCCCTAAACGCCAAGGCACTCGACAGGCATTATAATAGTAACCTCCATCATAGGGGCCTTCTAAATAACTAGCACTCGCAGGTTTTGCGGCTGTGTTAACATTAACAATAAAATCGGGAATTAAACCTGTTGTTGCACTGTAGTTTGTTTGTATGTCTTGAATTAAAGAATAACAGGTATCTACAACATTGTTCCAATTCGAATCAAAACAAGAAAAAGCTCTAAAATGATCTGTAATAAAATCTGATGGTCGTGTTCCGTAAAAATAGTTTGGACTACTTGAAGTACTCCAATCTCCTAGTTTAACAGTCCAAGTACTCTGATTTATTTCATCATTCATAATTGCAGCAATGATTGCTTTTGCTTCTGTTAAGTAATCAATAGAACCATTACTCCCCCATTGCTCGTGGGCTAACAAAAGTGCAAACGCAATGTCGATATCGCCATCACTTGCAGAATCATCATCGTTACTGGCTGTATCGTTACAGCTAATTTGTTGCCAGTCCATTAGATAACTATTGTTTTTGCTTGGATGCGCTTTGTAAAAGCGATACAGACCATCAAAATAAGTTTGTGCATTGCTGTCATATCCAGCAAAATAGGTAGCTATCATCATCCCATAACCTTGTGCCTCGGAGACATTTTTTGCGCCATCTCCACTAAAAACATAGTATTCGCCCACGTTTCCACAATCATTTTTAAGGTATGCCAGCTTCCATGCATCATAAAACGATTGTACATGATTGTCCAATTGTGTTTGCGTATAATTGCTTGGTTTAATGTGATTACCAATATAAACGGTATGATTTGGAAATGGATATTTGGTTGTCTGCCCAAATATCTCTGCTATTACCATAAACAATAACATTATAAGTAAATTATGTTTTTTCATTGGTTACGTTTTATTTGTTTTTTTTATAATTGGTTAATCATTACCTAGACAAATAATAAGCATGTACTTTCTTGAAAGCTCTATGCAATCTGAGGTATACATGAAGACGATTTTATACTTTTTGATACACTCTTACATAATCAATCTCCATAGTGGCAGGAAAAATATCATCATCAACCCCCTCATAACCGCCCCATTCCCCGCCGACGGCCATATTTAACAAAAAGTAAAATGGTTTATCAAAAGGCCAATTATCATTATTAAAATCTACTGGTCTATTTACGGTTAATGTCACATTTGAAGGATCGTCTATATAAAATTTAAGATTAGTTTCTTCCCATAATAATCCATAGATATGAAACTCTTCTTCCGCAGATGGTAAATCTATTTCTCCAGAAGTTATTTCATTTTCGTTTGTATGGTTAAACGTTTTTGAATGCACCGTAGAAAAAACAGTATTTGGTGTATAACTTACATATTCCATAATATCTATTTCACCATTATCAGGCCAATTATCACCTTCTCCCAACATCCAAATGGCAGGCCAAAGACCATTTCCTAATAAATCTGGTAGTTTTGCACGAATTTCAAATTTTCCGTATTTAAACTTAGCAAAACTATTAAGCCTTGCAGATGTATAATCACCAACATGCTGCCCCACACCTGTTTTTTTAGCAATAATCTTTAGGACTCCATTAACAACTTCTACATTTCCTGAACTTGTATAGCTTTGTAATTCATCATTCCCCCAGCCATTTGCGCCCGTTTCAAAAAACCAATTAGCTGTATTTAAAGTGCTTCCATTAAAGCTATCTTCCCAAACTAAACTATACTCATTATTATCTTGTTTTGGATCATCTTTTGTAGATGAACAACTCAAAACAATTAAAATTAAACAAAATGCTATCTTTTTCATATTTTAATATTTTATTACGCACAATGGCTTCATTTTTTTATACGGGATAGTTGTCAGAGGCTGTTTCATTAAACGAATAATGAGCCAATTCTAAAATTATTATTATCCCAACTTCTTTTTTTTAGAAAAATAACTTTCAATTTAATAATTGTTTTCCATTATACTATACTGTTTTCTGCATTATCTAAATAGCCATAACCTATATTAATGATAGGCATACCTGCATTTAAACCACCTAAAATCAATTGCTAAAAACAGGGAAATCCTTGAAGGACTTCCCTGAAATGGTTTTCAAACCTTAGCTAAAACCAACTCAAAAACAAACTTACAATCATTAATTTACTACTTTATTCTTTAGGTTTAAATCTCCAAGCCCAAGCATAATCATCATTTTGTTGGTCTTGCCATAAAAGCAACTCTCCGTCTGTTAGCATTTTAATTTGATATACGTTTTTAGCCGCTCTATCTGGATTTAAATTTTCATCATCTGCATCTGGAAGGTTGGAATTAACAAATGTAATCGTCATATCATCTGCATTAAGAACAAAACTTTTCTTTTCTCCAGGTGTATTTGCATTTTCAGATAACGTATAATTATACCCTCCGTCAAGGTCAAATTTTAATTCGCTGTTTATGCCAGCTGGTATATCTCCATCATCAGCAGGTTGCCACCAAAACTCTTCCCAGTCATAATTTGCCGTCATATAAAAATATCCATCAACATTTCCTTTATCGTAAACCCATGTTTTTCCTGCGCCTCCACCTGTGAGTTCTTTTAATAATGGTTTTTGCCCCACAGTAGGATCATTAGACATAATAGTTACTGTTTTTTCTATAGTAGTTGCTCCACCCTTACCAGATAAAATCAATGCCACTTTATAATCGCCTACAAACGGATAATTAACAGTTGGTGTTTGTATGTGAGAGGTAGGTGCTGCGCCAAAAAATTCCCATCGATACAAAAGCCCTGTTGGTGCATTAAATACAATATTATTAGGATCTGAATTATCAATTGAAAAATCACCTGTTGGTGCTTTACCAATGTCAATAGCATCATCTTTCTGAGGATCGCAAGAGTATAATGACACTGCTATAAATACTGTTATTATATATATTATTTTTCTCATTATATTTAATTTAAGATTTAAGAATTATCAATATGGATTTTGTTCTAAATTTGGATTAAGGCTCATCTCTATCGACGGAATCAAAAAATAACGTTTATTATCTGAATATCCGTTCATTAAACTTCCACGACCTGTGCGAACCAAGTCCCAATAGCGATGCCCCTCCATAGCCAATTCTACCCGTCTTTCATGATATACTGCTTTTAAACCATCTGTTTGATTGGTATTTGATAAACCAGCTCTATTTCTCACTCTATTTAACGGCGTTTCCCAGTCAGAACCATTATGTACAGCTGCTTCTGCTTGCCATAACAACACTTCTGCAAAACGAATAAACCTCCAGTTTAAAGGATCTTCTGATTCTGCTCCTTTTTCACTAGCTGGCAATTGGTATTTTCTACTATGGTAACCTGTTGGGTTTTGAGGATAAATGGTATAAATAGTTTCTTCATCGGGTGTTCCTTCCCATAGCACATCGCCATCCGATATAATTGTTGCTTTTAACCTTGGGTCTCCCGCTTCAAATTCGTCAAACAAATCTTGAGTCGGACAGTCAAACCCATAACCACCATTTAGCCTACTTCCTTGAAAAACAGGAGTTATAGTACCTTCTTGGTCATCACCCCAATCGCCTGTATTAAGGTTTGCATATTGAATATCAAATACAGATTCAATTCCATTATCATGACTCAATCTAAAAATATCTTCATAGCTTGGTTCTAAATCATATTCTAAAGAATTTACAATTTCTTTAGCCAACGCTTCGGCTTCAGTCCATTTTTCTTGAAAAATATACGCTTTAACCAAGAGTGCCGAAGCGGCTCCCCAAGTGGCTCGTCCTTTTTCGGAAGTTGGCAAGTCACTCTTTTTTGGCAAAACAGATTTGGCATCTGTTAAATCACTTTCTATTTGTGCCCAAGTTTCTTCTAAAGTATTACGAGGTAACGTAAACTCTGAAGGAGAAAGCACTTTTGTTACAATTGGAACGCCACCAAACACTTTTGCTAGTTGAAAATAATATAAGCCTCTTAAAAATTTTGCTTCCGCAATAACTCTTGAACGCACACTTTCACTTATCTTTTCATTATCCGTAATACCTTCTATAAGTTTATTGGCTCTACCAATACCTACGTATGGTGCTTGCCATTTTTCTCTTATAAGCCCATTTTCTGCATTTGCATTAAATATAGATATAGCATAAATATCTGCTTGATCCGCATCGTTTTCACCCCCTTTTTCAGCATCATCAGAAACGACATCTCCTATGGCCCATTCATCAACTTGCATATTGTCATACCAACCTAAAGGATCATACACGCCTGCCAAGGCCGATAATGCAGCCCCATCGTTACTAAAATAAACGGCATCAGATAAATTTGGAGCAGGTGTATCTAAAAAATCATTTGAACACGATTGCAAAAAGAATATGCTAAGTAGCAATATGGAACTTTTATATATTATTTTTTTCATTTTTAATAATTTTATGTTATACATATTAAAATTCTAGGTTAAGACCTAAACTAAACAAGCGAGATTGAGGATAAAAAGCTCTATCAATCCCTAAATCTAAAGCCCCTTGTTGTCCTTGACCTATTTCTGGATCTAATCCTGTGTATTTAGTGAATGTAAATAAGTTCTGAGCAGTAACATAAATTCTAAACTTAGAAACATGGAATTTTTCAATTAAATCATTTGGAAGTGAATATCCTAATTGCACCGTTTTAATCCTAAGATAAGAGCCATCTTCAATGTAACGATCGGACATAAGTGAGTTATTAGAATCCGTTGCATTCATACGAGGGTATAATGCGTTTGTTTGAGAACCTTCTCCTGTCCACCTATTTAACATATCAACATTCATATTCCAATATCCCGAAGACGATCTGTTATAATAAGTAGTTCCATTAAAAATTTTATTTCCTTCAACACCTTGTAAAACAATATTAAGATCTACATCTTTATATTCAAAATTTGTATTTAAGGAGTATGAGAAATCTGGTAATGGGCTTCCTAGAAATTGTAAGTCTAAATTACCATCTTTATCTGCATCAACATACCTTACGTCTCCTGGTGCCACATTAACCTGTGCTGTTTGAGCATCAACTTCTGCTTGGTTTTGAAATAATCCATCTGTTTTATAGCCATAAAATTGAGCTATTGGCTTGCCAACAACAGTACGTGTTACAAAGAAATTTTCACGAAACGAACCTCCATTAATAAATTCATTCCCATTACCTAAACTCAACACTTCATTTTTAACCGTTGAAAAAACTATACCTAGTCCGTATTTAAAATCATTTTCTTTATTGCTGTAATTTAAAGACAACTCAAAACCAGTATTTTTCATTTCTCCTGCATTTTGCCAAGGGGCCTCTTGTAATCCAGATTGACTCGCTATAGGTACTTGCAATAACATATCAGAGGTTTTTTTAACATAATACTCTGCACTCCCATTAAGTTTATTTTTAAATAAACCAAAATCAACACCAATATTTGTAGTTGTAGATGTTTCCCATTTTATTTCATTGTTTCCAGAGCTCTGAAAAGCAATACCGGGAACAAGTGCTCCTCCCCAAACATAGTTTTGTCCTGTGGAAGCTGTTGTTACAGATTGGTAGGCAGGAACACTTCCTTGATTTCCAATTTGCCCCCAACCAGCTCTAAGTTTTAGACTACTAATTAAATCTACCGATTTTAAAAAGGGTTCTTCTGATAATTTCCAACCAACGGAAAACGAAGGAAAATACCCCCATTTATGCTTATCGGAAAACTTAGAAGATCCGTCTGCTCTAAAATTTGCTGTTACTAAATATTTATTTTTATAACTATAATTTATTCTTGATAAAACAGACTCTTGCCTAACCAAAAAAGTAGAACCGTATATTTGAGCCAGATTTCTGCCTTTTGCATTATCAATATAACGCACATCAGGATCATCTGTTGGTAAATCGCTTGCAGAACTACCATCCCATAAATATCTATTGTTAAAAACTTCTGTACCAAAAAGAACAGAAATAGAATGCTCCCCAAAATCTTTATTATAATTTATGGTATTGGACCATTGTGACATAAATTGGGAATCATGATCTTTACTAATTCTACTCACATCATTATGTTGTGTAGGCGAAACATAATAAACGGGATTAAATCCATCACTAACTCCAAAAGAATACTCTATAGATAGATTTGATTTAAAAGTGAATCCTTTAAAAAGTTCCAATTCGGCAAACACATTACCTAAAGTACGATAAGAACTATATGAATTATTTGTGTATTCAATTTCTGCTAAAGGATTAAATATATCATTATAAATCCCTGCGGAAAAGCTTCCATCAGGGTTCTTAACTGGGGTTACAGGATCCATATTCATAGCAGAAATAAGGATATTATTCCATTCGTCCTCTTCATTTACAGAGCGACTTTTCGTTTTTACCAAAGAAATATTTTCACCCACTTTTAACCAACTTTTAGGTTGATGGTTAGAATTGATTCTAAGTGAAATTCTCTCAAAATCAGTTTTTTTCACAATCCCTTCTTGCTTCAAATAGCCCGTACTTAAAAAATAATTACTTTTTTCGTTACCACCAGAAATTGAAAAATCATAATTGGCTATAGATGCATCCTTATTGGATATTTCACCAAACCAATCGGTACTTGGAAGAGAGGATGGATTAACAAGGCTTGAAAACGTATTAATTCCCGCAGCATTTTTAGCTTCATTATTTAAAATGGCCCAATATTTTGAATTAGTTACTGGAGCACTTCTCCAAAAATTCTGAATTCCATAATAAGAATTAAATGTTATTTTAGGCTCTTTGGAATCTCCTTTTTTAGTTGAAATAATAACGACTCCATTGGCTCCTCTTGATCCATAAATTGCAGTAGATGAAGCATCTTTTAAAACTTGGATATCTGCAATATCATCAACGTTTAGGTAATCAATATTATCTACCATCATACCATCTACAACAAATAGTGGCTCTGTTCCGTTAAGAGTCCCAACTCCTCGAATACGAACCATTACCCCTCCTCCCGGAGTCCCCGAATTAACCGTTACATCAACACCAGCCATCTGTCCTTGCAATGCTTGATCAATGGTACTCACTTGCCTTTTTTGAACATCTTCCATTTTAACTGTTGAAATAGCACCAGTTAAATCGCTTTTCTTTTGAGTACCGTACCCCACAACTACTACCTCATCTAATGCGGTAACATCGGTTTCCAATTGAACATCAATAACAGACCTATCATTTACAGAAACTTCCTGAGTCTTATATCCAACATAAGAAAAGATTAAAACTCCATCCTTTGGAACCTCTATAACAAATCTACCATCAAAATCAGTAGTTGTTCCTTTAGCTGTACCTTTAATTAAAACAGAAACACCAGGAATGCTCAGTTTATCATCGCTAGATATCACAACACCTGTAACTTTACTCTGCGCATAGAACAAATGCGAACTAAGCATAAAACACAATAAAAGAATTATTTTTTTCATATAAAAATAGTTTAAGTTAACAAAAAGACAATATTTTGCATTCAAATATACAATTATTTTTTATAATGCAAAATATTGTAAAGATAACTTTTAAATAGCAATTCAACACTATTAAAAAAGCAATAAAACAAGAGCTCAATGTAAGTAATACGTCTTACTACATGATTAACATA
Organism: Flavobacteriaceae bacterium; assembly: GCA_050300615.1. Classification (GTDB taxonomy): domain Bacteria; phylum Bacteroidota; class Bacteroidia; order Flavobacteriales; family Flavobacteriaceae; genus Yeosuana. The sequence continues at coordinate 6,048 of JBNKYB010000003.1, read as the reverse complement.
TTCAAAATCAGTTAAATAAATATTTATCATAAAATTACACTTAACAAAATTTAGAAATAAATTTTATGCAAATATTTGCATAATAAAATTAATTATTTATTTTTGTCATAAATATCATTACGCTATCAATACTTCAAAACTTATGAAAAAAGCATTCTTACTCCTTTGTGCGATACCGTTTTATTTTTCTTGCACCACTAAAACACCTGAGACCTTAAATCGTTTTGACGAAAACATCTCAAATGGCTGGCACATCATAGCGGCCAACTCCATTAAGGAACCAGATTCCATAGTTTCAAAAACTGATTTCAATGATGACTCATGGGACGCTACAAACATTCCCTCTACGGTTTTCAGTGCATTACAGAAGAATGGCAAATATATAGATGCATATAAAGGCACCAATCTTAAGGATGTAGATAAGCGTATATTTAAATCTGCTTGGTGGTATAGAAATACATTTATTATTGGAGAGACCGACAAGTACTTCAATTTAAAAATTGAAGGAATTAACCAGTATGCAGATATTTGGATCAATGGACATAAAATCGCAGATTCTAGTCAAATTAAAAATCCATTTAGGCAATATACTTTATTATTAGACCCTTACATTAACAAAGGCACAAATGCCATAGCATTAAAAATATACCCGCCCCAAAAAGGGGATTACAATATTGGTTTTGTGGACTGGAACCCCATGGCTCCCGACCAAGAAATGGGCATTACACGCCCTATTAAATTATTAGCTACAAATGAAGTTGCCATTGACCAACCTTATATAGAAAGCATATTTAAAAACAGTAATTATAAGCAGGTTGATTTAGCTGCCTCTGTTTTATTGAAAAACATTGTTAACACTAAAACACAAGGAATACTAAAGTTCCAAATAGATTCCATTGTCGTTGAAAAAAACGTTGAGCTATCACCTCTTCAGGAGAAAGTAATCCATTTAGATTCCGATGAATTCAGTCAACTTAAAATTAACAATCCTAAGCTATGGTGGCCTTACACTATTGGAACGCCTAATTTACACAAAGCTAAAATTAGTTTTGTCATAAACAATAAAGAGTCGGATAGTAAAGAAGTAAATTTTGGAATTAGGGAAGTATCCGATTATTTTACAAAAGAAGGTCATAGAGGGTTTAAAATAAACGGCAAAAAAATACTAATACGCGGCGGCGGATGGGTTGATAATTTAACACTAAACAATACGGACGAAAATATTAAAAGCCAGTTGGATTATGTGAAAGATATGAATTTAAACACCATTCGTCTAGAAGGCTTTTGGGGATCCTCTCAAAAAATGTATGATTTATGCGACCAAATGGGCATTTTGGTCATGGTTGGTTGGAGTTGCCACTGGGAATGGGAAACATATATTGGCAAAGCAGTCGATGAAGACTACGGAGCTATTACTTCTGACGAAGACATTGATTTAATAACTAATGCGTGGAAAGACCAAATTGTTTGGTTACGAAACCACCCTTCTATCTTTACATGGCTGGCTGGTAGCGATAAAATCCCTGCACCAAAGTTGGAAAAGAAATATTTTGATATTTTTAGTAAATACGATTCCACTAGAGTCTATTTATCTTCTGCAAAAGAATGGAACTCACTGGCAGGACCTTCTGGTGTAAAAATGCGTGGGCCGTACGATGTAGTCCCTCCAGTTTATTGGTTTGAAGACACAGAAAACGGTGGAGCTTTCGGTTTTAATACCGAAACTGGCCCAGGAGCTCAAGTGCCACCATTGGAAAGTATAAAAAAAATGATTCCAAAAGAACATCTTTGGCCTATTGATAGTGTCTGGAACTATCATTCTGGAAGGAATGAATTCAACACCTTAGACAAATTCAATAAAGCATTGTTTAATCGTTATGGAAAAATGACTTCTGTTGAGGAATATGCATTTAAAGCCCAAGCAATGAATTATGAATTGATGCGCTCAATGTTTGAGGCATTTTCCATAAAACGTTATAAAGCTACAGGAGTTATACAATGGATGTTAAATTCGGCGTGGCCAGAAATGTATTGGCAATTGTACGACTATTATTTAATGCCCAACGGTGCTTATTATGGTGCAAAAAAAGCAAATAATGCTGTTCATACGGTTTATGATTATTCGCAAAATGCCCTATTCATTGCAAATGACAAATTACAAGATACAAAAGACTTGCAAGTATCTGTCAAAGTTTTTGACATCAACTCTGAACTTATGTTTTCAAAAATGATAAACACCAAAGTTAAGGCTAATTCCGCATCAAAAATTTTAGATTTACCCGAGTTAAAAACCAAAGGTGTTTATTTCCTATCCGTTAAAACTTCAGATGACACAAAAAATATAATAGATGACAATTTTTATTGGCTTTCAACTAAAAAAGACCTATTAAATTACAAGGAAACTACATGGGTTTACACGCCTCAAAAACAATTTGCAGATTTTACCGAATTAAATAAAATGAAAGTCGCCAATATTGAAAACGACATAAAAATTGAAGAAACGGAAACATATAAAATATATACCATAACATTGACCAATACGTCAAATACTATTGCCTTTTTTAACAACGCTCAACTTATTGATAAAAATACCGGTGAACAAATTTTACCTGTTCTATGGAGCGATAATTATATCCCGTTATTACCAAACGAAACAAGAACACTTGTTGGCAAAATAAAACAAGATGATGCAAAAAACAAAGAAATCGATTTTGTTTTACAATCTTGGAACGGCAAATAAATATGTATTCATTTAAAAAAAACCTATGAAACGAAATTATAAAATAGTTGTACTAATTCTTATTACATTTTTTGTTGTATCCTTTTTAACCAATATACTGGGGGCTTTAAACCCAAGTGTATCCCTAAGTTTTGATCTTAGTGAAACAATGGCCGGATTTTTACCATTCTCCTTTTTTATAGCCTATGGGGTAATGTCTATTCCCGCTGGTTTTATGGTAGAAAAATTTGGAGGAAAAAAATTAATGCTATTTGCCTTTCTACTTGCACTATCTGGAGCCGTCTTATTTGCTAGCTTTCCTTCTTTTGGTGTTTTTCTTTTTTCATTATTTACTATAGGTACAGGAATGGCCATTTTGCAAGTAGTAATTAATCCATTACTAAGAATATCGGGAGGAGAAGAACATTACGCATTTACTTCAGTGCTAGCACAACTCGTATTTGGTGTAGCCTCATTTATTAGCCCACAAGTATATTCTTGGTTAGTATCAAGCATTGATAATAAGGAAAATACACAAAGCTGGATCATAAACACGCTTTCAAAAATGGTACCCGCTGAAATGTCATGGGTTTCCATATATTGGATATTTGCAATAGCTAGCTTATTAATGATTTTTATTATAGTCTCTACTACCTTCCCAAAAATAGAATTAAAGGAAGATGAAAAAGTGGGTACAAAAGATAGTTATCTAAGTTTATTTAAGAATAAATTAGTGATTTTATATTTCTTTGGAATTTTTGCTTATGTAGGTGCAGAACAAGGCATATCGTATTGGATGTCCAAATTTCTGAGCACTTACCATGGACTTGATTACCAAACCATTGGTGCTGTTGCTGTTGGTGGCTTTTGGGGATTAATGACTATTGGCGGTATTTTAGGCCTAGTACTTGTTAAAATAATGGACAGCAAATTAGTACTAAAGTTATTCACCATTCTAGCAATTATTAGCTTTGCAATCGCTTTATATGGTAATGCTCACGTATCACTATACGCATTTCAATTTAGTGGTTTTTTCTTATCTGTAATGTATCCTATAATTATTTCACTAGCACTTAACTCTGTTAGTAAACACCATGGCTCTTTTGCTGGGATATTAATGACTGGAATTATGGGTGGTGCTGTAGTGCAACTATTAATAGGTTTTATTAGTGATTTAACCTCCTTAAAAACAGGAATGCTTTTTGTTTTTGTTGCTCTCGGTTATATTTTAAGCCTTAGCATTTGGGCAAAACCTATTATAAAAAACAAAACTATTAGTTTAAAAAAAAACAATAAAAATTAAATTAGAATGATCATTTCCAACGAAATAAAGCTTATAGGTGTAGACCTTGGTGGAACTAAAGTAAATGCCGGTTTAGTTCAAGGCGACCGTATAATTAAAAGAAAATATGCTAAACTGCCCCAGAATTCCAAAAATGAATGGGATGTAATCAATATTATCATTGATTTAATCAAAGACCTGATTTCCGATAACAAGGTCAGTGGCATTGGAGTCGGAGTTCCTAGTATTTTGGATAAGAAAAAAGGAATAATCCATGAGGTGCAAAACATTCCTACATGGCAGGAAGTTCCATTAGGAGATATTTTAAAAAAGGAATTTGGCCTACCCATATTTTTAGACAATGATGCCAATTGTTTTGCCCTTGGAGAATATCATTTTGGGTTAGGCAAAAACTGTAAAAATCTTGTTGGACTGACCTTAGGTACAGGCATGGGGTCTGGAATAATTACGAACGGTCGTTTAATAACCGATGCCAATGGTGGCTCTGGTGAGTTTGGTATGATTCCATACAAAGATGGTATCATTGAAGATTATTGTAGTGGTAAGTTTTTTAAAAACTTTTATGGCTTAAATGGTGAAGAGTTAGTTAAACTTGCTAATCAAGGAGATATAAATGCCCTAAATATCTTTGAAGAATTTGGAGAGCATCTTGGTCATGCTATTAAAATAATTATGTATGCCTTAGATCCTCAAACTATTATAGTTGGTGGGTCGATTGTTAGTTCGGCACCATTTTTTGAAAAAAGTTTACAAAAAAGCATTCAAAAATTTGCTTATAAAAAAGTGCTGGAAAATTTTGAAATTAAATATTCCAATACACCTAACATTGCAATCTTAGGAGCTATTTCATTATATTACGACAAAACTAATATATTAGAGCAAAAATTATATTATTAATATATAGACATGACAAATAAATCAATTATTGGGGTATATCTTGGAGGCAAAACACTAGTGGCTGGAAAGGTAAAAAATGGAAAAACTGAAAACACCATAGCTAAACGAATTAACAATTTAGCTACAGAAGAACAAGTTATCGCTGAAATTATTAACCTTATTGCCAAAGTCATCGACAGTGAAGTTGCAGGTATCGGCATTGGTGTACCCAGTTTAGTTGATGTTGAAAAAGGGATTGTTTATCGCGTTCAAAAAATTCCATCTTGGCGTGAAGTACATATAAAAGATATTCTTGAAAGCCGGTTTAATGTAAAAGTGTATGTTAACAATGATGCCAATTGCTTTGCTGTTGGCGAAAAATATTTTGGCATTGCAAAAGATTATGAAAATATAGTTGGGCTGATACTCGATTCTGGAGTAGGTGCGGGAATTGTTTTCAGAGGGCATTTATATTCAGGCACAAATTGTGGAGCTGGTGAATTTGGATCTTTACCATATAAAGATCATGATTATGAATATTATTGTAGCGAAGGATATTTTGAAGAAAAGTACGGCTTAACAGCAGAAACCCTTTATCAAAGAGCTTTGAAAAAAGATAAAATAGCCCTGTCTATTTATGAACAATATGGTCAAGATATTGGAAACATTATAAAAGCTATTATGTTTACATCAGATCCTGAAATCATTGTAATTGGAGGTAATATGTCCAAAGCATTCCCTTTTTTTGAAAAAGAAATGCACAAAATTGTTAAAACATATATGTACCCTCATATCTTAAACAAGTTTAAGGTTGTTCAATCCGAGAATAAAGATATTGCTATACTCGGTGCTGCTGCTTTATTCTATGATGCAGAAAACATGACTATGAAAAAATATTAATTCATGTTTGACGAAACGGCAATTTATTGAATAAAATTAAAATTAAACCATGTTAAAAAGCAGTATAGATAAGGCAACAGGATTTGAAAAACGGTTCGAGAACATAGGCACCGTTGTTTTTGAGAACTCAGCTTTGGCCTCCAAGGCCGTGGCCAAAGAGATAGCAGACCTAATCCGTGTAAAACAGGCCCAAAAGCAACCTTGCATATTGGGGTTGGCAACAGGATCTTCCCCAAAAGGACTGTATGCC
>JBNKYB010000002.1:0-2894 GCA_050300615.1 Flavobacteriaceae bacterium | reverse complement strand
ATGCCTTATTCACCGGAAATTTGTTCATGAATCATGTTATCTGTCAGCCTCAACCGCATTTGACTTACCTTTAAAAAAACATTAAGCCTACAATGGCTAATGCCTACCACTAACTATCACAAACTATCACATGAAGAAGTTCCAAACAACTCCAAAACGAACGGTAAAGTCTCTATACGGATAATTTGGTGCTGAATAATAATCATATCCTGTAAAAGCCGAATTAAAATGTTCTGCCTTTAAATAAATACGAGTTTGACGAATTTTTGCATTGATGAAAAAGTCCATCCTTGGAAATCCCCCATATTCTCTTTCATTTTGTACATAAAACTCTGCTAACAATGGATCATACGCATTCATATAGTATTTTGTGAAATAACTAAATGTAAGTCCTGTTTGTAAATACATCGCTTTTTTAAACAAATTTGAAGAAAAATAAAGCGTATTACGCGTTGTTAGCTCTGGCACATTTAAAGTATTATTTGGGTCTTGTACGTTTTGATATAATATAGTGTTGTTTAAAGCAAACTTACCGACTCTAAATTCTTTTTCCAATTTAACCCTTAAATACGTAATAGTCGAACTATTTTGGAATGCCTTGACCAGATTGATTGTTTCGTCTTTTTTAAAATAGGTATAATCTGTTATTGTAGAATAGTCTGCAGAAATATTGGCTATCTTATTAGATTTTAAATGAAACGATAACTGTTCAGTCTCTGTGTTATTAAAATTGTTTCGCCAATTATAATTGATATAATCACTTTGATATAATAAGGTATTGTAGTTAGGGGCTTTTGAACTATGATTTATGGCTGCTACAGCTGATATATCATCGTTTAATTTAAAAGAAGCCTCTCCTTTTATATAGTTACCATCAAAACCTCCTGTTACATTGATGCCCATCTCACCATTTAAATCGAAACTTTTATATTGCTTATGGTATTTACCACCTACTGCAAACACACTCCCTTTTAATCTGTTTGTAATAGTAGCTCCATTAAGCACAACTAGTTTATCGTACCCATAATTATAATTATCGTTGCTCACATTAAACTGTACATCGCCTAAAATATTATTACTATAGTTTAATTGCACCTGATTATAAAAATTTTCTAAAGACACCCTGTCCTTTAGTTTTGATGCTTTAAAAGCATCGCCAAAATAACTACTGGCACTTTCTTGGTCGTATTGATAATATTTATCTTCAAAAGACATAATATGTCTTAAACTTAATTTATTATTTGAGGTTGAATCTTTCTTTCTAATGATATTATAGGTATGATCTAAATAAAAACGTTTGCCTTTAAGAATACTTTCCGCATTTTCAAAATTCACTTCTAATATAGAACGATCTAAAAATTCGGGATCTCCAGTTTCAAAATAGGGCACATTACTATCCTGTAGTCCACCATTTTCCTGATTTAACAAATCTTGGGTTACAATATGTGTTCTTATGTAATATCGTTTGTTTTTGGTTGTATAATTGGTTGTAAATCTGAAATTACCTGTACTCGTTAAAATATGTTGGTACTTACCTAAAGACCTCAACCCTTTGTAAGCAATAGAAAAATTAAATCTTGGAGTTGTGTTTACCGTAAAAAAAGCATCAACTAATTGCCCTTGCTCAAAAGCTGTTTTAAAAAACAACTCTGTTAAAGGTGTTGGAACATGATAATAATTAATATCTTCAATTTCCATATAGTTAAAATGCCTTGCTCGAGCACCAAAACTTGGCATGAGCTTAGTATTCTCGAAATTATAGCTCAGTGAATTATAGGTTTGCCCTAGATTTGAAAACGGAATCAATTCAAAATCATCTTTTCTTAAGTAATTATACTTGTAATCTTTTTTTATAGATAAAGTTGTATCAACATACGTTGTATCGTTCTCATTACTAATTATAAGGTATTCTGTTATTTTAGCTACTTTTTTATCTTTTGAGTTATTTTTACCCGTCCGCTTTAGTGTATCATTAGGTTGATCAAAACCTAATTCCTTACCTAATCTATCGCCTAATTTATGTAACTTTTTAGGTTTTTCTTGCGCATAAACTCCGCTGGATACAGACAGTAAAATGATTAATAAAACTATTTTCCTCATAATTGTTTTTTTCCGAAACAAAAGTAATTATTTGAACGTAAAGCAGCGATAAATATTTTAAATAAAGAAAGCCAACAAAATTTTGTTGGCTTTCTTTAAAAACAACCACTCTTAAAAAAAAGAATGATTTGTTATAATCAATTTGAAATTTATAGCACACCATGTACCATATTTAATAAAAATAAATCAAAAAAAATATAAAGTTTAATTTAATGAAAAAGCCAATTAATTAAATCGGCTTTTTTAAATTATTTTTTTTTATGGTATCCAATCAATCATAACACCTCCTCCATCTAGGTCACCTTCATCTAAAAATTGTCCATCATCAGTATCATCTGCGGGAAAGGCTTCTTTTTTTAACCGAGTATTGGCGCATATTGTAACCCCTAACGTTTTACGATGTACTGAAAACGAATCTCCGTTTTTCATTTTAGCTCCTAGCTGACCTAAAGTTTCTTTAACGCAACTTTGAGATCTACACACCTTAACCTTTTCCATTCCACTTGGACATTCTACAGTTTTGAAATCTAAAAAGGTGGGATCATTAGAGTTAACCTTCTCCATGTTACTTACTATTAAAGAGCCTTCAATATTATTAACTTCAAAATTAACACCTTCAAACAACTGGTCTTCAAGCTTCAAGTCCATACATAAGTCATCTAATTCTGATAAAAAACTAGCAAAACTAGTATTACTCTCTGTTAGATTAATTTTTGCTCCATTTTGAAATGGATTATCAAAAGTTAAATTAAAATCGAAAGAGTCAGAATCAGAAAAAATTCCGTTTTCAAATT
>JBNKYB010000001.1:0-358999 GCA_050300615.1 Flavobacteriaceae bacterium | reverse complement strand
ATAAAACGTTTGTAAATTAATTTATTAGCAGTATATTTGCACTCATTTTTAAATAATTTAATTAATAAAACGTTACGCTATGTACGCAATTGTAGAGATAGCAGGGCAACAATTTAAAGTTGTAAAAGACCAGAAAGTTTTTGTTCACCGTTTACAAACAGAAGAAGGAAAGCAAGTTGCTTTTGATAATGTTCTTCTAATTGGTGATGGTGACAATGTAACTGTAGGCGCCCCAGCTATAGACGGAGCTCAAGTAGGAGCAAAAGTCTTAAAGCACCTAAAAGGTGATAAAGTTATAGTTTTCAAAAAGAAAAGACGTAAAGGATACCGTGTTAAAAACGGTCATCGTCAAGCTTTAACTGAAATTATTATTGAAAGCATTGCTGCTTCGGGGGCTAAAAAAGCTGCCAAAGTAGAGAAAAAAGCAGAACCAAAAAAGGCTGAACCTAAAGCTGCTGCTCCAAAAGCAGAAGCTAAACCAGCAAAGAAAGAAGAAGCTACACAAGATTTAAGTAGTTTAACAGTTGCTGAATTAAGAGAGATGGCAAAAGCAAAAGAAGTTACAGGATATTCTTCAATGAAGAAAGCTGAATTAATTGATGCTTTAAGTTAATATAAAAAATAAAATCGAAATAAAATGGCACATAAAAAAGGAGTCGGAAGTTCGAAAAACGGTAGAGAATCAGAATCAAAACGCTTAGGTGTTAAAATTTTTGGTGGACAAGCTGCTATAGCAGGAAACATTATCGTTAGACAAAGAGGAAATACACATCATCCAGGTGAAAACGTATATTCTTCAAAAGATCATACATTACACGCTCAGGTTGACGGCGTTGTAAAATTCACAAAGAAAAAAGATAATAAATCTTATGTTTCTATTGAGCCTTTCGAAGCTTAATAAATAAGAGTCTCTTAAAAGATAAACCCTTTCTGGAAACAGGAAGGGTTTTTTATTTTATAAAAATATTTAGTTAATGTTAAGCAAATGTGAATTGCACTTATGTAAGCTTTGATTGTTAACGGTAACTTAAAAAACTCGTAAAACACTTCGCTCATCGATTTTGTTACTTCGCAAGTATAATTAACTAAAAAATCATGAGAAAAAATTACGTATTATTATTGTGTATTTCACTAGTGTCCTTTTTAGGATTTTCACAAGATGGCAATGTACAAGGAGTTGTTATTGATAGTGATGGATTAAAAGTTCCTTTTAGTAATGTATTAATAGAATCTATTAACAAAGGAACTATTTCAGATGAAGAAGGGAATTTTTTATTACTAAATGTTCCAACAGGAAACCAAACCCTTACGATAAAGTATTTAGGATACGAAGATACTAAAGCCGATGTTGTTGTTGAAGCAGATAAGACTTCTACTGTTACCATAACGCTTACTCCTAAATTATTAGAATTAGATGATGTTATAATTAATGGATATAATAGCGGACAAGCAAAAGCGTTGAATGCACAAAAAAATAAGCAGAATATAACCAATGTAGTTTCTACCGATCAAATTGGTAAATTTCCAGACGCTAATATTGGTGATGCTGTAAAACGTATTCCAGGTATTACCATGCAGGTAGATCAAGGTGAAGCGCGTAATATAATAGTTCGTGGTTTAGCTCCTCAATTAAACTCGGTAACTTTAAACGGAAGCCGTATTCCTTCGGCCGAAGGCGATAACAGAAATGTTCAAATGGATTTAATTCCAGCAGACATGATTCAGCTTATAGAAGTTAATAAAGCTGTAACACCAGATATGGATGCCGATGCCTTAGGAGGCTCTGTAAACTTAGTAACTAGAACGTCTCCAAATGGATTTAGAGTTGCTGCTACAGTAGGTTCTGGAGTTAATTTTATAACTGACAAAAGAATTCTTAACGGATCATTTTTAGTAGGTGATAGAACGAAGAATGGTAAATTTGGTTGGATGGTTTCTACATCTATCAACGATAGCGATTTTGGTTCAGATAATGTAGAGGCCGCTTGGGCAAACGAAGCAAAAAACAATGCAGGAGATAAGATTAAGGTAAACCCGTTTATTGAAGAATCAGATATCAGAACCTATTTAGTTCAACGTATTCGTCGTAGCTTCTCTGCTAATTTCGATTATGCTTTTGATGCTAACAACTCTATTTATTTAAAAACCATGTATAACTGGAGAGACGATAGAGAAAACCGTTTCAGATTGCGTTACAAAAAAATTAAACCTGTATTTGATGATGCTGATAACATAACAGGGTATACAGGAGAGGTTAACAGACAAACAAAAGGTGGTATTGATAATAATAGAAATAAAAACAGACGCCTTGAAGACCAACGTATGCAAAACTATAGTTTAGGAGGAAAGCACTTGTTTGGAAATGTAGAGATGGATTGGTTAACGTCTTACGCAAAAGCATCCGAAGAGCGTTTAAACGAGCGTTATATTTCTTATAGAGCAAAAGGAATTGATCTTAATGAAGATTTAACCGATACAAAGTTTCCTTTAATTACTCCAGTAAACGCAAGTGATGTTAATTTGAGTGAGTTTAGTTTAAAAGAGCTTTCCGAGCAAAATCAATATACAGACGAGCAAGATTATAATGCATTTGTTAACTTTAAATTGCCAGTAAATCTTTTCAATACTAATAATGGCTTTGTAAAATTTGGTGGTCGTTTTAAAACAAAAGAGAAAAAGAGAAATAACGACTTTTTTGAGTATGAACCTACTAATAGTGTTTTTGATAATTTTGCATTACTACCACTTATAGATGCTACTGATAAAGACTTTTTAGCAGGAAGTAAGTATGCTGGAGGTATATTTATAGATCCAGAGTATTTAGGAAGCTTAAATTTTAAAGATGCATCTTCATTTGAAAAAATAGATGTACCTAGTGAATATGCAAGAAAAAATTATAAGGTGAAAGAACATGTGTATGCTGGTTATGTAATGGCAGATCAAAAATTATCTGATAAGTTAGATGTTTTGGTTGGTTTACGAATAGAGAGCACAAAAACAGAAGCTACAGGAAATCAAATTGAAGACGAAGAGAATATTATAGGAACCATTACTAAAGAGAAAAGTTATACAAATGTGTTGCCAGGTGTTCATTTAAAATATAATTTAAGTAATAAAACCGTATTGCGTTTTGCTTGGACAAATACTTTGGCAAGACCAAATTATGCTGATATTGTACCAAGTTTAGATGTTTTGTTAGCTGATAGTGAAATAGTTGTTGGTAATCCAGAATTGGATGCAACTACTTCAATGAACTTTGACTTAATGGGTGAGCATTATTTTAAAAGTGTTGGGATAATTTCAGCAGGGGTATTCCAAAAAAACATAAAAGATTTTATTTATACCTATCAATCAAGAACAACCGATGACACATATGGTAATGCTACCACAGGTTTTAAAGTTTATCAACCACAAAATGGAGATAACGCTAATATTTTTGGAGCAGAAATTGGTTTCCAACGTCAGTTAGATTTCTTGCCTGGTTTTGCTAAAAACTTTAGCATCATGGCAAACTATACTTACTTAACATCTAGTGCTAAAGGCATTAGAAACTCTGATGGTGATGAAAGAACCGATTTAGATTTGCCAGGAACTGCACCAAATATGTTTAATGGGTCGTTAGCTTATGCCGATAAAAAATTAAGCTTACGTTTATCTGCTAATTATTCAGATTCATACATTGATGAAATAGGCGGAAGTGCTTTTGAAGACAGATATTACGGTGAGCAATTTTTATTAGATTTTAATGCATCATATGCTTTTAATAAAGGTATTAGTATTTATTTCGATTTAAATAATATTACAGACCAACCATTACGTTATTATCAAGGTGTTAAAGCCAGAACCATGCAAATGGAATATTACGGAAGACGTATTACATTTGGTGTTAAATACGATTTGTTTAAAAGAAAATAAGGTTAAATAATGAACAAGTTAAAACTCAATATTATTTTTGGCGCAACCGTTGTACTATTAGGTTGTGTGGCAAAATTACCAGAAATAGTAGCCAGTGTAGTTACCGAAAAAGTACCGCATGATACCGACGATCCTGCTATTTGGGTAAACCCTAAAGATCCTGCAAAAAGTATTGTATTTGGTACCGATAAAGATGAAGTAAACGGAGGCGTGTATGCATTCGATTTAGATGGAAAGATTATTAAAGATAAGTGCATAACTAATATCAGTTATCCTAATAATGTTGACATAGAATATGGTTTTAAATTAACCGATTCTACAAAAACAGATATCATAGCGTTTACAGAAAGAGAAAAACATCAAATACGTTTGTTTTCTGTTCCAGATATGAAACCATTGGACAATGGAGGGTTTAAGGTTTTTGAAGATGAAACGGATGTTGAAATGAAACGCCCCATGGGAATTTCACTATACAAAAATCCTGAAACAGGAAGTATATCTGCCATTGTTAGTAGAAAAAAAGGGCCTACAGAAAACTATTTATACCAATATGAGCTTGTTTCAGATTCACTAGGAGTGCATGCCAATTTTGTTAGAAAATTTGGTAAGTTTAGTGGAAACAAAGAAATTGAAGCCATTGCTGTTGATGATGAAGCAGGTCTTGTTTATTATTCTGACGAAGGCATTGGTGTTAGAAAATACCATGCAAACCCAGAAAAAGGCAATAAAGAACTGGCTCTTTTTGGAGGTGAACATTTTGAAGACGATATAGAAGGGATTGCTATTGTAAAGTACCAAGACAAAGGGTATTTAGTAGTGTCTAATCAACAAGCACATGTTTTTGAAGTTTTTAGTTTAGAAACCGATGCCTTTGTAAAAGAAATTAATTTAGGAACCCTTGAAACCGATGGCTGCGATGCTACAACACAGCCTTTAGGAGATAAGTTTCCAAACGGATTGTTTGTAAGCATGAATGATGATAGAGATTTCTTTTATCATGATTTAGCAAAACTTAAATTAGCTGAATAAACAGTTTTTAAGAATATAGTATAAGACAAGAGGTTGTCTAAAAAGTACAGTTCTATGTCATATTGAGCCTGTCGAAATATTTTAACTTACCGATCATCAATATCGGTTTCGACAAGCTCAATCTGACAAACAAAACACACCATGCTTTTTAGATAGCCTCTTTTCCTTTGGTTAAGTTTTCCAAATGATTATTTTTTCCAATCTAAAAAAACCAAAACATCATTAACACATTTTGTTAAGTCTTTTTTTATTTCATGTTCCCAAAACCTGAAAACAGTATAGCCTAAGTCCGTAAGTTGTTGGTTAACTTCTATATCGCGCTGCATGTTGCGTTCTATTTTTGGAATCCAGAATTTCCTGTTGCTTTGAATAGTTTCCTTGCGCTCGTTCCAATTGTAACCATGCCAAAATTCGCCATCAATAAAAATGGCCAACTTGTATTTTATGATGGAAAAATCTGGTTTTCCAGGAAGTGTCTTGTTGTTAATGCGATAACGAACTCCTTTTGTCCATAACGCTTTTCTAAAAATTAATTCGGGTTTGGTGTTTTTACCACGAATCTTGCTCATGATTTTTGAGCGTTTTTTGGTGGTGTAAAAACCAGAGGCTTCGTTAAAACGGGGGACTTTTATTTTGTTATCTTCGTAATTCAAGAAAGTGTGTTTTAAACAAATTTAACAAATGACTGAAAAAGAAAGAATTGAAATTCTAATTAAAGCAAAAGCTTTTTTTAAGCAAGAAATTGTAACTGCTCATTTTAAAGGAGCCTCAAGGAGAGCAAGTTCTTTAAAGGATTATAACGTAAATCCTTTTTTGTTAAAATACCTTTCAAACTTTCTTTGTGGAAATTCTGAACCGGAGAGTATGGCAAAGGCCTTGGTTTATCCAAGGTTGTTAAGCACCTCAATTACTACAATTTTTGGTAATAAAGCACAAAAAATGATTTCAGAACTTTTTGAAGGAATGGGTTCGGTAGTTAGTGGGATAGATGTTGAGTTTGTTGATGCATTGGATGGAAGAAAAAAATATTGTCAATTGAAATCGGGGCCTAATACAATTAATAAAGATGACGTCGAAACGATTTTTTCACATTTTAATAGTGTAAAGAATTTAGCTAGAACAAATAATTTAGACATTCGACTTTCCGATATGGTTGTTGGTGTTTTATATGGAGAAGAAACCGATTTGAGTGTTCATTATAAAAGAATTCATAAGGAATTCCCAGTTATCATAGGTAAAGAATTTTGGCATAGGTTAACAGGCAAAGAAAATTTTTACTTTGATTTAACTTCTGCTATTGGTGAAGTTGCTATTGAAGTAGATGGTACCAAAAAACTTCAAGAAACCATTGAAAACCTAGCTTTGGAAATTAAAGACAAATTTCCTTCTTGATTTGAATATACCTCATTTAAGAATTTTACTATAGAAAAACCTATTTCCTTTGCTAGATTAACTGGAACAGCATTACCAATCTGTTTGTACTGTTG
This sequence comes from Flavobacteriaceae bacterium, assembly GCA_050300615.1. Taxonomy (GTDB): domain Bacteria; phylum Bacteroidota; class Bacteroidia; order Flavobacteriales; family Flavobacteriaceae; genus Yeosuana. The sequence goes on along the minus strand of JBNKYB010000001.1, from coordinate 352,568 downwards.
AGACATTGACCCCGCAAATTTCCATTCATCGGGAAACGTTTGTATTCTTGCATATTCGCGAACTGTAAAAGGTCTTGTTTCGTCTGGATGACAGCGTTCTGTTTGTTTTTGTGCAGGACTACAAGTTAGGGTTAAACAAGGCTCGTCCCAGCCAATACGCCTTGCCATTCCTGTTTTTCCACCACCCAAGAAAAAACTTTTTTGCATGTATTCTTTTTGGATATCAAGGGGTAAATCCCTCCAGTAGCCTTTAGGAGGAACTAAGTCTAGAACTTCTTTTTTATGGTTTGGATAGGTAGCTCCTTTTGATTTTGGTACATTTTTATCAAACAGTTTTCCTTTTTTTAAGGCATCTTTTAGTGTGTATATTTCAGAGAAAGGTTTTGGATAATGGTACTCTATTTCTATGTCTTTTCTTATGGCAACCAAAATTAATCGCTCCCTTTTTTGGGGGACATTATAATGTATAGCTTTTAAAACCTCTACAGGATTAACAACATTGTATCCTATTTCATCCAAAATGGAAATCATTCCTTCCAGTGTTCTCCCTTTTTCATGACTTAAAAGACCTCTCACGTTTTCCCCAATACATATTTTGGGTTGAATTTCTTGAACAACTCTTGCAAATTCATAAAACAATGTTCCACGAGCGTCTTTAAGACCCAACTTTTTCCCAGCATAACTAAACGCTTGACAAGGGAAACCTCCCGTTACCACATCAATATTGTCTTTATAATCTGAAAAATCAAAATCTTTTATATCACCTTCAAGAATATTCCAATTTGGTCTGTTATTGCGAAGTGTTTCGCAAGCCCATTTGTCAATTTCATTTAGCGCTTGACATTTTAAGCCTGCCTTTTCTAACCCAATAGCTAACCCTCCAGCACCTGCAAAAAGTTCTAAAACAGAATAGTTAATTAAAGGTTCAATAAAATTTCCTTCATCTAATTTTTCAAAATATCTTTTAAACTCAGGAAATATTTCAAGATGTTCTTTTTTATACATTCTGTAATTGCTCATAGGTTCTCTAACGGCTTCTAATTTGCCGTCATTGTCCCATCTTCGAAGAGTTTCTGGATTTCTTCCAAGAATTTCTGCTGCTTCTGATACTGAATAGTAGTCTTTTATAACCATATTATACAACCTTATATATGGTTATAAATATATTAGGTTGTTCGGAATAAAAAAAATGAATTTAATAAAAAATAAGATAACTTATTCACAATAAAAAACCCTCACAAATTGCAAGGGTTCTAAATTTATAGTGTTATACTGAAACGAGTTCAGCATTACAGTTATTTAGTATCTATAATAATCTGGTTTAAAAGGGCCTTCAACGGTTACACCAATATATTTTGCTTGGTCTTCTTTAAGTTCGGTCAGCTCTACACCAATTTTTTCTAAGTGTAATTTGGCTACTTTTTCATCCAGATGCTTAGGCAACATATACACTTTATTTTCGTAGGCCTCACTATTGGTCCACAATTCAATTTGTGCCAAGGTTTGGTTGGTAAATGAATTACTCATCACAAAACTTGGGTGACCGGTAGCACAACCTAAATTTACCAAACGGCCTTCGGCTAAAATGATAATATCTTTACCGTTAATGGTGTATTTATCAACTTGAGGTTTAATAGTGTTTTTGGTATGACCATGATTTTTATTTAACCAAGCCATATCAATTTCATTATCAAAATGCCCAATATTACAAATAATGGTCTTATCCTTAACAGCTTCAAAATGCTCGCTGCGAACAATGTCTTTATTACCCGTAGTTGTGATAATGATATCGGCATTAGGAGCAACAGTCTCTAAACGTTTTACCTCAAAACCGTCCATTGCGGCTTGTAGCGCACAAATAGGGTCAATTTCAGTAACGGTTACGATACTTCCAGCACCTTTAAATGAGGCGGCCGTTCCTTTACCTACATCACCATATCCGCAAACTACCACACGTTTTCCGGCTAACATGACATCGGTTGCTCTTCTTATGGCATCTACGGCACTTTCCCTACATCCGTATTTGTTATCAAACTTACTTTTGGTGACAGAATCATTAACGTTGATTGCGGGCATTGGTAAAGTTCCTGCATTCATGCGTTCGTATAATCTGTGAACGCCTGTTGTGGTTTCTTCACTTAAACCGTTTATTCCACCTACTAACTCAGGATATTTATCTAAAACCATGTTGGTTAAATCGCCACCATCATCTAAAATCATGTTAAGTGGTTGTCTGTCTTCGCCAAAAAATAAGGTTTGCTCAATACACCAATCAAACTCTTCTTCCGTCATATCTTTCCAAGCGTAAACTGCTGTTCCTGCTGCTGCAATAGCTGCTGCTGCTTGATCTTGTGTAGAGAAAATATTGCATGAACTCCAAGTGACTTCAGCACCAAGTGCTTGCAAGGTTTCTATTAATACAGCTGTTTGAATGGTCATGTGTAAACACCCAGCTATTCTAGCACCTTTAAGCGGTTGGCTGTTTTTATATTCTTCACGAAGGCTCATTAATCCTGGCATTTCTGCTTCGGCCAATTCTATCTCTTTTCTGCCCCAATTTGCTAAGGAGATATCTTTTACCTTATTAGGAACGTAAGCAACTGTTTTTGTGTTCATATTAGTATATTTGTATTTCAAAAAATTAGACTGCAAAGATAACCAATAACTTTCAGAATATTAAATGCCTCTTTATAAAACCATTACTCCAAACTCACAAACTACTGTTAAAATCTGGAAGATTACGGAGTCTTACGATGATTTGATGGATCTAATCACATTAAAACCAGAAAATTTGGAGCGTGTGTTGGGTATGAAAAGCGAATTGCACCGACGTGGATTTTTAAGTGTGCGCCATTTGTTGGCTGAGTTTGGGTATCAGGATTCCGATTTGTTTTATGATGAAAACGGAAAACCACATTTACACGATGGTAAACATATTTCGATTACACATTCGTTTATTTTTTCGGCGGTTATTGTAAGTGAAAATATTACTGGTATTGATATTGAGAAACAGCGCGATAAAATAACCATAATTGCCCATAAGTTTCTTGATTATGAATTTGATTATCTAAACGAAACGGATGAAGATTATATTAAAAAACTAACGCGAATTTGGTGTGTAAAAGAGTCTTTATATAAACTATTTGCAACTCCAGGTTTAAGTTTTAAAGATCATTGTTTGGTTATTCCATTTGCCATAGAAGATGACAAAACATTTGCTTGGATTGATTATAACAATAAAAAATACCGTTACAATATTAACTTTTTAGAGTTTGAAGGTTTTACCTGCGCCTATGCCTTAGTTTAAATGAAAGCTATTTACAAAAACATACAGGCATCAGTAAAAAATAGTGAGAAGTTATTTGCGGTTTTAATAGACCCCGATAAGATTGCTTTTAGTGCTATTTCAAGTTTTATTGATAAACTAAATTTGTCTATAGCAACTCATATTTTTGTTGGAGGTAGTACTGTTAAAGAGCGTGCTACAGACGATGTGGTTATCGAAATAAAAAAGTATACGAAACTTCCAATTATATTATTTCCTGGAGATATTCAGCAATTAACAGGTAACGCTGACGCACTTTTATTTTTATCATTAATTTCTGGAAGAAATCCTGAGTATCTTATAAGTAAACAAGTTAAAGCTATTCCGAGATTGCGTACAATGAGCCTTGAAACCATTCCAACGGGTTATATACTTATTGAAAACGGAAAACAAACCAGTGTTGAAAAAGTAACTGAAACCAAACCTATTTCGAGAGATGATATTCAAAACATAATAGATACCGCAAAAGCTGGTGAGTTGTTGGGAATGAAACTAATTTATTTAGAAGCAGGTAGTGGAGCTTTAGAACCTATAACAACAGATATTATAAGTGCAGTTAAACAAGAATTAAATATTCCGTTAATAGTAGGCGGTGGTATAAAAAATAAAAAACAATTAGACGAAGCGTATAGTTCGGGAGCCGATTTAGTAGTTGCTGGTACGGCTTTTGAAGAAGATGAATCGTTTTTTGAAGAACTTAAAAAAAATTAATAACTATGAAAATATCAGTAGATTTAACCTTGTCTCCTTTACAAAATGATTATGAAGCACATGTCATTAATTTTATAAAAGCATTAAGAGCATCAAAATTCACTGTGTTGGAAAATCCGTTAAGCACCCAAATATATGGTGAGTATGATGAATTAATGTTATTTCTTACCAAAGCTATTAAAACATCTTTTGAAGGAGCCGATATATCTGTTCTTACCATGAAGGTTGTTAAAACAGATAGAAGCGATTATGAGCCACATTTTTGATTTTTTTATAGATCCATACCGTGATGCTCCAACTTATCAAATTGTTTTAGAAGCTATTGCTTTTGTGTTTGGTATTATGAGTGTTTGGTATGCCAAAAAAGAAAATATTTTGGTCTATCCAACAGGACTTATTTGCACTATTATAACCGTGTATTTGCTTTATATTAGTCAGTACTTTGGAGATATGATGATGAACTTTTACTATTCAGTTATGAGTATTTATGGTTGGTGGAATTGGTCTAGAAAAAAGGGGGATAAGTTTGTGGTACCTATTTCAAGAACTACAACAAAAGAAAAATTAATAGGTGTTTTATTATTTATCTTAACCATGATAGTTACCTATTTTGTTTATAAAGGATTTGATTACACGTTGCAAATCCCAAATTATATTGATATCGTAACATCGGGTATTTTCTTTACAGCTATGTGGTATATGGCTGTTAAGAAATTAGAAAATTGGACTTTATGGATTATTGCTGATTTAATTACTATTCCGCTTTATGCCTATAGAGGTTTAGGGATGTTGTCATTTCAATATTTAATCTTTACTATATTAGCAATTCAAGGATACATTGCATGGAAAAAAATCTTAAACAACAACCGTCAAACTGCATAAAAGTTGTTTTGTTTGGTCCAGAATCTACTGGAAAAACAACACTATCAAGGCATTTAGCACGTTACTATAATTCGGTTTGGGTACCAGAATATGCAAGAGAATATCTTCAAAATAAATGGAATGAAGAGCGTAAAACTTGTGAGCCAAAAGACTTGCTTCCAATAGCAGAGGGACAAATGTTGTTAGAGAATAAGTTAGCACAAAAAACAGATACAGTACTGATTTGTGATACCGATTTGTTAGAAACAAAAGTGTATTCAGAGGCGTATTATATAGGCTCATGTGATCCTATTTTAGAAAAACATGCTCTAGAAAATTCCTATGACTTATATTTTTTAACGTATATTGACACCCCTTGGGAAGCAGATGATTTACGAGATAAGCCCGACGAAAGAGAGCAAATGTTTAAAGCTTTTAAAGAGGCTTTGATAAAATATAAAAGACCTTACGTTTTGTTAAAAGGCGATAAAAAAGAACGTTTAGAACTGGCAGTAAAGCATATAGATAATTTATTAAAAAGTAAGAAATGATATTTTCAGAAAAGGAGATTATTCAAATTGAAAATCATGGGTTAACTATTGATAAAGTTAATGAGCAAGTAAAGCTGATTAAATCTGGTATGTCTTATTCAAATTTAAAAGAAGCAGCCACCTTAGGAAATGGTATTCTTAAAATTGAAGACCAGCAGGAATCCCATTATATTCAATTATTCGAACGTAAGAAAAATGAACTTTCTATGGTAAAGTTTGTTCCTGCTTCTGGTGCGGCTACCAGAATGTTTAAATTTTTATTTCAGTTTTTAAATAGCTATAATTATAAAGAAGAAACTCTTGAAGATTATATAAAGAGAACGGATAATGTAAACGTTCAAACTTTTGTAAATAATCTTGAGAAATTACCATGTTTTGAGGAGGTGGTTCATAAAATCCATAAAGCTATTCCAAATTATAACGACTTGTCTCATGGCGAACGTTGCATAGAATTTGTAAAGACCATGTTAGATGACGATCGATTAAATTATAGTTTTTACCCAAAGGGTCTCTTGCCTTTTCATAGATATAAAGATTATGTAGCAACGGCCTTTGAAGAACATTTGTTTGAAGCAGCCTTTTATGCATCTTCAAATAATAAAGCGAATTTACATTTCACCATTTCAGAAGTACATCAAAATAAGTTTCAAGAAGAGCTTAATCATATTCAAGAAGAGATTGAAAATGAAACAGGAAACCGTTTTAATATTTCATTTTCATATCAAAAATCAGCTACTGATACCATTGCATTAACACAAGACAAAGAAATTTATAAAGAAGAAGACGGTTCCATTTTATTTAGGCCATCGGGGCACGGCGCTTTATTGGAAAACTTAAACGACCTTGATTATGATATCGTTTTTATAAAAAATATTGATAATGTTGTTGTAAAGAAACATCATCAAACCATATCAAATTATAAAAAAGTATTAGCAGGTGTTTTGTTGGAAGTTCAAGAGCAGACATTTAAATTTTTACATCTTTTAGAAAAAGGAGATATAGAAGAAAATGACATTAATACTATAACAGAATTTATAACTAATAAATTGAATATTGTTATAGCTACAGATTTTGAAACTGCTTCCTTGGAGTCTAAAATATTTTATTTAAGAGAGAAATTGAATAGGCCTATTCGCGTTTGTGGTATGGTTAAAAATGAAGGAGAACCTGGAGGTGGTCCGTTTTGGGTAGAAGATAATAAAGGAGCAGTTTCCTTACAAATTGTAGAATCTGCTCAAATAGATAGTAGTATTGAAAGCCAAATAAGTTTATTGCAAAATGCGACTCATTTTAATCCTGTTGATTTGGTTTGTGGTGTTAAAAACTATCGAGGAGAAACTTTTGATTTAACCAAATATGTAGACCACGATGCTGCTTTTATAACATCAAAAACACAGGCAGGAAAAGCTATTAGTGCTCTAGAACTTCCAGGTTTATGGAATGGCAGTATGGCTTATTGGAATTCTATTTTTGTTGAGGTACCACTTATTACGTTTAATCCAGTAAAAACAGTAAACGATTTACTTAAACCTGCACATCAAATGGCATAATGGTTTCTGAAGATGCTCTCATATCAGAATTAAGTTTTAAAGCTATAAGAAGCTCAGGTAGTGGTGGACAACATGTTAATAAAGTATCGTCAAAAATTGAGTTGTCTTTTAATTTAGAAGAATCTTTAGTATTGAGTGATTTACAAAAAGAACGTTTGCTAAATAAATTAAGCAGCAGATTAACAAAGGATAATGTCCTTATTTTACAATGTGATGAAAGTAGGAGCCAGCATAAGAACAAAGAATTGGTTATTAAACGTTTTTTAGAGATTATAAAAGACGGTTTAAAAGTTCCTAAAAAGCGTATTCCAACCAAAATATCAAAATCTGCCATTAGAAAACGTCTTAAAAGCAAACGACAACTTTCCGAAAAAAAAGCAAATAGAAAAAAGCCTAACTTAGATTAAAAAATAATATGTAATTATTAATTGTCAATGGTCAATTGTTATTACCTTTGCACTGTTCTCAAAAAAGGGGTGCCTATAAACGGCTGAGATCATACCCAATGAACCTAGAACAGGTAATGCTGTTTAGGGATGGCGATAGTCGCCAATTTAATTAATATTAATCAGAATAATTACCTCTTTTTATTCGTATAAATTTATTTATCGGATGAAAAACCTATTCAAAGTTTTAGCACTTTTAGTGCTGTCCAACACCGTTTTTTCTCAAGAAAAACAACAAGATTCAACAAAAATTCAAACTTTAGACGAAGTGTTGGTAAATGCAGTTCGCGTTAATGCAGATTCACCAATTACCCATTCCAATGTTACAAAGGAAACTTTGGAAAAGCGTAATCTAGTACAAGATTTACCTATTTTATTAAACTTTTTACCCTCTGTAGTCACTACGAGCGATGCAGGATCTGGTGTTGGTTATACGGGCATTAGAGTTCGTGGAGTGAGTGCCCAATCAACCAATGTTACCGTTAACGGAATTCCGTATAACGATGCGGAATCCTTAGGAACCTTTTGGGTAGATTTACCCGATTTTGCTTCGTCAGTAGAAAGCTTACAGCTGCAACGAGGTGTCGGCACATCAACAAACGGTTCTGGTGCTTTTGGTGCAAGTATTAATATTTTAACCGATGCTATTTCAGAAAAAGCTAATGCTGAAATATCCAACGCTTTTGGAAGTTACAACACTAGAAAACACAATGTAAAGTTTAGTACAGGAACTCTAAATGATCATTTTGAAATTGCAGGGCGTTTATCGCAAATAAATTCTGATGGTTATATTGATAGAGCAACATCCGATTTGAAATCGTATTTTCTTCAAGCGTCTTATGTTGATGGTAATACGCTAATTAAAGCCTTGACTTTTGGTGGATATGAAAGAACCTACCAATCTTGGAATGGTCTTGAAGACTTAGATCTTTTAAAAAATCATAGAACATTTAATACAGCTGGAATGTATACCGATGAAAATGGAGATACTAAGTTTTATGAAAATGAAGTAGATGACTATAAACAAGATCACTATCAACTGCATTGGAATGAGCGTTACAATAATAATTGGTCTACTAATTTAGGGTTAAGCTATACGTATGGTCGAGGCTATTTTGAGCAATACAAAGAAGATGAAGATTTTGCGGATTACGATTTAACGGAGTTAGTTATTGGTGGACAAACCATCAACACAACAGATTTAATAAGAAGGCGTTGGCTTAATAATGATTTTTACGTGGTGAATGCAAACGTAAACTATAAAGATGATGCGCTAAATTTTACTTTCGGAACGTCTTACAGTCATTATATAGGTGATCATTATGGTGAAATTATTTGGGCGAGATATGCTAGTAATTCAGAACTCGGAGATCGTTATTACACTGGGCAAGGCAATAAAAAAGACATGAGTGTGTTTGCAAAAGCCACCTATAGATTGAATGATAAGTTGAGTCTTTATGGTGACTTACAGGGGCGTTTTGTAAATTATAAAACAACGGGCTTAACTTCAGATAGAGTTAATATGTTGATAGATGAGCAGTACAATTTTTTCAATCCTAAAGCTGGAATTAACTATAAATTCAACTCAAAAAATAGCTTGTACATGTCTTATGCAAGAGCAAATAGAGAGCCTAATAGAGATGATTTTGAAAACAATCCTACAATTAAACCAGAACAGCTTAATGATTTTGAATTAGGGTGGAGACACAACACCAGCACGTTTAAATTAAATGCTAATGCATATTATATGCTATACAATGAACAGCTTGTACTTTCCGGTGCTATTGATGATGTAGGGAACCCTATTCGTTCAAACAGTGGTAAAAGTTATAGGCTAGGTTTGGAGTTAGATGCATCAGTTCAATTGTCAAAACAATTTGCTATTCAACCTAATGTGACTATTAGTTCAAATAAAAATAAAAAGACTATTTCTCAAATTGATGGTAATCTTGTTGATTTTGGTAAAACAAACATTTCATTTTCACCAGAACTAGTTGCTGCCAATGTGTTGGTATTCCAACCTGTAAATAATCTTCAATTATCATTTTTAAGTAAATATGTGGGTGAACAATTTATGGGAAATACAGATTCTGAAGTCTCAAAATTAGATAGTTATTTTGTTAATGATTTTAATGTTACTTACGAAATAAAACCAAATTCTATATTCAAATCTATTTTATTAACAGGATTGGTCAATAATATTTTTGGAGAAAAATATGTATCTAATGGGTATTATTATACGTATGATGATACGTGGTCTAATCCTAATCAAGTTACAACTATTGAAGGAGCAGGGTATTATCCGCAAGCAACCACCAACTTTTTGTTGGGTGCTACGTTAAAATTTTAGCTTTCTTTGTCCCAAAATTTATTAAAAAGCGGTTTTTTAAAGCCGCTTTTTTTAGTAGTTTGAAATAATAAGTGTATTGCCTGATTGTTCAACGCGATAGTTTTTTAAGCCACAAACTAAGGTTGAATTTTTAAGAGGCTGACCGTTAATTAAACTATAGGTATTTCCATCGCCGCAGCTGCAAGTGGCTTCAAGTCCAGATATTTCTAGATGACAACTGTTGCTGGGCGAATGATTAGGGTCGCTGGCGTCCCAAGCTAAAAAATTTGTTACTGCGTTGGTTACAATAATACCGCCATTACCAACATTAGGAATATAAACAGATTCGGTATCAAATTGAAGTTGACTATATTGAGGAAGGTTTAAATTAATAGACAAATTAACATTTAAATTTAGCAAAAATTTACAGTTTTCATTTTCATTTCTGTTGCCACTACAAGCTAACAAATTCACTGCTAAAAAAAGATATAAAAGGTGCTTCATCCGAGTCATGATTTAAGATGCAATTTACAATAAAAAGCAAATTGATTTAAATATTTTGTATATTTGTATGTAATCTCGTTGTATGCGAGATTTTTTTTATGCTGAACTTGGTTCAGCATCTTTTATTAATAAAACGATGAAGTTATGAGTAAAGTATCATACTATACACCAGAAGGGTTAAAAAAATTAAGAGACGAACTTAAACAGTTAAAGGACGTTGAACGTGTAAAAGCTTCAAAAGCAATTGCAGAAGCAAGAGATAAAGGTGATTTAAGTGAGAATGCTGAATATGATGCAGCCAAAGAAGCACAAGGCATGCTTGAAATGCGTATTTCAAAATTAGAAGACGCTTTAGCAGGAGCTCGCGTTATTGATGAATCGCAATTAGATGTGTCAAAGGTACTAGTGTTGTCTAAAGTTAAAATAAAGAATCAAACCAATGGTATGGAAATGAATTATACGTTGGTAGCAGATGGTGAAGCTAATTTAGCAGCGGGAAAAATTTCAGTTAACTCACCTATTGGTAAGGGATTATTAGGAAAGTCTGTTGGTGATGTTGCAGAAATACAGGTGCCAAACGGTGTTATGAAGTTTGATATTATAGAAATTTCCAGATAATTTGGTAATAAATAAATTTTTTTGAAAAGATTCCTAATTGATTTTATTAGGAATCTTTTATATTTACATCTATTCGTAACTCTCAATACCCTCAATGTCCTATGGCTTCAATATTTACAAAAATAATTAATGGTGAGATACCATGTTATAAGGTTGCTGAAACTGATAATTTTTTTGCATTTTTAGATATTAATCCTAATAGTAAGGGGCACACGCTTTGTATTCCTAAGCAAGAAGTTGATAAAATTCTTGATTTAGATGAAGAAACGTATAATGGATTAATGAGTTTTTCTAGACGGGTAGGTATCGCTATAGAAAAAGCTATTCCATGCAAGCGAGTTGGTATAACTGTTATTGGTTTAGAAGTGCCCCATGTACATGTGCATTTAATTCCGCTTCACACGATGGAAGATGCACGCTTTATTCAGAAAACAAAGCTTACAGCAGAAGAATTTCAAGACGTAGCCAATGCTATTAAAGCTAATTTATAGCTCGTTTTAATGCAATTTGAAATGTGGTTCCTTTACCTATTTCAGATTGTAGCACTTTAATTTTTCCGTTATGGAACTCTTCTATAATACGTTTGGTAAGCGATAGCCCTAGTCCCCAACCACGTTTTTTAGTGGTGTAACCGGGTTCAAAAATAGTGTTGAAATTCTTTTTAGAAATTCCTTTTCCTGTGTCAGAAACTAACACTTTAATATCGTCTTCAAGTTCAGAAATGGTGATGGTAATTTTACCTCTGCCTTTCATGGCATCAATGGCATTTTTAACTAAGTTTTCAATAGTCCAACCATAAAGTTGCCTATTCAGATTAACAAAAATTTCTCCGCTTGGTGTTATTAATTCAAAATCAATAAGTTTTGAAGAACGCATTTTTAAATAGCTGTAAGCATCTATAGTTTCTTTAATAATATCGAGAGGTTCTAATGTTGGTACAGATCCTATTTTACTAAACCGTTCTGTAATGGTTTGCAATCTGTCAACATCCTTTTCAATTTCTACAATATATTCGGGGTTTATTTGTTCGCTTTTTAATATTTCTGTCCAACCAATTAAAGACGATAGAGGGGTTCCTATTTGGTGGGCCGTTTCCTTTGCCATCCCAGACCATAATTTGTTTTCGGTAGCGGTTTTATTGCTTCGATAAAAGAAATAAACCACAGAGCCAAAAAGCACAATAATGAGCAAGAGTGCTAAAGGATAATACATTAATTTATTAAGTAAATCAGAATTTCCGTAATAAATGGTGGCAAAAACCTCATTTTTGTAACGGATTTCTATAGGTTTATTTTCATTTTTAAACTTTAAAATCAATTTTTTAATATAGGTAGAATCTTTAGCCTTTTCTTCATCAATATTATTAAAGTCATAACTCCCATCTTTATTTACTTTTATCATGGGCGTTGTTTTATTGCTTTGAAGAATTTCTATAGGAAGATCACCAAGGTTAAGGTTTAAATTATCATTTTTATTAAATTCTTTTTGCGCAATGGACCAATTTTGCATTTTAGTGCGTTCTTCAGCTTTAAAATTTTGAAAGAATACATACGTATTCCATAAAATGAGGGAGATAATAATGAAAGAAACCACAATCATGACCCAACGAAAGGCGTTTCTATATTTTGTAAAAATCATTAAAACTTAATTTGAATATGAATATAATGCAAATCTGTTAATATTATTGTGCAAGATGTTAGTAAATCGGTTTTTAGTTGAAAACTAGAATACTTACTTTTGCTATAGGAGTTAATATTTCAGATAAAGAGAAATTAACCTATCTATTTTGCTAAGTATTAATATAATAAATCGTTAGTTTTGTGAAAATAACAAGTTGAATGATATCATTTGATCCTAAAAGCACCCCAACAAAAATTTTACATGCCTATTTATTAAGTGCAGTAGCGCCAAGGCCTATAGCATTTGCTAGTACTGTTGATGCTGATGGAAATCCCAATTTATCACCATTTAGCTTTTTTAATGTGTTTAGTTCTAATCCTCCAATTTTGGTGTTTTCTCCATCAAGGCGAGTAAGAGATAATACAACTAAGCATACGTTAGAAAATGCCGAAGCTACCAAAGAAGTAGTTATTAATGTGGTAAATTATGATATTGTTCACCAAATGTCGTTAAGTAGTACCGAGTACGCTAAAGGAGTTAACGAGTTTGATAAATCGGGTCTTACCATGTTAAAATCAGATATGATTAAACCGTTCAGGGTTGCAGAGTCTCCTGTTCAGTTTGAATGTAAGGTCAATGAGATTATTAAGTTGGGAACGGAAGGTGGTGCCGGTAATTTAATTATTTGCGAAGTGGTAAAGTTTCATATAGCTCAAGAAGTTCTTAATGAAGACAATACCATCAACCAAAAGAAATTAGATTTAGTGGCTCGTGCTGGAGGTAGTTTTTACAGTAGAGCCAATAAAGGTTTTTTTGAAATTCCAAAACCTTTGAGCAACTTGGGTATAGGCGTTGATAATTTACCTGAAGAAATTAAAAACAGTATGGTTTTAACAGGTAACGATTTAGGTATTTTGGCTAATGTAGATAAAATACCAACTAAAGATAAGGCAAAAGAATTTATTAATAGTTTGGTAGAACGTTATCCAAACATAAAAAATGCATCACACAGAGAAAAACATAAGTTAGCTCGTAAATATTTAAGCTTTGGAGATATTGAGAGTGCTTGGAAAATATTGTTAAGTTAAAAGTAAATAGTAATTAATACATATAAACAAAAATTAATGGAAGTTCAAGGAAGAATAAAAATGATAGGAGAAACTCAAACCTTTGGGAGTAATGGGTTTAGAAAACGAGAAATTGTAGTAACTACAGAAGAACAATATCCACAACATATTATGGTGGAATTTGTACAGGATAAAACAGATTTATTAAATAATTATAAAGAAGGTCAAGAAGTAAAAATAAGTATTAATTTACGTGGTAGAGAGTGGGTAAATCCACAAGGAGAAACAAAGTATTTTAATTCTATACAAGGATGGCGTATTGAAGCATTACAAACACAGGCTTCAAATGATAATATACCACCAGTACCGCCAGCTGATGCTTTTGAGCCAGCAGGAGATCTTAATGAAGAGGATCACGACGATTTACCTTTTTAATCAATGCCTATTAAATAGGAAATTTATAAAAATTAACCTCGATATGTAATAAATATCGAGGTTTTTTAATTTTACGTCAAGACTAAAATAATCGGATAACATGCAATACCTAACAAACAATATGGAATTTCCAGATGTGTCTGAAGCTTCAGAAGAAGGTTTATTGGCTGTAGGAGGCGATTTGTCTGTTAAAAGATTAATGGACGCTTACAGTCGGGGTATATTTCCGTGGTTTGAGGTAGAAGAACCTATTTTGTGGTGGTCTCCAGATCCACGTTTTGTGTTATATCCAGAGAAGCTAAAAGTTTCTAAAAGTATGAGGCAAGTACTCCGAAATTGTGATTTTGAAATAACAGTTAATAAAGATTTTAAGGCAGTTATTTCAGAATGTGCAAACATAAAGCGAGATGGTCAACCAGGAACTTGGATTACCAATAGTATGATAGAAGCTTATGTGAAATTACACGACTTGGGTTATGCTAAATCAGTTGAGGTTTGGAAAGGCAATCAATTGGTTGGTGGTCTTTATGGTGTAGATTTAGGTAATGGTGTTTTTTGTGGAGAAAGCATGTTTGCCAAAGAAAGTAATGCCAGTAAAGCTGGGTTCATCACTTATATACAAAACACCAATTATAAGTTGATAGATTGTCAAGTTTACACGAATCATTTAGAAAGCTTGGGTGCAGAGGATATTCCTAGAGATGAGTTTTTAAAGTTTCTAAAATAAAACCTTTACAGGTAAGTTTTATTTATTATTTCTGAATTGTCAACCTAAAATCAAAGCAGTTTTACTAATTTTTATCCATAAATTTCCTTAAATTTATAGGTGATAACAGAATTTTTGAAATAGTGTAATTGTCTTCATTTTAAAATAACTCAAAACCCCAAAAGAATGAATTTTATAGACTATTATAAAGTCTTGGGGCTTGATAAAAAAGCCTCTACTAGCGACATAAAAAAAGCCTATCGGAAACTAGCACGTAAATATCATCCAGACTTAAACCCCAATGATAAGGAAGCTGAAAAGAAATTCAAAGAAATTAATGAAGCTAATGAAGTATTGGGAAATGTTGAAAACCGTAAAAAGTACGATGCATACGGTAAAGACTGGAAACATGCTGAAGAATTTGAAAAAGCCAAACAGCAACAACAATCACAACGACAATCCTACCAACAAGGTACTTCTGGAGAAAGATATTCGGAACAAGATTTTTCAGATTTTTTTGAATCTATGTTTGGTGGAGCAAGATCGTCATCAAGACAAGGCAGAAGTGTACAATTTAAAGGACAAGATTTTAATGCAGAATTACAATTAAATTTAAGAGATGTTTATAAAACACATAAGCAAGAGTTAACCGTTAATGGTAGTAAAATAAGGCTAACCATTCCTGCAGGAGTAGAGAACGGTCAAGTAATAAAAATAAAAGGAAAAGGTGGTAACGGCATAAATGGAGGTCCCAACGGAGATTTATACATAAAATTTACCATCAACAACCATACGCAATTTAAAAGAGATGGCGATAATTTATACACACATGTAGATTTAGATTTATACACCTCTCTTTTAGGAGGAGAAACTACTATAGATACCTTTAATGGGAAGGTTAAACTAAAAGTTAAGCCAGAAACACAAAATGGAACGAAAGTAAAATTAAAAGGAAAAGGATTTCCAGTTTATAAAAAGGAAGGTCAGTTTGGCGATTTAATTATTACGTACAATATTAAAACACCTACCAATTTAAGTGATAAAGAGAAAGAGTTATTCAAAGAATTACAAAAAATAAGATAGTTATGGATGCAAAAAACTTAATACAAATACAGACACTTTGTTCGCACTATAACCTTGAATTCTCGTTTTTTGATGAATTAAAGAACATAGGATTGATTGAAATTGAAATCGTTGAACAAAAACAATATATCCATCAAGACCAAATAGGAGACCTTGAAAAAATGATAAGACTGCATAACGAATTACATGTTAACCTAGAAGGCATTGATGTGGTATTTAATCTTTTAGATAAAGAACGAGAGTTGCGGAATGAATTAAATGCGTTAAAAAATAGATTACGACTTTATGAAAACGATTAAAAACTAATTCCTATATCATGATAGAACAAATAATTACCTCTAAAAAAAACATTTTAGCTATTGAAGTTATTGATGGATTTACTGAAACCGACGAAAAAATATGTCAAAAATTTTTTCAAGAAAAGTTAGATCAAGGGTTTAAACAAGTTCATATTCTAGTAAAATTAGATGAGCTAAAAATTAGTAAAACCAGTGTTAAAACCTTTATGGAAGATGTTATATTTGCTTTAAGAAATTATAAGAAAATGGGGCATCTTGCCATAGTAGCACATTCAAACATACTAAAAGCGTTGGTGCCTATAGACAATTTGTTTTTTCAAAGAGCCAAAGAAGGACGGCTAGAGCGCTATTTTGATGTGTCTCAAATGAATGAAGCTATGGATTTTGTTTCAGAAACTGCAACTAGCTAAAACTTTCATAAGTCAATAATTATAATTTTTGAGAATTAATAGTTTCATAGACACGTTTTTAAAAATAGTTAAAAATTAATGAATGGAAAATTTTTGGGACACGCGTTTTAAACAAGATGCGTATGTTTATGGCACGCTGCCTAATACTTTTTTTAAAGAAACTATCGATAGGTACAAGCCAGCAGGAAACCTATTGTTACCAGCAGAAGGAGAAGGGCGTAATGCAATATATGCGGCTAAAACAGGTTTAAATGTTTATGCTTTTGATACCAGTATTGAAGGTAAAAATAAGGCTATGAAATTAGCAGAGAGAAATAATGTGACCATTAATTATGAAGTGGGAGATTTTTTTAATCTTGAATTACTTAATCAAACATTTGATGCAGCCGCACTTATTTTCGCCCATTTTACTGCCGATATTGTATCAGATTATCATAAAAAAATTTCTGAGTTATTAAAACCAAATGGCTTGCTAATTTTGGAGGGTTTTAGTAAAAATCATATAGAATTTCAAAAACAAAATCCAAAAGCTGGCGGGCCAAAAAATGAAGACATGTTGTTTTCAAAAGAAACTATTGAAAGAGATTTCCCTAATTTTGAGATTCTTAAATTAGAAGACGTAGAAGACATGCTTAAAGAAGGAGAATTCCACGACGGAAAGGCAAAACTCATCCGATTTATAGGAAGAAAAAAAATATAGATTTATTCGTTTTCTAAAAGTCACCTTGTTGGTGTTTATGGTATCAGTTTTTACTAAGCAAAGCCAAGAACCAGAAATGCCTTTTAAGTTCGATCTGCCTTTTGATTTAGAAAAAACCGAAACTTTTATGGCTTTCATTTGCTGAAAATGTAGAAATAAATATAATTTCTTTATAAATAATTATTAAGCTTTTAAACTCCGTAAAAAACCTCTATTCAAAAAAAATATTTAAAAAGGTGTAATAATCGTTAATTTAAACCACTAATCTTTAAAAGCAATGTTTGAGTAACGATTTTTATATATCCTCCATATTGCCCTATTCCGGAATAATAATTAAAATATGTAGGGCTTATACCGATTCGCAAGAAGATTTCGAAGATTATTATCAAGAAGTTTGCTTGCAGATATGGAGAAGTCGAGATAAGTTTCGTGGAGACGCTAAATGGTCTACTTGGATATATAGGTTAACGCTAAATATATGCTTAACATTAATCAAAAAAAAGAAAAAGCATCGTGAGCATTACGATTCAGATTATAAAATTCAAAATGAAATTGTAGAGGATGAACGTACATTTTCAGATGAGTCTCTTAACCTGTTATACGAAGCAATCAAACAATTATCAGAAATTGACAGAGCTGTTATTCTGCTTTATTTGGAAGAAAAACCAAATAAAGAAATAGCCGATATAATTGGAGTTACACCCAATAATATAGGTGTTCGAATTAATAGAATTAAAGAACGATTAAAAAAATTACTAGATGGAAAAATCAATTGAAACAATTTGGAAAGAAGGATTTTTAGATACCAATGCTATGGTAACACCAAAGTTAAATAACCTTTACAATAAAAAGTCCATTCATATTATTGATAAGTTTAAAAGAATGTTTAAAATAAATCTAATTGCACTAGTTGTATTTTCTTTTATTGTTTTAATAGCATCATTTTTTTCAAAAATTCCTGTTATGGGAATTCTTATGTTCATTCTTTTTAATGTTATTGTTTTGATAAATAAAAGACTGTTTAAAGGCTTGAATACTATAGATAAAAATGTGAGTAGTTATGAGTATCTTAAGTCTTTTGATACGTGGATGAAAGATCAAATTGCGGTTAATTATAAAATGTCAAGATATATTTATCCTTATATTTTTATTGCCATGGTTTCTGGGTTTTGGTTTTCAAGTCCATTTAGAGAAACTTTAAATAGGTTATTTGGTAATTATCAACCTTATATGGTATTTAACATACCTGTATTTTGGGTTGTTGGAATGCTTTTAATGGTAATGCTATTGGCCATTTTTGGTGGGCGAATTTATAAATGGGATTTGAACATCGTGTACGGTCGTATATTAAAAAAGCTAGACGAGCTAATCTCAGATATGGAAGATTTAAGAGCTTAGTTGATTGTTAAACTTCGTTATATCTAAAACAATCAACTTCATGATCGTTTATCATACCAGTGGCTTGCATATGTGCGTAAATTACAGTTGAACCAACAAATTTAAATCCACGTTTTTTTAAATCGGCACTAATGCGGTCGCTAAGTGTTGTATTGGCAGGAGCTTCTTTATAATTTTTAAGCGTGTTTTTTATAGGTTTGCCATCTACAAATCCCCAAATGTATTTTGAAAAACTTCCAAATTCCTTTTGAATTTTAATAAAAGCTTGAGCATTAGTAATCGTAGCATTTACTTTTAATTTATTTCTAATAATCCCTACATCTTGTAATAACTCATCAATTTTATCCTGTTGGTATCGTGCTATTTTTTTATAGTCGAAATTATCAAACGCTTTTCTAAAATTTTCTCGCTTGCGTAAAATGGTAATCCAACTTAGACCCGCTTGAAAAGTTTCTAAAATTAAAAACTCAAAAAGAGTTGCATCATCATAAACAGGAACACCCCATTCTTGGTCGTGGTAGGCTTCATATAAGGTGTCTCCCTCGCACCAACCGCATCTGTTTTTTTTCATTGTAAAGGTTGTAAGTGTTTGCATAAAAGTATGACAAATATCATATAAAAGGAAACATCAAGATTGTAATTTTGTTTGGTTAAATTCAGAAAATATGAATGAGATTGTAAAAAAAGGAATAGAACGTAGTATGTCTTACTCAGCTTATAGAAGTTTAATGAAGCAATTGGTTGAGGAAGATTCAAATACGGGTCTTGAGAAAAATGAAAGTTTAGCAGAATATACAAAGCTTAATGATAGACGAATGAATCGTTGGGATAAAACCTTTAAGATTTCAGAAGAATCTAAAGCTAAATTATCTCATTTTAATGATAATATTACCTGGTTAGTAATTACGGAGAGCTGGTGTGGTGATGCAGCTCATATTGTTCCTGTTTTATATAAAATAGCAGAATTAATAAACATCAATTTTAGAGTTGTTCTTAGAGACGAAAATTTAGAGTTGATGGATCAATTTTTAACCAATGGTGGTAGAGCTATTCCAAAATTAATAATGATTGACAATGTAACAGGTGAGGTTTTAAATACATTTGGACCAAGACCTATGGAAGCCACTAAAATGGTAGTTGATTATAAAGAGCAACATGGTGCTATTACACCAGAATTTAAAGAAGCGTTACAAGTTTGGTATAATAAAAATAAAGGACAAAGTATTGTAAATGATATTATTGAAATGCTTTGTAAGTTAGAACCTAGTGTTTGCCAACAAAATTAAAAGTAATAGAACCTAACTGCTTGTTCTTATTAGGTTTCGCATTAAATTTTGCTTCTTTTGCATATTCTAAGGCACTCTCAATTAAGCACTCGTTAGTTGAGGTTGATGAGGTGTTTACATAGGTATCAATGACATTACCCATAGCATCTACGGTGATGTTAATTACAATTTTTCCACCAGCTTCACAAAGATAAATGGGGATAGGAAGATACTCGTCTGTTCTATCTACTAAAGAATATCGTATAGTACTTTTTCTGTTGTTGGAGGTATTAGTATTTTTTTTAGTGCTTTTGTTTAAAAACGAGTTGACTTTTGAAAACGAAGAAACCTCTTCATGGTTTAAATCTGAGATATCGTTGTTATCACTTAATGATTCTTTACTAAGATCTTCATTTATTTTGGATTCGGGCCGTTTATAATCTTCTGGAGGCGCAATAGGTTTATAGGCTTCAGCAAACGACTTTTCTTTAGCGGTTTCGTTAAAGGCTTTGTTAGTTTCGGCTTTACTGTTATTTAGTTGCTCTAAGGCTTCAAGTACTTTAGCCTCTTCTTCGGTAAGCTCTTTTTCAGGTTCTATTTCATAATAACTTTCAGAAGATATGTCATTCTGTTGTTTTAAGCTTAAATTAAAAACAGAAAGAACCACCGTTCCTGCTATTAGAAACGTAAGCAATAGGGCTTTTTGTTGATTGTTAAACTCCAAAGATTTAGGTTTTTGCGATAGTAATATCACTATATATACGACAAAATAAGATAAAAAGTTTAAAATAACATAAATTCCATAAAAATTGAAATGCTTGATAAGCCTTCAAGTGTGTTGTATCTAAAATGTTTTTTCTTGTAAAATTGAATCTGAATGTATGGAAGAGATTTTCCTAAAAAGCCTATTTATTAGAAGACTTATTCCGAAGGAAGGTTTTTAATAAAATCTTCAACTGATATGGCATTTTTAACATCAAAATCCCCAATTTTTGTTCGTCTAAGGGCAGATAAATGAGCCCCAGAGTCTAATGCTTTTCCAAAATCATGGGCTAAAGAACGAATGTAAGTACCCTTGCTACAAACAATTCTAAAATCAACCAATAAGCCATCAATCTTGGTAATTTCAAATTCCTGAACGTGTACTTGACGGAATTTAATTTCAACTGTTTCGCCAGCTCTTGCAAACTCATACAGGCGTTTACCATCTTTTTTTAAAGCTGAAAAAACGGGTGGTTTTTGTTCGATGTTTCCAATAAATTGTTTGGTGGTTTCATGAATTAAATCATGCGTAATATGATTAGTTTCGTAAGTGTTATCTATCTCTGTCTCTAAATCAAAAGAAGGCGTTGTGCTTCCTAAAACCAAGGTGCCCGTATATTCTTTTATTTGTCCTTGAAAAGTGTCAATTTGCTTGGTCATTTTGCCTGTACAAAGCACCAATAAGCCAGTTGCAAGAGGGTCCAAAGTTCCGGCATGACCGACTTTTATTTTTTTTAATTTGAAAGCTTGACGAATTTCCCAGCGTAATTTATTGACCACCTGAAATGATGTCCAATGCAACGGCTTGTCAATTAACAATACTTGACCAGATAAATAATCTTCAGACGTTAACATTATACGGTAGTTAAAGGGTACAAAAAGTAGTGAATCAATAATAAACCAATTCCTAAAACAATACGGTAGTATCCAAAAATTTTAAATCCTCTTTTACTTAAATAATCAATAAACGATTTAATGGCTAAAAGTGCGACTATAAAAGCAATAATATTACCTATAATTAAATAATTAATTTGATCTCCGCTAAGTTCAAAACCAGCTTGGTAATAATCAAAAAGCTTTTTGGCTGTGGCACCAAACATGGTTGGAACGGCTAGGAAAAATGAGAATTCTGCCGCTGTTTTTCTATTCAGTTTTTGGGTCATACCACCAACAATACTGGCACCACTTCTGGACGTTCCAGGTATCATGGCAAGGCATTGAAAAAAACCAATTTTTAAGGCGGTAAGATAACTTATGTTGGTGTGAGCCTCAGGATTTTGTTCGTCGTAAACCTCGTTAGCTTTAAACCAATCATCCACTTTCAATAAAATAAATCCTCCGATAATTAATGAAATAGCAACTACAATGGGGCTTTCTAATAATTTATCAATAACATCGTTTAAAAGTAAGCCTAACACTACGGCAGGAATAAAAGCAACTAACAGTTTAAAATAGAAATCAAGACTTTGAAAAAATCGTTTCCAATAAAGTACAACTACCGATAAAATAGCACCAAGTTGAATAACTATGGTAAATAATTTAGTAAAGTCGTCTCCCGCAATCTTCATAAAAGACGATGCGATAATCATATGTCCTGTTGAAGATATGGGAAGGTATTCAGTAATGCCTTCAATAACCGAAAGTATAATAGTATCAATCAAATTCATGCAACAAAAATATCAAAATTGAACATGTATTTTATTAAATTGTAATTTATTTTACGTTAAATGAAATTTGTAATCGCTCCAGATAAGTTTAAAGGTTCACTAACAGCCATACAATTTTGTAATGCTGTGGAGGGCAGTTTAAAAAAGGTCTTGCCTAATTCTGAAATTTCCAAGTTACCGTTGTCTGATGGCGGAGATGGAACCATTGATGTCTTAGAATATCATCTTCACGGAAAACGACTAAAATTGCAGGTTAGCAATCCGTTGTTTCAGCCTATTCAAGCTTCGTATTTGTATATGGACGTTATAAATACAGCTTTTATTGAAATGGCTGCAGCTTCAGGAATGTCACTTTTAAAACCAGAAGAGCAAAATTGTTTTTATACAACGTCGCTTGGAACAGGAGAACTCATTAAACATGCTATCGAAAAAGGAGCAAAAACGATAATTCTTGGTATTGGCGGTAGTGCTACGAATGATTGCGGTATTGGAATGGCTACCGCTTTAGGCTATAAATTTGAAGATAATAATGGAGAAGAGCTTAGTCCTATTGGAAAAAACCTTTCTAAAATTCATCATATCAATACAAACCATGTTTTAAAAAATCTAGATCAGGTTGAGTTTAAAGTAGCTTGCGATGTTACCAATCCCTTATTCGGGAAAAATGGAGCGGCCTTTGTGTATGGAGCACAAAAAGGAGCTTCAAATAGCGAAATAGTACAATTAGATAAAGGTTTAAAACACCTATCAAACCTTTTTCTAAAGCAATTTAGCAGAGATGTTCAGAATTTGAAAGGTGCTGGAGCAGCAGGTGGTATGGGTGCTGGTGCTACCGTTTTTTTAAATGCTAAATTAGAATCTGGAATTACTTTAGTAAAAGATTTAATCAATTTTGATTCTAAAATAAAAAATGCAGATTGGATTATTACAGGAGAAGGGAAACTAGATACACAAACACTTTCTGGTAAAACCATTCATGGCGTACTTACTTCCGCGAAAGCGAAAAATATAAAAGTAGCAGCATTTTGTGGATCCTTAGATTTATCTGAAAAAGATATTAAAAACTTCGGGATTGATTATGCCGATGCTGTTTTAAACTATTCTGAAAATTTAGAAGGCGCTATGAAAAAAGGATACAGCTATGTAGAAGAAATGACTAAAAAATTTGCTGAAATACTCGTGTGAAAACTACTCTTTGTCTGGATTTAATAAAATAGCATAAATCTGAATTCCAAAACCAAGTAGCACAATCATAGGTGCCAAACGAATGCGTCTAAAACTAAAGATTTCCGGGTTAAAAACATTCGGGTCGTCGCTACCACCACCAGACATTAAAATAAAACCTAAAGCAATACAAGCGATGCCTATAAACATGAATTTGTAGTTTTTCTTTCCGAATACAAAGACACTCTTTGAAGTTTCTTTACGTTTTTTTTCTCCCATGATGTTTTATAAACTAATATGCAAATTAACGGATTTATTTAAAATAGCGTTGTTAAGATTATAATAAATTGTTTTTAGCAACCAACAACCAACAACTAATAATACAACTGGTCTGTTTTTAAATTTAAAAAACGTTGCGTTGCTATATGCGTACTAATCCATGTGATGATAATTCCTAAGGTAAATACAAATACAAATAATAAGGTAATTAATACAGGATTACTTATTAGCTCTAGTTCTGGGAATGTTCTATTTAAATAATATAAAACAATAGCCATTCCTGTAAGCGCTATAAATCCACCTATAATACCTAAACGTACGCTTTTCCAAACAAAAGGTCGTCTAATAAACTGCTTTGTCGCTCCAACCATTTGCATGGTTTTAATGGTGAATCGTTTAGAGTATACCGCCAAACGAATAGAACTATTTATAAGTAAAACTGCAATCAATGTAAAAATGCCACTAATTACTAACACCCAAAAACTAATTTTTTTAACGTTGTTGTTCATTAAAGTCACCAAATCATTATCGTAATCTACATCATCAACAAAGTTTTTGCTTAGAGCTTCATCTGAAATTTTTTCTAACTGATCTGAGGTTACAAAATCTGCTTTCAAATGAACATCAATACTATTTTGTAGCGGATTATAGCCCACAAAATCCATAAAATCTTCGCCGTTTTCGGCTTTCATAAATTCGGCTGCTTGCTCTTTTGAGACGTACTCGGTGGATTTTACATAATCCGACATGGCCAAACTTTTTTCAAGTTGTTTCGTTTCAACATCTTTGGCAGTATCTTTTAAATAGATAGTCAACACGACTTGCTCTTTAAAGTGGTCTGATACTTTTTTAGCATTTAAAATTAACATGCCTAACAATCCTAATAAAAACAATACCAATGCGATACTTAAAACCACAGAAAAGTAGGAAGAAATAAGCCGGCGTTTTTGATGTTTTTCAAATGATGAACTCATATAGATATATTAACGTTGTAAAAATAATAAAGTATATTTAAACTCTATTTATATAAACTAAAACATATGAACATTGTTATAATTGGTGCAGGTGGCGTTGGTGGTTATTTTGGGGGAAAATTAGCAAAAGCTGGTTTTGATGTTACATTTATAGCACGGGGAAAACATTTAGAAGCCATTAAAAATAAAGGGTTGCACGTAAAAAGTATTCAAGGAGATTTTACGGTTCATCCGAAAGTAACAGATAATTTCAAGGATATAAAACAACCAGATTTGATTATTTTGGGTGTTAAATCATGGCAGGTTTTAGGGGTCGCTGAACAATTAAAACCCATTATTGGTCCTGAAACGATGGTGCTGCCACTCCAAAATGGAGCTGATAATGCTGATAAATTAAGAATCGTTCTGCCAAAAGAAAATGTGTTGGCAGGTCTTTGTAAAATAGTTAGTAAAGTTGAGGAGCCAGGTGTTATTAATCATTTCTCATTCGAACCCGAAATTGTTTTTGGAGAATATGATAACACCAAATCTGAGAGACTTCAAAACATTAAATCCGTTTTCGATCAAGCTGGATTTAAAAACACATTATCAGAGGATATTCATTTAGATATTTGGAAAAAGTTTTTGTTTATAGGAGTCATTAGTGGCATAGGGGCATTAACACGAGCCGTTTTTGGTGTGATGCGAGAACATGAGGGCATCAGAAAAATTATTTATGATACCGCTAAAGAAATGGTCGCTATTGCTAACGCAAAAGGTGTTGGTTTAACATCTCAACATATAGAAATGATTATTAAAGTTATTGACAGTTTAGATTACAATACCACTGCATCAATGCAACGCGATATGATGGAAGGCAAGCCTAGTGAACTCGAAAATTTCAATGGGTATATTGTTAAGCAAGGAAAGGAATTGGGTATAGAAACACCAACCAATGCTTTTGTTTATCATTGTTTAATGCCACAAGAAATTAAAGCACGAAGCTAGGAAATGGTTTTAGGTTTTTTGCTTACTAGATATACACCACAAATAACCAGTAAACAACTGATTATTTTAACCAAATTAATATCGGATTTGTAAATGGTATCATTGTAAAGAACCGATACAATAGTCACGAGTATAAAACTTACAGCTGGCTGCAAATACACATAACTTCCAGCAACGGATGAAGCGACGTGTTGCAAGGCATAAATATTAAAAAGATAGGTTAAAAAAGTTGTGCCAATAATCACAAAACCAACCCCTAAATAGGTCTGTAGTGTAAATGCTTCAAAATTGGTGTGGATTACATCATCTATTCCAAATGGCAACACAAAAATAAAACCAACTAAAAACACCCAGCTTATAATGCTAATAGGGTTGTACTTAATCATCAGTGGTTTTATTAACACTAGGTAAAGTGCATAACAACAGGTGTTTCCAAACACCATTAGGTTACCCAATAACGAACTGGTCCCTTCTGTTTTGTTACCAAACCAAACCAATAAAAAAGCGCCAAGACCTCCAATGGTTATGCCCACTAACTTATAATTAGTGATTCGTTCCTTTAAAATAAACGCACTAAAAATTAATACCATAACGGGAATGGACGTGCTAATAATAGACGCATCAATGGGAGAGGTTAAACTCAGCCCGTGAAAAAACAATAACATATTTATGGCTGCACCCAGAAGACCACAAAGAACAATACGTAGATAATCTTTTTTATCTATGGCTTCCTTTATAAACAGTTTAATCATCCAGAATAAAAAACCTGCTCCAATAAGTCTGATAACCACAAGGGCAGATGGACCAATTTTATCGGGCATCACACCTTTTGCAATCATAAAATTAGCACCGTAAATCAGATTGGCACCAAGTAATGCTAAATGTGCCTTTAATTTATTTTTTTCCAAATGGGTTGTTTCAATGTGTCTGCGAAAGTAGAGATTTTACATTGAATTTTTTATTTTTCAAGTGAAATGAGTATGTCCTTAACTTCTTTTTTAGCATGTTTATAGCCAATCTCATAAGCTTTGTCAATGCCTTTTGCTTCAAAAGTTCCTATTTTATCAATTTCTTGTGGCATAAAAACATAATTACATAAATTAAATTTTTTTACATTATTCGCTTCTAAACCAATATGATATACCCGATGCATTAATTTTAAGGACGTATTAACATCTGATTCTTGAACAGGTGTTATGGGGTTAACAAAGCCTCCAATAATTTTTCTAACCTTATTTTTTTTAATAGGTTCAACAGGAAAATTATTTAAAATACCACCATCTGAATAAAAGTTATCGTTAATTTTTAAAGGAGAAAAGATAGGAGGTAATGCGCACGATGCAATTAAGGGTTTTATTAATTCGCCTTTATTAAAATATTCTAGCTTACCCGATAATAAATTGGTGGCTGTTATTGTTAACGGATATTTTAATTTTTCAAATGAATTTTCAGTAAAAAACTTCTTAAAGAACTTTTCGTATTTCTCACTATCTAAAATGCCCGGTTTATGCCGTGCGTACAACGAAAAGGCTAAAATGGGTGTATGCTTAAAAAACTTAAGCATATCCTCAGTGTTGTATCCGGCAGCATATAAAGCACAAACCAGAGCGCCTGCACTTGTTCCAGAAACTTGCGTTGGGGTAATATCATTTTCTAATAAAACCTGTATTAAACCAATATAGGCAATAGCTCGTACGCCTCCGCCAGAAAGCACTAAGCCAATTTCTTCATTCATAATAAATTAAAAATTACATAAATAAAGATACAATTATATATAAATACTCCGAAGTAATTAAAATAGCTTTTAGTTTTTTCTTTTTAAACCTTAACTTTGCGCTTTTAAATTCCGTCATTACAAGGAGTGAAACTAGCTTGTGCTGTGCGTAGTCGAAGTATGGTAATCTTTTGAAATTAATAGATTGCTTCACTTTGTTCGCAATGACGTTAATATTTATACTATAGGATGACATACAATTTCAACGAGATAGAGGCCAAATGGCAGAAATATTGGGCAGAAAACCAAACGTTTAAAGCAGAAAACCAAAGCGATAAACCTAAATTTTACGTATTAGATATGTTTCCGTACCCCAGTGGTGCGGGCTTACATGTTGGGCATCCGTTAGGTTATATTGCGTCTGATATTTATGCGCGTTACAAACGCCATAAAGGATTTAATGTGTTGCATCCGCAAGGTTATGATAGTTTTGGGTTGCCAGCGGAACAATATGCCATTCAAACTGGGCAACATCCTGCTATTACAACTGCTGAAAACATCAAAACCTATCGTCGTCAGTTGGACCAGATTGGATTTTCGTTTGACTGGTCTCGTGAAGTGAGAACCTCCGACCCTAGTTATTACAAATGGACACAGTGGATTTTCATTCAACTATTTAATTCATGGTACAATAACGAATCCAATAAAGCCGAAGATATTTCAGAATTAATAAAACTATTTGCTTCGGAAGGAAATGCCAACGTAAATGCTGTTTGCGATGATGACGTAGAGATATTTTCCGCTGAAGAATGGAATGCTTTCGATTCGGTAAAACAACAAGAAATTTTATTACAATATAGACTTACTTATTTAGCTGAAACCGAAGTAAACTGGTGCCCTGCATTAGGAACGGTGTTGGCAAATGATGAAATTGTAAATGGCGTGTCCGAACGTGGCGGACATCCGGTGATTAGAAAAAAAATGACACAGTGGAGCATGCGTATTTCAGCTTACGCAGAACGCTTACTTCAAGGTTTAGAGAAAATAGATTGGACTGATTCTTTAAAAGAAAGTCAGCGTAACTGGATTGGGAAGTCGGTTGGTGCTTCTGTGCTTTTCCCCATCCTATCCTTTCCCAATGGGGAAGAGAAAGCAGGTTCTAAAAAACCAGGGTATATGACTGGAGGTAATAATTCGCATTTGTTGCTTGAAAAAGCTAAAGAAATGCGAGCAAATCCAACTCAAGCCGAATCAGCTTTATGGCAACAACTTCGGAATAAAAATCTCGAATCGAAATTTAGACAACAACATTTAATTGGTGATTATATTGTTGATTTTGTGTGCTTATCTAAAAAACTAATCATTGAGGTTGATGGTAAAATCCACGAATCCCAAGTTGAAGAAGATGCAAAAAGAACTGAGATTTTAGAAAATGACGGATATAAAGTTATAAGGTTTACAAATGAAGAAGTTTTAGGAGATATTGAAGGGGTTTTAGAAAGAATCAAAGAAGAGCTTACACAAAGAAAATCATATAAAAGTGACCAAGTTTCCCCTTTGGGGGTTAGGGGGATTGAAGTGTTCACCACTCGCCCAGATACCATTTTCGGCGTTAGTTTTATGACCTTGGCACCAGAACACGAATTAGTAGCGCAAATAACCACACCAGCACAAAAAACGGAGGTTGAAGCTTACGTTGAAGCCACGGCAAAACGTAGCGAACGCGATAGAATGGCCGATGTAAAAACCATTACGGGGGCTTTTACTGGCGCTTATGTTGAGCATCCGTTTACTAAAGAACCTATTCCGGTTTGGATTGGCGATTATGTATTGGCAGGTTACGGAACTGGAGCGGTAATGTCGGTGCCATGTGGCGATCAGCGTGATTACGATTTTGCAAAACATTTTAATATTCCGATTCCTAATATTTTTGAAGGTGTTGATATTTCTAAGGAAGCTTTTGCTGATAAAGACAAAACCATCATTGCAAATAGCGATTTTTTAAATGGTTTAAACTATAAAGAAGCCACCAAAAAAATCATTGAAGAATTGGAGAAACTAGGCCAAGGACAAGGTAAAACCAATTACCGTTTGCGCGATGCGGTGTTTAGCCGTCAGCGTTATTGGGGAGAGCCATTTCCAGTGTATTATGTGAATGGCATGCCGCAAATGATTGACGAAAAGTATTTACCCATTACCTTACCCGAAGTTGAAAAATATTTACCTACTGAAACGGGTGAGCCCCCTTTAGGAAACGCCACCGTTTGGGCATGGGATACCACAAAAAATGAAGTGGTTTCAAATGATTTGATTGATAACAAAACCATTCATCCGTTAGAGTTGAACACCATGCCAGGTTGGGCAGGAAGTTCTCAGTACTTTAACCGGTATATGGATCCTCATAATGACCAAGAGATTTTCTCTCAAGAAGCCATTAATTATTGGCAACAAGTGGATTTATATATTGGTGGAAGCGAACATGCCACAGGGCATTTATTGTATTCTCGTTTTTGGCAAAAGTTTATGTTTGATAAAGGTTTGGTGCCGTATGATGAGTTTGCTAAAAAACTCATTAACCAAGGGATGATTTTGGGGACTAGTGCATTTGTTTATAGGATTAATCCGGGCTTAGTTTATGGAAATATTGAATATGCTGGAAAACATGAGTTTTTTGAGAAAGAGATTTATATACCTAAAGATGTATATGAATCATTAGATATGAGTGGTTTTGGAGGTTGTGCGAAAAGGAATGAAAAAACCGGGTTTTTATTTGATTTTTTAGTTGATATAGTAAATAATGAAATAATTAAAGGTTCAGAGGAAGGAAGAAGATTATTTTATGGAGAAAAAGGAACTGAAGAAAATATATCTTTTTTAATTACACCAATTCATGTAAAAGTACAGTATATTAATGCCTCTGATGAATTGGATATTAATGGTTTAAAGAATGATAGTGAGTTTGGAGAAGATTTTAAAAATGCCATTTTCATTGGGGGTAAAGGGGAAATCATAGTAGGTGATAACGATGTTTATAAAGTAGGTCGTGAAGTCGAGAAAATGTCTAAATCCAAATACAATGTCGTTAATCCAGACCAAATTTGTATCGATTATGGCGCTGATAGTTTACGTTTGTACGAAATGTTTTTGGGACCATTGGAGCAATACAAACCTTGGAATACGGCAGGTATTACAGGCGTGCACAGTTTCCTTAAAAAACTGTGGAAATTGTATGTTGATGATAATGGGTTGAAAGTGACTAATACAGAACCATCAAAAGACAATTTAAAAACACTTCATAAAACGATTAAAAAAGTAGAGGAGGATATTGAGAATTTCTCCTTCAACACCTCAGTCTCAACTTTTATGATTGCAGTTAATGAGTTAACTGCTCAAAAATGTACAAGTAAAGATATACTTGAACCACTGTTGATTTTGATTTCGCCGTATGCACCGCATATTGCTGAGGAATTATGGAGTCAGCTAGGATATAACGAATCGATTGCAACAGCACCATTTCCAAAATTTGATGCTAGTCATTTGGTAGAAAGCAATAAAGTGTATCCTATTTCATTTAACGGAAAAATGCGTTTCACAATGGAATTACCTTTAGATTTAAGTAAAGAAGCCATAGAAGAAGCCGTAATGGCACACGAAAAAACCAAAGAGCAATTACAAGGTAGAACACCTAAAAAAGTGATTATTGTTCCTGGTAAAATAGTCAATATCGTAGGATAAAGTTATTTATATTCAATTTGTATAGGGGTTAAAAAATATTATAATATTTTTTAACCCTTAATTTTTTAGGGTTTTCGATAATAAACAAATAAATTATGTTAATCAACCCCTATTTAATTTTGGGGTATCAATTAAAATATTCAATTTTGATGAATAAAATAATTGATATCATGATTATAGGTGTACCCAAAGAAATTAAAAACAACGAAAGCCGTGTAGGCATGACGCCTGCAGGTGTATTTGAACTAACCAAAAACAACCATAAAGTATACGTACAGAGCGATGCTGGGTTTGGTAGCGGATTTTTTAATGACGATTATATAGAAGCAGGAGCTCTTATTCTTGAAACAATAGAGGAGGTCTATGCAATTAGCGATATGATTGTAAAAGTAAAAGAGCCTATTGAACCAGAATACGCATTGATAAAACCAGATCAAGTTATTTTTACCTATTTTCATTTCGCATCTAGCGAGACCTTAACCAAGGCTATGATAGACAGTAAGTCCGTTTGTATTGCTTATGAAACGGTTGAAGATGAAGATGGGTCATTGCCACTATTAATTCCAATGTCTGAAGTAGCTGGACGTATGGCCATTCAGCAAGGTGCCAAATATTTAGAAAAACCTATTAAGGGTCGTGGTGTTCTGCTTGGTGGTGTGCCAGGTGTTCCTCCAGGAAAAGTGTTAGTGTTAGGTGCCGGTATTGTGGGTATTCAGGCTGCTAAAATGGCGGCAGGTTTAGGAGCGCATGTTACGATTATGGATATTAATATGAAACAATTGCGTTATGTAAATGATATTATGCCCAATCATGTGGTAACCGAATTTTCTAGTCAGTATAATATAAGAAAGCGTATAAAAGAAGCCGATTTAATTATTGGTGGTGTCTTAATTAAAGGTGCCAAAGCTCCAAAATTAATTACCCGTGATATGTTAAAAGATATGCATCCAGGAGCAGTTATTGTAGACGTGGCTGTAGATCAAGGTGGTTGTATAGAAACGACTAAGCCAACTACGCACGAAGATCCAACGTTTATTATTGATGATGTGGTACACTATTGTGTAGCCAATATGCCGGGAGCAGTTCCTTATACATCTACTGTGGCGTTAACAAATGTCACATTGCCTTATGTACTTAGATTGGCAAATCAAGGTTGGGAGAAAGCTTGCGAAAATGACAAAACCTTGGAAAAAGGGTTGAACATTGTAAAAGGTGAGGTTGTTTACAAAGAAATTATAGAAGCTTTTCACTGGGATTAAATCTCTTTCAATCTGACAAAATTTCATAAGTAAAAAGTGGCTCTATTTTTGTTATATTTAATTTGTAATTAAAGAATAATAAAAATGATTGGATATTATATATTAATAGGTGCGATTGCTTTAGTTAGTTGGTTGGTAAGCAATACGTTAAAACGAAA
This sequence comes from Flavobacteriaceae bacterium, assembly GCA_050300615.1. GTDB lineage: Bacteria > Bacteroidota > Bacteroidia > Flavobacteriales > Flavobacteriaceae > Yeosuana. The sequence goes on along the minus strand of JBNKYB010000001.1, from coordinate 319,991 downwards.
ATTTGAAAAGTACTCTAAAGTACATTTAAAAAATGGTATGAGTGGTAAAGAGATAGCGGAAAAAATGCTATCAGACCATGGCATTTATGATGTAGAAGTTATTTCTGCGCCTGGTCGTTTAACAGATCACTATAATCCTAAAAATAAAACAGTTAACCTTAGTGAAGCGGTTTATAATCAGCGTAATGCTGCTGCGGCTGCCGTTGCAGCTCATGAGTGTGGTCATGCGGTTCAACACGCAAAAGCCTATAGTTGGTTGCAAATGCGATCTTCTTTGGTTCCTGTAGTGAGTGTAACGTCTGGAATGTCTCAATGGTTAATCATTGGCGGACTTGTTTTAGGTGGTGCTGCAGGAATGGGACTAGGATGGTGGGTTGCTGCCTTGGGTGTTGTGTTTATGGGCTTTGCTACCATATTTAGTTTTATTACGTTACCTGTAGAGTATGATGCTAGTAACCGAGCCTTAGCATGGTTGAAAAACAGAAACATAGTAACACCAGATGAGTATGCAGGTTCTGAAGATGCCTTAAAATGGGCTGCTAGAACCTATTTAGTGGCTGCTATTGGTGCATTAGCTTCCTTGTTATATTGGGCATTACAAATTTTTGGAGGTAGAAACTAATAAAATTTGATTAAATAATTCAAACCGAATTCTTATAGCAAATATGTAAGAATTCGGTTTCTTTTTATATATTTATATTACAAATAAATTTAAAAGTATTTTTATGGATGACATGATTCAAAGCAAATTAATGGTTAGTCAATTATCAGAAGTTGATAAAGTGGCTTTTTATAAAAAAACCTATTCTCATGTGGCAGCAGGAGTATTAGTGTTTATCTTATTTGAATATTTACTATTGCAAAGTGAAACCATAGTAAAGTTCACACTATCTATGACCCAAGGGTATCGTTGGTTAATTATGTTAGGTGGCTTTATGTTTATTACCAATTATGCTGAAAGAATGACTTTAAAAACGCCTGATACAAACAAGCAATATTTAGCTTATGGGGTTTATATTCTTGCCGAGGCTTTTATTTTTGTTCCAATAATATATATAGCAGCTTATTATATGGACTCTGGTTCAGAAATTTTAAACCAGGCAGCTATTGTAACATTAGCATTGTTTACAGGTTTGTCTGCTATTGTATTGGTTACAAAAAAAGATTTTTCGTTTTTAAAAGCAGGTTTAACTATAGGCTTTTTTATTGCTTTAGGCTTAATACTAGCAGGTACTTTGTTTGGGTTTAACTTGGGGTTATGGTTTTCTGTAGGAATGTGTCTGCTGGCGGCAGGTTCTATATTATATCAGACATCTAATTTGGTAAACAAATATTCTGAAGACCAATATATCCCAGCGGCTTTGGGCTTATTTGCATCACTAATGCTATTGTTTTGGTATATACTTCGAATTTTTATGTCAAGAAGATAATCAATATCATATAAATTTAAAGAAGCTGTTTTGAAAATTCAAGACAGCTTTTTTGTTTCTTTACTTCAAAATAAAAAAATAAAAATGTCCAATCCTTTAGAATACTATAAACAGCAATTAAAAACCTACCAAAGCGAAGAACAAAAGCGAAAAAAACAAATGGCCTTGTTAAGCACCATAAGGGTGTTCGTGTTTTTAGTAACTGCTTTTGGAGTATATATGCTCTTCAACTATTGGAAATTTGCCGTTATTGTAGGCGTCGTTGGACTCCTAATATTTATCTATTTACTATCAAAATATAATGCTGTAAAAGCAGATCGTAATTTTTATAAGGAGCTTGTAAAGATTAATGAAGAAGAAATAAATATTAATTCTGGATCTTTTCATCATAGAGATGAGGGCTTACAGTTTCAAGACGGTAATCATTTTTATAGTTCAGATATTGATTTATTTGGTCGTGGTTCGTTTTTTCAGTATATAAACAGAACCACAATTAACGAGGGTACACAATCTCTCGCAGATGCCTTAAAAGCTAACGAAATTACAAATATTCAATCATGTCAAGAGGCCATTAAAGTCTTAGGCTCAAAACCCGAATGGCGGCAACATTATGCTGCCACGTCTCGACTTATACATGTTGAAACAAGTGCTGCAAGTATTATAGATTGGTTAAAAAACTATAAACCCTTTCTTCCTAAAACCATAAAATGGGTATCAATTGGCTTTAGTTTAATTTCTTTATTAATGTTAACATTGATTATTTTCGATGTTATTGCCAAATCAATCATTGGCTATTGGTTGCTCGTTGGTTTAGGAATTACCTCGGTGTATCTTAAAAAAGTGAATGGATTATCGGCACATTGTGATAAATTAATAGACACATTTAGGCAGTATGCATCGCTTTTAAGGCAAATTGAAAGTGCTACATTTTCTTCTGAATTGTTGCAGGAAAAACAGCGTCAAATTCAATCTGAAGAAAAAAAAGCATCGGTAATTTTTAAGCAATTTTCTAAGGCTTTAGATGCACTCGATAATCGCAATAACCTAATTTCAGCCATTTTTGGAAACGGATTGTTTCTTTTAGATATAAAAAACAGTTGCAATATAGAAGATTGGATTGCTAACTATGGTGATAAAGTTTCAGATTGGTTTGAAGTGGTTTCGTTTTTTGATGCCTATAATTCGCTAGGAAATTTTACGTTTAATCATCCCGATTTTGTGTTTCCTGATATTGTAGATAATACATCTGTTATAAAAGCAACCGCATTAGGGCATCCGCTGCTACATAAAAGTAAACGCATTAATAGTGATTTAGAGATTGATAACGAACAGTTTTTTATTGTAACAGGAGCAAATATGGCTGGAAAAAGTACGTTTTTAAGAACCGTTTCGTTGCATATTGTTATGGCAAATGTTGGTTTACCGGTTTGTGCTAAAACCAGTGAATACAGCCCAGTTAAATTAATAACGAGCATGCGTACTAATGATTCTTTAACCGACGAAAGTTCGTATTTCTTTTCAGAATTAACGCGTTTAAAATACATTGTCGATACCATTCAAAACGACTCGTATTTTATTATTTTAGATGAAATCCTAAAAGGAACCAATAGTACCGATAAGGCCATTGGCTCCAGAAAGTTTGTTGAGAAATTGGTCGCCTCGAATGCCACGGGAATTATTGCAACACACGATTTAAGTTTATGTGAGATTGAAAAGGAACTTAATCAGGTTAAAAACTATTATTTTGATGCCGAGATTATTAACGACGAACTTCATTTTGATTATAAATTAAAAAAGGGTATTTGCAAAAATATGAATGCTTCTTTTTTATTGAAAAAGATGAATATTGTTTAGTTTTTTTATTTAAAGAAAAGTGACTATTTTATAGATAATGCATCTAAAAGGGTAGAGAACATTTACATTAAAAAATATGAAACAAATAAAACTAATAGTTGTAATTGCGCTAACAATTCTAACTTCTTGCAGCAGTAGCGAACGTGTTATTACAAATGATGGTAAAGTATATACGGTTAAAGGAAATTCTTTTTATACTAACGATAAAGACGTAACGGATAAACTGACAAAAGTTGAAAAAGAAAACATACAATCTATTTTAGAAAAGCGTCATGAAGTCAAAAAAGCTGAAGAGAAAAAACAAGATCAAATTGATGAATCGTTAAAGCAATTAAAACAAAAGGAGAAGGAACTTAACGAACAGCAGAAACAATTAGATCATAAAATAGAAGCTAGAGAAGACGCAAGAGACGATTTTTTTGAGATAAGAAAAAAATTGAATAGTGTAAAAGATGAGTATACCCAATTGAAAAATAAAGGAGGTTTGTCTCCAAATGATGAAGAAAAATGGCAAAAACGACTTAAAAAATTAGAACAAAAACTAAAAGAAGCAGAACTAAAAATAAACAATTAATTACTTAAAAAAGATAAAAAAACAGTGCTCAGATTTATATTATGAGCACTGTTTTTTTTAATACATGTTTAGTTTAGTAACTCATTTAAGTTAAAAACTATCTTGCTTTAGTGTTTTTTGTTTTTAGGATGAACCAAAGTCATTTCGTCAATTAAGTTTGTCGCACCAGCATATTTATCAATTATAAAAAGTACGTATCGTAAATCGACCATAATGTTTCTGCAAATTTCAGGATCGTAATTCATATCGCTCATCGTACCTTCCCAAACACGATCAAAATTTAAACCAACAAGGTTTCCATAGGCATCAATTGTTGGGCTTCCAGAATTACCACCAGTTGTATGGTTAGTTCCTAAAAAGCACACAGGGATTTTTCCATTTTTATCGGCATATGGGCCAAAATCTTTAGCTTCATATAAATCTCGTAATTTTTTGGGCACATCAAATTCATAATCTCCTGGTACATATTTTTCCATAACGCCATCTAAATGGCTTACAGCATTATAATAAACAGCATCTCTAGGAGAGTAACCGCGTACTTGACCATAAGTTACTCTAAGTGTACTGTTTGCATCTGGAAAATAACGCTCGTTGGGCAAAGCTTCCATCAATGCTGTCATATAAACGGTTTGTAAAGCTGTAATACCCTCGTTTTTTTGTTGAAACTCTTTATCGATGGTGTTGTAAAATTCATCAATAATAGGTTTGGCGTATTGATAAGCAGCATCTTCATTCAATTTTTTAAGAACTTCGTTAACATCATCTCCTTCAAGTAATTTTAAAGCATTGTCTAAATTTGTAAATGCTGTTTGATTATAAATTGAAATATCGGCTTCTTTGCCATATAAAGGCATGACGTTAACAAAAACACCTTTATCAACATTAACATCATAATTTTTATGTATGCCTTTCAATATTCCTGTTAATCTCTCTTTTGCTTTTTCTAGATAGTCAGGATGAGCAGTAATTGCTTGCTCAAATTGATAGGCTCTAAGTGTCATTTGCATCAATTCATTCGTCACTAAAAAGACTTCAATAAAATTACGGCGTTTGATATCTACGGGCGCAAAATCTTTATATAAACGATCAAATTCTGGTAAAATATAACCATACTTTTCAACTAAGGCTTTTTCTTTTAAAGCTTTGGTAAACGTAGCTTCAAAATCACGTCGCTTGGCGACAGCATTACTTTTTTTGATACCTAAATCTTCACCAATCCATTTTTTCCATGCGTTTGCAATTCGTGCTTGTTTTGAAGCATATTTAATGCGTACATCATCACTTTTTTTCATTTCGGCATCAATCACTTTTAAAGCAGCTTCGCGTATGGCTATATTGGTTGGGTTGAAATTTTTAGTAATATGCTCTATCGCAACAGCTGGTAAATACTCATTGGTAGTACCAGGAAATCCGAACACCATCGTAAAATCACCTTCTTCAACGCCATCTAAAGAAATTGGTAAAAAGTGTTTTGGTTGGTAGGGCTTATTGTCTTTACTGTAGGTTGCTGGATGATTATTAGCATCGGCATAAATTCTAAATATTGAAAAATCACCTGTATGTCTCGGGAATACCCAATTATCAGTGTCGCTTCCAAACTTACCAATGCTTGTTGGTGGCGCTCCTACTAAACGAATATCTTCAAAACGTTCTGTGACAAATAAGAAATATTGATTGCCTTTATAAAATGATTTTACCTTAACATCTTGCCAGTCTTCTTTTGGCCAATTTTTCATAATGCCATTACTGTTTTTTGATATAATAGACTGTTTTTCTTTCTCTGTCATATCATCGTTCACCATTGCTAAAACTTCTTTAGTAACATCATGAATGCTTACAATAAATTCTACATACAATCCTTTATTTGGCAATTCTTCATCAAAATTCATCGCCCAAAAACCATTTTTTAAATAGTCGTTTTCAAGTGAAGAGTGAGATTGTATTTGACTAAAACCACAATGATGATTGGTTAAAATTAAACCTTGAGGAGAAATTACCTCAGTAGTACAGCCACCATTAAAATGACCAACAGCATCTTTTAAACTAGAGTGATTAACATCGTAAATATCTTTAGCGGTTAATTTGCTTCCAAGGTTTGTCATTTCTTCTTCGTTCATGCCTTCTAAAAGTGAAGGGATCCACATGCCACCTTGTTGAGCAGACATTGTTACTGTTAAAAAAAACAATATAATTTTAAGAAATTTCATAATGTAAAAAATTCAAAGGAGTTAAAAATAAAAGCATCTATTTATTATTGTAAATTTACTATATATTTTAACAAAAATGCAATATCAATCTAAACTTCCTCATGTAGGGACAACAATATTTACGGTAATGAGTGCTTTGGCATCCATGCATCAAGCTATTAATTTGTCTCAAGGGTTTCCAGATTTTGAGAGTGACCCTAAACTGATTGATTTGGTTTATAAAGCCATGCAAAATGGGTATAATCAATACGCACCCATGGCAGGAATTTTAGAGTTGCGAGAGCAAATTGCAGAAAAGTATAATTTGTTATATCAATCGAGTTATCATCCAGAATCGGAAATTACGATTACAGCTGGTGCTACTCAGGCTATTTCGTGCATTATTTCTGCATTCGTTAATAAAGACGATGAGGTTATTGTTTTTAAACCCGCCTATGACTCGTATGAGCCCTTTGTTGAATTGAACGGTGGAAAAACCATAGCCATTCAAATGGAATATCCAAGGTATGAGGTTGATTGGGAGTTGGTAAAACAGCAGGTTAATAATCGTACTAAAATGATTATAATTAATTCGCCTCATAATCCAAGTGGTCGAATTTTTTCAAAAGATGATATGTTGCAATTACAAGCCATAGCCAAAGGAACCAACATTGTGGTGTTGAGTGATGAGGTTTACGAACATATTATTTTTGATGATGAAAAACACCAGAGTGCTTGCCTGTTTTCCGATTTAAAATCACGAAGTTTTGTGGTGGCTTCTTTTGGAAAAACCTTTCATAATACAGGTTGGAAAGTTGGGTACTGTTGCTCGCCTAAAGCCCTAATGGACGAGTTTAGGAAGGTACATCAATTTAATGTGTTTTGTGTAAATCATCCCGTGCAAAAAGGCTTGGCGGAATATTTAAAAGAGCCAAGTCGTTACTTAGACTTGCCTCAGTTTTATCAGGCAAAGAGAGATTTGTTTTTAGGATTAATTGAATCCTCAAGGTTTAAGTTTTTACCATCTAAAGGCACATATTTTCAGGTATTAGATTTTTCTGATATCACTACAGAAAATGATGTGGCATTTGCGAAACGATTAACTATAGAATTGGGCATTGCTTCCATACCATTATCGGTTTTTAACAACAATACATTGGATAATCATGTGTTGCGATTTTGTTTTGCAAAAAGTAACGATACACTAGAAAAAGCAGCAGATATATTAAATACCCTATAACCATGCAAGAGCAACTTAAAATAGCATTAATTCAAACAGATTTAGTTTGGGAAAACCCGAAAAAAAACAGAAAACATCTTAAGGAGAAAATTGAAAGTGTTTCTCAAAAAGTAGATATGTTTATACTTCCGGAAATGTTTGCGACCGGTTTTACCATGAATGCTAAAACAGTGGCAGAAACCATGGATGGTAAAACGGTGGCATGGATGCAAAAGAGAGCCTTAAAAACGAATGCTGCTATAGTTGGAAGCCTTATTATTTCTGAAGAGGACAAATACTATAACCGTTTGCTCTTTGTAGAACCAAACGGAATGGTTCACCAGTATGACAAACGACACACGTTTACCTTAGCCGGTGAGGATAAAATCTATTCAGCAGGGACGAAAAAATTAATAGTTGATTATAAAGGCTGGAAAATTTGTCCGTTGGTTTGTTACGATTTACGTTTTCCTGTTTGGGCAAGAAATACAGAAGATTATGATGTGTTGCTGTATGTTGCCAATTGGCCAAAGCCAAGAATTTTTGCATGGGACACATTATTGAAAGCAAGAGCTATAGAAAATATGTGTTATTGTATTGGCGTTAATCGTGTTGGGCTCGACGAAACCCTAAATGAGTTTTGTGGACATTCTGCAACGCTTGATGTTCTTGGAAATGAGATGACTTCTTTTAAACCAAATAGGGAGCAAGTAGAAGTAGTTACTTTAGAAAAGAATCATATTAATTATTACAGAAATAAACTCAAGTTTTTAAACGATAAGGACGATTTCACTCTTCATCTTTAAAAACAAGAGTTTCAGGATATCCCCAATCAGCTCGTATTTCTATCTCTTTAAAAAAGCTAACACGTTCTGGTTGTATTTTTTTTAGATAATTACCAGTGTCAAATTTTCTATTGCCGTTAGTATCAAAAATAACTCGAATAAAATATTTGCCAGGTGTTATATTTAAAAAGTCTAAAATTTCTTGTTTGCTTGAATATTGTTCATATTGAACATCTCCTTTTTCATTAACTAATTGAAAAATGATGGGATAGGTAGCATTAACCAAGGTAAAACGCGCATATCCATACTCTGATGACTTTTTTGTTTTAACATTAAAATTTAAAGTATCGTTTTTAGTGTCAAATAAATCTGTAAAGGCTTCTGGCATTACCTGTATCTTATAAATGTTATCTTCCGTTTTCTTAAAATTAAATATATAATTGTTGGTAATAGTATCAAATGATGTGGTATAATCAACCAGAGTAGAATCTTTATCCATGATGGTCATTTTTGAAGCATCAAAGGCAGTAAAAGGAATAGATCCCGAAATTTTAAAATCTTCATCAACCCTTATAGCTCCAGTTGGCGTAGCTTTAATGGTTAAGGTGTCACGTTTTTTATTACCCAGATTAACCGTGTAATCTTTTTCAAAATCTTTATTTGTTACTTTAAAAACCAATGAATCTGCTTCAATTTTAGGAACGTACCAATAATATAAGGAATCTGTTTTTTCGTCTTTTGTAATGCGGTGTTTAAAGTCGTTTGGCACTTCTGATAGTAAATCAATATGCATATGTTTATAATCACCTTCATAACCAAAAACAATTTTTTCGCCAGCGATATTTTGAGGCCTGAAAGATCTAAAATCTAAATTTTCTGAAAATAGGCGTAAGTTATAGGTAGAATCTGTTGGAACTGTTATAAAATGATTATAAAACCCTATTTTATCTGTTTTTTGTTGAAACTTATTATCTCCATTAGCATCTTTTAAAGCATATAGCATATAAGTTCCAGCTTTAATATTTTCAATAGAAAAGGTGGTTGTACTATCTAATGTATTGGTAACATATTTTGGATTTTCTTTGTAGATAATGGAGTCGTTAAAAGTAGAGTCCACTTCATATAAACCAACAGAGACAAAGTTGTCTGGTTTTCGGTTTAAGGCATCAAAAACTTGACCGTTTACTGTTAATGAATCAATATAATCTCCAGTTGAAAATACATAACGATAGTATGGAAACAGATTCCCTTCATTGTTGTCGGCAATGCTATTTCCAAAATTAAAGGCGTAGGTTGTATTAGGCTGAAGTGTATCAAAAATTTTAATGGTAATGGTTTTACTGGCACCACCCAAAGGTGTTATTTCTGGCAGTGTTTTCATTGGTGGTGAAATAATAAGTTGTTTTTGTAGGTCTTTAATTTTAATATATTCATTAAAAACAATCTTAATTTCCTTGCCTTTAAAATTGGTTGAGAAATTTGCGGGCTCACAGCTTACTATTTCTGGAGGCGTAATGTCCTTGTCGCCACCCTGTGGTGTACCTCGGTTGGCACAATTAATAAAAATAAGCCCTATAACAACTATAAAAATAAAATTTGAAAGCGTTTTATTCATTACCAAAATAAAATTTAAGCAAACCTACATAATTTTACAGATATAACGTCAAACTCGTTATGCAATTGCTATAGATGCCACACTTATTTTTACATTGTCAGTTTGATTTAAAACAGATATGCAAGCCTCCATAGTTGCTCCCGTAGTAATTAAGTCGTCCACTAGCAAAATATGTTTGTTTGCTATTACATGTTTGTTTTTTAGTGCAAATAATTCGTTTGTGTTATTCCATCTCGACAACCGCTTTTTTAGTACTTGCGATTCGGTGTTTGTTACTTTTAAAAGCACATCGTCTGTATAAGGAATATCAAGAGCTAATGCAATTTGTTGTGCAAATTTGGCAACTTGATTGTATCCCCTTTTTTTAAGTTTCTTTTTATGAAGTGGCACCGGAATAACAAGGTCAACATCTTCATAAGCTTTTACTGTTTTTAACTCGCCTCCTAACCAATCACCTAAAAAAACACCAATTTGTTCTTGCCCTTTGTATTTTAGACTGTGAATTAATTGTTGAACAATTCCTTTTTTTTCAAATCGTAACAAAGCTGTCGCATTAACAACTTTAACGCGTCCATAAAATATTTTTAAAACCGTATCATCATTATTAAAATGAAAGTTGGTTACAGGTAAACTGTTTCTACAATGGGTACAAATATCTTGCTCATTGTCACTCAATAAGTCATGACAAGCATAACATACTTTAGGAAAAAACACATTAATAATAGATTGCAACATTGAAAGACAATATGAACTTTTGTAAACTTAATTAAAAAATAAAAGAATTGAATACTTATTTTTTAACAAACAAGCTATTTGTTTGACGCTGTTTTATATTTTTGCATCATGGCAAATCAAGACGATCAATTTAAGAAGGTAATTTCGCATGCAAAGGAGTACGGCTATGTATTTCAAAGCAGTGAAATATATGACGGTTTAAGCGCTGTGTACGACTACGCGCAAAACGGTGCAGAATTAAAGAAAAATATCCGCGATTATTGGTGGAGAGCAATGGTGCAAATGAATGACAATATAGTTGGTATTGATGCTGCTATATTTATGCATCCCACCACATGGAAAGCATCTGGGCATGTTGATGCTTTTAACGATCCTTTAATTGATAATAAAGACTCTAAAAAACGATATAGAGCCGACGTGTTAATTGAAGATTATTGCGCTAAAATTGAAGCTAAAATAGATAAAGAAGTTGCTAAAGCTGCCAAACGTTTTGGAGAAGCCTTTAATAAAGAAGAATTTGTTTCTACAAACGGACGTGTTTTAGGGTATCAAGAAAAAATAAATACAACGCTTTCGCGGATGGCAAAATCTTTGGAAAATGAAGATTTAGCAGATGTGAAAGCTCTTATTGAAGAGTTAGAAATAGCCGATCCCTTAACAGGTTCAAAAAACTGGACAGAGGTTAAGCAGTTTAATTTAATGTTTGGAACCAAATTGGGGGCATCTGCTGAAAATGCGATGGATTTATATTTGCGACCAGAAACAGCACAGGGCATTTTTGTCAACTTTTTAAATGTTCAGAAAACGAGCCGTTTAAAAATACCGTTTGGGATTGCCCAAACAGGAAAAGCCTTTAGAAATGAAATTGTTGCAAGACAGTTTATTTTTAGAATGCGTGAGTTTGAACAAATGGAAATGCAGTTTTTTATTAAACCGGGTACTCAAAAAGAGTGGTATGAGCATTGGAAAGAAACCCGTATGAAATGGCATTTAAGTTTAGGAATGGGCGCTGAGAATTACCGTTTTCACGACCATGAAAAATTAGCACATTACGCTGATGCTGCTGCGGATATTGAATTTAAATTTCCGTTTGGATTTAAAGAATTAGAAGGTATTCACTCGCGTACTGATTTTGATTTAAGTCAGCACGAAAAATTCTCAGGTAAAAAACTACAGTATTTCGACCCCGAAGAAAATAAAAGTTATGTACCGTATGTGTTAGAAACGTCTATTGGTTTAGACAGAATGTTTTTAGCCGTATTTTCAAATTCTTTAGTTGAAGAAGATTTAGAAAACGGGACAACACGTACTGTTTTAAAACTGCCAAGTGTATTAGCACCCGTAAAAGCTGCTATTTTACCATTAGTAAAAAAGGATGGCTTGCCAGAAGTCGCTAGAAAAATTGTAGACGAATTAAAATGGGATTTTAATGTGATTTATGATGAAAAAGATGCTGTGGGGAGACGCTACAGACGACAAGACGCCAACGGAACACCATTTTGTATTACCGTAGATCATGACACGTTAGAAGATAATACAGTTACCATTCGTTATAGAGATACCATGGAGCAAGAACGTGTAAAAATAGACGATTTAAGAGATTTAATTAAGAAGGAAGTCGATGTGCGTTCTTGGTTGATGAAGATGTAATTAATTCTTGCCTTTGCAAGAATCTCAATAAAAACAAAACCCAAGCGAAAGCTTGGGTTTTGTTTTTATATACTAATTTGCCTATCTATTTGTTGATCCAGTGAAATAAATGTTTCCGTTCTGGAAACACCTGAAATAGATTGAATTTTCTTATCTAGTACCTGCATTAAATGTACATTATTTTTACAAAGAATTTTAATAAAAATACTCCAACTTCCTGTAGAGTAGTGGCACTCTAATATTTCGGGGATTTTTTTTAGCTGTTTTACCACGTCATTATGGCTCATGGCTGTATCTAAATAAACACCAATAAATGCCATGGTGGTATAGCCTAAAACTTTTGGATTAATAGCGAGTTTAGAACCCGAAATTAAACCAGACTTTTCAAGCTTTCTTAATCGTTGATGAATGGCTGCACCAGAAATACCGACGTTTCTTGCAATTTCAAGAATGGGCGTTCTGGCGTCTTCCATCAAGGTGCGAAGAATTTTTTTATCAATACCATCTATTTGTGTATTCTGATTTGTAACCATCATCTTCTAAATTGTTTTAAATGATAACATAAAAGTAATAAAATGATTTTGATTTGTAACTAATTACTGCTTTGGAAATAGAATACTTTTATTGAAATATTAAAAGTCATTACGAGGAGGCACGACGAAGTAATCTCTTTCAATTGAAAAGATTGCTACAGAAAATCAGAAATTTTCTTCGCAATGACATAAAAAATATAATACCGACTAAATGTTCAGAGGATTATAACCGTGATAAGGCACTTCTTTTTCTTTAAACGAAATACCAGAATCTGCCAATTCTTTTAAAATAGGTTCGTAAACTTCTTTGGTAATAGGAATTTGAACTCCGGGTGTGGTTATTTTACCATTTAAAATAGCAAGCGTCGCAATAGCAACAGGTAAGCCGACTGTTTTTGCCATAGCCGTATAGGTTTGGTCGTCTCCTATTGTGACCATAGTTGAGTCTATTTGATAATTTTTACCATTTAGCTCATAGCCAAATTTATGATACATGACAATCATGTCTTTATCATCTTTATCAAGTGTCCAGCTATCCATCAGTATTTTTTGTAGGATTTGGGCCGGTGTTGCTTTTTTAAGATTTACCATTTTTTTAGAATTGAAAATATCAAGTTCTAGCAACTTATCCCAAACAATATCATCTTGATCAATTTTGAGTGTATGTCTGAATTTCAATTCTACCGAATCTGATGGGCTATAAGGTAAAAAGGCGTTAACAAAATCTCTATAACTCATGTTTTCACTATCATCAATGGTATAACTATCGTCTGTCATACCTAGCATAACAAACATATTCCAAGCACGACTAAATCCAACACGCCTCATGGTACCTCGATAAAGTGTTTTAATATAGTCTAAACCATAAACATGTTGGTACTTTAACGAATCTCGGTTGGCATACACTTCAAACCGTCCATAATCCTCAATATCTAAAAATTCAGTTCTTCTAAACAATCTGTGGTAGGGAATGTATTTATAAGTGCCTTCTTGTAGAAATTTAGCAGCTCCACCTTGACCAGCAACAACCACGTTTCTTGGGTTCCAGGTAAACTTATAATTCCAAAGATTATTGTCGCTTTCGGGAGCTACAAGACCTCCGGTAAAAGATTCAAATAAAATCATTTTACCACCATTGGCTCGTATGCTATCAATTACTTTCATAGCGCTCATGTGGTCAATGCCAGGATCAACACCAATTTCATTCATGAAAATCAAGCCTTTTTCAATAGCTTGTTCATTTAAAGCTTCCATTTCTGGACTTATATAAGAGGCGGTAACCATATTTTTCCCTAATTCAATACAATCTTTAGCTACATCAATATGTAAACGTGCGGGAAGCATAGAAATAATAATATCAGCATTTTTAATGGCTTCCTTTCTTGAATCTATATCAAAGATATCTAGGATGATTGCTTTTGCTCGGATATGATTATTAATAATCTTCGATGCGTGATTAATGTTGATATCTCCTATGGTTATGAATAAGTTTTCGGTTTCCGATTTATCTAACAGATATTTGATTAAGTAAGAAGTTGATTTTCCTGAACCAATAACTAAAATGTTTCGCATAATGAATTTTGTTAACTAATTTTGTTGAGACTAATGTAATAAATACAAAAGGTTTTATAAACTGAAATGTAGTATAGATATGAACAAACCAATTTTAATTTTAGCGTCATTTTTAGGAGTTACTGCCATTATTTTAGGAGCATTTGGTGCTCATGGATTAAAAGAATTAATTTCTGCAGAATCTATGCAAACGTTTGAAACTGGTGTGAGATATCAAATGTATCATGCTCTTTTTCTGCTTTTTGTAGGAAGTACTAACTATATTTCAGCTAAATCAAAAAAACTCATATTCTATTTTGTTTTAATAGGATGGTTGTTTTTTTCTGGATCTATTTATGGTTTGGCAACCAATTTATTAACAAATTTTGATTTTAAAACCATCGCATTTGTGACACCAATAGGTGGTTTATGTCTTATTATTTCTTGGATTTTATTGTTTGTGAATTTCATAAAAATGAAAGCAAATAATTAATATTTTTATACAATAACATAAAAATATTCTTTTATTTTGCCGAATAATCATTTTTATTCAAAATTATGGCAAACTATAACAAGTTTACGAAAACGATTGAGTTAGAACAATACGGCATTAAAAAGGCTAAAGTAAAGTATCAACTTTCACCAAAAGAGCTTCATGACATTACTCTTGAAAAAGGACAAGGTGTTGAGGCGTCTTCTGGTGCTTTGGCAGTTAATACCGGAGAATTTACAGGTAGATCTCCTTTGGATAGATTTATAGTTAAAGACGATGTAACTAGAGACGATATTTGGTGGGGAGATATTAATGTTCCGTTTACTCCAGAAAAGTTCGAAGGCTTATATGCTAAAGTTGCAGAATATCTTTCAAATAAAGAGGTTTTTGTGAGAGATTGTTATGCATGTGCCGATGAAGATTATAAACTTAATATTCGTGTTATTAATGAATATCCTTGGAGCAATCAGTTTGCTTACAACATGTTCCTTCGTCCCACAGAAGATGAATTAGAAACGTTCAGTCCAGAGTGGGTAGTTGTGAATGCACCAGGTTTTAAAGCAAACCCAGAATTAGATGGAACCCGTCAACATAATTTTGCTATTTTAAATTTCACAAAAAAAATTGCTTTAATAGGAGGAACTGGATATACAGGAGAAATTAAGAAAGGTATTTTTTCGGCTTTAAATTTTATTTTACCAATGTATAAAAATACCTTGCCAATGCATTGTAGTGCTAATATTGGTAAAGATGGAGATACAGCGATTTTCTTTGGACTTTCAGGAACCGGAAAAACAACACTTTCTACCGATCCAAATAGAAGTTTAATTGGCGATGATGAACATGGTTGGACTAAAGAAAATACCGTTTTTAATTTTGAAGGTGGTTGTTATGCAAAAGTGATTAATTTATCTGCTGAAAATGAACCAGAGATTTTTGAAGCTATTAAGCCAGGTGCTATTTTAGAAAATGTCATTTTAGATGCAGAAGGTCATGTTGATTTTGCAGATGCTTCCATTACTCAAAATACTAGAGTAAGTTATCCTATCAATCATATTGAAAATATTAAAGTGCCTTCCATTGGAAAAAATCCAAAACATATTTTCTTTTTAACAGCTGATGCTTTTGGAGTGTTGCCTCCTATATCTAAACTAACACCTAGTCAAGCAGCGTATCATTTTATGTCTGGATATACGGCAAAAGTTGCAGGAACTGAAGCAGGTGTTGTAGAGCCTCAACCATCTTTTTCGGCATGTTTTGGAGCGCCTTTTATGCCGCTTCACCCAGCTAAATACGCCGATATGTTAAGTAAAAAAATGAAAGAAGCTGGTGTTAATGTTTGGCTTGTTAATACTGGCTGGACGGGAGGTCCTTATGGAGTAGGAACACGAATGAAATTAAAGTACACAAGAGCCATGATTAATGCGGTTTTAAATGGTGATTTAGGGTTGTACACCTATGCTGATTATCATATTCATTCTGTTTTTGGAGTTGCACAACCTAGAGAATGCCCAGGAGTTCCAACTAAGGTGTTGAGCCCAAGAGCTACTTGGAATGATGATGATGCTTATTATAAAACAGCATTTAAACTTACTAATGCGTTTAGAGAAAACTTTAAAAAATATGAGTCTTTTGCTAGCGAAGAAATACGTAGAGGTGGTCCGCAACGCTATGCGTTTTAATTATAAAAAAAAAGCGACTTAATTTTTAAGTCGCTCTTTTTTATTTACTATAGCTTGAGTTATTTACGTTTATTAACTTTATCAATATATTTTTCTAAAGCCATAGTCATTGATGGAGTTTCTTTGGTTGGTGCAGCAATATCTACACGAAGACCTTTTTCTTCAACGGCTTTAATGGTAGTGTTCCCAAATACAGCAATACGAGTATCATTTTGTTTAAAATCTGGGAAATTGTGGAATAAAGATTCTATTCCTGATGGACTGAAAAAAACCAAAACATCGTAGAGAACATCAGCCAAATCAGAAAGATCACTAATAACCGTTTTATAAAAGGTTGCCAATTTCCAATTAACACCTAAAGAATTCATGGTTTCTGATACTTCTGGCTTTACCTTATCGGTACATGGTAACAAGAATTTCTCGTCTTTGTATTTTTTTATTAAAGGCGATAATTCAGAAAAAGATCGTTTACCAACATAAATTTTACGTTTTCTGTAAACTACATATTTTTGTAAATAAAAGGCGACTGCTTCAGATTGACAAAAGTATTTCATGGTATCTGGCACTTTAAAGCGCATTTCTTCAGCAACTCTAAAATAGTGGTCAACAGCATTTCTACTAGTTAAAACAATAGCAGTATAGTTATTTAAATCTACTTTTTGCTGTCTAATTTCTTTAGCAGAGACACCTTCTACATGAATAAAAGGTCTGAAATCTATTTTTACTTTTTGCTTCTCTTGAAGATCAAAATATGGAGAATTTTCTACTTTAGGTTCTGGTTGGGACACCAAAATTGTTTTCACTTTCATAGGGCGCAATTAGTTACTTCAGTTATTATGAATTAAGCACCTTATATAAAATGACATAAGGTGCAATTTCAAGAGTGCAAAGATACAAAATAAAATAAAATAAGTTTCGTTTTATTAAACTTTGATGCGTTTTTATGGTAGTAATTAACCCCATAATATTAACTACTAATAGTAAAAATATAATGATATAAAGTATAATTAACGAAGGTGTTATGCTAAACAACAAGATTAAATTAACAGGCACTAAAAACAACCCTATAAAGTTTTTGTAACTTATTTTTTGAAATAAATATTGGTCAATCAATTTATCCATTTCAAAAAGACTTCCTATGAGACGTTCTAAAAGAACTTTTATTAAAATAAAGATGCCAATTCCAAGCGTTAATTTAAACATACCGTCAATAGTAGGAGCAAATACATGGTTTGAAAGTTTTAGATAAATAAACCCGAAAATAGCTAATGAAAGTATTAAATTAACAAAAAGTAAGGCGTCAAATTTGTCAAAAAACTTTTGTTCTCTAGCATAAATCTTCAAGTATTTTGAGTTGCCTAATACATAAACAAAATCATTAAAACGTCTAGGAAATAGCGATTTTGCAATTGCTATAAAAGCAATGCCAATAACTATTAAAATAGTAAATAATTCAAATGTTTGTACATTACGAAGCATGCCCTAAAATTATTATAAATAATAATACCTACTTAAAATTATTAAGGAATATTTAAAAAAAAGTATCTTTTAAATAATGTACATTTGCTAAAATTTATAAGTTTTTAATGCTTCCTAGTAAGAACAAAACTGTTTTGGGAAATACAACATTAAAAACAATATTATGAGAATACATGAAACATGCTTTAGTAATTATACCAACCTATAACGAGATTGAAAATATTGAAGCCATAATTAAAGCAGTGTTTTCAGAGTCTGAATTTACTCATATCCTTATTGTTGACGATAGTTCTCCAGACTTAACAGCTTTAAAAGTAAAAGAGCTCCAGCAGGAGTTTCAAGAGCGACTTTTTTTAGAATCAAGAGTAGAGAAATCGGGTTTAGGAACAGCTTACATTCATGGTTTTAAATGGGCTTTAAATAAAAAATATGACTATATTTTTGAAATGGATGCCGATTTTTCACATGACCCAAAAGATTTAATTAAGTTATATAATGCTTGTAGTAAAAATGGTGCAGATGTTGCAATAGGTTCAAGATATATAACTGGAGTAAACGTGGTAAACTGGCCAATGAACAGGGTTTTAATGTCTTATTTAGCGTCTGTTTATGTGCGTATTATTACTGGTATGGCAATACGCGATACCACTGCTGGTTTTGTATGCTATAAAAGAAATGTATTAGAAACTTTAAATTTAGATACTATTAAATTTATTGGATACGCGTTTCAAATAGAAATGAAATTTAAGGCGTATATTAATAAGTTTAAAATTGAAGAAGTTCCTGTTATATTTACAGACAGAACGAAAGGACAATCAAAATTAAGTTCAGGAATAATATCTGAAGCTATATTTGGGGTGATTTCAATGAAAATAAAAAGTATTTTCAAAAAGTAGATTTATGAAGCAAAAAACGATACTAATAAAAAATGCACATATTGTAAATGAGGGTACAGTATTTTATGGAGACATACTAATAGAAGGAGAGGTTATTAAGGAAATTAGTAGTTCAATTAGCGCAAAATCTTCAGATGTTTATGTGATTGATGCCGAAGGTAAGTATGTATTGCCAGGAGTTATTGATGACCAAGTGCATTTTAGAGAACCAGGACTAACTCATAAAGCAACTATTGAAACAGAATCTAGAGCAGCAGTAGCTGGAGGCATAACATCGTTTATTGAAATGCCTAATACGGTTCCACAAGCCACAACTATTGAAAAATTAGAAAACAAGTTTGAAATTGCAGCAAAAACATCATACGCCAATTATTCATTTATGTTTGGTGGCACTAATGATAATTTAGACGAAATTTTAAAAGTTGATGCGAATAAAGTAGCTGGATTGAAATTATTTTTAGGCTCTTCTACAGGAAATATGTTGGTTGATGATCCAATAGTTCTTGAGAAAATATTTAAAAGCACCAATTTATTAATTTCTGTTCATTGTGAAGATGAAGCAACAATAAAAGCGAATCTTGAAACTTACATTGCTAAGTATGGTGAAGATATTCCTATTAAATGTCATCCAGAAATACGAAGTGAAGAGGCTTGTTATTTGTCATCTTCAAAAGCTATTAAATTAGCTGAAAAAACAGGAGCTAGACTACATGTATTTCATTTATCTACAGGAAAGGAAACTAAATTATTCAGTAATAAAATTCCTTTAAAAGATAAAAAAATAACAGCCGAGGTGTGTATTCATCATTTATGGTTTTCAGATGAAGATTACGATACAAAAGGAACCTTAATTAAGTGGAATCCAGCCGTAAAATCCAAGAAGGATAGAGATCAACTTTGGGAAGCTCTGCTCGATGATAGAATAGATGTTATTGCTTCAGATCATGCGCCACATACGTTAGAAGAAAAGAAAAACGTTTACACAAAAGCACCTTCTGGAGGGCCTTTAGTGCAACATGCCTTGTCTGCCATGTTAGAGATGTGTCACAAAGAAAAAATTTCAATTGAAAAAGTGGTTGAAAAGATGTGTCATAACCCTGCTATTTTATTTCAAATTGAAAAAAGAGGATTTGTAAAGGAAGGTTATTACGCCGATTTGGTTTTAGTAGATTTTAATAGTCCATATACGGTAAAAAAAGATAATATTTTATATAAGTGCGGGTGGTCTCCTTTTGAAGGAACAACTTTTAAGTCGAGAATAACCCATACTTTTGTAAATGGTAATTTGGTTTTCGAGAATTCTAAATTTCATAATTTTAAACCTGCTAAACGCTTAACTTTTAATAGGTAATGCTAAAACATTTTTTTACATATATTTTTTTAGGAATCTTAGTGGTATCATGTTACACTTTGAATAAACCTGAAAAGCCAAAGCATTTAATTTCGAAAAAAGAGATGATTAATATTATCATAGATTTGAAATTAATATCATCTTCTAATGGAGCCAATAAAAAGATTTTAGAAAAAAAAGATATTTACTCAGACGATTATGTTTATAAAAAATATAATATAGACAGTGCTACATTCGCATCAAATAATAATTATTATGCTTTTTATGTGAAGGATTATGAAGAAATTTACAAAAAGGTTCAAGATAGCTTAGAGGAGTTATCCCAATTTTATACAAAGTTAGAAGATACCGAACGAAAGGAAAAAAGGAAACAAGATTCTATCAATTCCATAAGAAAAAAGGATTCAATAAATAGCTTGTTAAAGCCGAAAGCATCTTTAAAGGAAAAACCAGAAAAAGATTCAATTGTTAATCTTAATTTAAAACATAAAACAAAGCCCAAAAAGCTTATTCAACCTGTTTCAGATAAAGCTTCCCAATCTCAGTAATGCTGTCTTTTATAGGTTTAAATTCAAAATTCAAATAAGATTTTATCTTAGTGGTATCATAGGATTTTTTAGTAGATAATGATCTTACTAAATGTTTAGTTAGTTGCCTGCGTTTACCTGTTAGTTTATGCATTAACCAATCTAATCTCCAGACTATTTGCAATAACCATTGAGGTGCTAATTTTTTAGGCGGCGAAGTATTAACCGAGATAGAAATATCCCTAAGAAAATTTTTGTAACTCCAGCTTTCAGCTATCAAGATAAAACGTTCGTTTGTTATGTCGCTTTTTGTAAGTTTTATCATAGCCAATACCACATCTTTTACATCAACCAGCCCAATAGTGCCAGAGGTATAATGTTTAAAGCCTTGATGCGCTTTTTTAAATAAACTACCACTTCCATAATGCCAAATGCCTGCACCTAAAATAACACCTGGGTTTACCATTACAACATCTAGCCCTTCTTGGGCAGCACGCCAAACTTCCATTTCTGCACCATACTTTGTAATGGCGTAAACATTATTGCCAGCTTCAGGATTCCATTCACTTTCTTCCGTTAACATTTCGGTATCATCAAGAGTCCCAATAGCAGCAATAGAACTTACATAACAAAGTTTTTTAATTTTTTTAGATATGCAAAGGTTAACTACATTGGCTGTTCCTTCTATATTTGTTTTTCTTAAAAGTTGATATTTATCGGGTTCAAAAGATACAAAAGCAGCACAATGGTAAACATATGAGATGCCCTCAAAGGCATCCGTTAGGGACGGGATGTCTAAAATATCTGCTTTAACCCATTCAATCGAATCAAAAAGGGGGGTATAATCATCAGTATAACACGAAAATACCTTTTTTATATTATCAAGTTTACGCTCGGTTCTATATATCGCTCTAACTTTTTCACCATCACTAATGAGTTTATAAAGCAAATGCGAACCAACTAAACCTGTACTACCTGTTACTAAAATCATGCATCTAAATTAAAGAATTATTCATAATTCATTAGTAATTATATATTGATTTTTATCTTTGCCGTAGTTTAGTAAAAATAAGAAAACATGATAAAGAATTTTGTAGAAGAATTGACTTGGAGAGGCATGATACATACTGTAATGCCTGGAGCAGAAGACCATTTAATGGAACGTATGCGTAGTGCTTATGTAGGGTTTGATCCTACAGCAGATTCTTTACATATAGGAAATTTAGTTCCCATAATGTTGTTGGCTCATTATCAGCGCTGTGGACATCGTCCGGTGGCATTGGTTGGAGGGGCAACAGGTATGATTGGTGACCCTTCAGGAAAATCAAACGAGCGTAATTTATTGGATGAAAAAACACTACGTCATAATCAAGAGTCTATAAAAAATCAGTTGTCTCACTTTTTAGATTTTGAAAGTGATGCAGACAATGCGGCTATTTTGGTTAATAATTACGACTGGATGAAGAACTTTTCATTCCTTGAATTTATTCGTGATGTTGGTAAGCATATTACCGTAAATTATATGATGGCTAAAGATTCTGTAAAAAACAGACTTTCATCTGAATCTACAGAAGGGATGAGTTTTACCGAGTTTACTTATCAATTAGTTCAAGGGTACGACTTTTTACACTTATACAAAGAAAAGAATTGTAGCATTCAAATGGGAGGGAGTGACCAATGGGGAAATATCACTACTGGAACCGAATTAATTAGACGAATTGATAATGGAAAAGGATTTGCCATTACATGTCCGTTAATTACAAAATCTGACGGGTCTAAATTTGGAAAGTCTGAAGGTGGCAATGTCTGGTTAGATGCTAATAGAACATCGCCATATAAATTCTATCAATACTGGTTAAACTCCAGTGATGAGGATGCAGGAAAGTATATTAAAATATTTACCTTTTTAACAGAATCTGAAATTAACGACTTAATAGCAGAACATCAAGAAGCACCACATTTACGTGTGTTACAAAAGCGTTTAGCCGAAGAAATTACTACGATGGTACATTCTAAAGACGATTTAGATAATGCCATTAAAGCCAGTAATATTTTATTTGGGAATTCTACCAGTGATGATTTAAAGCATTTAAATGAACAAACCTTTTTAGATGTGTTCGATGGTGTTCCTCAAACAGAAATTTCAAAATCTGAAATAGAAGAAGGGTTAGATATTATTGCTGCTTTAGCTGAAAAAGGTGGATTTTTAAAATCGAATGGAGAAGCCAGAAGAGCTCTTAAAGAAAACTCGATTTCTGTTAATAAAGAAAAAGTAAAAGAAGATTATAAAATAACACAATCTGATCTGATAAATAACAAGTTTGTGCTGCTACAACGTGGTAAGAAAAATTATTTTGTAATTAAAATATCATAATAAAGAGGTTGTCTAAAAAGCATGATGTGTTTTTGTTTGTTAGGCTGAGCTTGTTGAAACCGGTATTGATTATCAGTAATTTGAAATATTTCGACAGGCTCAATATAACATAGAACTGTACTTTTTAGACAGCCTCTTAAACTAACCAACCAGCTTGAAAATAATTTCTTTTTCATAGCTGGTTTTTTGGTCGTAAATTAATTAGTTTCCTAACAAAAATTATAACACCATTAAATTGCAACCACGAATATCTGAATGGTCAAAGCGCCCAATGACTTCAAAGGTGCCATCTTTGTAAACGCGTCCTAAATCTTGTGTAGCAATAAAAGAGCAAGAGTTTATATTGGCTAAATCAATTACATTAAGTCCACCACTTTTTTCTATTGGTAGTATACTTAAAGCATCTTCAGCATCACGGGCTAAAATCTTCATCCAACTAGGGGCGTTAAAAATGCCATTTCCTTGCGAATACGCCTGACTTAATAATTCGGTCATACCATATTCGCTATGAATGGATTCTACCCCAAAACCAACTTTAAGTTTATCGTGAAGTTCTTCTCGTATCAATTCTTTTCGCCGTCCTTTCATGCCCCCGGTTTCCATGATTATTGTATTTTTTAGCTTGAATTGATAGGTCTCAATTAAATCTAATAAAGCAAAAGAAACACCAATAAGTAATATTTTTTTTCCTTGTGAATCTAATTGAGTTAAGGTGTCTTTTAATTCATCTAAATTATTGAGATAAAAGCCGCTTTCTGAATGATTTGATTGTGTAATCATAGCATTTACCATATAAATCAATGAAGATCCTTCTCGTTCAAGATACGATGGTAAAAGAGAAAGAATAACATAATCGTCTATACTGCCATAAAATTGTTCAAACCCTTTAGTGAAACTGTTTTTATAAATATCTAAATTGGTTACTAAATGTTTACTTGTATTATTGCCAGTGGTTCCTGAACTTGTAAAAGTGGTTTCTATACTATTTTGAGAACTTAAAACGTTATGGGTTTTAAAAAATTGAATGGGTAAAAACGGAATGTCTTTGATGGTTTTAACATCGCTTGGATGTTTGTATAACAAATCACAGAATGATCTGTAAATAGTGTTGTTTTTAAATTGATAGTTAAAAACATCCAACACCAATTCATTGAACTCTTGTTCAGAATGAATATTAAAAATGGCATTTGTATCTATCATAGATTTAAAAATGCAAAAGTACTAAAATAAAAAAGCGCTGCTATTAGCAACGCTTTTAAAATTATATTTTTTTAAGTTTATTTTATTACTAATTTCCGGGTTTCACTGATGTTGTTTTCGGTAATTTTTAAAATGTAAACACCAGTACTTAATTGCGAAATGTTAAATTCTTTGCTTGTTAATACAGTGGAAGATATTAATTTGCCTAAAACATTATATACGGCAACAGTTTTATTTAATCCTCGTTTAGATGTAATATAAATGTATGATTTTCCGTTACTAACAGGGTTAGGGTATATTGAGAGACCTTCAATATTTTGTTGTTGTTGGGGTATATTATTCTGATTTGATTGAGAAAACCCTTGAAGGGAAATCAAAAACAAAAGAGAAAAAATAAAAGTCAAAAAGTAGTTTTTTTGCATACTAGGTTGATTTATGTTTTAAAATTACTAAATTCTTTCAAAAGTTATACCAAAGTATTGTTAAAAAATCATGTTTTTAATCGAAAGGTTAAAACACTGTAAGTTATACGTTACCTTATGGTTATTTATATTAAATTTACTGTAAATCTGTGTTATTAATTTTATATTTACTTCATAAATGAATTTTTAATAGTAATTACAGAATGAATAAAAAAGACATTAAAATACTTTTAGTTGATGATGAGCCAGATATTTTAGAAATAGTAGGCTATAATTTATCAAATGAGGGCTATCAAGTGTTAACTGCAGAAAATGGTCTTGAAGCTGTTAATAAAGCTAAAAAAGAAATTCCTCATTTAATCATTCTAGATGTAATGATGCCAGAAATGGATGGTATAGAGGCATGTGAAATTATTAGAAAAAATCCTGATTTAAAAGATACAATAATTACGTTTTTAACAGCTAGAGGTGAGGATTATTCTCAAGTAGCAGGTTTTGATGCTGGTGCAGATGATTACATAACCAAGCCCATTAAACCAAAAGTATTAGTAAGCAAAGTTAAGGCTTTATTAAGACGTTTTAAGGAGCAAGAGGTTGACAATACTGTTAAAATTGGAGATCTTGTTATCAACAGAGATGAGTATAAAATTATTTTAGATGGTAAAGAAATTATTTTGCCAAGAAAAGAATTTGAGTTGTTGTCTCTATTAGCATCAAAACCAGGGAAAGTTTTTAAAAGAGATGAAATCCTTGATAAAGTTTGGGGAAATGAAGTGGTTGTAGGCGGAAGAACAATAGATGTTCACATTAGAAAGCTTAGAGAAAAAATAGGGGATGATTGCTTTAAAACAGTTAAAGGAGTGGGCTATAAGTTTGTAGATTAATGCGGACAAAATTTAAAAAAACATATAAGTTCGCAATAAAAACTTCCCTGTTTTTAACGCTGTTTTTAACGCTCATTATGGGTGTTTTTTTATATGCTTTTTATTCTATTAATTGGCTGATACTTTTAGCCTTTGCTGTTATATGCTATATCTTTTCTTTTTTAGTTATCCAGTTTAGGGTTGAACGATTTATTTATAGACGTGTTAAAAAAATATATGATGATTTAACCCTTTTAGAATCGGCAAGTTTAACGCGAGGGCCTATAAACACAGATATGGGGACACTCACACAAGAAATAGATAAATTTGCCAGAGATAAAAAGCTTGAGATAGAAACATTAAAAGTAAGAGACCAATACAGAAAGGAGTTTTTTGGAAATGTGTCTCATGAATTAAAGACGCCATTATTTACTGTTCAGGGCTATATTTTAACCTTATTGGACGGTGCCATGAATGATGAAAAAATACGTGAAAAATATTTAACTAGAGCCAGCAAAGGGGTTGATAGATTGGTTTATATAGTTAATGATTTAGACATGATTACCAAATTAGAAATAGGTGATTTACGTTTAAAAATTGAAAGTTTTGATATTGTTGAAATGGTCAAAAATGTGTTTGACATGTTTGAAATGCGGGCCAACAAGAAAAAAATTACTCTAACATTTGATATTGAATATAACAAACCCATTTTTGTTAACGCAGATAAGGAACGCATTCAACAGGTTTTGATTAATCTGGTTGTAAATTCAATAAAATATGGTCGTGAAAAAGGAACAACCGAGGTAAGTATTGAAAACCTTATTAAAAACAAGGTCATTGTTAGAATAACTGATAACGGAATAGGAATTGGGAAACCTCATTTATCAAGACTTTTTGAGCGTTTTTATAGGGTTGATAAAAGTGGTTCTAGAACCGAAGGTGGTTCTGGTTTGGGACTTTCAATAGTGAAGCACATTATAGAAGCCCATGATGAAAAAATATATGTTGAAAGCGAATTTGGTGTTGGTAGCGAGTTTTCATTCACCCTTGAAAAGGCTAAATAATTCACTAAAGTTTAAGTTGTTTTCAATCATTTCAAATCCTTTGTAACAATTAATTTCTTTTAAACTTTCTATCGTAAAATCATCTTGTTTGCAGTAAGGAGCAATTTGTAATTGTTGCATTCTTTTTGCTAGATATAGCTGTTCATTTTGTCCTGGTGTTGGGATAAAAAAAACTTTCTTTTTTAATAAGACAGCTAAATCCATAATAGTTGTGTAACCAGAACGAGATATAACAATATCACTATCTTTTATAATTTGTTCTAGTTCTGTGCTTTGCATAAAGTTATAAATAGTCATAGCATTTTGGGGTGTTATTTTTTGTGTATGTTCAACCACTCCTTTTACAACTATTATAGATTCTTTATAATTTTTTAATTCATTCAAAATTTTATCTTCTAAAAGAGACCGTTGAGGTTCAGGCCCAGATAACAATACTAGAATGTTATACTTTTGGGTTGTTGCTTTAGTTTTAGTAAACCGACTTAAGGGACCTAGATATTTCAGATTGAGTTTATGGTTGTTAATATGCCCAAGTTTACCACTTAAATTCTGGGTATTTTCAAAATCTGGAACCCAACATTTAGTATGTTTTTTAATGATTTGTTGATGTAACCTAGTTGTTAACCAAGTTGTAGCAAAACCGCTGAAAACTTGAAGTTGATGTGTAATGTAAACTGTTGGAACATCCTTATTTGAAGTATAAACACCAAAGCGGTTATCTGAAATAATTCCTTTGATATGATGAGTTTTAATAAGCTCTTCAATTACTTTTTTTTCTTTTTTAACAGACTTGAATAATTTTGGAATAGTTTTAAATAATTGCCATTTTAATAAAAAGCCATATTTAGAATATTTAATTCTGTAAGATGGAAGCTCTAAGTATATTAATTTGGGAAACTCCTTTTTAAGTAGCTGTAAAGCATCACCATCGGTTGCAATTATTGGTTCAAATTCCTGTTCAATTAAAGCGTTAATAATAGGGATGCAACGTGTGGCATGACCTAAACCCCAGTTTAACGGAGCTACTAAAATTCGCTTTTTAATATTCATCAGTTAGACTATTTATTTAGGTCAGATACCATTAAAAACCATCAATTTTGAAAGGTGTTATTCTCATTTCATATAAAAACAAAGATAAAGCTAATTTGTTTCCTTAATTTTACCAAAATTTTTAAAAGAGTGGGAAGTAAAAATAAACTGAAACGATTTAAAGAAAACGAAACGTTTAAGAATGTATTTCAACCAACGAGAGATGTCTTAGTTAAACAAGACTATTTTTTAAAAGGTAATTGGAATACTAATTTTTTTAAAAATAACAATCCATTAGTTCTGGAATTAGGCTGTGGAAAAGGTGAATATTCGGTAGCATTAGCACAAAAATATCCTAATAAAAATTTTATTGGTATAGATATAAAAGGTGCTCGCTTTTGGCGAGGAGCCAAGACAGCTATTGAAGAGAACCTTGATAATGTGGCTTTTTTAAGAACTCAAATAGAACTTGTTGATTTTGCATTTGATAAAAATGAAGTAGACGAAATATGGATTACGTTTCCTGATCCGCAAATAAAATATAAGCGAACCAAGCACCGTATGACAAACTCAACATTTTTAAAAAAGTATAAATCTATTTTAAAGCCTGAAGGTGTTGTTAATTTAAAAACCGATAGTGAGTTTATGCATGGGTATACTCTGGGCTTATTACACGGTGAAGGACATGAAGTGCTTTATTCTAATCATAATGTGTATAAACAAGAAGGTAGTCCAGAAGAAGTGACTAGTATTCAAACATTTTATGAGACCCAATATTTAGAACAAAACAAAGCAATTACGTATATTAGGTTTAAAATTAAATAACATTGAACATTACTTTTATCTTTTTTTTAGGGCTTATCGTATCTTCAATAGGTATTATACCTCCAGGGTTGTTAAATATGACAGCCGCTAAAATAAGCTTAAAAGAGGGACACGCTCGGGGTATTCTGTTTTCCATAGGTGTTTGTGTTATTGTTTTTGTTCAAACTTATTTAGCATCAATTTTTGCTAGATATTTATCTAATCATGTAGAGGTTATTGATATTCTTCAACGAGTTGCGTTTGTAATTTTTGTGTTAATTACCATTTATTATTTATTTATAGCTAAAAAACAAGTAAAGCCTCAATTAGAACCTCAAATAAGAAGCAAGCAAAGTCGGTTTTTCCAAGGCCTGTTTTTATCGGCCATTAATGTGTTTCCTATTCCTTATCAAGCCTATATGACTATTACTTTAGCGTCTTTTGGATGGTTAGATTTTAGCCAAATTAATATTATCTCTTATGTTGCTGGTGCTGGTATGGGAACATTTGTTATGTTATATGTATACATGTTTTTTTTCCATAAAATAAAGGATAAACCCATAGCTTCTCAAAAAAGTATGAACTATCTTATAGGTAGTATTACGGGTATTATTTCTATTATTACATTGATTAATATTATCAAAGAATTATAGGATATGTCATCAGAAACTTCTAGTTTTTTTGATAGAGTTTATGAGGTTGCAAAATTAATACCATACAGTAGAGTGACTTCTTATGGAGCTATTGCCACATATCTTGGAGCTGCTAAAAGTGCTCGCATGGTTGGTTATGCTATGAATGGTTCTACAGGAAAAGAAGTGCCTGCTCACAGAGTAGTAAACCGTAAAGGATTATTAACAGGAAAGCATCACTTTGATGGAACGAATCTTATGCAACAGCTATTGGAGAGTGAAGGAATTAAGGTTGTAGATAATCAAATTCAAGATTTTGAGCGTGTGTTTTGGGATCCTTCAAAAGAACTATAGATTTTTTAATCTAAGAAAATTCCAGCACCCAATGTAACCGTTGAAAAATTCTGGTTTCCAATTCTGAGGTGTTGGTAGCCAAAAATTAGTTTGTATGTATTAAGATGATAATTGATGAGCCCATTGAATTTATTAAAGGTATTATCATTTATAAAGGTTTGATTAAAATTTGCTTCAATACTAATGGGTTTAACGAAAAATAATTCGGTGCCTAAACCATAAGTAAATCCGAAGTTATCCACAGCTCCATCAATATAAGCAGTTCCTAGTCCCCACCAAGCATTAAATTTTTCTGTACGTACACGATGATATTTTGCTAGAGCCGTATAAATAGCTAAATTATCATTTCCAAAGTTGGGATTGTTTTCCCATAATTGAAGATAATCGAATTCCAGTCCAAGTCTTTTTAAAAATCTCATATCTATATTTAATTGAGAACCTTTCAATCTACTATTTTCAGAAATATATCTAGCAGATAATGAGGTTCTAAAAATAGGAGTGTCCTCGTTCCATTTATAGGTATAGTTTCCAGTACTTAAGTTATGATATGGATATTTGCTTAAATAGGCATTGCTTGCTTGATGCCCTTTTTCAAAAGGCGACTCAATAGCAACGCCATAAACGGTATAAGCAAATGCTTGTACAAATATCTCTAAAAACAAATCTCCAAAGGTCTCAGCAAAAAAACTACTTTCAGAATCGCTGTTATTACCACCTTCACTATAGGATGTTTTAGAATGTTTTGTAGAGGTCTCTTTTTTCTTTAAGCTTTCTTCGGCTCGTCCAATTTTACTTTGAGCATAACTTGAAAACCCGATTAGGAGTACAAAACCAAAAAAAAGAATAGAGTTTTTCATAAGCCAAAAGTATGTTATTTATAGAGAAATTATAGCACACAAATCATACCAAATAGGCATCTAAAAAATGTAAATAGTATTATCAATCATTTCAATAAAACTACTTTAAAATATAAACTTTTCAGCGTATATTTGTATTTTAGAATAAATCTAAATTGTTGGTAATGAATTAGATTTGTTGAAATGATTTGAAATTCAAATTAAATAAACACACACATGAAATTAAGTAAACAAGATATACTTAAAGCTCTTGAAACAATATCGGCTCCAGGAGATGGAGGAAATATGGTTGAAACAGGAGCGGTTAAAAATGTAATGACGTTTGGTGATGAAGTTATTGTAGATATTACGATTACCAATCCTAGCTTACAAGCTAAAAAAAGAACAGAGGTTGATATCATGAAAGTTATTCATGATAAGGTCTATGAAAAAGCTAAAATCACTGTCAATGTAAAAGTTGAAGCTCCAGAAAAACCAAAAGTAAATGTAATTAAAGGAAATACCATTCCTGGTATTCAAAATATTATTGCAGTAGCTTCAGGTAAAGGAGGCGTAGGGAAGTCTACTGTTACAGCAAATTTGGCGGTGTCTTTACAAAAAATGGGCTTTAAAGTAGGGGTTTTAGATGCCGATATTTACGGGCCTTCTATTCCTATTATGTTTGATGTTGAAAAGGAACGTCCGTTAGCAGTAGATATTGAAGGCAAATCTAAAATGAAACCTGTAGAAAACTATGGTATTAAAATTTTGTCTATAGGATTTTTTACGCAACCAGATCAAGCGGTTGTATGGAGAGGTCCCATGGCTGCTAAAGCTTTAAATCAAATGATTTTTGATGCCCATTGGGGAGAGATAGACTTTTTGTTAATTGATTTACCTCCAGGAACAGGCGATATTCATTTAAGTATTATGCAATCACTTCCTATTACCGGAGCCGTTATTGTTAGTACACCACAAGTTGTGGCATTAGCCGATGCTAAAAAAGGAGTCGCTATGTTTCAGCAAGAAAGTATCAATGTGCCTGTACTAGGTATAATAGAAAACATGGCTTACTTTACACCTGAAGAGCTTCCAGATAACAAATATTATATTTTTGGAAAGGATGGTGCCAAACATTTAGCCGAAGATTTAGGCGTTAAGTTTTTAGGAGCCTTACCATTGGTGCAAAGCATTCGTGAAGCGGGAGATGTAGGAAGTCCCGCAGCATTACAGATAGATACACCTTTATCTGAAGCATTGAAAGAGATAACTCAAAATGTTGTTCAGGAAGTTGTTAATAGAAATGAAGATTTGCCACCTACTGAAGCAATAAAAATTACTACAATGGCCGGATGTGCCGCCGTAAAAAAATAACTTATGACCTCAGAAGAATTAAGGTTAAATGTTGAAAAAGCATTAGAAGAAATTCGTCCGTTTTTACAAAGTGATGGTGGAGATATTTCGTTACTATCTATTGAAGATGATAAACATGTTAAAGTTCAACTTTCAGGAGCTTGTGTTGGGTGTAGTGTAAATCAAATGACCTTAAAATCTGGTGTAGAAATGACTATAAAAAAGTATGCACCTCAAATAGAAACGGTGGTCAATGTTGTTTAGTTTATAAAATTTAAATAAAAAGAAAAAGGGCTATTAAACATTATGTTTAATAGCCCTTTTAGCATAGTTTAGTTAAGTTTAAATTATTTTTTCTTTTCTTTTCTTAAAAAGGTGTCTAAGTTATCAGCAGCATCATAACAGTTGCTAACTTTTTCGACTTCATTACAATAACGAGAATTTAAACTATGACCTTTACATTCGAAACTTGTTAAATCAACTTTCTTAAAATTTGAATTAATAGCGACACATTGTTTATAAAGACTCTCAATGGTATTGCAATCTTCAATATCAACACCATTTTTTAACAGATATCCTTTTAAATAAGACTCAATAGCATGTTGCGAATTTTTGCAAATTAAATAGGAAACGATATCTTCTTCTGGTCTAAATAATTCTTCTTTAGCTTCATTGAGTTTCTCTCGGGCGGTTTCAAAATGTTCTTTGGCTTTTGTTCCCATAATGAATGGCTTTTTAAGTTTATAATTGTAAAAAGTTTTATTCTAAATGCCAGTATTTCATGGCATTTAGAATAAGCTTTTAATGTATTCAAGCTTGTGCTTGGTAACCCTTTAGGGTTATAGAATTACATATCTTTGTAAAGTTCTAAGCGTTCCCATTTAGAATCTACAGCTTCTTGAGCTTCAGAAAGTAATGATTTACCTAATTCGGCATCATCTTTAACAACTCTGGTAAAACGTGTTTCGTTGTACATAAAGTCACTTAAAGGAATCGTTGGTTTTTTAGAGTCTAACCTAAATTTTTTCCCTTTTGGTTGTTGAGGGTCAAATCTAAATAATGGCCAATAACCAGATTCAACTGCTTTTTCTTGCTGTTCTGCACCATGTTTTAAATCATAACCATGTTCACCGCAATGAGAATAAGCAATGATAACTGATGGTCCAGGATACGCTGCCGCTTCTTCTATAGCTTTAAGTGTTTGTAAATCTTTTGCACCAATGGCTATTTGAGCTACATATACATTTTGATACGATATGGCTTGCAGTCCTAAACTTTTTTTGCCAGTTCGTTTTCCCGATACAGAGAACTTAGCACTTGCGCCTAGAGGTGTTGCTTTAGAGGTTTGTCCTCCAGTATTGGAATATACTTCGGTATCCATTATCAAGATATTGATGTCCTCGCCAGAAGCTAATACGTGATCTACACCGCCATAACCTATGTCATAAGCCCAACCGTCTCCACCAAGTATCCAAACAGCTTTCTTACGTAAGTACTCGGTTAATTGGCTTAGTTTAATAGCATCATCGTTGTTATCAAGAATTTTTAATGTTTTCTTAAGTTCTTCAATATCTGCTATTTTTTTTGCTTTTTCAGTTTCTGTACTTTCCGGATTACTTAAAATGGATTCTACGATTTCGCTACCTACTAAAAATTCTAATGATTTTAATAAATCAACAGCTATTTCTTGTTTTTTGGTTAATGCTAATCGCATACCTAATCCAAATTCGGCATTGTCTTCAAATAAAGAGTTTGCCCAAGCTGGTCCTCTACCAAACTCATTAGTTTTGTAAGGAGTAGTTGGGAGATTTCCACCATATATAGAAGAACATCCTGTGGCATTTGCAATTAAAATACTATCACCATATAATTGAGTAAGTAATTTAATATAAGGAGTTTCTCCACAACCAGAACAAGCACCAGAGAACTCAAATAATGGTTCTAAGAACTGTGATCCTTTTACATTGGTAATTTGTAACTCATTCCTGTCATAATATGGTAAGTTTACAAAGTAATCCCAGTTAGCAATTTCTTTATCTTTTACATCCAGTTTTTTGGTCATGTTGATGGCTTTAAAGTCATCAATTTCCTTACTTACAGCTGGACAAACAGCAACACAAAGGTCGCAACCTGTACAGTCTTCTGGAGATACTTGTAATACATAAGATTCTGTTGCGCCATCAAAAGGTCTTCCTTTTGCAGGAACAGCTTTTAATGATGATGGCATATCGACCAGTGTATCATTAGAAACTACTTTAGATCTGATAGCTGCATGAGGACAAATAGCTACACATTTATTACATTGTGTACATAAGTTTTCATCATCCCAAACAGGAATAAAATCGGCAATGCCTCGTTTTTCATATTGTGTAGTTCCAGTAGGGAATGTACCATCTACAGGGAATGCACTTACTGGTAATTCATCACCAGCTCCAGCTAATATTTTTTCTAATACCTCTGTTACAAATCCGTCAGGCGCACCAGTCATAGCTGATAATAAATGTTTCTCGCTTGTTGATGCTTTAGGATAGTCTACTTTTTGTAAATTTTCAAGGGCTTTATCAACCGCGTTGAAATTCATTTTTACAATTTTTTCTCCTTTATGAGAGTATGATTTTACAATAGCATCTTTAATTTTTTGTATAGCTTCTTCTTTTGGTAAGATACCAGAAATAGCAAAGAAACATGTTTGTAAAACCGTATTAGCACGTTTTCCAAGATTAGCATCATGTGCCACTTTACTGGCATCAACTACATAAAATTCTGCTTCTTTTTCAATGATTTCTCTTTGAAGTTTTTGTGGTAATTCATTCCAGATTTCATCTTTTGAAAAAGGAGCGTTAAGTAAAAATGTACCGCCTTGTTTTAAGTCGGTTAACATATTGTATTTTTCAATAAAGTTAAATTGATGACTTGCAATAAAATCAGCTTTATCAATTAAATAAGTAGAGTGAATTGGGTCTGGGCCAAAACGCAAGTGAGAAATAGTTTGTGCACCAGCTTTTTTAGAGTCGTAAACAAAATAACCTTGTACATAATTATCGGTTGTGTCACCAATAATTTTAATAGAGTTTTTGTTTGCTCCAACGGTACCATCCGATCCTAAACCATAAAACATACAGTTAATGGTAGAACGTTTTACTGTAAAGGTATTATCAATTTCTAAATTGGTATGGGTAACATCATCATAAATACCAACAGTAAAATGATTTTTAGGTTTAGATTTTAATAATTCATCATAAACACCTTTAACCATTCTAGGATTAAACTCTTTTGATGATAATCCGTAACGTCCACCAACTACAGATGGTATTGTTCTATCACTTTCAGAAAGTGCAGAAATTATATCTAAATAAAGAGGCTCTCCTATACTTCCAGGTTCTTTTGTTCTGTCTAAAACAGCTATTTTTTTAACAGAATCGGGAATTTGTTTTATAAAGTCTTCAATAGAGAAAGGTCTGTATAATCTAACTAAAAGAGCACCTACTTTTTCTCCATTTTCAACCATTTCAGTAACGGTTTCTTTAACAGCACCTTCACCAGAGCCCATAATGATTATAACACGTTCGGCTTCTGGATGACCTATATAATCAAACAAATTATAACGCCTGCCAGTGTGTTTGTAAAACTCGTCCATTGTGTTTTGAACAATTTCTGGAACTCGTTGATAATATGGATTAGCAGCTTCGCGAGCTTGGAAAAATACATCTGGATTTTGAGATGTTCCTCTAACAACAGGATGGTCTGGATCTAGAGAGCGTTTTTTATGCTCCATAATATTATCTTCAGGCATCATAGCTTTAATGATACTATCTGGAATGCTGTCTATTTTAGAAATTTCATGAGACGTTCTAAATCCATCAAAAATGTTTAAAAATGGTACTCTAGATTTTAAGGTAGCTACTTGAGAAATAAGAGCAAAATCTTGAGCTTCTTGTACAGAACTACCAAATAACATAGCAAATCCAGTTTGTCTGGCTGCCATAACATCTGAATGATCACCAAAAATAGACAAAGCATGTGTAGCCACTGTTCTTGCTGCCACATGAATAACGCTTGGTAGTAATTCTCCAGCTATTTTATACATATTAGGAATCATCAGTAGTAATCCTTGTGAAGCCGTAAATGTGGTTGTTAATGCTCCTGCTTGCAGCGAACCGTGAACGGCTCCAGCAGCACCACCTTCGCTTTGCATTTCAACAATTCTAGGAATGTTATTCCAAATATTTTTTTGTCCTTTTGAACTATAAACATCCACATGCTCACCCATAGGAGAAGCTGGTGTTATAGGATAAATAGCACAAACTTCATTCGTCTTGTGTGCTACTCTGGCCACCGCTTCATTAGCGTCACAAATGAGTTTTTCAAATCCTTTTTCCATGATTTTATATTTAATTAATTTTTCAGAATTTTAATATGGGGTGAAATTATAAACATTGCATTACTAATTCTATGACTTATGTCAGTTCAGAAAAAAAACGCATTGTTTTTCTTTTATGATATATATCATGTTTAGAAGATGTTACTAATTAGAGCGCATAAAAAAAGGTATAAACATTTATTTGTTTATACCTTTTTTGTCATACTAAAATCTAAAGAAAATAGTATGCTTGTGTGAACATTAATTTTTTAAAACATAATATTTTGAAAAAAAATAACAGTTTTAAATCACGGTGAAATTATTCGCCGTGTAACCAAGCTTTTTTAGTTAAAAGTTCGTCTTCAGACTCTACATGATTTTCATCAGGAACACAACAGTCTACTGGACAAACAGAAGCACATTGTGGTTCATCATGAAATCCTTTACATTCAGTACATTTATCTGAAACAATAAAGTAGAATTCATCTGAAATTGGATCATTCTCTTCGTCTGCATCAACTTCTTTTCCTGAAGGTGTCGTTACCGTACCGCTTAAAGCAGTTTCATCAGAATAAGACCAGTTTTGATCTGGTTCATAAATAGCATTGTTAGGACATTCAGAAACACATGCATCGCAGTTTATACATTCATCTGTTATAATTATAGCCATAATTTAAAGTGTTTTTTATTATAATATAGTGCAATATTAATCTTAATTTCAATTCTTTTAAATGACATAAATCATATTTCATATTAAAAAGTGAAATTATCTTTGATCACATTAAATATAATAACATTTAATGAATTTGAACTAAATTAAATAGATTATGTTAACAGAAAAAATGGAGCTCCAACCAGAAGTGTTAGAAGCCGTTGTTATTCGTTTTGTTGGAGATTCAGGTGATGGAATGCAATTAACAGGGACTCAGTTTTCCGATACATCAGCCATGTTTGGTAATGATATTGCGACCTTTCCTAATTACCCTTCAGAAATTAGAGCGCCTCAAGGAAGCTTATATGGTGTATCAGGTTTTCAAGTTCATATTGGTAGTGTAGAAGTAAGTACACCGGGCGATAATTTAGACTTATTGGTTGCCATGAATCCTGCGGGTTTAAAAACCAATCTATATGCATTAAAGCCAGGACATACTATTATAGTTGATACAAATGCTTTTACTAAAAAGAATTTAGAGAAAGCACAGTATGAAAATAATCCGCTAGAAGACCATAGTTTAGATAACTATAGAGTGATTCAGGTAGATATGACATCGTTAACTAAAGAAGCGTTAAAAGATGTTGAAGGATTAGATAACAAATCGATAACCCGAAGTAAAAATATGTTTGCTTTAGGGATGGTGTATTGGATGTATGGAAGAGAAAAAGATCACACGATTGATTTTTTCAACAAAAAATTTAAAACAAAACCTCATCTTATAGAAGCTAATACTAAGGTTTTAAATGCAGGCTACTTTTTTGCTGAGACCTTAGAGTTAATTCCAAATGCTTATACCATTTCCCCAGCAAAAATGGCTTCAGGAACCTATAGGGTTATTATGGGTAACACAGCTACAGCTTGGGGTTTTTTAGCAGCTGCAGAAAAATCTGGTTTAGAGTTGTTTTTAGGATCGTACCCTATTACACCAGCTACAGACATATTACATGAACTGGTAAAACATAAACATTTTGGTGTAAAAGCATTTCAGGCTGAAGATGAAATTGCCGGAATTTCTTCTGCCATAGGAGCATCTTTTGCTGGAGATTTAGCAATTACAACAACGTCTGGACCTGGGTTAGCACTAAAAGGAGAAGCTCTAGGTTTGGCTATGATGATGGAATTGCCTTTAGTGGTTGTAAATGTACAACGTGGAGGACCATCAACAGGCTTGCCAACAAAAACAGAACAGTCAGATTTATTACAAGCCATGTACGGCAGAAATGGTGAAAGCCCAGTAATTGTTATTGCGGCGAGTACACCTGCTAATTGTTTTGATTTTGCATTTCAAGCATCTAAACTAGCTTTAGAACACATGACACCTGTTATATTATTAACAGATGGTTATATAGCTAACGGATCAGCACCATGGAAAATACAAAGTATTGATGAGTTGCCAGAAATTAAAAACAATATATCTAAAGAAGTTGTGGAAGATTGGCATCCTTACACACGCAATGAAGACACGTTGGCTCGTAATTGGGGTATACCAGGAACTTTAGGTTTCGAACACCGTTTAGGAGGTCTGGAAAAAGACAAAGTAACTGGAGATGTTAATCAGGCACCAGAGAATCATGAAGAGATGACCAAAATTAGAGCCGAAAAAGTGAAGCGTGTTCAAAATTATATTCCAGATATTAAAACGGAGTTTGCTGATTCAGGAGATTTATTAGTGATAGGGTGGGGAGGCACCTATGGTTCACTACATTCTGCCGTAAAACAAATAAACGAACAAGGTTACAAAAACATTGGGTTTGCTCACTTTAATTACATTAACCCATTACCAAAAAATACCGGCGACTTATTATCTAGATTTAAAAACATTATTGTATGCGAATTAAATAATGGTCAGTTTGCTAAGGTTTTAAGAACTAATTTCAGTGGTATTGAATTTTTACAATTTAATAAAATTCAAGGCTTACCTTTTGGAAACAATGAACTTATCGAAGAATTTAAAAAAATAGTAAAATAATTATGGAAGCAACTCTTGATAAAAAATACACTTTTAAAGATTTCGCTAGCGATCAAGAAGTAAGATGGTGTCCTGGATGTGATGACTATGTTATTTTACGTTCTATGCAAAAAGCACTTCCAGAAATGGGTGTTAAAAAAGAAGATGTTGTATTTGTGTCTGGTATTGGATGCTCATCTCGTTTTCCATATTATATGAACACCTACGGAATGCATACCATTCATGGTAGAGCTCCTGCCATAGCTACTGGAGTAAAACTGGCTAATCCCGAATTAAGCGTTTGGGTTATGACAGGCGACGGAGATGCGATGGCTATTGGTGGTAATCATTTTATTCATGTGTTAAGAAGAAATATCGATTTAAACATTGTATTGTTTAATAATGAAATTTACGGATTAACAAAAGGACAATTTTCACCAACGTCATTAGTTGGTCAGAAAACCAAATCCTCTCCTTACGGAAATACGCAACCACCATTTAGTCCAGGCGAGTTGGCTTTAGGTGCTGGTGCTAGATTTTTTGGTAGAATAGGAGGAAATGTGCCAAAAGACATAACACAGATGCTTATTGAAGCTCATCAGTTTAAAGGCACCTCGTTAATTGAAGTCTTGCAGAATTGTGTTATCTTTAATGACGGATGTTATAGTAATATTACAAATAAAGACACAAAAGAAGATAAGCAGATTTATTTAGAGCATGGGAAACCCATGATATTTGGTAAAAACCGAGATAAAGGGTTGGTTTTAAATAATCTGAAATTAGAAGTTGTTACTATTGGCAAAAATGGCATTACAGAAGACGATATTTTAGTTCATAATGCTAAGGAGAAAGATCCAACAATGCATCAAATGTTAGTACGGTTAGAATATCCTGTTGCAACAGGAATTATAAGAAGTTTTGAGGACGTAACTCTTGAAGAGCGGGAAGATGAATTAACAAGACAAGTAAAAGCTAATTCTAAGTTTACAAAAACAAATGATTTATTCTTTTCAGGAGAAATATACATGGTGAAATAATTTTTAGTACTTAACATTAAAGGGGATTTTTAAAAACAAATTATTATTTAAAATTAATTTTTAAAACCTGACATATGTTAGTATTCAGGTTAATAAATACAACTAATTTTGAATTTTTTAAAAACAGTTTTTTAAATGGGATCAGAAGCGATTATAGTATTTTTATTAGCCGGAATTGTATTAGTTGCAGGGGCAAATTTCTTATCAAATTTAATTTCTCATAAATCAGATAATCTACAAAAACGAGAACCTTATGAAAGCGGAATGGTTACCGTTGGACCTACTTGGGTGCAATTTAAAGTTGGCTATTATCTCTTTGCTATTTTGTTTTTAATTTTTGATGTTGAGGTAGCATTTTTAGTGCCTTGGGCTGTTGTTTTTAAAGATTTTGGATCTATAGCTATTATTGAAATACTTGTTTTCCTATTTATTTTAGGATTAGGGTTAATTTATGCATGGAAAAAAGGAGCATTAAAATGGGAGTAGACGACAAAGAACGATATTTATCGCAAGCCGAGTATAGAAATCAAGAAATTCCTGAAGATTTCCCCGGTAAAGTTATTCCGGCAGGAAATGGAGCTAACGTGATTGTTACTTCATTAGACAAAATAATCAATTGGGGGCGATCAAATTCACTTTGGTCGCTTTACTTTGGTACCAGTTGTTGCGCTATTGAAATGATGCAAACTGGAGCTGCCAGACATGACTATTCGCGGTTTGGTTTTGAGGTGGCAAGACCTTCCCCTAGACAAGCAGATTTAATCATTATCGCCGGAACCATCGTCAATAAAATGGCACCAGTGTTACGTCGTTTGTACGACCAGATGGCAGAACCAAAGTATGTAATTGCCATGGGGGCTTGTGCTATTTCTGGAGGGCCTTTTTTTTATAATTCCTATTCAGTAGTAAAAGGAGCCGACCATGTTATCCCTGTTGATGTGTATGTACCTGGTTGCCCACCTCGTCCTGAAGCTTTGTTGCAAGGTATGCTCATGCTTCAAGATAAAATTAGAACTGAAAACATGAAGCAGAAAGAAAATCCTATTGACGGATTTGATGAAGGAAAATAATAAGAAGTTATGACTAACGAAGCCTTACAAAGTTTAATAAGTAGCTGGATTCCAGATTTAGAGTTTTCTGAAGAGGAATCTCAATTTTTAAATATTACGGTTACGCCCGAGCATCTTCATCAATTAATGACAGATTTAAAAACTAATAAAGAAACTAGTTTCGATTATTTATTCTGTTTAAGTGGAGTAGACTGGCAACCAGAATTAGGTGTTGTGTATCATTTAGAATCTACAACGTACAGGCATATACTTGTTGTGAAAGTGAAAACTGCCGATAGAGACAATCCAAAATTGGATTCCGTTTGTGATATATGGAAAACAGCCGAATTTCATGAACGAGAGGTTTTTGATTTCTTCGGAATAACATTCAATAATCACCCTAACTTAAAACGTTTGTTTTTAACAGAAGAGTGGGAAGGCTTTCCATTAAGAAAAGACTATGAAGATGAGATTAACATGGTTATTAAATAAATGATGATGGAAACAACTGCAGTTAAGAGTAATTTCAAATCAGAAGAATATTTTATTAATATGGGACCGCAGCACCCTGCTACGCATGGTGTGTTGCGTTTGTTGTTAACCATTGATGGAGAAATTATTAAAAAAGTGGAGCCAGATTTGGGCTATATACATCGTTCTATTGAAAAAATGTGTGAGCGTGATAGCTATCAGCAAATTGTGCATCTTACAGACAGAATGGATTACTTGTCGTCACACATCAATAACGAAGCTGTTTGTTTAACTGTTGAAAATGCACTTCAGTTAGAAATTCCAGATCGAGTTAAAGTGATTAGAACCATTCTTAGTGAATTAACTAGAATAGCATCGCATTGTTTATGGTGGGGTGTTATGGGAATGGATGTTGGGGCATTAACGACGTACTTCTATGGTTTCAGAGATCGTGAAATGATTAACGATATTTTTGAAGAAACCTGTGGTGCTAGACTCACTATGAATTATAATATTCCTGGGGGTTTAATGTTCGATATTCATCCAAATTTTGTAAAAAGAACCAAAGAGTTCATCGCTCATTTTAAAACAAAATTACCAGAGTATGATACTTTACTAACTGGTAATGTCATCTTTCAAAAACGAACTAAAGGAGTAGGTGTTTTATCAAAAGAAGATGCTATTTCTTTCGGAGCTTCTGGTCCTGTTGGCCGTGGTTCTGGTTATTCATGTGATGTTAGAAAACATCATCCATATAGTGCTTATGATAGAGTTACTTTTAATGAATCCCTAAAAACAGAAGGAGACACCTTTGCAAGATATCAGGTGAGAATTCAGGAAATGTGGGAATCAATGGCAATCATTGAACAGTTAATTGATAACATTCCAGAAGGAGAGCATAAAGTAGCAACCAACGCTGTTATAAAATTACCCAAAGGCGAGTTTTATCAAAAAGTAGAAACCGCGAGAGGCGAGTTAGGAGTTTACATTATTAGTACAGGAACAAAAAATCCGTATCGTGTAAAATTCCGTTCACCTGGTTTTTCAAATTTATCATTGTTAAACCATATAGCAGTTGGTGGAAAAATAGGAGATTTAGTAGCGTCTATGGCTACGCTAGATCTAGTAATACCAGATATTGATAGATAACATGAGCACAATGAATATATCTTTAAGCATAACAGAAACAATTCAAGATTGGTTTATTACGATG
Source organism: Flavobacteriaceae bacterium (assembly GCA_050300615.1). GTDB lineage: Bacteria > Bacteroidota > Bacteroidia > Flavobacteriales > Flavobacteriaceae > Yeosuana. The sequence continues at coordinate 277,707 of JBNKYB010000001.1, read as the reverse complement.
ATGCCAGAAGGCGTTGCAAGCATTCTTGCAATGGTTGTAGTCGCTTTGATTTATTTAACAATTTTTGCTGTTGCTGGATTATACTTGGTTCTTCTTGAGCGGAAGGTAGCTGCTTGGTTTCAATTGCGAATTGGCCCGAACAGAGTTGGGTTTTGGGGACTCTTTCAAACCATGGCAGATGCTTTAAAACTAGTTTCTAAAGAATTGACAGGAACTATTAAAGCTGATAAGTTTTTGTACAATTTAGCACCGTATTTTGTCATTATATCATCACTAATGGCATTAGCAGTATTCCCGTTTACACAAGAATTTCAGGCTTTCGATATTAATATAGGAATCTTCTTTTTAATTGCCATCTCATCCATTGGTGTTATTGGTATCTTATTAGGAGGTTGGAGTAGTAATAACAAATTTGCACTTATCGGCGCCATGCGAAGTGGGGTACAAACCATTAGTTACGAATTATCGGTGGGGCTGTCATTATTAACCATGATTGTTATTACAGGAACCTTACAATTATCAGAAATTGTAGAAGTTCAAAAACATGGATGGCTTATTTTACAAGGCCATGTACCCGCTATCATAGCATTTATGGTTTATATGATTGCCGGAACAGCAGAAACTAATAGAGCACCGTTTGATATGGTTGAAGCCGAATCTGAATTAGGAGCAGGTTTCCATACAGAATATTCGGGAATGAAATTTGCCTATTTCTTTTTAGCAGAGTTTATCAATATGTTCATTATAGCTGCGATTGCAACCACCGTGTTTTTTGGAGCCTGGTTATCACCTTTTGGAATTACAGAATCCCTTCCTTGGTTAGGGATCTTTTGGTTCTTAGGAAAAACATTGGTATTAGTATTTTTAATGATGTGGTTTAGATGGACGTTTCCTCGTTTGAGAGTAGATCAGTTATTAACGCTTGAATGGAAATATTTGTTGCCAATCAATCTAGTTAACATCGTGATAATGGCCATCATTGTTTGGTTAAACTTAACCATTAAATTTTAAAGGCATGAGTTATTTTTCAGATATATATAATGGAATTAAAACACTGCTAACCGGTATGAGTGTTACCGGGAAGTATTTTTTAACGTCCAGAAAAGGAGCGATTACCCAACAATATCCAGATAATAGGGACACCTTAAAAATGTTTGGGCGGTTTCGTGGAGAAGTTGTAATGCCTCATGACGAAAATAACGAGCATCAATGTACAGGTTGTCAAAAATGTGAGCTTGCTTGTCCTAACGGAAGTATAGAAATAATCTGGGATAGAGGTATTGACGAAGCTACTGGTAAAAAGAAAAAGTTTATAGACAAACACATTTACCATTTAGGATTATGTACTATGTGTGGTTTGTGTATTGAAGCGTGTCCTACCGATGCCATTGTCTGGGCTCAGAATTACGAGAACTCAACGTATGATAGAACACAATTAACTAAAGTTTTAAACAGGCCTGGATCAAAAGTTAAAGCTGGCGTAGAAGATTAAGCATATGGAAAAATATATTTTTTACATCTTATCGGTTATAATCATTGCATTTGCGGTGGCTTCAGTAAGCAGCCGTAAAATGCTTCGTTCTGTGATATACCTCTTATTTGTTTTGTGCGGAATAGCAGGTATTTATTTTTTAATTGATTACAATTTTTTAGCAGCCATTCAACTTACCGTATATGCAGGAGGTATTATAGTTCTTATTATATTTTCGGTATTGCTTGTGCACCATATTGAAATGGAACTTGAAATGTCTAAACCATTAAGAAAAGTCCTTACGGGCTTATTATGTTTATTAGGTTTAGGCGTTTTTTTATACACCATTTATAACAATGACTTTCATGTAGTAGAAAATAGTGTTACTACGTCTACCGCAGATATAGGAGCTAAACTTTTAAGTTACGATGCTGGTGGATTTATATTACCGTTTGAGGTAATAAGTGTGTTACTCTTAGCTTCTATGATTGGTGCTATTGTAATAGCTAAAGGAAGAAAACTAAATGACAAAAATAACGAGGTGTTATGATAGCAGGCATTAGTATATACGAGATTTTAACGGTAACATCCATATTGTTTTTTATTGGAGTTTACGGTTTTATAACACGAAAAAATTTGATTTCAGTATTGATTTCTATTGAATTAATATTGAATGCATCGGTTGTAAATTTTGTGGTGATTAATAAGTATTTATACCCAGATATGTTGCAAGGCGTTGTTTTTTCAATTTTTATAATTGCTGTTGCAGCTGCCGAAACGGCCTTGGCAGTTTCTATAATAATTAATCTTTACAGACAGATAAGTTCTGTTGAGGTTAAAGACACTGAAATCATGAAATATTAATAGGTTGAATTATGAATATTAGTTACACTATATTAATTCCTTTAATTCCTCTAGCAGTATTTTTATTGTTAGGACTTAATAGTAAACGAATAAAACCTGCAATTTCTGGTTATATTGGAGTTCTTGGGTTGTTTGCGTCTGCGGTATTATCATTTTATACAGCTTATCAATACTTTTTTGTTAGTGGAAAAGTAGATGGTGTTTATCAAACTTTCGTCAATAAATCGGTCTGGATGAATTTTACAGACACTTTACATATCGATATGGGTGTTTTAATTGATCCTATTTCAATCATGATGCTTATCGTGGTTTCTACGGTATCGCTAATGGTTCATATTTACAGTCGAGGTTATATGAAAGGAGATGATGGATATACTCGGTTTTTTGCGTATTTATCACTATTTACATTCTCTATGTATGGATTGGTTTTGGCCACAAATCTATTCCAAATTTATATTTTTTGGGAGTTGGTAGGAGTGTCCTCATTTTTGTTGATTGGCTATTATTATACCAAACCATCGGCTGTTTCAGCAGCAAAAAAAGCGTTTATAGTTACTCGGTTTGCCGATTTGGGATTCCTAATAGGAATTTTAATTATGGGTTATTTTACAGGAACCTATGATTTTGAAACCTTAAACAATCCAGAAGGAGCGATTATTTTAAATTGGGCATCTACTTCGTTTATGGGACTTTCGGTTATCACTTGGGCATTACTATTAATATTTATTGGAGGTGCTGGTAAATCGGCTATGTTCCCGTTACATATTTGGTTGCCTGATGCCATGGAAGGACCAACCCCAGTTTCGGCATTAATTCACGCAGCTACTATGGTTGTTGCGGGGGTTTATTTAGTGGCACGACTATTCCCTATGTTCTATTTTGTTGAACATGGTTTTGCATTGAATGTGGTCGCCTATGTAGGTGCGTTTTCTTCATTGTTTGCCGCAATTATAGCAATTACTCAAACCGATATAAAACGTGTTTTAGCATTTTCAACCATGTCGCAAATTGGGTATATGATGTTGGCTTTGGGTGTTTCTGGTTACGATGGACACGAAGGGGTTGGATATATGGCATCTATGTTCCATTTGTTTACGCATGCCATGTTTAAAGCCTTATTGTTTTTGGGTGCTGGTTCTGTAATTCATGCAGTACATAGTAATTATTTAAAAGATATGGGTGGTTTACGCAAGTATATGCCCGTTACAAATATGACGTTTTTAATCGCAGCATTAGCCATTTCGGGAGTGCCACCATTTGCAGGCTTTTGGAGTAAAGATGAAATTTTAGTTGCTGCTTTTGAACATAATAAATTGATCTATTATGTTGGTGTATTTGTGGCAGGATTAACAGCCTTTTATATGTTTAGAATTTACTTCGGAATTTTTTGGGGTAAAGAAAAGAAATATGAGCATGCCCCGCATGAATCACCACTATCAATGACATTCCCTTTAATGGTTTTGGCGTTGTTTAGTATTATTGGAGGTTTTATTCCGTTTAGTGAATTTATTACTCCAGACAGAATTGGTTTTGAAACCCATTTAAATTACCCACTAGCTACCATTGCATCGGTTGTTGGTTTAATTGGAATTATATTGGCTTGGGTGTTTTATAAAAAAGAAAACAGCTTATCTGATAAGTACGCAATAGCATTTGGTCCTTTTTACAAATGGGCTTGTAATAAATTCTATTTTGATGAAATATATTTATTCATAACAAAGAAAATCATATTCAAATATGTGTCTGCACCTATTGCAAAATTCGATAAAAAATATGTTGATGGTACCATGGAAGGCATTGGTAATAAAACGGTATTGATTTCTAAAGCCATCAAAGGAATTCAATCTGGTAAGGTGCAAGATTATGCGTTTTCATTTGTTATGGGAGCTGTCATTATAGCATTAGTGTTTATTTATTTATGGACAAACTAAATGGATTAATATGGATATTTTAACTCTTTTCATAATTGTACCTATCATAACCGTTATAGCTTTAGTCTTTTCTAAAGGTTTAGAACGAGCGCGTGTTGTTTCAATGATTGGAAGCTTCATTCAACTAGGTATGGCAATCAATTTAGTGTTTGCATATTTGAGAGAAATAAAGGTTAATAGCGACATTATGGTATTTACCAAAGATGTTGTCTGGTTTAAAAATTTCAATATTCATTATAATATTGGGGTCGATGGTATTTCGGTTGCTTTAATATTATTAACGGCTATTGTGGTTTTAGCAGGTGTTTTTATTTCATGGAAGATAAAAGAATTGCCTAAAGAATTCTTTATTTCGCTTATTGTTTTATCACTAGGAGTTTACGGGGTATTTATTTCCATTGATTTATTCACCTTATTTGTATTTTTTGAGATTGCTGTAATCCCAATGTATTTGTTAATTGGTATTTGGGGTTCTGGTCCTAGGGAATATTCGGCCATGAAGTTAACCTTGATGCTTATGGGTGCTTCGGCAATTTTATTAGTTGGTATTTTGGGAATCTATTTCAATTCCAATGCAGATGGAGGAACTTTAACATTTAATATTTTGGAAATTGCCAAGGTTAATATTCCAATAGAAGCACAAAAACTATTTTTCCCATTTGTCTTTATAGGTTTTGCTGTTATAAGTGCATTATTTCCTTTTCATACTTGGTCGCCAGATGGTCATGCTTCGGCACCAACAGCAGTATCTATGTTGCATGCTGGTGTTTTAATGAAATTAGGAGGTTATGGTGTGTTTAGAATTGCCATGTTTTTATTGCCAGAAGGAGCATTGCATTGGTCTTGGTTCTTTATTATTCTAGCAGCTATCGGAGTTGTTTATGGAGCTTTTTCAGCCATTAGGCAAACCGATTTAAAATTCATAAATGCCTATGCTTCGGTAAGCCATTTAGGGTTGGTTTTATTTGCCTTATTAACACTAAATAAAATAGCTTGGAATGGAGCTATTATTCAATCACTATCACATGGATTATTAACCGCTTTATTTTTTGCACTGATAGGAATGATTTATGGAAGAACGCATACAAGAGATATAAGAAAGCTTGGTGGTATGATGAAAATTTTACCTTTTATAGGTGCTATTTACGTTATTACCGGATTAGCTTATTTAGGATTGCCAGGATTTAGTGGTTTTGTAGCCGAAATGAACATTTTTGTGGGAGCATTTCAAGAAAATTCAGATACGTTTAATAGAATCTTAACCATTTTAGTGGTATCATCAATTGTTGTAACATCGGTATATATACTAAGGTTGGTTGGAAAAATAATGATGGGACCTTTAGAAACGAATGATGTTAACAACTTACCAAAAGCAACTTGGTATGAAAAAACGGGTATTTTGTTATTAATGATTCCCGTAATTGGAATAGGTGTAGCGCCATTCTGGTTAAGCGAAATGATTATGAAAAGTTTAGAACCCTTTATTCAAGGAGTATTATAAAAAATTAAACAGATAACTAAAATGAATTTTAGTAGCTTTTTATTAATGCGTCAAGAGATTATACTTTTAACAATTATTCTATTGTTATTGGTTGCTGAAATTTCAATCTCTAAATCCAAAAAACAAAGTATCGTTCATTTGGCTATTTTCCTATTTGGAATTCATACCATTATTGGGTTTTTACCAATAGAACCAGGTAAACTATTTGGAGGGATGTTTCACTCAAGTAATCTTGTGCATTTCTTTAAAAATGTACTTAATGTTGGCGTTTTTATTTTATTACTTCAATCGGCAGATTGGTTACAAGAAAAAATAGTAGATCAAAATAAAGGGACTGAATTTTTTATCCTCTTATTTTCCTCCTTATTAGGAATGTATTTTATGATGTCAGCTGGAGATTTCTTAATGTTTTATTTAGGGTTAGAGCTCTCAACCTTACCAGTAGCCGCTTTAGCAGCTTTTGAAGTCACCAAAAGAATATCAAGCGAAGCAGGTATTAAATTAATATTGTCTGCAGCATTAGCTTCTGGGGTATCACTATTCGGTATTTCTATGCTGTATGCAACGTCTGGTTCTATTTATTTTGAAGCTATCATTCCAGTAATTACATCTAGTAATTTAACTATTTTAGGATTTGTATTGTTCTTTACAGGTTTAGCCTTTAAAATATCATTAGTGCCATTTCATTTTTGGACTGCAGATGTGTATGAAGGAGCACCTATTAGTGTGGCATCTTATTTATCGGTCATTTCAAAAGGAGCAGCTGTTTTTATACTCATGATTTTATCGTTTACTGTATTTAAAACACTAATGCATGTTTGGGAAAACATAGTTTATGTCATAGCGTTGGCAACCATGTTTACAGGTAATTTATTTGCCATAAGACAACAAAATATGAAACGGTTTTTAGCATTTTCATCGATTGCACAAGCTGGATTTATTTTGTTAGGATTAATTACAGGAACGCAATTAGGAACCGCTACCATTATCTATTTTGTAATGATTTATATCTTTTCCAATTTAGCGGCCTTTGGTGTCGTTCAAGCGATCTCATTAAAAACAGGAAAAGAAAATATGAATGATTATGAAGGCTTGTACAGAACAAACCCTAACTTGAGTTTGGTCATGATGTTAGCCTTGTTTTCATTAGCAGGAATACCACCAGTCGCTGGTTTTTTTGGTAAGTTTTTCTTATTTACAGCAGCAGCAAGTCAAGGGCATTACTTGTTAGTATTTTTGGCAGTAGTAAACGTTACCATCTCATTATACTACTATTTATTGGTAGTTAGAGCCATGTTTTTAAGAACGAGTGATCAGGCCATTCCGTATTTCAAGAATAAATTATATATGAGATTAGGGCTTTTAATTACTGTAATAGGTATTTTAGTGATTGGTCTTTATAGTCCATTGTATGATTATATTTTTGAATTAAGTAAAAATCTAAATTAGAAGATTATGCCATTAGAAGGAAGTCATAAATTTGGAAGTATCGAAGATACTAGAGTAACTTTTGTTCAAAAGGGAGCTTCTGAAGACCGAATGGAATTTTTAAAAAAACTATTGGAGCATAATGGTTTTGAAGTTATTATTCAAGAAGAAAAAAAGAAAGCAGAAGAAGATCCCCAATTATATACCGTAGCGGTTACCGATATGGTTTTTAATCCAACTATTTGGGTGTACGAAAGAAAACTAAAAACCTTCGATGGACATAAAGTTAATCAAGACTACTGGGAACAGCGCTCAGAGAATACCAATCCACATTATTGGAATAATGGTGATAAATAGTTTGCTTTAATTTTTTAAAGCCGTTTTTTACCCCACATTCATCTTTAATAAAATTTAATTCCTACTAATTTAGTAGGAATATTTTTTTATTCTGAATTAAATTTTAATTTTGCTGCTATTTCTTATTCTTTTAAAAAAAGTGAAACGGTAAAAACGAAGAAATTTAATTGCTATGAAAGATGTTACCATTAAAATAACAGATAGAAACGGAACCAAGCATGATATTGTTGCACCAACTGATATGGCTATGAACCTTATGGAAGTGGTTCGTTCTTACGAATTGGCCCCAGAAGGAACCATTGGAGTTTGTGGTGGAATGGCTATGTGTGCGTCTTGCCAGTGTTATATATTAAGTGATACAGAATTACCAATAAAGCAAGACGAGGAAGACGCAATGCTTTCTGAAGCGTTTTATGTCAAACAAAATAGTCGTTTAGGTTGTCAAATTCCTATTACACCAAGCCTTAATGGTTTGGAAGTAGAATTGGCTCCAGAGAGTTAATCATTTTTGTCTAAACTAAGGCAGTAAATCCAAGAAAAGCTAATGATAATAAGCCAGCTACCAATAAATTAATAGGAACACCTTTCATCCCTTCAGGAATATTGGCGAGTTCTAATTGCTCGCGAATACTAGCAAAAACTATCAACGCTAAACTAAAACCTAAGGAGTTTGAAATAGCAAAAAATACGGCTTTTACCAAACTTCCATTGTCTAATCCTAAGGCTAATATAGCAACTCCCAAAACGGCACAGTTAGTTGTTATTAAAGGAAGAAAAACCCCTAGTGCTTGATATAATGGTGGGCTTACTTTTTTTAGAATAATCTCAACCATTTGCACTAATGCTGCAATAACCAAAATAAAGGTAATGGTTCTTAAGTAATTTAATCCAGCAGGAACTAAAACATATTGGTGTAATAAATAGGTCACGGTTGTGGCTATGGTCATTACAAATAATACTGCACCCGACATGCCGACTGATGTCGATACTTTGTTGGAAACACCTAAAAAAGGACAAATACCAAGAAATTGTGATAATACAATATTATTAACAAATACGGCAGCTATGAGTATAATTACATAATCCATATTAAGAAGTTTTTGTTGTTAGTTTATTGAAGATAACGGTTAAATAGGCCAAAGCTATAAAAGCTCCTGGAGGTAAAATAAAGAGTATAAACGTATTGGCGTCATCAGGAACAAAACTAAGTCCAAACAAACTGCCATTACCTAATATTTCACGAACCGATCCTAAGGCTGTTAAAGCCAATGTAAATCCTAAACCCATTCCTAAGGCATCAATTATTGAAGATAGTACATTATTTTTTGAAGCATATGCTTCCGCCCTTCCTAATATAATACAGTTCACTACGATTAAAGGAATAAAGATTCCTAATTGCTCATATAGAAAAGGAACAAATGCTTCTAAAATCATTTCTACAATCGTTACAAATGATGCTATAATGATAATAAATGCCGGAATACGAACCTTGGCAGGTATTAGGTTTTTTACTAATGAAACCACTATATTAGACATTAGTAATACAAAAGCTGTAGCCACGCCCATACCTAAGCCATTAAATGCAGATGAGGTAACACCCAATGTTGGGCACATACCCAGTAACATTACAAAAATGGGGTTCTCTTTAATAATTCCTTTTAAGAAGTTTTGCTTTTGATTTAGAGTTTCAGCCATAATTCTTAATGTTTTAATTCAATTAACGAAGCATTATTTTTTATAAAAGCATCGTAAGCCATTTGTGTTGCATCACAAAATGCTCGTGAAGAAATTGTGGCACCCGTTAATGCATCAACGTCTCCTCCGTCTTTTTTTACTTTTAATTTAAAGTCAGAAATATTGATGCCTTTAAATTGTTGTAAAAACTTATCGTCTGTCATTTTAGTGCCTAATCCAGGAGTTTCTTTTTGTTCCAGAACCACGACATTTTCAATATCGCCGTTAGGTTTAAAACCAACCATAAGTTTCACTAAACCACTAAAACCTTTGTCGGTTGAACCAATAACAGCAGCCCCAACAAATTTATTTTTTGAATAAGCAGGATATATTTCTACACTGTCTGAAACCTTATCAGATTTCACCATTTTAACATCTTCAACGGGATTATTATCAAACGCCGGTAATACCAATTTTAAGGCGTTTATTTTTTTCTCAAGTTTTGCTTTAGCTTTTGGTTCTATGGTTAAATCATTTACAAAACCTAATGCAAAACCAGAAACTAATGTAATGACCAAAAGTGATAGCAACATTCCGAAAAAAGTAGATTCTTTCTTACTCATAATTATACGATTTTAGCTTTAATTTTCGAGCCAAATCTTCGAGGCTTAAAATATTTATTGATTAATGGTACAAAGGCATTCATAATTAAAATTGCGAACGAGACACCTTCAGGATAGGCTCCAAAAAGCCTTATGACTACGGTTATTATCCCTATACCAATGGCAAAAATAATCATGCCGTTTTTGGTCATAGGGCTCGTAACTAAATCTGTTGCCATATAAAAAGCTCCCAAAATAGCACCACCAGATAGGATATGAATGATAGGATTTGCGTAGTGCTCAGGATCAAATGCCCAGAAAATACCTGTCATAACCGCCATCGTCATTAAAACAAAAACTGGAATATGCCATGAAATAACTTTTCTAAATATTAAATATAATCCTCCAAGCAATAGGGTCAGAGCCGACATTTCTCCCAAAGAACCTCCGGTAAATCCAAACAACATATCTATAGCTGAAGGAATTCTTGAACTTATTTCTGTCATGGTATCTCCATATTGAAGGCCTTCTTTTATAACTCCAAGAGAGGTCGCTCCAGTAACGGCATCTACAACATTGGTGTTGTTTTCTATAGCTGTTGGCCACATAGTCATTTGAACGGGAAAAGAGACTAATAAAAACACACGGCCAACTAAAGCGGGGTTAAAAATATTAAAACCTAAACCACCAAAGGACAGTTTGGCGACTCCAATAGCGACTAATCCACCAATTATAACCATCCAAATAGGTAGGTTTGAAGGCAAATTAAACGCTAATAATATTCCTGTTAACAAAGCTGAACCATCTGTTATTGTTACAGATGTTTTTAAAAGATATTTTTGAATGAGATATTCAAACAATACACATGAGGCAATTGCGACAGAGGTTACAATTAAAGCACCTAATCCGAAAACATAGATAGACACTAAAAAGGCTGGAGTTAATGCGATAATCACATCGTACATTAGTTTTTTAGATGTTCTATCTGAATGAACATGCGGTGAAGCCGATACAATGATGGGTTGCGTACTCATAGTTAGTTTTTAGTGGTATTTAATTTTTTAACAATCGTTTTCCCAAATCTGATATAATCTAATAACGGACGATGAGATGGGCACACATAGCTACAAGAACCGCATTCAATACAAGTCATAATATCTTCGGAACCTGCTTTTTCATACATCCCTTTTTCAGATAAGTTCATTAACAAATGAGGTTCTAGTCCCATTGGACAAACATAGACGCACTCGCCACAACGAATACAGTTTTTGGGTTCGCCTCTACTAGCTTCATCTTCAGAAATAACTAAAATACCAGAGGTTCCTTTGGTAACAGGAACATCTAAGTTTTTAATGGCTTTCCCCATCATAGGGCCACCATTTACAATTTTACGAGTACAGTCTGGTAAACCGCCAACTTCTTTAACTAAATCTGAAATTGGAGTTCCTATTTTAACCCAATAATTAGAGGCATTTTCTAATTTTTTTCCAGTAATGGTAACCACACGTTCTGTTAACGGTTTGTTATGTTGAATGGCTTGATAAATCGCAAAAATAGTTCCCACATTATGCACGATAACACCAACATCTAGTGGTAATCCGTTTTTAGGAACTTCTCTATTTAATATGGCTCTCACCAATTGTTTTTCGCCACCTTGCGGATATTTAACTTGTAACGCAGCGACTTTAATTCCGTGGTCATTGCTAGTGAGTTTTTTAAAAATATCTATCGCATCTTTTTTGTTATTCTCAATACCAATAATGGCTTTATCAATATGAAGGGCGTGCATTAAAATTTTAATTCCAACGAGAATTTCTTCAGCTTTTTCAAGCATTAAACGATGATCGGCCGTTAAATAAGGTTCGCATTCTACACCGTTAATAATAAGATGATCTAAAACAGTTCCTTCTTTCACGCTTAACTTTACATGCGAAGGAAATGTTGCTCCACCTAAACCGACAATTCCGTAGTCATTAATACGCTGTAGAATGTCTTTTGGTTCCATAGTGATATCCTTTTTTAGAGGATAGTCTATTTCTTCAAAATTCGATTCGTTTTTAGCATCGGTACGAATAACAATACATTGTTTTTTGTATCCGCTAGTATCAATTATTTTATCTAGTTTGGTCACAACTCCTGCTACAGGCGAATGTACACTTGACGACACAAAACCACCAGATTTAGCTAAGACTTGGCCTATGTCTACTTTGTCTTTAACATTAACAACTATTTCTGCAGGAATGCCTATATGTTGAGAAATGGGCACATAAACCATTTTTGGCACTGGCATCTTTTTGATGCTTTTCGCTGAAGTTAACTTGTTTTCTGGAGGATGAATACCGCCTTTTGGAAATGTTTTAAGCATCGGTCTTTATGTTTTCAGATTCAACTTTCGCTTCAACTTTTGGTGCTACTTTTTTCACTTTCTTTGGAGGGAAATTGGTCTCTATAATAGAATGTGTAGGACAAACTTCTACACATTTTCTACAAAGTGTACAAGTGGCAGGATCGATGTATGCCAAGTTGTTTATCATAGTAACGGCATCCTTCGGACAAATATCTTGACACTTAGAGCAACCAATACAAGCAACATCACAAGCTTTTTTTGCAATACCTGCCTTGTCTTCATTAAGGCAACCCACAAATACTTTTAGATCTCTTTTGTTTTTAGGTCGCATTTCTATAATATCTCTTGGACAAGCTTCTACACAAGCACCACAAGAGGTGCATTTGTCTGAGATTATAACGGGCAATCCAGTTGCTTCATCCATATACATGGCATCAAACTTACATACAGCTACGCAATCTCCATCACCTAAACAACCATATTGGCAATCGGTTTCTCCACTATAAATCATAGAGGAAATGGCACACGATCTTGGACCTTGATATTCGGTTGTTTTGGGTCTTACATCACAACCTCCTTGGCAGCGAACAACTGCAAGTGTTGGGTCTTTTTCTGTAACTTCTTTACCTAAAACTTCAGCAACAAGTTTCATGACATCGTTACCGCCAACAGGACAAAAAAGGCTTGAAATATCTTCGGTAGTAACTAATTTTTCTGCAAAAGATTTACAACCAGGAGAGCCACAACCAGCACAGTTTGCAGCCGGTAATAAATCTTCAATTTCAGCGATTAAAGGATCTTCATAAACATAGAATTTTTTAGAAACAACATACAGCACAATGGCGGCAATTGCCCCTAAAGAGACTAATAAGAAAACACTATATAAAACAGATTCTGACATACCAATTTATGTTTTTAATATGGATATTTTAAAGGCACTTTTAAGTGTATTTTTTAAAAAATAAAGCACCATATAATATGGCAATAGTATACTAAGAGATAATACTCCTGCCATCCATTCTTTTAAAAATATTGATGCTATTAACAGCGTAGAAAACATGAGTATAAACGGAAAGACATAAGCCCAAAACACAGCTTTTAAACCTAAAGCTTTTTTTAAAACAACCTTTACATGCTCGTTAATACTAAAAGAATCATTTGGGTTTAAGATTTCAATATCTTTAGTGTTAGATTCTGATATACCACAGGCTGATTTTGCCCGACAAGATTCACAATGAACATTTTGTTCTAAAGAGACAATAACTGTATCTCGAGTTATTTTAGAAATAACACCAGAATGAACAAATGTGTTTTTTTGAGATACTTGAGAACCCATAACCTTTTAAGGTAAAATTATATACAAAAGCTAAGGTACTATATGAATATATGGGATTATATGATTTATGTCAGGTTGGAATTAATTATAGTTTGAACTTATCGACGAAATCGTTGTAGTTTAGAAATAAAAACGTAAAAATGTAATCGATTACCTGATTTATTAAAAGTTGTCGAATATTTTGCTGGAAATTGAAGGGATTTCTTAACCTTAATTAGTTTTATAATCAATAATTTTCTGAGGCCCCTCAAGTACATTTCTGACTATTTGAAGAAATCCATTATCTGTAGTATCAACGTGCCACTTAATCAGTGAAATTTCGCCATTTTCAATTTCAATACCAGTTATGCTGCGTGGATGTACACAACTACCATCGTTAAAAAAGGCAATATCTCCAGGTTCGGAAAAACGAGGTCGATGGGTATGACCTACAATAGTTATTAAATTGTTGTTATCAGTAATCCATTTTTTGATTTTACGCTCAACCTTAATGAGTTCTTTGTAATTTTTAGCAGGACTTGTTGGATCTGCAATACCCATAACATTTAAAGGTTTCCAAAGAATTCTAACCATAAATCGACTCCATTTCCAAAACAGATAATTCCACCAATCTGCTTGATGTCCATGGGTTAAAAATAGCTCTTGATTTGTTTGTGTATGTTTTAAAATAATGCCTTCATGGTATTCAATACCTTTAAACAACTCGACATCTTCTCCTGTTTTTACATCAAAATAGGTTGAAAGATATTTTTTAACATAATTAGGGCTTTTGTATACCATATCATGATTTCCCCAAATAGTGTGTAACCTATGTTTTATATAAAATTGCTTCATGAGTAGATACACATTTTTATGAGCCTCAAAAACTGATTTAAATGACAGGTTTTCCCATAATTCATCGCCATCACCAATTTCACAATAAATAAAACCATTGTTGTAATAATGTTTTAAAGCATGGAAGTAAATATTGCGGTTATTGGCAAAGTCATCGGCAAAACTATTGTCTCCTCTATGACAGTCACTAAACAAAATAAATTTTGAAGTATTATCAAATTCGATAATCTTGGCGTTTTTATACGCTTTGTCTAACCGTTTTTTTGATGTAAGCATAAAGTAAATGTAAACAAAAAGTGTTTCAATTAGAAACGCTTTTTTTAAATTCGATGAATCTATTGTTGAGTTGATTGCAAAAAAAATGCTTCTTTAACTAAAGAAGCATTTTAATTAAAATAGTATTAAAATTTATTTAAAAGCATTTAAGCCTGTAATATCTAAACCTGTAATAAGTAAATGAATATCGTGTGTACCTTCGTAGGTAATGACGCTTTCCAAATTCATAGAATGGCGCATAATGCTATATTCTCCAGTAATACCCATGCCTCCTAACATTTGTCTGGCTTCACGTGCTATGTTAATAGCCATATCAACATTATTACGTTTAGCCATGGATATTTGAGCCGAAGTTGCTTTGTTTTCGTTACGCAAAGTTCCTAAACGCCAAGTTAATAATTGGGCTTTTGTAATTTCAGTAATCATTTCGGCTAGTTTTTTTTGTTGTAGTTGGAATTGCCCGATAGGTTTGCCAAATTGCATACGTTCTTTACTATATCTTAAGGCGGTATCATAACAATCCATGGCAGCTCCAATAGCTCCCCAAGCTATACCATATCTTGCAGAATCTAAGCAGCCAAGAGGTGCGCCTAAACCAGATTTATTAGGTAATAAATTCTCTTTAGGAACTTTAACATTATCAAAAATAAGCTCGCCGGTTGCACTGGCGCGCAACGACCATTTATTATGTGTTTCAGGTGTTGAAAATCCTACCATACCACGTTCAACAATCAACCCATGAATCCGACCAGTTTCGTCTTTAGCCCAAACAACAGCTACTTGCGCAAAAGGTGCATTAGAAATCCACATTTTAGCACCATTCAATAAATAATGATCGCCTTTATCTTTAAAGTTGGTAGTCATGCCACCAGGATTACTTCCATGGTCTGGTTCGGTTAATCCAAAACATCCCATCCATTCTCCACTTGCTAACTTTGGTAGATATTTTTGACGTTGCTCTTCGTTACCATATTTCCAAATAGGATACATTACTAATGATGATTGTACAGAAGCGGTACTTCTAACACCCGAATCGCCACGTTCAATTTCTTGCATAATCAAACCATATGACATCTGATCTAAACCAGCACCACCATACTCCATAGGAATGTAAGGTCCAAAAGCACCAATATCTGCTAAACCTTTTATTATTTGAGTTGGAAACTCTGCTTTTTGGGCGTAATCTTCAATAATAGGAGAAACTTCGCGTTTTACCCATTCGCGGGCTGCATCACGAACTAATTTATGTTCTTCCGTTAAGAGTTCATCTAAATTATAATAATCTGGTGCTTCAAATAAATCTGGTTTCATGCTATTTTGTTATATTTTAAATGCATAATTCTAAAATTATACAATCTTTTATTGTTAAAAATGTAATAGATATCAAATTTAACTAAAGTAAATGATTTTTGTGTTACTGATTAAAGAAATAATTTCGGTGTTATCGGTTTAAAAATTTAGCAAGTAAACAATGAAAATAATGTACACCTTGATCTCTTATTGCTCGCGGGAATTCCGTTTTTATCTTCTGATGCTTTACAACAAAAGAGAAAAATAGTTACATCTTTAAATAAAAATCTTTGGTAAGATTTATGTAGTCCTGAGTATATTGATGTCTTGAAATTTCAATAATGAGTTTCTCTGTTTTTGTAGCGCTTTCGCGGAATGAAAACTCTAAAAGACTTCGTTTGTTTTCAGAAGTTTCATTGCCTTTTACATGAAGAATTCTGTTAGGAAATAAATTAAAGGTTGACGCCAAAGACACAAAGTGTGCTTCTTCTTTAAAAGGAATAATGACTGAAAAAATACCATCTTGAGAAAGTAATTGAGATACGCTTTCAAGTAAGTGACTAAATGGTAATGCATCAGAAAAACGCGCCATGTCACGTTGGTTATTATCGGTTTTATAATCTTCGGAATAGAATGGGGGATTGGATACTATAAGGTCGTATTTGTCTTCAATTTCATCAACAAATTCTTCTAAAGATGCGTGATAACAAAACAACCTATCACTCCAAGGAGCATTTTCAAAATTGTCAACACACTGTTCATAGGCATCATCGTCAATTTCAATGGCATCTATAAGTTCTGCATAGCTACGTTGTGCTAGCATAAGCGAAATAATACCCGTGCCAGCTCCAATATCTAGTATTGAAAATGGATTTTTTTCTAATGAAACCCAAGATCCAAGTAAAACAGAATCTGTGCCAATTTTCATGGCACAACGGTCTTGGTTTACGGTAAATTGTTTAAAAATAAATGGTTTGTTAGACATTGCTTGGTCTAGTTTTTGATGATATAGTTAAAAACTCATAATTTTTATAAAACTATGTTAAAAATAATACTATTTGAAGTCCTATTTGAGTTATTTATACGTAAATAATATTCAAAGCGATAAACTAAAACATAAAACATGACACATTTGGAAAAAATTTTTAGGCAGTTAAACGAGTTATTAATTATGAATCATGAGGTTGAAATAATTTATCTTGAAGCTCATGATATTGTAAATGATGAAGATTTAATGACATTTTTTAGGGAAAGAAATTTTGAAAGAAATGAATTTGGGAGGGCCTTAAAAAGAGAAGTGATTAAACTTGGGGGCAGCCCAAAAGAATTAAATGATTTAAGTGATAGGTATTATAAAGGTTGGATGAAGTTTAAAGAATTGCTTGATACAGATAATGAGTTTGAGCTATTGAATGAAATTAGCAAGATAAAAAGACTAAATATTGCAGCTTACAATAAGCTTTTGCAAGAGAGAAACTTATCATTGTCACTTTGTAAATTATTGGTAAAACAAAGAGATAGTATTCAAATGTCCTTAAACTCGTTAACAACTAGAAAGGCAACCTTGGTTTAAATTATAAGTACAAATCAATCAACCCTTCTGGTGTATTTACTATAATGGTTTTTTTCTTTCTGTTAACCGTTACAATAAATTCATCATTAACAGGAATTAAAATTTCTTTACCATCTTTTTCTATTTCAAATAAGGCTTGGGCAGTAGTGTCATTAACTCCTGTTATAGTTCCAACTAGGCCATAGTTTTTATCTTCAATAGTAAAACCAATAACTTCATGGAAGTAGAATTTATTCCCTTCAAGTTTTGGTAAAAATTCCAGAGGTAAATACACATCGCTTTTTAATAATGTATCTGCATCCGCTTCAGTAGTAACGTCTTCAAACTGTACACGTAGTAAATTAGATTTATGTAATTGAGAACTTTCAATAAAAAAAGGGATAAAGGTATTTTTGTAATCAAGAAAAACGGCCTCTAGATTTTCGTAAAGTTCTGGTTCGTCTGTATCCAACTTAATGAGTAATTCCCCATTAAAACTATATTTTCTAACAATTTTACCTAGATAAAAGCAATCTTCAATTTTCATAACAAATCTATCTGTTTGAGTGCAGTTTAAAACTATTAAACCCCAAGTTAATTACACCAGAACTACACACTATGTGACACTTATGGGTATAAAAAACTCCGATAATTGTTATCGGAGTTTAAAAGTATAAAAAAATAATATTTTTATTCTTCTTTTGCTTCAGGAGTCTCTTCAGCTACAGTTTCAGTAGTGTCTTCAACAACGTCTTCGGCAGTTTCGTCAGTTGCAGCTTCTGTTTCTTCTTCAACTACAGCAGCGGCAGCTCTTGCTTCATTAACAGCTTTTTCAGCTTCTAATGCTTTGGCTTTTGCTTCTGCTTGTGCTTTTGCTAAATTATCAACTTTAGCAACAACTTTTGATCCTTTTTCTTCTAACCAAGCATTAAATTTTGCTTCTGCTTGCTCTTCAGTTAAAGCTCCTTTTCTAACACCACCTACTAGGTGATTTTTAAGTAAAGCTCCTTTGTAAGATAAAATAGCTCTTGCAGTATCTGTTGGTTGAGCACCGTTTTGTAACCATGTTACTGCACCATCAACATTTAATTCAATAGTTGCTGGATTTGTGTTTGGATTGTAAGCACCTAATTTTTCTAAGTATTTACCATCTCTTTTTGAACGTGCATCGGCTGCAACAATCCAATAGTAAGGTTTCCCTTTTTTACCGTGTCTTTGTAATCTAATTTTAACTGGCATAATAATTAATTATTTGGGGTTCTCGACCCCGGTTATTAATGAGAGCGCAAAGATACTACATTTTTTTAATTTACAAGAGATTATTTTACAGAGAATTAAATTGGTTTTAAGCAATTTTTTCTAAAACAATAAACAAACGGGAGAAGGTGCCTTTATTGAATGTAAAAATGACAGTTTTCCGGTTTCTGCATCAATTTTAAAAACAGAAATATTATTACTTTTTTTATTGGCAACTAAAAGGAATTTTCCAGTTGGATCTAGGGTGAAATTTCTTGGCCAATCGCCATGAACAGAGATGTTTTGTATTTTTTTTATAGTTCCATCAGCGGTATTACGTTTAAAAACAGCAATAGAATTTTCTCCTCTGTTAGAACCATACAAATATTTTTCATCTTTAGATAAATGGATGTCGGCACAAGCGCTAGCTCCTTTATATGAATCGTCTAAAGTTGAATAGTTGCCTATTAGTTTGAAAGAGTCATTTGTTTGTTTTACTGCTATTATCGAGTTACCAAGTTCGTTAATAATGTATATAAAATCTCCGTTTTTAGTAATTGCAAAATGTCTAGGACCTGATTTTTCCGGAATGTCTACAATCGCAGGCGATACTAATTTGTATGCGTCGCTATCTGTGTTTAATTTATACTGGTAGACTGCATTAACACCTAAATCTGCAACAAACAAGTTGTCGTTAAAAAACTGAGCAGAGTGGGCGTGAGATTCTTTGTTTGAAGTTTTGTAATCAAAGATTTGCAAAGCTGTACTAAGTGTTCCGTTATTATTAATGTTGTAAATAGAAATATTACCACCTAGATAGTTGGCAACAACCGCTTTGTCTCCTTTTTTATTGGTAGCAATATAACAAGGGGCACCACCATTACTCGGAACCGAGTTTAAAAATTGGAGTGATCTGTTTTTTTTAACTAAAAAAGACGAAACAGAACCGCCGTCTCCTTCGTTAACGGCATATACATACTTTTTATTAGGTGAATAGGTTATAAATGAAGGGTTTTCGGTTGCTACAGCTAATTCTAAATTACTCAGAGCACCTGTTTCTGTATTAAACTCAAGATTATAAATACCTTTACTTTCCCCGTTAGTATATGTGCCGATATATAAAGGTGTGTTTTGTGCTTTGCAATTAAATAAACTTGCCATAAGGCATAAAAAAAATAGTTTAAAATTCATTTGAAGTTCTTTTTAAGACTTTAAAATTATGAATTTTAAACTATTTAATTGAAAATTCTTTGGGAGAATTTTTTAAATATCTAAAGTAGAAATTTCATTTGAAATTAGGATATCTATACTATCTCCAGAAATTGTTGTTTTACTTTTTGCCATCAATTTTTTCATAATTTGATTGGTGACTTCTTTTATGTTATGGTTTACTTCAGTTGACTCAAAATGAGTTTTAACTTTATTGTTTACCTTTATTTTTAAATCTGCTAAAAGAGCTCTTAAAGGCGCTCCTTCCAACCATTTGTTGTAAGACTCTATCTCATCATTAATAATGCAAGCAACGTCATCTGTTGCAGCTAGTCTGTGTTCTTTTGTTTCTTCAAGCTCGACTGAAATTGAATCTAAATCATGAAAAATAATATTGTTTTTGTCTGCTAGTTTTTTATCAATATTACAAGGAACCGCTAAATCTATCAGTAATGTTTTTTTATCTGAAGCGGGAACTTCTTTAATTAAATTAGGGCAATTACTTGCAGCACTAATAATAACATCAAAATCATTAAAATTATTGGTGAGCACATTAGCCCATGGATAAGTTTTGCATTGATTGATTTGAGCCAAGGCAATGGCTTTTTCTTCACTTCGGTTACTAATGTATATGTTGTTGAAATTGAATTTAGAATTGTATTTAAATAATTGTTTTACAATATCACCAGCGCCAACAAATAATATTTTTTTTGACTTAACAGAAACCTTATCGAATGATTGTCTAATTACTTTTAAGGATTTGTAGGCTACCGAAGTTGTTCCGTCTCTAAAATCAGTCTCGTTGCTTATGCGTTTATGCGTTTTAAATACGGCTTGTAAAGCACGTTCTAATAAAGAACCTTGTAATTTATGACTCATTGAAAATTGATGTGCTTTTTTTATTTGATGAATTATTTCTGCATCACCAAAAACTAAAGATTCTAAACCAGAAGAAACTTGTAGAAGGTGTTTAATTGTCTTTGAAGTGTCGTTGCTATAACGGAACAAAGCCTTTTCTGATGCTAAATTTTCCTTTGATTTATTCTTTATAAAAAAATCGAGAATTGTATTTGCTGAAGTGTCAATAGATTCAAAATAAAGCTCTGTTCTATTACAAGTAGCTAAAATAAATAAGCCAGATACATCAGTAAAAAGATTGCTAATAACATGCGTAAAATGTTCTTTTTCTTCTTCAGAAATATGATAACTTTCTCTTTGAACAGTAGTTGCTGTTTTATGTGAAATACTTATATAGCGTAGTGATTTTTCCATAAATAGTTTAACTATAAAATCTTCAAAAGTTTAATACAGATTTATTACTTAACTTCAAAGATAGTAAGAGGACATTACATAGATAATGACATTTATCATATTGTGTAACATATGTTACAAAAACAATAATAAAAAAGCTTCTAAATATGGTGTAAAACAAAGCCGAACAAATTTTTGCTCGGCTTGTTAATTAAAGTATGATTAGATACTTATTCTTCTAATGTTCTCATGTAATTTACAATAAGCCATCTGTCTTCATCATCTGGTATTTTTTTTGAAAACTCAGGCATATCATCTCTACCAATGGTAGTTTTGTAATATAAAGCACCATCAGATTGACTTTGAAATTCTGCTGTCGAAAAATCTCCTAAATCGCCTTTTAAACCATCTGCTTTTGTACCGTCTCCGTAGCCTTCTTTACCGTGGCAAGATTTGCAGTGTTTGTTATACAAAGATTTGCCAATTGCCAAATCTTCTTTAGGATTTGTTGGGTTTTTCATGTTCTCATACTTTGCTGGAACTACCCATTTGTCTTGTTCTACTTTTGTGAAAGCTAAAAGTCCTACACTTATAACTCCAATAACCATTAATAATTTTACTGTTTTCATGTTCGATTTAATTTTCATTTTGTGATTCTAATTCTAATTTTTTTCCTTCTTTTTTAATATTAAATAAATTCTTAATACTATAGGCATAGTTAGCCCAAACACCAATTAACAAAATAGATAGGACAACATACATCCAAATAGGAGCAACTTCTGACCATAATTTATTTGTTTCATGAGTGATGTGTTTATTGATTCCCCAATCAATATTTTTTTTCTGAATAACGTTGCCATAGTCATCATTGTCTATAATAGAAGCA
Organism: Flavobacteriaceae bacterium; assembly: GCA_050300615.1. Classification (GTDB taxonomy): domain Bacteria; phylum Bacteroidota; class Bacteroidia; order Flavobacteriales; family Flavobacteriaceae; genus Yeosuana. The sequence goes on along the minus strand of JBNKYB010000001.1, from coordinate 255,662 downwards.
AAAACGTCAACATTCCCATTTTTGTCTCCTGAGATATGTTCTGGAAACTCAAATTCAAAAGCACCATCAGAGACAAATTCTCTTTTTATAGGCATTTTGGATATCATACCGCCAATAGAAAACACTATTTCGGTTTCGTCGATTGGGATTTTGGTTTGTAAACTATCAAGCGTGTAGGCGTTTAAAATGACCGTTTTAACGCTATCTATTTCTTTTAAGTTTAATTCAAGAAAGACATCTTTTATGGCAAGTTCATCTTCTTCAGGGTCTAAAGCATCAGTACCGTCAAAAGCAGCTTTTAAGTTTATGTAGCCTTCGGCATTAGCTGTATAGGTTTGTTTTGCAGGAACTATTAATTGAGCAGTTCCTTCTTTATCTGTTTTTGCAGTACCTAAAAGAACATCTTCATCTTCGGTAACATTATAAAAGTTAATATCGGCACCATAAATGGGCACTCTGTCTTTTCGGTCTTTTTTATTGGCAGCAATAAAACTAACTTCTAATAAGCGTGAATTATCAGCTTGTTTTGTTGTGCTTAAACCAAAACGAATTCTGTAGTTTTTTAAATTGACTTCTTGAGCAAAACTTTTGGTATTAATTAAAAAAGCTAGAGCAACAAAAATTAATACATATGGATATATTTTAGTTCTCATAATTTTTAATGATTATTTGATAGATGAGGTTTTCTTTTTTGCTCTCTTTCATGATCTATAATTCCAGACATTGGAATGATTGGAACCAGTCTCATAATTAAAATAAAGAACAATATAAAGGCTGCTATACCGGCAAAACTTAATGCCCATTCTATCCAAGTAGCCGTGTAATGTATATATTCTGGTCTTGTATCTTGAATTGGCATATAAGGGCTTTCTAAAGTAGGAACCACAATAAGGTACCTATTCATATACAAACCTAAAATAGCTATAACAGCAGCGAATGTTACTGATTTTATTGTTCTAAACTTTTTAAAGAAAAGAATAACTACAGGAACTAAAACACCAATATAATTGGCAAAGATGAAGTTCCAAAAATATCTATTAAAAAGGGTGTCTAAGAGTTTTACATCCTGAATTTTATGGCTAAACCATCTTGAAAAATATTCACTGAATGTGAAATATCCAAATAATATTGAAATGATTAAAAGGATAACACCGGCTGCCATGAAGTGAATTTTTCTAATATAATGATCTAAATGATAAAATTTACGAATTAAATACATCGCTATAATGATAACGCTTACTCCCGAATATAGACCAGCAATAATAAAGTATGGTGCAAAAATGGAGCTGTTCCATCCTGGTTGTAACGTTAAACTAAATATCCATGCTAAAACCGAATAAGCAACAATTGCTAGTGCGATAACCATGACAGACATGGTTCTGGTAATTTTATGTAATGTTTCTCGTTGCGTTGGTGTATCGTAATATTTAATAGCCAATGTTTTATATAGTTTTTGTCGCCATTTTGGAGCATTTTCACTATTGTCTCTCAACATGGCAAAATCTGGTATAAATGTGAGGTATAAGTAGATAAAGCAACCCAATAAATCAGTCATAATAGCTATGATGTCCCAAGTAATAGGCGATTGAATTCTAGGATATAAAAACAAATAATACAATCGGTCTAACCTACCAATACATAACAAAATAAATATGGGTCCAATGATTAATGATAGTACCGTTATAATTTCTACTATTCTAGATACTGAATTTTTCCAAGGTGTTTTAAAAAAGTGTAAAATACCCGAAATGAAAGCTCCAGAATAACTAAGGCAGACAAAAAATATAAAATTAATGATGTAAATACCCCACACCACATTATCTCTCATTCCTGTAACAATATGTCCTTTAACAACTTGAATTATAAATGCTACAAGTCCTACTAAAATAACACCTACTAAAAAAGCAATCCAAATTTTAGACATTTTAGTTGATTTCTCCAACATTGGAGAAAACTCTTGTACTAATTCTTTTTTTCTTTTAACGACATCCATAATTTAGGCTTTTAAATTAGAGTTTTCCTTGTTCTTTAAATTCCTTAACTATAGGAACGTCTTTATAACGATCTAAAATCTCTTCATCAACATCAAATCCACGCTCTACAGGGAATTGTCTGTTAACAGCTGGTAAATAGTACACGTTAGGTTTGGTGCCTAAATGTTCTAAGTGTCGGTAACCTCCTCTGTCTTTAATGAGTTGAGAGAAACTAACGGTTTCTGTTCCGTTGGTAACAATATCTTCGTTTTTATCACCAAAATAAATAACACCCATAGGGCATGATGATGCACAATAAGGTAATTTTCCTTGTCGTAACATATCTGGACAGAAATCACATTTCATAACAGTTCCTTCTGCTGCTGGAACTTGAGTTTCTGGAGAATATGGTTGAGACTTATCGTCAAATTTATCTTTATGTCCCCAATTAAAGGTACGTGCAGAATATGGGCAACTTGTAATACAGAATTTACATCCTATACAACGTTCATTATCAATTAAAACGATACCATCATCACGTTTAAAAGTAGCTCCAGTTGGGCAAACGGTTACGCAAGGAGGTTCGTCACAATGAAAACAAGGTTTTGGTAACCAATAAGGAGAGCCTTCTTCATTGTTTTGCATAAGTTGAACTTTCATAAATTCCTGGTGATCATCAAGTTTATGGGCTTTTTGACAGCCTTCAACACATTTTCTCGCATTTTTACATTTAGACAAGTCAATGACCATAACAAATTTTTTGTCAGGAATTCCTTTTCTTGATTCTTCAGGTGTAATGACAGCTTCGGGATAGTTATTGATACTTTCGGCATCAACTTCTACCATTTTCCCATCTGGAGTTAGAACCCTAACTTTTTCACCCGATGCTTTTTTTTCTTCGCCTGTTGCTAAGTTTGATATTAATGAAGCTCCAGCAACAGCACTAACGCTAGACATGAGACCAAGGCGTAAAAAATTACGTCTGTTTTCACTGCCATTTTCTGTTTTTTTATTTGCCATAATATTAGAGAAACATATAAGTTAATATGTTATTATACATCCTCAAAATTAGAGGATGGTGTTCTAAAATCATATGATTAATATCATGTTTTGTAACAAGTGTTACATAATTAAGTTTTGAAGGAATTTGGACATTGGTTAAAAGCAAAAAACCGAACAAATTGTTGTTCGGTTTTTCTTTATTAATGTAAGTTTTAAGCTTTATTCTTGCAATGTTCTCATGTAATTTACAATAAGCCATCTGTCTTCATCATCTGGTATTTTTTTTGTAAACTCAGGCATATCATCTCTACCAATGGTGGTTTTGTAATATAAAGCACCATCAGATTGACTTTGAAATTCTGCTGTCGAAAAATCTCCTAAATCGCCTTTTAAACCATCTGCTTTTGTACCGTCTCCGTAACCTTCTTTACCGTGGCAAGATTTGCAGTGTTTGTTATACAAAGATTTACCAATTGCCAAATCTTCTTTAGGATTTGTTGGGTTTTTCATGTTCTCGTATTTAGCAGGAACTATCCACTTGTCTTGCATAATCGTTGTGAAGGAAAAGGATATAAATGAAAATATTCCTACGATTGTAAAAATTTTAATTGTTTTCATGGTTTTTAAGTTTGATTTATATAAAAATAATCTATACCCCTCAATATAACTAAATATTATAAAAGGAACAAATAGGATATTTTGTTTTTATAGCAGCAATTTTAGTGCCAATTGTTTAAAGATTAAATGAATGTTTGTTTAAGAGTTTATGATTGCTTGCAAATAAAAAATAATTTATTCAGGCTTTACGGTTTGGGTAGTTTTTAAATAAAAACAGAGTAACATACATAAAATATATGAATGTTACTCTGTTGTGTAAATCCAGTTTTTTTCTAAAAATTATAAACTCTTGTTATGTTAAATCCAATTAACATTCCTTTATCAAAGAAATCATTGGTATTTTTCATATAATTTTGTTGTGGAACAATACCGTTGAAGTTTGTAATAAATATTTGGAATGCGTGAGCTGATGTTGAAAACTCTACTCCTAAACTAATTCCTGGGTTGTTATAACTAAGACCAGTATCAGGATCATCCTCTAAACTTGTTATAGGTTGACTATAATCAAATAAAATGGATGTCTGTGGGCTTATTTTTAAACGACCACCTAAGGCAACCGAGATTCTGTCATTTTCGTATCCATAGTCTACTGCATTATAATGAGATAAACTTGGTGCAATTTGCATTGAAAATTTAGGGCTAAATCTACGGGCTAATATTAATTGATGAAAGTATGAGTATCTGTCTTGTCTTGTTAAAAATACACCATCATTTGCACTGCCAGAGCGACCATCAATAGCGATATTACCATAATAGGTAAGACTAAACGGTGTGCTTCCAGATCTTGTTTGTCGTAAAATTCCAGCTTTTAAGTTAAAATCGCTTACTCTATTTTTTTTAGTAATGCCGTAGCCAACAGTTACCCAATCTAGTATGGAATAAGATAACCCTATTCTAATATTTGAATTGGCGCCATAAATTCCTAATAGTGAGTTCTCTTCATCCATTAAACCAAATCGATGTTGCATAACCACTTCCAAAGTGTTTTTGTTAAATAGCACATTTGTTTGGTTATCGATAATGCTTGAACTTTCAAACGCAGGACGTTCAGGTTTTTCTACAATTGAATCTTTTGCTTTTTTCTGTGAAAAACTTAAAAGCGGAACAATTAAGAAAGTAAATAGTAATATTTTATAATTTTTCATTTGTAACGTCTTTAAATTAGTTGTTCTCCGCGCCATCATCTATCCACTTTTTTATCAGTGCCAAAGACTCTGCATCTACGTTTCTATGGTCATTAATTGCTAACATAGTGTAAAATTTACTACCGCTTGCATTTCCAGCATTAACATATGCTGGCACTAAAGCGGCATACTCGCCTCCAGCTGTTAAATTTGGATTTTGTCCAGAAGCGTTATGACATTGTGTGCAATTATATGATACAAATATTGGTGTAATGTCGCTACTAAATGATATAACTTGGTCTGTTGGTATTTCTACTGCAACTTTTTCAGGAAATTCATCATAATAACATGAAAAAAACAACAAAGTTATACTGCTAACGAGAACTATTTTTAATAGTTTTTTCATTTCATTTTATTTTAATTTTGAACTTTTAACTTTAATTTCTAGTAGAAATTTATGTTAGCTTTTATAAGCGATTTCAATAGAGTTGATTTTTAAAAGCACAGGAGAATTTCTTCTGTGCTTTTAAAGTCTGTTATTAAGGTTGTAAATTCTCAATAGAGTTTTTAATTAATGCTTTAGCATATTTTGGGTTGTGAATACCTTTACTTTTATCCTCTTGAAGGAAAAGGTAGTTAAAGGCAGCTTGCGCAACTTTTATATTATATGTTCCTTGAACTGGCTCACCTTCTGCAGTAAGAATACCTTCAGTTTCCAATAATGATAACAATGTATCCATGTCTTCTTGTAATCCTGCAACTTCAGTTGGAGCGCCATTTTCATGGCAAGTTAAACAAGCATTAGGTGTTGGGTTCCAAGTATGGCCCCCATTTTCAGATGTTGTTGGTTCTCCCATATGGCAAGAAACACAAGAAGCTCCTTCAGCATGACCTGCAGTACCAACACCTGGATAATCTGTAGTTCCAGCTAGTAAGGCACCACCTAAGCCTTTAAGTAGAGTACTTTGTGGTCCATGATGAGGTCCCCAGTGAGAACTAGTAACAGCAAAATTTCCATCTACATCTGGTGTAGGGTATGCTGTTCTAGGTTGATGGCAGCTAACACATAAATTACTTGCGCCAATTGGATCACTATCATTTGTCATATCAACAGTAATTGTTGGATCAATAACTAAGGCTACAGGATCTAGTGTTCTAAGAGCAAAATCATTACCATCGTTTTCAAAATCAAATGATCGGTGGCTAGAGTGGCAGGTAGTACACGTAATGGTTTGTTTTCCTTGGTAAGCTGGTTCGCCTTCAGCTGTAAAGCCATATTCGGTATAATCAATAAATCCATTACTGGTGTGACATTGAACACAACCTGTTCTATTAGTGTATTCAGAAACAGTTTGCCCCGTATACATCATATTTTCAGTGCCATGAACAGATAGATTGTAGGCAGCATAGATTGGATCTCTATGGCTATTTGAATGACAGGCTATACAGGCTTCAGCAGAAGTGTCTGCACCGTCAACGCCGTCAACACCGTTGACTCCATCTACACCAGCTGGTCCTGCAATAGGAGTATATTCGCTGGTACATTGGAAAAACATAAAACTCGCCACAACAATAGTCAAGTTTAGTATTAGTTTAAAATTTTTCATAATAACTGTATTTGATATTTTTCTATTTAAAATCTTGATGTAAAAGTATGTAACAAATGTTACTCAAAATATGATTTTTGTCATGTGGTCTTAATCTTTTTAAAAAGAAATCGAATACTATATAATTTATTTTTTTGTTTATAAGTGCTTATAAAATTGCCTGTTTTAAAACGTAATTATTCTTAATTTTAACGTTCGAATTTTTGATAAAACACTCTATGTACTTAATATTTGATACTGAAACTACAGGATTGCCTAAGCGTTGGGATGCACCCATTACAGATGTTGATAATTGGCCTAGATGTATTCAAATTGCATGGCAATTACATGATGCTATGGGTAACTGTATCGAGCATCAAGATTATTTAGTGCAACCTGATGGCTTTAATATTCCTTATGATGCCGAAAAAATCCACGGAATTTCTACTGAGCTAGCTCAAGAACAAGGAATTCCTTTGGTAGAGGTTTTAGAAAAATTTAATAAAGCACTTAGTAAAACAAAGTTTGTAGTAGGTCAAAATGTAAAGTTCGACCTTAATATTATGGGTGCCGAATTTGTTCGCGAAGATATTGCAAATCCTTTACAAGAATTACCCGTTTTAGATACCTGTACAGAACATACGGCCAGTTTATGCCAGATTCCTGGTGGGCGTTATGGTAAATTTAAATTACCTACACTAACCGAGTTACACGAATTTTTGTTTAAAGTACCTTTTGCTGAAGCGCATAATGCTACTGCCGATGTGGAGGCTACTACACGTTGCTTTTTTGAACTGGTACGTTTAGAAGAGTACACGAAAGAACAACTTGATGTTTCACCAGAGTATTTTCAAAATTTTAAAGAGATAAACCCTAAAGAGATTCAGTTAATAGGGTTAAAGCATATCAACCTCAAACAAGAAAGTGCTAAAATTAGAGAACTATTAAAGAGGGCTGAAGACAATCAAATATCTACCGAAGAAATTGAACAAAACATTTCGGAGTTAGCTGAGGTTGATTTTGTTCACCTTCATAATCACTCACAGTTTTCAGTATTGCAATCTACGATGAGCGTTGCTGATATTGTATCTGCCGCCGCCGAACATCGTATGCCAGCTGTTGCCTTAACAGATCATGCAAATATGATGGGGGCCTTTCATTTTGTAAATGCTGTGAAAAAACATAATGCAACTGTTAAAGCAAAATTAAAAGATGCTGAGGAAAGTGGAGAAAACGTTACTGATAAAGAAATTAAGCCTATTATAGGATGTGAGTTTTTTGTTTGCGAGGATCATACCGATAAGAGTAGAAAAGATAATGGCTACCAAATTGTACTGTTGGCAAAAAACAAAAAAGGCTATCATAATTTGGCAAAATTATCGTCGCATGCTTTTGTTGATGGGTTTTATTATTTACCCAGAATTGATAAAAAACTCATCCAGCAATATAAAGAAGACTTAATTGTTTTAACAGGAAATTTATATGGAGAAGTACCAAGCAAGGTTTTAAATGTTGGAGAAAATCAAGCAGAAGAAGCATTGCTTTGGTGGAAAGAACAATTTGGTGACGACTTGTATATTGAGTTAATGCGTCATAAACAAGAAGATGAAAATAGAGTAAACACAGTATTAATTGAATTTGCTAAAAAGCACAATATTAAACTAGTTGCTACCAATAACACTTATTACAGAAAAAAAGAGGATGCCAATGCCCACGATATTTTGTTGTGTGTAAAAGATGGTGAGAAACAAGCAACACCAATTGGTCGGGGTCGGGGTTATCGCTATGGGTTACCCAATCAAGATTACTATTTTAAGTCTTCTGACGATATGAAGGCTCTGTTTAAAGATGTTCCAGATGCCATTAGTAATATTCAGGAAGTCGTCGATAAGATTGAGGCTTATGAATTGGCTCGAGACGTTTTATTACCAGCGTTTAATATTCCTGAGGAATTTAAAAATGAAGAAGATTTAGCCGATGGGGGTAAACGTGGAGAGAATGCCTTTTTACGTCATTTAACCTATCAAGGAGCAAAAAAGCGGTACGGGGAAGAACTTACGGACGAGGTTAAAGATCGCCTTGATTTTGAACTAAGTGTTATTGAAAACACAGGATATCCAGGGTATTTCTTAATAGTTGAAGATTTTATTCGGGAAGCAAGAAAAATGGATGTATCTGTTGGTCCAGGGAGGGGGTCGGCTGCCGGTTCTGTGGTAGCATACTGCCTTTGGATTACCAATATTGATCCGCTTAAATACGATTTACTGTTTGAGCGTTTCTTAAATCCAGATCGTATTAGCATGCCAGATATTGATATCGATTTTGATGACGAGGGAAGAAGTCGGGTCATGGATTATGTAATTAAAAAATACGGCAGTAATCAAGTGGCACAAATTATTACTTATGGTACTATGGCTGCAAAATCCTCTATTCGAGATACGGCTCGTGTATTAGATTTACCACTATTTGACGCAGATAGAATTGCTAAGTTAATTCCAACCATGTCTAAGCTAAACAAGATTTTTGGTTTAAGCGAAAAGGAACTAGCCAGTAAATTTCGGTCTGAAGATTTAGAAAAAGTAAATCAGCTTTTAAATATTTCTGAAGGTGAGGATTTAGAAGCCGAAACTGTAAATCTTGCAAGAACATTAGAAGGATCGGTTAGAAATACAGGAATCCATGCTTGTGGTGTTATTATAACACCCGATGATATTACCAAGTTCGTTCCAGTAGCAACAGCCAAAGATTCCGATTTATATGTCACTCAGTTTGACAACTCAGTTGTGGAATCAGCAGGTTTGTTGAAGATGGATTTCTTGGGATTAAAAACACTAACGTTAATTAAGGATACCGTTAAAATAGTTAAGGCAAAGCATGATATTTTACTAGATCCAGATAGTTTTCCATTAGATGATGAAAAAACTTATGAGTTATTCCAACGTGGTGAAACTGTGGGAGTTTTTCAATATGAATCTCCCGGAATGCAAAAACACCTTCGCGATTTAAAACCTACTGTGTTTGAAGATTTAATAGCCATGAATGCCCTTTACCGCCCTGGACCTATGGAATATATTCCGAGTTTTGTTAGAAGGAAACATGGAGATGAGGAAATTGAGTATGATTTGCCAGCTATGGAAGAATACCTTAAGGAAACGTATGGTATTACGGTATATCAAGAGCAGGTGATGTTGCTGTCTCAAAAATTGGCTGGATTTACAAAGGGTGAAGCCGATGTTTTGCGTAAGGCCATGGGTAAAAAACAAATTGCGGTGCTTGATAAAATGAAACCAAAATTTATAGAACAGGCAAGTGCCAATGGACATGATGCTAAAGTTCTAGAAAAAGTTTGGAAAGACTGGGAAGCCTTTGCAAGTTACGCATTTAATAAATCGCATTCAACCTGTTATGCATGGATAGCGTATCAAACAGCTTATTTAAAAGCGCACTATCCAGCAGAATATATGGCAGCTGTGTTGTCTAATAATATGAACGACATTAAACAGGTGACGTTTTTTATGGAAGAATGCAAGCGCATGAAACTTGAAGTTTTGGGACCTGATGTAAACGAATCGTTTTACAAATTTTCTGTAAATAAAGATAATGCTGTTCGTTTTGGAATGGGAGCTATAAAAGGAGTAGGCCATGGAGCAGTAATGACCATTGTTGATAACAGGAAAAAAGACGGGTTTTATAAATCAATTTTTGATTTAGCCAAGCGTATAGATTTACGTGCAGCCAATAAAAAGGCTTTTGAAAATTTGGCGTTGGCAGGTGGGTTTGATTGTTTCACACAAACTCACAGAGCTCAGTATTTCTATGATGATGGCGATGGGATTACCTTTTTGGAGAAAGCCATTAAGTATGGAGCAAAGCATCAAGAAAACGAAAATTCTGCTCAGGTAAGTTTGTTTGGAGATGCGAGTGATGTTCAAATTGCAGAACCAGAAGTGCCACCTTGTGAAGAATGGGGGACTATGGAAAAGTTATCTAAAGAACGAGAGGTTGTTGGTATTTATATATCAGGACATCCATTAGACGATTTTAAAATCGAAATGAATACATTTTGCAATGCGAGTGTTAGCTTTTTTTCTAGTTTAGAAACCTATGTAAATAGAGAACTCGTATTTGGAGGTGTTGTTACCGATGTTCAGCATCGTGTGAGTAAACAAGGTAAAGGATGGGCGCTTTTTACTATTGAAGATTACACCGATAGTTTTGAATTTAGAATTTTTGGCGAAGAGTATTTAAAATTCAGACATTTTTTATTGAAAAATAACTTTGTATTTGTTAAAACTCTGGTTCGAGAAGGATGGGTAAATAAAGAAACGGGTAAAAAAAGTGATCCGCGTTTACAATTTAATAACTTCCAATTACTGCATGATGTTATGGATAGTTATGCAAAAAAATTATCCATTCAATTAAATATTAAGGATATTGAAACTAATAAAATAACAGCTTTAAAGGATCTTTTTCATACGCATTCAGGAAATCAAATACTTAATTTTGTAGTGTATGATCATGATGAAAGTATTAAGCTAACCATGCCAAGTAGAAAACAAAAGGTAGCTATCTCTCAAGAGTTGCTGTGGGAATTGGAAAATCAATCTGTTTTTTATAAGCTTAATTAATTTTTTGAGCGTAAAAAAACAATATATTTAAGTAATAATAGTACAAAACAATAAAAGTATAAGTAAAACAAATTGCCCACCTGTAAGGTTTAGTCTTTTTTTTGACTAATTTTGTGGAATAATTTGAAGTAAAACACAATTTAAAATAAAATATTATGGCATTAGAAATAACAGATGCATCGTTTGAAGAAACTGTATTAAAAAGTGACAAACCTGTTATGGTTGATTTTTGGGCTGCTTGGTGCGGGCCATGTAGAATGGTTGGACCAATCATAGAAGAAATAAGTGAAGAATACGCTGGAAAAGCTGTGGTAGGAAAAGTAGATGTTGATGCTAATCAGGAATTTGCTGCAAAATATGGTGTTCGTAACATTCCAACAGTTTTGGTTTTTCAAAACGGTGAAGTTGTTGGTCGTCAAGTAGGTGTAGCTCCTAAAAACGCTTATACAGAGGCTATTGATTCGCTTTTATAAAATATATTGAAAAAGAAAATTAAAAGGTTTACCATTATGGTAAACCTTTTTTTTATTTTAGATAAAAATTAAATAAAGATGAGTGATAAAATAAAAGTTCAAGATGCTATTGATAGTAAATTAATTGAACAAAGAAAAGTGTTTCTATGGGGACAAGTCGATGATAAATCTGCTAAGCATGTTGTTGATAGATTAATGTATTTAGACACATTAGCTGTTCAAGATATCCATTTGTATATCAATAGTCCAGGTGGTTATGTAACTTCTGGATTTGCTATTTACGATTGTATAAAATCTTTAAATAGTCAGGTTTCAACTATTTGTACAGGCTTTGCGGCTTCTATGGGGTCTATAATTTTGTCAGCAGGAGCTAAAGGGAAACGATTTATTCAACCCCACGCACGAGTTATGATTCATCAACCAAGCGGAGGTGCACGGGGACAAGCAAGTGATATTGAGATTACGGCTAAAGAAATCGTATTAACTAAAGAATTAAGCGCACAAATTTTAGCCGATAATTGTGGGCAAACTTTTGAAAAAGTAATGAAAGACTTTAATCGAGATCATTGGATGGGGGCAGAGGAATCCGTTGCTTATGGTATTGTTGACGGGATTATTTAATCACGTTGATTAAAACGAAAAAGAGGCACGGGTTTCACTATCTTTTAAGTTTTAAACCCACCTGATTATTTAAAATGATTAAATGGTAAAGGTTATTGTATTTATACTGAGTTTGTTTTTTGTTATGGCTTGTAGTACCAGGCAAGAGCAGAACTCTTTATTGAGTCCTGGAATTTCCTTGGAATTAGCAAATTACAGGAAACAACAAGTGTCCAATGTTGTATATAACCTGTCCTTTAGTATTCCTAAAAATAAAAAGGAGGCCATTACTTCTCAATTGGATTTGAATCTACAAATTAACAACTTGCAACATCCATTGTATTTGGATTTTAATGCGGACAGTACCTATGTTAAGAAAGTTATTGTCAATCACAAACCAATACCTGTCAATCATCAACAAGAGCATATCATTATTGATTCTCAATATTTGAAAATTGGAGAGAATCTCATCAATATCAAATTTAATGCAGGAGAATTATCGCTTAACAGAAACGACGATTATTTATACACCCTTTTGGTACCAGATAGGGCCAGTACTTTATTTCCGTGTTTTGACCAGCCCAATATAAAAGCCCATTATGTTTTGGATATAACAGCACCTAAGGATTGGGAGGTGTTATGCGGATCTTTGTTGGATGTAAAGGAAAATAAAGGCGATTTTACCAGATATAAATTTAAAAAATCAGATTTGATGAGTACTTATCTGTTTTCGTTTATTGCAGGTGTTTTTAAAAAAACAAGCAAACAGATAGATAGCTTTAAAATGAATATGCTCTATCGGGAAAATGACGAAGACAAAATAGCAGCAAGTACCAATGAGATTTTCAAATTACACCATGATGCTGTTTTGTTCTTAGAAGATTATACGGATTATAAATTTCCATTTCAAAAATTGGATTTTGCGGCTATCCCAGGATTTCAATATGGTGGGATGGAACATGTTGGGGCTATTCAATATCGAGAGTCATCGTTGTTTTTAGATGAAAATGCCACGCAAAACCAAATGTTAAGTCGGTGTAAATTAATTGCCCACGAAACAACCCACATGTGGTTTGGTGATTTGGTCACCATGAACTGGTTTGATGATGTTTGGTTAAAAGAAGTGTTTGCTAATTTTTTAGCCGATAAAATTACCAAGCCAGCATTTCCAGAGGTCAACCATAGTTTAAATTTTATGAGTGAGCACTATTCAAGTGCCTATAGCGAAGACAGAACAAAAGGAGACACACCAATAAAGCAAAACCTGGATAATTTAAAAAATGCAGGAACCCTTTATGGCAGGATTATTTATGATAAAGCTCCCATCATGATGCGACAACTAGAGGCATTGTTGGGCGAAGAAGCTTTTAAAACGGGTTTACGTAAGTACATAAAAAAGTTTGCCAATAGTAATGCAGATTGGAATGATTTAGTAACCTTGCTAGATGCCGAAACACCACAAGATGTAAAGAAATGGAGTGAGGTTTGGGTACATCAATCAGGAAGACCCATTATTTCTGATAAGATAACTTACAAAAATAATACCATTGAAAATTTTGAGATTACCCAACATGCCGAGGACGGGAGCTCCAATATTTGGCCGCAACGTTTTAGTATGGGCCTGATATATAATGATAGCGTTAAAGTAGTTCCAATAAGCATAGATAAACAACAACAAATGATTGATGCCTTGGTTGGTTGGCCAAAACCGCAATCCATACTATATAATTATGATGCTTTTGGGTATGGTGTGTTCCCTTTAGATAGTTTAAGTCTTAATGCCATACCAAAAATAAAAGACGATGTTGCTAGAGGCTATAGCTATGTCAACCTGTATGAAAACGTGTTGTCTGGAACTATTCAGCCTAAAAACGCTTTAGAAACTCTAATAAGAGGTGTCTCTTCTGAAAACGAGGAACTTGTTTTAAATACAATTACAGGGTATGTATCATCAATTTTTTGGAGATACATATCATCAGACCAACGCAATACGGTAAACAAAAGACTTGAAAACATATTACAAGAACGATTGGCAGATGATAACTTGTCTTCAAGTTTTAAAAAGAGCCTGTTCTATTTGTTTAAAAATATTGCCTATTCTAAAAGTGCTAAGGAAACGCTGTATCGTATATGGAATAAATCTTTAACAATACATCATTTAAATTTAAATGAGGACGATTTTACAAGTTTGGCCTGTACTCTGGCTATATATAACCATCCAAAAGCTGATAGTATTTTACAAAAAACTTTAGAGACTATATCAAATCCCGATAGTAAAAAACGGTTTGTATTTTTAATGCCGTCATTATCCAATAATGTAAAGGAAAGAGATGATTTTATGGTGTCTTTATCAAAAGCAGAAAACAGAGAAAAAGAAAGCTGGGTCACTTCTGCGTTGTATAATATACATCATCCATTACGGCAAGAGTCTGCTAAAAAACACTTAACAATGTGTTTAGATCTAGTAGAGGAAATACAACAAACAGGGGACATCTTTTTTCCAAAAGCATGGCTTAGTGCCACTATAGGAAACTATACGTCTGATTTTGCATATCAAACACTTGAGCGATTTTTGCAAGACAATCCAAATTTTCCTGAGGTGCTTAAAAACAAATTGTTACAGGCCGCTGATGGCGTTTATAGAGCAAAACTAATACGGGACACATGGCAATGAATTTACAGAATGAGCTAAATAAAGCAGGAGGTTTTAAAAATTTAGAGCTACTCGCTAAACAAGTAGTGGAAGGGTTTATTGCCGGTATGCATAAGAGTCCGTTTCATGGGTTTTCAGCCGAATTTGCTGAACATAAAATATACAATCAAGGAGAAACCACACGGCATATAGACTGGAAGTTATTTGCAAAAACAGATAAGTTATATACCAAAAGGTATGATGATGAGACTAATTTAAGATGTCATATCATCATAGATAATAGTAGTTCTATGCACTACCCAGCAGTCACTAACTTTTCTATTGATAATTTAAATAAAATAGCATTTTCAGCTTTGGCTTCCGCCTCCTTGATGCACATTTTAAAAAAGCAGCGAGATGCCATAGGTTTAAGTATTTATAGTGATTTATATGATTTTTATGCACCTGAAAAAGGAAGTGAGCGTCATCATCAAATGCTATTACATCAACTTAGTGAAGTGGTGCTTTCAAAGCCATTAAAACGACAAACAGAAACCTATAAGTATTTACATGAAATAGCTGAAAAAATACATAGACGCTCCATGATATTTCTGTTTACCGATATGTTTCAGTCTACTGTTGAGCAAGATAAGTTGTTTGAAGCGCTTAGGCATTTAAAATATAATAAACATGAAGTTATTTTATTCCATGTGTTTGACAAGCAAAAGGAACTAACTTTTGATTTTGATAACAAACCAAGACGTTTTGTTGATGTGGAAACGGGAGAATTTATTAATTTATATGCCGATTCAATTAAAGATAATTATCATACTGCCGTTGAAAATTATTTTGAAACCTTAAAGTTAAAGTGTGCCCAATATAAGATTAAATATGTGGAAGCAGATATTAATAAAAACTTTAATAACATCCTCACAACCTACATGGTAGAGAGACAAAAATTTGCTTGATAAAAATATTATTTAAAAAATTGCAAAAAACGTTTGAGATATAAAAAAAGCCGTGTATATTTGCAACCGCAATAAAGCAACGGTCTGGTAGTTCAGTTGGTTAGAATGTCGCCCTGTCACGGCGAAGGTCGCGGGTTCGAGTCCCGTCCAGACCGCCAAATTGCTAAAAGCTCTAAGAAATTAGGGCTTTTTTTTGCACTTTAAAGAAGTTGTGTTGTCTGATAGATGTAGTAGTCTATCAGTGGTTTAAGTAGTTAAACCGATGGAAAGCTTTCCTTTTTCTTTATAGAAGATTGGAATGCTTTTTTGTTTTTAGGTCACTTCTCTTTTTAACTTAATCATAAAAAAAGTGAATCCCACGGAGTACGCGGGATTCTAGATTTCTATACGGCATATAGCCTTATTAAATGCGACAAAACCCAAACTAGCCAACCATATACAAACTTCAATCTAAAAAAACAAATCACAATCTAATTTCCATAGCTGCGTTAATCAATCTATTTTCCTTTATGCGGTAGGATAAAATCAAAAAAAAGCAGCCACTATGGCTGCTTTTTACATTTCAGTTTGTTAGGACTTAAATTTATTTGACCATAAGCTTGATGACTTTTATTTGGTTTTTAATTTCAACTCTCATAAAGTATAAGCCTTGAGAAAGACTGCTTAAATCGAGTTGAGCATCACGACTAACATTCTTGTAAGTCTTTTGGAGTTGTCCGGTAATACTATAGATACTAACTGCAGAAATATCATATTTAGAATTTAATATCACATAGCCATGAGTTGGATTTGGGCTGTATCTAAATTCTGTACTGACATCAAAATTATCTACTGCCAAAGTACTAGCTTCATAGACTTCAAGGTTGTCAATATAACCTCCGGTACCATCTAGACCACCACAGGCATTGAAGTAAATATTACCGGTAGCAGCTGCATTAGCACCTGTAGTTACTTCAAAATCCATAAGTTCCCATACCCCTGTTTGAGTAGTAGGATATTTTGTTGTTGTTAGATCCCAGTCACCACTAAATTCAAGATTAAAAACTCCTGAAGTCGAATACACATAAGCAATAACTCTGTAAGTAGTGTTTGGTTGAATACTTATGTTTAAAATGTCAAGTGATCCACCACAAGCGTCACCAGTATAGCCACTGGTTGCACCACATTTACTGTTATTGATATTTGTGTTTATACCATGACTAAGCCAGCCACCATAATTGGCACCGTCTAAAGAAACATCACTAAAAGTTGGATCTGCCCAAAGGTTAGTAGCTCCAGGGAATGTTTGTGTGAAACATTCTTCTTTAAATTCAACCGTGTAAGTATCCTGACTTAAACCATCTTCTGAAGTTACTTCAATTGTAGCGGTTCCTACGCCTCCGGAAATTGGAATTGAAGCATCAACGCCATTGATTGCCGCAACACCATTAATAGTAAATGTTGCACCCGAAGCGGTAGTAGTAGCATTCAAATTTATAGAAGTTGCTCCATTTGGTGAGCTTACCACATAATTTTTAGTACCTGAAGTAAAACTTGGAATCAGACTTGCACCGCCAACAGTAATATCTGATAGTGTTGAAATGGAGGTATCAGATACTTCCTCTAATACAAAACTGTCAAAAAACAATCGTGGGTTAGATCCAGATCCACCTTTAATATCCTTTACTCCAATTTGAATAGTACCAGTAGTCTCGGCAGTTAGGGTAAATAGTATTTCATCTGAAGTCCAGGTTCCTGTAGCAAAAGTTGTTAACGATGACATTGTTGCAGTACCTGAATCTGGGATAAAACCTACGACACTTTGAGTATCTGTATTAGTATCATGGGCGTTATATGCTTTATAACTAATTTTATAATTACCAGCTGGTAAGGTTACTGGTTGTGTATAATATACAGAAGCACCCCAGGCAGATTGAATGGCATAGGAAGCTCCAGTAGAACCACCATTCGCATCAGTTGTTGGAGCGGCATAACCACCATTCAATGTTTCACTTGTTCCATAGGTATAAGTTGCTCCCACACAATTATCTCCATAATGCTTAGTCCACCCTGGTGCCTCAAAGACATTAACACCACCATTAGCAGTAGCTAAATCTCCAGATGCACTAAGATCAAAATGTGGTTCCATATCAAAGGATTCATCAAATAATAAATCATCATAAACAAAAACGCGGTATGTCTGTGTGTTGCCAAATTCAGCTGTAACGACAATATTGGCAATTGTATCTCCTGATAAAATAACTGTTGTGTCACCGGAAACAGCAGCATTTGTATCGTTAGCGACCGGGTTAAGATTTACTACAAGAGTTCCTGCAGGAACATGTAAAAAATATTCTGTTATGGATGGGTCAAAAGCCGGAGAAAGAGAGCCTGCATCTGGAGTTAAGCTAGCCAACGTTGCATCAGCACTTACCGTTAATTTTTGCAAATTCACATGATCAAAGAACATGTGTGCTTTATCCTCTGGACCACTATGTGTGGTGGCTAACATACCTAATTGAATGCTACCTGAGGTTTCTGCAGGAATCGCAAAAATAATTTCGTCATTAACCCAGTTATTATAAGTAAATCCGCCATCAATGGTTGACATTTCTGGAGTGCCTGAATCTGGTATCCATCCGGCTAGTGATTTACCGACATTGCCATTAGGATTAACATTGATACCTTTATAGGTTAAACTGTATGTTCCTGCTGGCAGAGTGATGTGTTGTGAATATCTAATGTTTGCACTCCACGAAGACATGATTCCTAAAGCAGCACCCACTGAAGCTCCATTAGCATCAGTAGCAGGCACGGCCATATTATCCATTGTTTCACCTGTACCATATTCAAAGGTGGCCGAAGTAGAATATTCAAAACTTGATAAGTCCCAACCATATACGGCCAGATTTGCTGAACCGTCATTTGCCGGTGCGAGATTACCTGAATCGGCAACGAGATAATTGGGGTTAAGGTCTAAAGATTGATTAAACAAGTAGTTTTCACTTATTCTTACAGTGTAATCCTGAGTATTCCCAGCTTCCGCTATTACGGTTACAATGGCTATGGTGTCTCCTCCCGATACATCTATTGGACCATCTCCAAAAGCAAAAGCATTAAGATCGTTTGTTGTAGCGGTCAGGTTTACAGTGGTCGTTCCAGCAGGTATTAATAAATTATAGTCATACTTGTTAGAGTCAAAGGTTGGAGAAAGATTACCTACATTTGTAGCTAGATTAGATAAACTTGCATCCAGACTCGCTGTAGGAGCTGTATACATTATTTGTACATCGTCAAAAAATACTTTTGCATTATTATCTGACCCACTATTTATAGCTTGAACACCTACCTGTATGCTGCCAGCTGTATCTTCAGTTAATGTAAAACTTACTTGATCTGTTGTCCATGCCCCATCTGTGAAACTAGTAAGTGCAGATAAGGATGCTGTACCAGAATCTGGTACAAAACCTACTAAACTAGATCCTGCCGTTACGCCAGCATTGACATTATAGTAACTGTAACTAATGGTATAGAACCCTTTAGGTAAAGAGGCCGCCACACGATATTCAGTTTTACCACCCCATGCCTGACTAAATCCTAAAGCACCCTGTCCGGTACCGCTTTCAGCATTTGGGCCGGTTGCAGGTACGGAGACTCCATTAAGTGTGGTCGCAGTTCCATATTCAAATGTAGCTGCAGCATTAAAACCACCGGTTTGTACACCAGTTCCCCATCCTGTAACATCTAGAATTGTGGAACCGTTAGATTCAGTAATAAGATCCCCGGTATCTGTGGTCAGATAGTTACAGGTATCATTAAAATTTGGATTAGTAAGATATGTCGCTGTCACATCTGTTTGAGCATGTGTAACTATGGTAAACATTACCATGAAAGCTGACAATACCCACTTTAAAAAATTTGGTAATTTTGGTTTCATAATTAATTAGTTAAAAAATTATTTACTTATATTTAGTTAATTGTATTCAAATTTCTCTTAATTAATAAAATAATCGGGTTCATTAATCGCCCAGATTTAGGGCAGTATATGCTCAAATGTCCCCAAAGCTGGAATTTGTTAAGAAATGTTTAATCTGATATGGGAAAAATGGCATTCAAAAATTATTCTATAAAGTCAAAGACAGGGTGTTAGAAAAGCTTTTAATAGGTGTTTTTTTAATAAAGTCAGAAATAAAAAAGCATAGTAAATAAATGCGGTAGTTTGAATTTATTTCACCAATACTTTCGTTACTTCTGTTTTATGACCAGAATTGACCCCAAATTGAATTAGAACGATATAAATTCCCGGATGAATAGGAAATCGTGAATAAGGTTTTTTTAAATTTTTTTGCAGAATTTTGGCACCCGTAAGCCCATAAATTTTAACCTGAGCTTTTGTTAGTTTGGGGTTAGTAACTACTATTTCTCCAGAGGTACCATATATTCTTATAGATCTGGAAGCGGTGTCTTTTTTTGTATTTTCAATAATTCCGAGAATATCTTGAGAACTTTTGGGAGGAAGCACAAATTGCCATTGCCTGTGACTAGCCGCCGGACTGTTACCGTAAGGATAAAACCCTATTTTAGTTCCTGAGGTATTATTTTCACCTTCTAAATCCAATGCTTTCCTCGTATAATTCGAAATTATCTTAAAGCAATCATCCGTCAAAGGTTCTAAAAAAAAAGTTTGATTCGATGAATTTTCCGATAAAGTTGTTTTTGCAAAATAAGTGTCCTCATCGGTTAAGTATTCCCCTTTTAAATTTTGTATAAAATAACCGGTTCCTGCACTTTTTAACTGCCACAATTGTAAGGAGTCCGTATATTTAAAATTTCTCAATTCTACAGCATTATCGGTAGCATGCATAACTAGGCTGGCTGTCCTCGGTATGATTAAGTATGTTTGGTTCGTCTTAATTTGGTTATCTAAAATACTGACACCAACCGGGATTACCAGAGTGGTAATACTATTAGGAGCCAGGGCTATGGTTAACTGGGAGCTCTTTAATTCAAAGTTAGAAATAGCAGTGTTGTTTTCTGTTTCGGATGTTCGGGTAGCTTCAATGGAATAATCAATTTGATCAAAAAGACTTAAATCGATCGTATGATGGACCTCTAAATTGGAAGTGTTGAGTAAAACAAGTGTCAGACTGTCTTTTGAAGGACTTAATGAAGCTAGAATGTTGTCGTTGGGTACTGAAAGAAACTTGTATCCTACTTTTACATAATGGCTTAATTGTTTTCTCACATAATAATTCTTAACCCGGTTATAAGTTTGGTCTGTAAAACTGGCATTTACCGTACACCATTGATCATTATTTTCCTCAATATATTGCCAATCAATCCAAGCTTCAGGACGGAGGTATCGAATATCATTCATGAGTTTCTGAGCTAGATTAAGATTTCCGGAAATACCAGTACCACCTGCGCCCACTTCACTCATCCAGAGCCTTTTTTTGTAGACCGTTGCCAAAGCTCTAATGTTGGCTCGATTGGTATTATTCCCCGAATAGGAATGGGTATTCCATTGGTCCACAAGGTCTAGAACGGTACCATCACTTATATAATCTTTAAAATCAATCACTGACTGTCCTAAATTTGATTCGTCGGAGGCTGAAATAATAGTCTGAAGCCCGGATGCTTTAAGGATAGGGGAGAGAACCTTTAAAAAATTGATTTGCTCGCCTGTACTAAAATGACACCCCTCCTGGCCTCCATTTGCAGCCCAGTAATTGGTGACTGGTTCATTGAAGGGTTCAAGGGTTTTGAACTCAATGCCTAACGAGTCTTTATAAAACTTACAAACATCAATGAGGTAATGAGCAAATTCGTCATAAAACTCAGGTTTAAGATTGTCATCAGTTGCAGAAAAATTTCCTGAACTACAACCACTATAGGTCATATAGTAGGGAGCTGAATTACTAAAGGCTTCAAAAATGGCATCAGGTCTTTTTTCCTTGATCTTTAGCATGATTTTTCGTTGTGCAGCATCACTACTCCAATCATAGTTGGCATTTAATGAGTCTTTAAAACCTTCCATTTCGGCTCGTAGTCCTTTGCCATTAGCCATATGATGGGGTGTACAATTCCGATTTAGGGGATCATCACCACCACCAATATTGTATCGAAAGATATTATAATTAAGACCCTCTGGACTCACTAACCAGTCAACGATCTCATCAATTTTAGCGTCACTCCAGGAACCACACATATTGGCCCACCAACAAAGTGAAACACCCCAACCCTCAAAAGAATTGCCAAATTCAGCATTGGGATTTACAAGATAAGTCATAGAATCGACAGGTAAAGTATACTTCTCAGAAATGTACCAAAAGTGGTTGCTGTCTGAACCACTTTTGTCTGAATATATATTAGAACCGATGGTAGTATTATCGGTACCAAGGTATTTTCCATTGGCTTTGCATTTCAGTTTAACGAAGGTATTTGTGGCTTCTTCTATGACGTATTTTGAATTATTGGTAGTTGAATCAATCACAAAATAGGTATTCCAGCTACCACTTAAAGCCATATATTTTTGTTGTCCTGGTAGTTTTATAGAATAATACCCGGTACCGTCTGGGATAAACTGAAGGAGTTGGTCTTGATTACCCGAGAGTTCGGCGATAATAGCTCGACCATCATTGTTTTCAGCAACCAGATTTCCACTGGAATGAATAAGGTAATACGTTTTATTTATATCAGGTTGTAGAACTTGTGAGTAACCATATTTAGGCAATTGTAATAGAATAAAGAAACCTAAAACAAATACTGATCGCGATTTTATACCTTTTATTTTTTTAATGAAGGACACAAGAAACCTATTTAACTAAAACCTTGGTTGAATTTTGACCTCCCTGGTTATTATCCATCAATACAATATAAATTCCCGTGTTATAAGTACCCATTTTTGTGATACCATTTGCAGAAATTTTACCAGAAGAAACCGATTGACCAATGACGTTATACAATGTATAATCTATAGTTTGGTTTGCATTGTTTACTGCGTTCAGGACGTTGTCAATAGAAAAGAATTTACATTCCGGGGTAAGAGTTAAGGAAGTGTTATCAATATCCAAAGTAGCACTGTACAGACCACTAATCTCACTGGAACTTAAGGCTCTGTTGTAAATCCTGAATTCATCCATGCTGGCACTCAAGGTTGGATCCGTTGAATTTTGAGAATGGTTGAGAAAGTTATTTGTGGTTTTGCCAAAAATTGCCGGGGTGTAAATAATATTGGAATTAAAACCTCTTAAAAAACCATCTATATAAATTTTTCCCGTGGTTCCTTCCTGCACATATACCACATTGGTCCATCTGAATGTTGGCAAAATGTAATTTATTCCAAATTCGCTGGTTCCTGCACTTGTGGTTATTCTATAACGCATCTGTGAGCCTCCGTAATAAGGTATAAGGGCCATATAATTGGTTGAGTCATTTCCAAAATCGAAAAGTCTTGAATTATTAGATTGGCTTTTTGTATAGACCCAAACGGACACGGTAAAATCATTTAGCCCTTCTACAATTCCTTCGTGAAGTTGTACAAATGACGTTTCAGGACCTGTAAATCTTACAGCTGTACCTGTATTGCTTGCAATCCAACTTGCAGTGCCTTGAAGTGTGCCTGAAAAATTCCCCCATTGATCGTGAGCAAAGGTGCCATTGTTTTCTTCAAAATCAATATATACATGTTGACCCAAATTTGGTTTTGCTGTAATGATACCAGATTCAGGACCCTCACCCGCAGCATTGAAGGCTGATAATTTATAATAATAAGTTGTTCCGTTTGTAATATTGGTGTCTATGTAAGCCGTAGTACCCAAATCCAGAGTGGCTACAGTATTAAAAGGACCTGACTGTGAGGTGGATCTTTTTATATAAAACTGAGCATCGTACATGCTGTCCCATTCAAATTTTACCTGTGCATCACCGGCTCCAGCCAAAATATTGGTCACCGGACCCGGTATTTGAAGTATTAAAGTTTTGACAGCAATAGCTGGTGATTCAGGACCTTCACCTCCAGAGTTATACCCGGATACCTTGTAGTAATACGTTGTATTTTCAGTTAATCCTGAATCTTCAAAACTGGTATCGGTAAGGTTGGTCCCAGCTATAATATAGGTGCCATCAATGGCGTCTGCTCTTTTTACAATGTAATATCCTGCACCATCAACCGCAGTCCAAGATAAGTTAATTATCGTTGTAGATGTAGCTTCTCCCATAAGCCCTGTTGGTGCTTCCGGAGGTGTTTCCTTGGTGAATGTGATGATATTGGAGTAAGCAGATTCGGCATTATCTTTACCGACTACTTTTATCCTGTAATCGGCAGTAGTATTTACCTGGTCGTTTGTAGTTAATGTATTATAATCTGCTATTTCTTTAAAAACAGTAAATACAGTTTCTCCTTCCAGTCGTCGTTCTATGACATATTTATTAACCAAATCATCATTAAGACCGGTCCAATTCAGGTCAATACTATCAAATGTAGGAGACACTTCATAACTTAAGGTCTCAACCTTGGGAGTCCAGGTTGGGATGTATTCTCGGTTCGAATTATAGGCTATTTTAGTTGCATGTTTTGCATAATATTCTCCGGCAGGGGTTAGAACTCTTTTATCTGTTCCCCCATTGTAAGTGTAAACCACAGGGGCTGTTTTTAACCATTCATAATTTGCCCAATTTGGATTTCTGGATTTAAAACCGTCATCGATGTTAACGATAAAGGCTCGAGCATCCTGCACCCAATTGTACAATGAATAGCGCTCAACGTAATCCTTGCTTTCAAGGACATCAATTATGCCTTTAATATTATTTAAATGGTGTATGGCGTTAGCGTCGGTTAACATATTGGGATCATCTGGAAAACTGTTTCCTGTCCAATTCGCTCCTTTATTTCCTTCTGTGATCCAAACCGGACGATGAAAAGTATTCCAGACCCAGTCTAAATCGTTAGACCATTGCGTGGCAGATTTATTCCAATAGGCATGAATCGGGATAAAATCCACCCGTAAATTCTGGGCTTCAGCGGCAGCCATAAAATTACCCAGATATCCATTGAAAGGATCTGAGGTTGCCACCGAACCTACCCGTAAACCGGATTTAAGAAAATATTTCCAGTTATCAATACAGGTCTGTACGCTCATATTGGCCTGATCCGGCCTGTCTGGTTCGTTATAAGCTAAAAAGTGGGTGTAGCCCTCCTGAGTATAAGCAGGGTTGAAACTGGGCCAATACAAGTTATGTCGCATGGGTACATATTCTATACTTGCAGATGAACTTACTCCTGTGTCCCAGTTGTAAAACCAATTGCTGTTAGTGGCTTGCAAATCATCAATGGGATTCCCGGTTCCGCACCAACCTCTTTTTCCAACATCGTGCCATCTCATCGTTCTAATAAATGAAACAGTACCGTATAAATATGGTGGCATAACCGGAATGTTCAGGTCCTCCTTTTCTGCAATAAATACCCGGCTGTACCCAGTGCCATCCGAATTAGAGGCAAAAGTTACCATATATCCTTTTTTAAGTTTAAATGATTTTATCTGATTGTCTAAGGCTGCCAAATCATAGTAGGAGGTGACCATTTCATACAATTGGGAAGTGCCTCCATAGTTTTCTTCAGTGAAAACTTCAAGAGGTTGATATGAATTCGAATGGGGATATATGATGGTTCCTGAACCATAGCGCAATACAACAGCATTTACATTGTTTTCCATTTGTGTACCTCCAATGGTTATCAAGTTTGAAAATGAATTCAACACTTTATCCGGACTAACATTTTCAAAATACAAACGTGTGTCCGGGGAATTAAGATCAACCGTTGAATTTATTAAAGGACTAAATGAGTTATTAAGATAAAGTGAAGCTGAAGAATTCAGTATTATTCTTGACTTTGAATAAGCATTTACATAGGTGTCCGATGTTACGGATAAATCAACATTAGAAATATCATTTATCTCCATAGGAGCATAGGCCGTGGTATCAAAAGTTACCGAATTAACGACCATATCAACGGCACCTGAAGTATAATTTTTTCCAATAACAATTTTAGTTGAGGCATAGGGCGTTATTTGTATTTCACCTATACCGAATAAGGCATTATCACCGGTAATGGTTATGTAGTAGGTGCCGTTGGTACTTGGTTTAAATATCATTTCACCCACCCTTAAAACATTTGGAGCTCCGGTGGTAAACGTTTTCGACTGTATAGGATTTGTTCCATCCTGAGCTGAAGAAATAGCAACGTTAATTTGAGCTCCGGGAGTAGAATTTGCTAAATATTCATATATCCATTTAAATTTATAATCCTGATTTCCTGTGAGATCGACCGGAAAGGAATAAGTGGAATTTTGGTAGGCTACATTATCCCAGCGAATATACAGCAATCGACCGGCAAAAGTAGAACCATCGCTTTCGTAGGTGTCACCGGAAGTTACATCCATGTAACGTACTCCTGAACCGGAATTTGCAGTATTCCAAGGGATACCTCCGTAGTTGTTATTCCATGCGTAGGCGTCAGGTGTTTTTTGGTTATCGTACGCAAAACCATCCCAGGTATCAACAATATTGTTCGACCTTATGGACAAATTCCCGATACCAAATAGAGCCCAATCTCCGGTTATTGTCAAATAATAAGTGCCATCAGCAGGAGCGGTGAAAGCCATGTCGCCTCTTCTTAACTTAAAAGCATTTCCTGTAGTAAATGTTTTCGTGGCAATAGCTCCTGAACCATCTGATGAAGTTGCAATTGAAACGTTCATTTGAACACCGGGACTAGCATTAGAGATATATTCATATAACCAAGAGAAATTATAGGCATTGTCTTTTTTTAGAGTTACCGGATAACTGTAGGTTGAACCGTCGATCGATCCGTTATCCCAACGAATGTACATCAGTCGTCCCACATAAGTTGAATTGTCACTTTCATAGGTGTGTCCTGAGGATATATCCATATAGCGTATACCAGATCCGGAATTTGCTGTCAAGAATAGCCCAATAGATTCAGCTTGTGGATTGGCCCATCCATAGTCAGTAGGTTTACCGGCATTATCACCGGAATATCCCGCCCAGGTGCCAATATAATTGTCGTTGCCATAAACTGGAGTTGCTGTTCCCGGATCATTAATAGCGGTTATGGGACTTGAGGTTAAATAATGACCATCTTGATAGATATTCACTAGCCCGTCTTTAACGACATAGCGATAGGTTTGTGCCTGTCCGTTATCTACTGAAGAACTTAAATTGTTAATATTTAATAAGGAAGTTGCATCGTTAAAACTAGTTTTGTTCAAAGAAGTCCTAAATCCTTTTTCAAGCTCATTTGAAAACTC
Source organism: Flavobacteriaceae bacterium (assembly GCA_050300615.1). Classification (GTDB taxonomy): domain Bacteria; phylum Bacteroidota; class Bacteroidia; order Flavobacteriales; family Flavobacteriaceae; genus Yeosuana. The sequence continues at coordinate 228,752 of JBNKYB010000001.1, read as the reverse complement.
GACATCTAATCCTCTACCCACAGCGGAATTGATCTGAGCATTAACTTCTAAAGAAAATTCCTTGTCATTAGATAAAGGTAAAATAATGGTGTCATAGCTTGCTCCATTTGTAAATGATCGAACACCGCTTAAAGTGGCATCTAGGGTAGCTTTAACTGGGAAATTAGGAGCTTGAGCTTTTGTCTTAACAATAAAAAGAATAGACACTAATAGAAAAAAGATATTTTTGGTTTTCATGGCTTGGTATAATGTTTAGTCAATTTTTAGCCTGTGGCTCCTAGTTTTTTTGATATTGTTTGTGTTCTATAATAGTATAGTAAAACCAAATATCGTGGTCTTTGGTTTATACAAACGGTCAGTATTTGACAAAATAGTATGCATGAATTAGCCATATTGTTAAAAAATGAGTTGTTTCCTTGTTTTCGTTTTAAGGATATGAAGATGAATCCAATATCACCTTATTTTTAGCTTTATGAAAAAAACGATATTTGTAGAATCAAAAAAGGCAGAACATTTGAAAAATGTTGTGCCTTTTTTGATTCGATAAGCCCAATATTAGCTTACATTTTTTCCAAAGAAAAAGATAATATTGGACAAAATTTATTACTTCCTTGAGTTGCTGAAATTCCCAAAGAAACAGTTTCAATATTATTGATTGTAAAGGTTGTTTCAAACACATCTGGAGACATGGATTTATCAAATCTCACAAATCCAAGTGTTGAAGGATCTGTTTCCAGTACTCCAGCCTCTGAATCCGGCAATATGTTTCCCTTAGCTGCTACTAAATAAACAAAATCATCTGGAATACTGTAGGTGCTATAAAGACCGCCGTTAAGACCTTTTGGGGTACATTTAAATTTGTAAGTTCCGGCTGGTAGGGTAATGGTTTGATAAACCTTACCATTTGTTATGGGAGTACCGCCACTAAGGCTACTTAAATTAAAACTTCCACTGTCGCTTGAAGCCCATCCCCCATAATAGTCGGTACCATCATAATGGTTTTTAGCAGCATCATTAGTAATCCATGGAGAATCTAAAATGCCCCACACTCCTGTGCTATTGCAACATCTGCTTGAATTTTTAAATGGAACAGCATTATTGCCGAGATATTTAACTACAGGATCTCCAGTTTGAAAGTCAGAATAAAATACATCTAAACTTGTTGGTTCAGGCAAAAATAAAGTGCGCGATATGTAAGGATTCAAGTAGTTATAATTTTCTAAAACAACGCTACTTGAATCAATGGGAACTACTACATTTTGTTCAACATCATCAATATCGGTATATTTGATTTCAGTTGCCAAAGGACCCAAGGACACATCCATACTTGCAAACTCAATTGTTAACTCGTGATTAGGATCTGTAGCTGAGGTATAGCTAGATATTTCCGGTCTGTTATATAGAGAATTTTGGTAACGATTGCCATATACGATTCCTATTTCTGAAACTGCGACTGATTTATTTCCTTCTGCATCCAGGGTGCGCACTTCAAAACTGTAAATATTTTCAGGTAGTCCGTCTATAATGACATCTAAAGTATCAACATTTTCAGTTCTAGTAACGGGTACGCTAATGGAATCTGCACCGGTATTCCAATAAATTCTACATTCGGTTATTTTAGGATCTGAAATAAAAAGACCTTTCACTTTTACGCGATTTTTACCAGAAAATACTTTTAGCGAGTCTATTTTTCCTGTATAAGAGGTTTCACCATTTTTTAGAAACTCCTTATATCCTTCATCCATTGAGGTACAAGCCCAAATACTTACTATCATTACAATCAAGATACCTGCCTGTAAATAATATTTTTTTGTTATGTAATTCATCATATTATTTTTTCCGTTAAACATATACTAGTTAGGATTTCCGTAAACTTGAATTTCTCCTATCGACATGGATCCTGTTCCACCCCAATTTTCTAAGGATTTTATTCTTAAATAACGAACCTTAGGAGCTTCTGGGTCAAAATCCCAGCTAAACCCGGCATTAGCGGTTTGGTAATCCTCATCGGTTTGTTGTCCAAAGGGGAGGCCGGAAGGCTTTGTTTCCTCATAAGATCCCAGTTTAACCCATGAACTGTCAAGGCTCCCATCAGGATTCGGGTTTGCAGAACCCCAAATTTCAAAATACTTTAGGTCTCCAATATAATAATAAGTTCTGCCCTGATAATATTCCGGATAATCCCAAATGACTATTCGACTCATTTTAGCCAATACGCCGATGTCTATGGTTACAACATGCTGGCCTGGTGCTGACCCTTGTGTCAAAAACACACGAGGCCAATTCATGATATCTCCATCCCACATTCCTGGAGGTTGTGCATTTGGATGTACAGGAGTATCACCGGGCAGGGGATACCACTTATAATCTGATTTCGGTAATGACAGTTCAAGAAAAGGAGTAATTGATGTATATAAGGTATCCGTAGTGTTTAACCAACGGTCTCTTACAGTTACAGCTATATTGTGCTCTTCAATATCGAAAGGTCTAATGGTTCTGTTTATTGAATCTGTAGACGTATAAATACTATTTGGATTAACAATCCAGTCGTTCTGCTCATTTTTTTCCATGACCAGAATAGAGAGATCGTGACGTAGTTCATTGATAGCTTTTAATGAAATACCACCAAACGCAGGTCCAACCTCGATACTTCTATATACATCCCATATAGGCGATTCTAGAGGTTTAATTGTAACCGTAACAGGTTCTGAAGCAACTTCACTTCTATTGACAGCATATAAGGTTACAGTTTCTTCCTCTTCTTTTGAAAAACCTTCTACAACAAGCGAATTGTTATAATAGGACGACTTTACCTCCATCTTTTTTCCTGATTCCAGTTGATATTCTGCCTTAATATAAAGTAAATCCTGATCTTTTGGCAAGGCATAACTGATGACAGATTTTCCAGGAAGGTTTTCAATTTGAACATTTTCAACGATTCCGGGTGGAGTTGTGTTATTTTCTAAGGGAGCTAAATTATTTTCATCGCAGCTAATGGCAATAAATGCCATGGACAGAATTGCAAGTACCTTAATTTTTAAAATTTTATTTTTCATCTCTTCTCTTCTCTAATATTTTATTAATTACCATCCTAGATTTTGAACTAAATTAGGATTCTGAATCATGGCACTTTCCGGTATTGGCCAAAAATAGTCTCTAGGTGAAACAAAGGTTTGCTGATAAACAGTTCTTACCTGATAGTAGGAGTAATCGTCAGTACCTTTAATGTTCCAGCCAGTTATGGGTTCATTAAGCACATCTGCTGACTTTTTCCATCTTCTTAGATCCCAGAAGCGTTTGCCTTCTAAGGCAAGTTCAATAAGGCGTTCCTGATGGATAATATCCCTAAGACCCACTTGTGTATCTGGTTTGGATGGGTTTACAGAGTAATTGGCCCATGATTCTTTTACACCTTGTAAGCCAGCGCGCTCGCGTATTTTATCCAAATATTCATATACTGTGGCCGATGGTCCTTCAGCTTCATTCAATGCTTCAGCATACATCAGGTATAAATCCGATAATCGAATCTCCGGCCATGGATATTCTTTATAAGAAGCACCTCCGGTTGAATAGGTTACTTCATTCCAATCTACCAATTTTTTCACAAAGTATCCTGTTACATTTTTGTGAAATGCATGGGAAGCCCCTGCAGGATCACCAAATTTTGCTTGCAAGTACCACACATCCCCGTCATCAGATTGAGACGGGCTATCGTATTTGTACCAAACACCACCATCAAAACAAAGATCGGCATAAAAACGAGGTTCGCGATCAAAATTGATTTGAGCTGTTGTAAAACCTTCTTTAATATTAAAGCGTTCTTCATGAGTAGCCGTTCTCAGTTTTTTATCATCTGAAAAATCTAAGGTTTTGTCCTCATTAATAGGAACACCGTTTTTGGTGTAAAAAGTTCTAGCTATTTTAAGCGGTGGCGAAAGAATTTTTCTCGCATCATTGTGGTTATGGCTAACAGCTAATGGTGCCATGGACAGCCGTTGTAACTCCCAAGTAGTACTGTTTGGGTTGGCCCAAATTATTTCGGAGTTCCATCTTTCACATACTGCCTGACGAATACTCAATTTTGTCATTGTTAATGGCGTTAGGTTAAAAGATGTTCCAGGGAAAACATATAAACTTTTACCATTTTTTTCTGCTGAATTAATGGCGGCTAAAGCAGCATCAGCAGCTAATTTCCATTTGTTTTGATCATATGTTGTATTAAAAAGAGGTGTTCCATCATTATTTTTTAATGTGGCAAAATCTGAATTCCCATTAAATAATGGACTGGCCGCCATTAATAAAACCTTTGTTTTAACACTTAAAGCTATTGTTTTTGTTGCTCGTCCTGCTTCGGTTTGTGTTATTAACTGATTGTCTTCAGGTAATTTTTCAATGGCATCATCTAATAGGTTACTGATATAGGTTACACAGTCGTCTACAGGCTGTCGTCTTACATTTATTTCATCTTCTGGCGCATCAATAGGAATGTTTTTATCAATAATAGGAATTGGACCGTACATTCTTAATAAATAATAATGATAGTAGGCCTTTAAGAATTCAACTTCCCCTATCCAACGTCTTCGTTCTGAAGATTCAATGTCCGGAACCTTACTTTCGTCTCTAAGATTTTTTAAGAAAATATTGCAATGGCGAATTCCAACGAACAATTTATAAGCATCATTGGGACCTCCTCCAGTCCAGTTACCATCCCATACATTCATATAGGGGTTTGTAATTCTTTGATTCCCTCTTGCTATTTCAAAAGCATCACTGTAAATGGAGGTTTGATATGGAATCCAAATTTCATCACCTGAAAGCATCCCAATATTATAGACAACATTGCCATCCTTTGGAAGATATGAATAGCAAGTAAATAAATATTTTTCAGCTTCATTTCTTAGTTTAAAGGCATTATCTATGGTAGCTACATCATCTGGAACCACATCAAGAAAATCCTCTGAACAGGACTGAAAAAACCATAATGCCATCAATAGCATCCACATCATTTTGATGGATTTTGTTGATCTATTTATTACTTCAATAGGTTTCATAATTTTTTATTTTAATTAGCTTAATTAATTTTTATATGTCTAGTAGTATGCCAAAATTATAGGTTGATTGGATTGGGTAACCTAATCCATTTCCGCCCATTTCAGGATCCCATAATTTAAATTTGCTGAATACTACTGGGTTGGTGGTGTTTAAGTAAACCCGCATCGATGAAATTTTAATAGCATCTAAAAATATTTGTGGCATATTATAGCCAACTTCAACTGTCTTAAGCCTTAAAAAAGCACCATTTCTCATCCACCAGGTTGAAGGTTTGTTATTATTTTCAATAAAAGTATCACTCAATCTTGGCCAAAACGCATAAGAATCTCTGTTCTCTTCCGACCAGTGGTCATCAGCAATAACTTTTAAAAGGCCATTTTGAGATCCTGAGATGATCTTATCTGTCCGTATGCTTTTAATGTTAGTCACAAATGGCGATATGTTATGAGGATTGATAAAAATAGAAGAACGAGCAGATCCCTGGAAAAATATACTAAAATCAAAGTTTTTATACCCTAAAGTGCCTCCAAATCCATAAATTATTTCAGGAGTAGTAGGATAGCCAATTGGTGCGATATCCAAATCTGTAATAACGCCGTCGCCATTCAAATCTTTGTATTTTATATCACCACCACCGTATGTTCCAAATTGCCTTGGGGAATTGGCGGCTTCCTGATCGTCTACAAACAATCTTTCAGCTACAAAACCATATTGTTGTGCTATAGAATGTCCTTTTCTATATAAATAACTTAATTCCGGAGGATAATGTACCTCATCATATTGTAATATCTTACTTGTAGAATAGGTGAAATTAGCTCGGATATTGGTCCACCAATCTTGTGAAAAACTCTTGTTGAACGTTATAGACATATCCAAACCTTTACTTTCGGCTTCCGCAAAGTTTGTTGAAGGTATTACAGAGAGACCTAAGGTAGACCCTATATTTGAGCGTTGCTGAAGAATGTCTGTTCTATTTTGTTTAAAAACATCAGCTATCAGATTAAATGATGATCCAATACCTAAATCAATACCGAGGTTGATTTGTTTTGATCGTTCCCAGCTAATTTGATCATTAGCATATCTTGAAATTGAAATCCCAGGACGGTAATATGAATTCAATTCTCCAAAGCTGGCTCCATAAGTGTTGTTGTTTAAATTAACTTCAGATAAGTAGAAGAACCGATCATCTGCATTACCGATTTGGTCGTTACCCACAAGTCCATAACTGGCTCGTAACTTCAAATTTGTAATTACATCTTTTAACGGCTCAAAGAAGTTTTCATTAGATATGACATATCCAAGGGCTACCGACGGGAAGAATCCAAATCTGTTTTTAGCAGCAAATCGCTCCGAACCGTTATATCCAAAGTTGAATTCAGCCAAATATTTGCTGTCATAGCCGTAGGTAAACCTTCCTGAAAGCCCTAAGTTTCTACTGGGTAGTGATAATTGTAGTGAGCCGGGGTTTCCAGTTTCATAGTTAGACAAAATACCAATCAACATGCCTGACACATCATGTTTCTTACCAAAGGTTCTTTTGTAATTTATGGATGTCTCAAGATATGTTCTTGAATTCAGTACTTTTTCTCCTTCTCCATACCCTAAATATTCGGTGCCGGGAGTTCCGATAGAACCCTCACGACCGCTATTTAACAGCGTTAAATTTATTTTTTTAGTTACCGGATCTTGATTTGCAGTGTAAAAAAATGGATTATACGAACGTGACAAACTGTACTTAGAATAACGTCTTATATAGGCCATAACACGAGCCTGTAATCCTTGTGTTATACCACTTAAATCCTGTTTCAGTTCCAATCGTGCTTGGATAGTGGAAGCCTTGTCAACCTGATATCCTCTTACCATTTCGGCATAAGGGTTTAATAACAAGGTGGTGCTACCTCGTCCCATTGGAGCTCCACCAAATAATGGATGATCAATATAGGGAAGCAATTCTTGTGGATAAACGGCCGGGAATTGTACAGGGTTGGACCAAATGACTTTTTCAAATATACTTGATCCTCCGCCAAGTACACCATTATAATCATCAAATTGACCATAAAGGTCAACCGACAAGTTGGTAGTAGACGTTAGAGTCATATCCACATTACTCCGGAAGGAATAGTTTCTTAACTTAATATTGTTATTAAAATTATTGAGGTTGTCAACCTTTAGAACACCATTATCTATATTGTAAGTGCTTGCTACATAAAAACGGGCTTTTTCACCACCACCCTGAAGGCTGATATTATACGAGTTATTTATGGTAATATCCTGTATAAGTTGGTCGATCCAATCATTGTTAGGGTATAATAAAGGATCATAACCTGCAGCAGTCCTGTCAATTTTTATTTTTGAATATGGTAAAACAGCAATGGGATCGCGCGTTAACGCCGCCTCATTAGCTAACTCCATATACGTAATATTATCTGCGAAATTAAAATTTTTGGTATTGGTAGAAACCTTTTGTTCCGTTCTGAACTTGACACTAAGTTTCCCTACAACACCTCTTTTTGTAGTAATAAGTACAACGCCATTGGCTCCTCGGGCTCCATATATAGAAGCTGCCGAAGCATCTTTTAAAACAGAAAAAGCCTCAATATCATCGGGCTGTAGGCGAGCCATATCTCTAGTGGTTGACTCTATTCCATCAATTAATATGAGAGGATTCACTTTTCCTGAGCCGAATGTACCTAGACCTCTAATAAAAAAATCGGAATTATCCGCTCCGGGTTCACCACTTCGCTGGTAGGCGATCATACCCGAAACTCTACCTGCCATCATAGTCGTTAAATTACTTGTTGGGCCCTTAATTTCTTTAGGATTAATGGTGGTTATGGAACTTACCAAACTAGCTTTCTTTTGAGAGCCATAACCTACAATAACAACCTGATCCAGCGATTCAGAGCTTTCATTCATTATAATAGTATAAACCGATTTATCTTCAATTTTTAATTTTTGCGTTTCATAACCTATATAAGATATTACTAAAGTAGTCGCACCAGCATCGATATCTATTTTGAACTCTCCATCAAAGTCAGTTACTACCCCATTGGTAGTCCCTTGTACCACAACATTTGCACCTGGAAGAGGAACACCTTGGGTATCTTTTACTACACCAGTAATGGTTCGTTTTTGTATTTCTATTTTAGTGTCTAAAATTTTTTCTTCCGACTGAGCTTGAAATGCAACAAGGCATAAAAGCATTAGCATCAATTTAAATTTAGGATTTAATTCATTTCCCAAAAAAGAGACTTTTCTCATTTTGATTAATATTAGCATTGTCTTTATTGTTTTGATTAGTTAATTAATATTTGTTTCCAGTTGGAGAAAAAATATTACTTGGGGGGTTAGTACTTAGTTTCATGTTTTCATTTTTAGTTAGTTTATGATATGTTTAAACAAAACTTGTGTTTCGATAACAAATATTAACATAATTTTTTGTTAATAAAGGGTAGTTTTTGGTAAAATTAAGGGCACATGGCGACCAAGAAATGGTTAAAAAATATTGAAATGGAAACCTAGGTTTTTTGGTGTTTAATTGGTTCAATTCTTTTCAAATAAAATTTGTATTTATTTGATTTATTGATAACTAAATAGTTTTGTAGGCTTTTGTGTTTAGGATGAAATAGTTTAATTGAGAATTCTTCTTTTCTGTTCCTATACCAGTATTTATTAAAAGTTTGCTTTATACAAAGAAACAGGGACTCGGTTTAGTCCAAATAACGACTCATCTCTGAAGCGGCTAACAAAAAAACACCAGTTCCAAAATCTGAGGATGAATTTTTGTCAATAACCTGACTTGGGATTGCTTTTTCACCAATGGGTTGTACGTACCCAATTGTTTCATTTTCTTGTAATGCTATATTTGTTAAATAATTCCAGGATTTTTTAACTACTGGTAAATACGTATCCTTATTTAAAACCCCGTTATTTATACCCCATAAAAAGCCATAACAAAATAGAGCAGTCCCACTGGTTTCAGGACCCGGAGCAGCCTCAGGATCTAATATACTTCTAGACCAATATCCTTCTTTTTGTTGCGCTTCCGCGAGAGCCTTAGCCATATTTTGAAAGCGTTCAATGTACTTTTGCTTGTATTGAGCGTTTTCAGGTAGGTCTTGAATAATCTTAGCATATCCTGCAAAAATCCAACCATCCCCTCGGGACCAAAAGTCTTTTTTCCCATTTAAGCTTTTGTGTTTTGGATAAATATACTTAGCATCGCGGTAATAGAGTTTTGCCTCATCATCCCACATGATAGCATTAGAATATTCCAAATAGTCCTCCAGCTTTTCTAGGTATAGTTTGTTTCCGGTTACCTTGTACAATTTTGTCATTACAGGCATGGCCATATACATCGCATCAACCCACCACCAATAGTTGTTTTTTGGGGTGCTCATTTCGTATTCCATAACTTCTCGGGCACGGGCTATTTTAGTTTCATCCTTTTTACCAGTGAAATTATAAAGGTCAATGTAGGTTTGAAAGCAGGTTTGCCAATCTCCAAATAGCACATGGTCGTCTGTTTCTCCGTAGCTCGACTTCCAATTTGCTTTGTCAGTGGACTTGGCACCCATCCACTGATTTTTATTAGCCCAGGACAATGAATAATTTAAATAATTCTGATTTTTAGTAACCTCATATGCCTCCATATTTCCGGTGTGGTACACCGAAACATTCCAAAAGGCATTTCCAGACTTTGGGTGGTTCAACTGCCAAGTGTTGTTTACTTTTTTAATAATAGAAATGACCTCATCTTTGGTTGAGGTTATTTCACAGGAGTTCTGATTTCGTTTGTAATCATGATAATTATCTGACTTATAAGCTAATAATAAATAAAAGCATGAAATTACAATACTAAAAAGTTTATTGAAAGGCATTTATTTATATATTTTTTTTCGTTTTTTATTTTAAAAGAATGTAAAGTTTTGGATTGTTTAATTATCCACAAGTCTCATGTTATTTAAACTTTATAATTAAGTTCTGTAATTGGAACTTGTATTTCGTAATGTTTTGAATTTTCATTTTGCTTGTTTAAATAATGCCTCAACTTGCTAATCCCGGAGGGCTATTTAAGGAATTATAAAATTATGCTTTGTTCTCTTTGGTTTCAGGTCTTAAATCGATAAAATTAGGGGTAGGATTCGCCCATTTAATTAATATTCAGTCTGAATTTATATTGAATTGTATAATTTTGTTAACACCAATCATTTTTTTAATTTTTTAACCAAAAATGGATTTCGTTTAGAATGGTTTAGTTCTATGGTTTTGAATTGATCAGAGCACGGTTTAAAAAACAGGAGGTTGATTGTATCAAATCTCAGTGCATTTCACTTTAAATTGGATATTTTAAAATTATATAGTACTTTAACATTTATGATTTCGAAGAAAATTACAACCAAAATTATTTTTTCTTTTTTACTTACTGTAATTAGCCTTGATAGTTATGCTCAAAAGCTTCAGGAAAATGATCTTTTGTCCGAAAAAAACACTTTAAAATTTGATCATTTTAATGTTGAACAGGGCCTTTCAAATAATTATGTTACTGGTTTTGCTCAGGATTCACTAGGTTATATTTGGGTATCTACTGTTGATGGATTAAACCGTTATAACGGAAATGAGTTCTATAATTTTAAAAGCGGTAATGATTCAATAAATAGCTTAAATTATAATTTTATTCAAGAACTTAAATTTAATAGAAAAGGCGAACTTTTAATTGTTACGGGTGCAGGTTTGAATATTTACAATTTAAAAAATGAAACTTTTAGTTTAATATCAGTAGATAACGGTTTGGTAGCTAACAGCTTGAGTTGTTTGGAATTGGGAAAAGAAAATGAACTTATTTTAGGAATTTATGGTATTGGAGTTCAATTTTTTAATCCACTTAAGCCTAACCAGAGCACGACCCTTAAATTTGACTCAAAGAGCAAACAGTCCCTTTCCTCAAATAATATCTCGGATATTGTTTTGCAAGGCAAAAAGACCGTTTGGGTTTCCACATACGATAACGGCTTGAATAAAATAAATTACGAAACAAAGGAAGTTCAGCGTGTTGCCCTTTCTGAAATCCATAATTCAGGATTATCTCAAATAAATTGTCTTTTTCTCGATAAAAAGAACAATCTATGGGTAGGAACAAAGAGTGGGATAGTTGTTATGGATAATCAAAACCACATTACTCATATCAGCAAAAGTAATTTGGAAGGTAAAGGTTTGAGTGGAAATGAAATTATTTCTTTTGAAGAGGATGATATGGGTAATTTATGGGTTGGAACTCAAAAGAGTGGATTCAATATTGTAAACCTTGATTTGTATAAACAAAATAAAAGAGCAATCAAATGGTATCTTCCTAATTATCATGGAAACAATTTTACGGGAGAAACAGTTTCGGCCATAATGAAGGATAAGGATGGGAATATGTGGGTCGGAACTAATTATGGATTAAATTATGTAAACCCAAAAAATCAGGCTATTCAGGTTCTTAACAAGGAAAATGTCAGTGAGCCTTATTCCATAAGTAACATTCACGTCAATACCATGGAAGAGAGAGACAATGGTGACATTTGGATTGGGACTGAAGGAGGAGGTTTAAATTTATATAATCCTTCCAATAGAACCTATAAATATTATGTTCATGATGAAAATAATCCCGCAAGTTTATCCAATGACAATGTGCGTTCTGTCCTGGAGGATAGTAAAAAAAGAGTTTGGGTAGGTACCTATAGGGGAGGGCTTAATCTATTAGATACTGAAAGAGGTACCTTTAAAAAATATCTTCAGGGATCCACTGAAAATGGCAATAAAGTAAATATCGTTTATGAGGATAAAAACAATACTATCTGGGTGGGTACAAACCGAGGAGGTCTTTTTAAATATGATGAGACGAATGATACTTTTGATTACATACCGACCATAGGTAAATTGGATATTAGGGATATTTCGGAAGATGATAATGGAAGCTTTTTGATGGCAACTTATGGTAATGGTGTAGTTCAGTATGATCCAGGTTCAAAATCATATATCTATTTTGGCATTAATAATACAAACGGTATGACGAGTAATATTGTCTATGCTATTTTGCATTTATCGGATGGGATTTTTTTGATTGGAACTGGCTATGGAGGATTATTAAAACTGAATGTTAAAACCAGAACTGTGAAATCCTATGAGGAGAAAGATGGGCTTAGTAATAACACAGTGAATAGCCTTATCTTCCAGAATTCAGATGAAGTTTGGATGGGAACTTTTAGAGGTCTGAGTTATTTTGATATTTCAACTGAAACCATAAAAAACCTCAACTATTTCGAAAATATAGCCAGTAGTGATTTCAACGTAGGTTCTGCACTTAAAACAAAAAAAGGATTACTTTATTTTGGAAGTAATAATGGTCTTTTTATAATCAATCCGGATGAGATATTTAATCAAAATACTGATACCCCTTTAATATTTGAGTCGTTAAAATTATTTAATAATAAGGTGTCAGTCAGTAGAGGAAACACGAAGACTGAACTAAAAAAGGCACTCCCTTATTTAGATCATATAAGTTTGGATCATGATCAAACCTTAATATCAATTGACTTCGATGTCCTTAAATTTCCGAGTTCTCGAAATGTTAAGTATTCTTATTTACTCAAAGGGTATCAGGATCACTGGTTAAATTTGAATGACAGCCATACCATCTACTTAAATAAATTGCCGCAAGGAACTTATAATTTGGTGGTGAAAGGGGTCATTAACCCTGAAAAATCAGTTACTAACAATCTTTTAATAACAATAAATCCTCCTTTTTGGGAAACACTTCCTGCCTATTTTATCTATTTGTTAGTTGCAGTTGGTTTGGTTTGGTTAGGAATGAAATATTATTCTGAACGACTCAAACTTAAAAACTCTTTACTATTTGAGAAAAAACAGCGACAGTTGGAAAATGAACTTAATTTAGAGCGAGTAAGATTCTTCACAAGTTTTTCTCATGAACTTAAAACGCCCTTGAGTTTGATCATAAGTCCTGTGGAACAGCTTATTGAAAAGGTGAATAAAAAGAAACAAAAAGAACAGTTGGAAATGGTTCTTAAGAATTCTAAATATTTATTAAAAAATATTCAAAAATTACTGGAGTTCAGAAAATCTGAAATAGGCTTAAATAAACTAACCATCGACCGGGTAAATATTTTAGAGTATATTGATCAGATATTAGTTAGTTATAAATCAATTGCTAAGTCGAGAGGGATAAACCTAACGTTTGATAAACCTAAAAATGAGATTTATTTATGGTGTGACGTTGAAAAAATTGAAGTTATAATTCACAACTTTCTTTCTAATGCATTCAAATATTCTGAGAGAAATGGAAAGATTGAACTTTCTGTTAAAGTAATTGATAACAGGTTTTTAATTTCTGTAACTGATACCGGTAAAGGGATTTCCAAACAAGATCTTCCTCATGTTTTTGAATGGTATTATCAATCAAATTCAGTCAACAGAAAAAAAGGATCAGGTATTGGATTGGCATTATCAAAAATTTTTGCTGAACTCCATATGGGAACAATTTATGTTGAAAGTGAATTTAATGAAGGAACAAAAATTGTTTTAGATATCCCTACTGATGCCTTCCAAGAAAGAACAAATAATGCAGATGTGACTTATACTCCTACAATTGAGAATGAAGAGAAGAATGAACTCATAACAACTACCCAGATATGGGAACATGAGGAAAGGTATTTGGAAAGCGATATGATGAAATCTAAAATTAAAAAAGATAAAAGTCGGGAGCTCATTTTGGCGGTTGATGATAACAGGGATATTCTCAAATTTTTATCTAGTCTATTGGAGGAAGATTATGATTTGATTTTTGCCGAAAATGGGGAAACCGGTATAGAAAAAGCTATTAAATATGTGCCTGATTTGGTTATTTCGGATGTTATGATGCCTGAAAAATCAGGTGTTGATTTATGTGGAACCCTAAAAACAGAGCAAACAACATCTCATATTCCTATCATTTTGTTAACTGCAAAAGCAGATATTCAAGGCGTGAATAAAGGATATGAAGAAGGAGCCGATGATTATATAACAAAACCTTTTAATGCGTTAATCTTGAAAACGAGAATAAGAAACTTGATTCAAAATCGATTAAAATTAAAAGATTATTTTTCAGGTGTTGATAATGAAACATCGGGACTATCAGAAGAGAATAAAAAAATAATTGATGTAGAAAAGGCCTTTTTGGAACGGTTTGAAAAATTAATCGAAGAACTTATCGATAAACAGGATTTTTCAACGGAAACTATTTGTGCTGAAATAGGTATGAGTCGTAGTTCTCTTTTTAGAAAAATAAAGATTCTGACCGGCAAGAATATAAATGAATTTGTTCGTAAGGTTAGATTAAAGAAGGCATTACATTTAATTAAATATGAAAATTACCCGGTTTCACAAGCTTCACTGGCAGTTGGGTTTAATAGTGTAAAACATTTTCGACGCCTTTTTAAAGAAGAGTATGGAACAGTTCCGTCCAAAGCTAATTGATGGTTTTAATCAGCTTAAAGCTCTTAGTAGTTTAAAATCCTTTTGTGTAGATTAGGTTTCTAGGAGCTTGATATAATAATCAATATTTTAGGCTAGGAAAAGTCGTTTTGTTATATTTACTGTGTTTTACTTCTTTTTTGCTCTAACTCTTTATAGTAGTTTTGCAAGGTATAAAAGGCTTGTTTTTTGTTGCCTTTGTCGTCAATCAAGCCTTTGCGATTCCAACCTTCCTGATGCTTAGGATTTATTTCTTCTAGGTGAACGAAAATCGGCCAGTATCCATGGTGATAAACCCGCAAAATTATCTGGAAAACGGTTCTTAAACATGTTAATCTGCTCCTGATAATACCAATTTTGATATTCTTCACTAAAACGCATTTCTTTAACATCATGAAAGCCTCCCTTAGCTCCAGCTCCAGTTTCACTGATGAAAAAGGGTTTTTTATATTTTGTTTCCCAACGGGCTGTTCGGCAGGCATCTGGCAAACCGCCATACCAACCTAAATATTCATTCAAAGAAACGATATCTGTATATTCTCCCAAAGGGTCATCAATATAATTTGTCCCTTTATTATAGCCTACCTCCAATGCGGCGGAGACTAAACGAGTGGTATCAAGCTTTTTAGCATCTTTTACCAAAGTGCTCATGAATTTTGTTCTTGCATCACTTACCGGGGTTTCATTACCTACCGACCAAATGATTACAGAAGCGCGGTTTCTGTCTCGACTGATCGTCTCTTCTAATTGCGCTTCAGCTTTTCTCAAAACTTGCGGATTTTTAAAGTCGATGGTTTAGTAAATAGGAATTTCTGGACAAACTAAAATGTCCTTATAGGTCACATTTACTTTTGCTAATTTCATGGTAACTTTGATAGGGATACCTTCATTTGTTTGTTTTCCTACTTTAATGTCCTCAACCGTTGGCGATTTGTAAGCATTTTTCCAGATATTAAGTTTGTTGGGCATATTGTTGCCAAAATCATTATCTGTTGGAGCTTTCCAAAAGTAGGGTGTAGGATAACTATCAATAAAAGAATCCATGTTAAGAAGATGATATGATGTAAGTTCTCCCGTGTTTAAATCAAAACTTCCGGCAATCTTAGAGGTTTTAAAGTTAAGAACACCATTTTTCTCTGAGTAAACAAGCTCTTTTTTGTTTGCATTTGAAGCGACTAAATTACGAAAGAAATTACCTTTTTCAACTTGAAATTGAGCTCTGGCTATTTCAAAATGTTTCGGTATCAAATCTGTAGCATTTTGGTGTAAGCGAAAATATTTAAAAAATATTCAGACCTAGGGTCTAGTTCAGGAAGAGGTATAGGTATACTAGTTTTACTCTGTGGGGCACCATCAATGTGAAACTGATTGCTGGCTATTTTTTACCATCCTTATGTAGCTCCCATGCAAACTGAAAAGCGTTTAAATCGTTATAAAAATAGTTGTTTGAAATTTGCAGTTCATTAGACGATTTATTCCAATGAAATTTTATGTTTTGATATATGTGTTTAACCTCGTAAATGGCAGGATGTTTTCGGTCTGAACTAACCAAACCGTTGGCACAGAAGCTTTCATCATTCTGTAGGTTTTTACCACCTAAATCACCTCCGTAAGCCCAATATTGTCTACCATTTTTTTTAGCTTTCAAGCCCTGGTCTACCCAGTCCCATATAAACCCGCCTTGCATGTGAGGACTACTGTTTATGATGTCAAAATACTCTTGAAAATTACCATTACTATTACCCACGGCATGACTAAACTCGCACATGATATAAGGACGCGTTTTGTCAGTCGCATTGGCATATCGTTTCATACTTACGATTCCGGGATACATAGGGGTAACAATGTCTGTATCACTTTTTTCTCCTGTTTGTTCAAATTGTACGGGTCTTGTCTTGTCAAAGGTCTCTATTACTGTCCATTGCTCAGGTATGTTTTTCTACCAAGATTCAGATGAAAATGGTCACACCCAGCAGGCTAGTTGAAATATGGATTTTTTTAAAAAGCCCGGTTTATTTTAATTATTAAATTTTTGGCTGATTTGGATCGTAAATTTGGTCAATTTATACACGTCTCAGTTATTGTAATTTGTATTTCTTTATCCTATACATAAATTTGTTCTTACCGAAAATAGAATTTTAAGTGATAAGGCCTAAATTTTAAAAATAAAAATTGATAAAAACCAGGTTGTTAAGAATCAATGAAGTGTTTGACTAAAGTTAAAAAATAAATTAAATATGAGAAAAGGTATTTGCCCTTCTTTGTTCTTACTGTTATTGGTTTGTTCTTGCTCCACGGAACAAGCATCGGAGGTGGTAACGGAGGAAAAGCCAAAAGCATTAGCCGAAATAGCAACCCTAAAAACAAATGAGGCTCAAGATGTTTCTTCGAGTCAAGCAATAATTTGGGGAGTTATTGAAAGCAATGGAGGAAGTAGTGTTTATGAACGTGGCGTATGTTATGGAAAAATAGCTAACCCAACCTATGAAGACACAATTAAAAAAGCGAGTGTAACCAAAGCATCTGGTGAATTTAAAGTAGATCTTTCAGATCTTGAAGAAGGAACAGTTTATTATGCCAGAGCTTATGTCGTAAATGATATAGATATAGCCTATGGTAATGAAATCAGCTTTAGAACTGAAGAGTTGGCTTCACAATTTTTATCCATAGGGGAAATAAAAGTAGCGGGGGCTCAAGATTTATTTCTTGATGTGGAGTTAAAGGATCATGGTGATTTGGCTATTCAGGAAATAGGATTGGTGTATGACACAAGTAAGCAACCTAACATAGAGGATAATAAAATAAGTAGAGATATTGTTGAAAATAAATTTAAACAACGTATTTCTAATTTAACACAGCAAACCATATATTATGTAAAACCTTATATATTAACCGATCAAGGTTTGATGTATGGAGAACAAATAAGCATAAGTACTATTAAAAAAGGGAATTTTACATATTCCATTAATCAAAATGGAGCAGATTTAGCTACTTTGAATCGCATTAAAGAAGCTTTTGATTTGGCTACGGAATATTATAATAATTTCACTTCAATAGAAAAGCATGTTACTGTAAATTATTCTTCGGATACCCCAACCGCTGATGCCAATTTTTCAGGTTGGATAAATGTAGGCTCAAAACCAGACTATCAAAGGGCGGGTACAGCCATGCACGAAATGGCGCATTCAGTTGGTGTGGGTACACATGCTAAATACTGGGAATTAATGTATGATGGTTTTTGGCACGGAGATCGGGCTAATGAAATCTTGCAAATGATGACCAATGATACTAATGCTGTCGTTAAAGGTGATGGTCTACATTTTTGGCCCTTTGGAATCAATGGTTCTTGGGAAGATGATGGTAGTGATTTCCTTTATATTATGAATGCTCTCATTTTGCAGGGTATGAAAGCAGATGGTCTGCCAAGCAATTGATCCGTGAAATGAAACAATTTAATAGAACTTAGAAAATTTATTTAAGCCTTCACTTCAAGAAATTATTAGTATACCATAAAATGATTCAGGTCAGATCAATCTATAAAATTTTAAGAACCTATCCCTTTTATGGATACTAAATAAGTGTAAGTATTTGTATGTCAGTTTTTTGACTAGAGTTTAATTCTGAACTTTTAATAAAGATATATAATTTTGATTATCAACTAATATGAAGATCATCCAAGAACCATTATTTCAGGAGGATTGAAGCCTTATTTGTTAGACAAAAGTTGAATAGCCATTTAAAAGAGATAGCTGATCTGAGCGGTGTCAATAAAAGCCTTACATTTCATATGGCTCGACATACCTTTATATTTAGCGATTTTCCTGCCATTATTTATACATCATGTTGTATCTAGTGCTTACTCTCCTCCATTTTCTTTACTTCTAATTTGAAAAAGTCTTCAAGATGATTTGTTCCGTATTGATTGGCAATATTATCATATGCCATTGCTGTTAAAAAAAACTCAATGGGTCCATATGTTTTTGAAGAGGTAAATGTTCTTAACATCCAAATGGTAAATTGTCTTATCCAATCGGGGAGATGACTGATTTTTATTGGTTTTTGCCAAGCTTTTAATGCTAGTTCAGCTAACTCATTCTGCGTTAAAATATCCATACCTCCTACGGTTTCTTCCTTAACTCTGGCAATCATGTTGTCAACACAAACTTTTGCCAAATCTTCTCCATGAATGGGGTTCAATTTGAATTTTCCATCTCCAAACAAATATACCCTGCCGGCTTTTGCCATATCTAGAAAATCCTTCATATCAGAGAAAAATCCATTGGGGCGCAAAACACAATAAGTCATTCCTGAATTTTTTAATTCATCTACAAATTTCTCTTTGGCTTCAAATATTTTAAGCTGTCTTAGTTTGTCTCCATTGATTGCTGAAATGTATTGAAATGCTTCAACTTTATCTTTCAAGGCTTCTTTCAATAAATTGGAATTCCCTTGATAGTCAACATCCATATAAGTCATGCCGTCTTTTTGACGGGTGATACCAATGGTGGAAAAAACCCAATCAATATCAGTTGTTATTCCCTTTAACGAATTTGGTTCGGTTATTTGACCTATGAAGAAATCGTCAACATTTTCGAATTTGTTTTTTTGAGCTTCTTTTCTGATTAAAACCCGTACCCAAAAACCTCTGTTTTTAAGTTCTTTTACCAAATAGTGTCCTAAGTATCCGGTTGCTCCTGCTACTAAAACGTTCTTTGTATTCATCTTTTTTATTGCAAAGTTAGTGGTTGCATATTCGCTTTCTCTTGACGATCGTCAAGAACTTTTTTTGTTGAATACGCGAGTTTTAATTCTACTTAAAGTTTCAGGAGATACACCTAAAAACGAGGCAATATAATGCTGTGGTACACGATGGAATAGCTCTCCGTTTGTATGTAATAAATCGATGTAGCGTTGTTCTGCTGATTTTGTTACAAATGAGGCTATTACCTTTTGGCAAGTTATTAATTCATTTTCAGTGGCTATTCGGGCAATCACTTCAAGTTTGGGAACTTCTTTTAATAAGCGTTCTATTTTTGACTTTCCAAAGACAAACAGTTCTGTTTGTTCAATGGCCTGATAATTTTCAATTGCAGGAATGTTAAAAGTATAGCTTTCACCAGCACAGATAAATTGTCCTTCCGTATAAAAGAAGGCTGTTTTATCGTTGCCATCTACATTATAAAACAATCTTACACATCCTTTTGTAACAAAATAGATTTCATCCGATATCTTTCCCTCGGTAAAAATTATCTCATTCTTTTGATAGTTTTTTTTAACTACAGCCTCTTGAAGCAACTGAATTTCATTATCATTAAGAGGGATGTATGCTTTTATATTTTCTATTAATTTATCCATGCTTTTATATGTGCACTATGGTTTTCTTATCAAAGACTAAAATGGTTCAATATGGATTAAATCATACTAAAAGCTTGCGGTTTGCAGCCAATGTAAAATGAATAACTATCTGAAGTTGGTAAGCAACTGTTTTTAAGGGGTATATAAATTAGTGACATTGAATAGTTACACGATTGCTTTGCCCCTTAACGTTTGTAAA
Organism: Flavobacteriaceae bacterium; assembly: GCA_050300615.1. GTDB lineage: Bacteria > Bacteroidota > Bacteroidia > Flavobacteriales > Flavobacteriaceae > Yeosuana. The sequence continues at coordinate 208,633 of JBNKYB010000001.1, read as the reverse complement.
CAAACATCAAATGAAATCTGGTTCAATTTGGCTTTCAGTTAATTTGAAATCAATCCTTTCCTGAAAAATTTTAGAATACAAATTTAACTATTTTCATAAGGTTAGCGCCTTCAGAGTATATTATAAAATCTCTTTTGTCTTTCATTTCAATTTCGTAAATCCATCTTTGCAAATAGCTTTAGACTGTTAAAACAGCAAAATAATTCCTCTTACGAAAAATATTGAGCATAGCTAAACCATCAATAACTCATTGTATCATATTAGTTTAAAGCGCAAATTAATTTAAAGCCACAAACAAGACAGCCTTTTAATGGTTTTTGCATAGTGAACAGTGTGGTATCTACAACTAAGTGGCAGTGTATTAGTGTAATATTTTAGCAGAGATTTTATCGTCCAATTTTTTTTTTATCAAGCAACTTCTTTTATTCATTAAAAATACTATTTTTGCTTTAAATTTATTTAGACTTAATAAAAATAACGATGAAAAAAATATTCTTGCTAATCACCATTCTCTTTTCTGTACCCCTAATTTATGCACAATCTGGCAGCATTAAAGGGCAAGTCGTTTCTATGACAGGAAACACCATTTCCTATGCTAATGTTATACTTTTAAATACTAGAAAAGGTACAATTACAGATGGGGAAGGATTCTATGAGTTAAAAAATTTAAGTGATGGCCAATACGCAATTGAAGTTTCCTATATAGGATATCGTACTCAAAATAAAACCATTAGCCTTGCAAATAGTGAAACCTTACAAATTGATTTCTCATTAGAACCTGAAAACACACAATTGCAAGAGGTCGAAATTATTGGCAGAAAAGAAAGAGGTTATAAAAATACAAGTTCTTTTGTAGGTACAAAATCGGCTACTAAACTAATAGATGTTCCACAATCAGTAGGCTATGTTACAAAAGAAGTTATTTTGGATCAAGGTGCATTTACCGTTAATGACGTTGTTAAAAACATAAGCGGTGTAAACCAATTTTCATTTTACAACGATTTAACCATAAGGGGGTACAGGGTGCAAGGACAAAGAAATTCCAGTATATTACTCAATGGATCTAGAATGATGACTAGTTTTTGGAGCCAACAACTCATACCCCATATTGAAAGAGTTGAAGTTATAAAGGGGCCTGCATCGGCTCTATTTGGTAATTCGTCTCCGGGTGGAACCATTAATAGTGTTACAAAAAAACCATTGCAAGAACCCAAACAGTCTATTTCTACAAGTATGGGCAGCTTTAATACCTTTAGGTTATTATCTGATTTTACTGGCCCAATGACAAAGGATAAAAAACTGCTTTACAGATTAAACATAGGGTATGAAAACACAGATGGTTTTAGAGACTTGCAATTTTCTAAGAACATAGTTTTAGCACCTTCTTTTTCTTTTATCCCTAGTGATAAAACACGCTTGAATTTTGATGTAGTGTATCAAGATTCCAAAGGACGATTGGATCGTGGTCAAGCCGTTTTTGGTGATGGAGACCTGTATTCAACACCAATAACCAAATCATTAAGTGCCACGAATGACTATTTAAATGAAAACAATCTTAATGTAACGCTTTCATTTCAGCATAAGTTCAATAAGGACTTAAGTTTTAATAGTAAGTATCTAAACTCCAGTTATGACGAAGATTTATTGGAGCATAGAACTGCCAACAATTTTGCAGCATTGGGTGATGGCTCTTTTGATATTACCAAAGTAGCTATGAGGGTTTTTATCCGTAAACGTTCTTGGAACAATCAAAATTTTAGCAACTATCTTAATTACAATTTTAATATTGGTGAGATAAAAAATAAAGTATTGGTAGGCTATGATTATTTTCAACAAGAGCTCGAACCAGGAGGTTCTCAATTAGAAGCTAATGCCTATTTATTAAAAAATGGAACAGCTACAAATTCATTTAATGTAAACAACATAGACAATTATGTTTTAGATGATGAAGGAAATCCGGCTACAAACGTTGCCCATTTTGATCTTACGTCTACCAATGGAAATGCCTTAAGAGATATGAGTAATTATATTTACCGTATTAGAAATTATACACCTTACAAACAGGAAAATCACGGTATTTATGTTCAGAACCAATTGAGTTATAAAAATATTGACATTTTATTGGGTTTAAGAAAAGATAATTTCATTGATTACCTTAACTACAATACATCAGATGAGGAAAAAATAAAACAAAATGCCTTCATTCCTAGAATTGGTGTGGTCTATAAAATTAAACCTAACATAAATGTGTATGGTACATGGGTTAAAGGATACGAACCTCAAACGGCAACAGATATAAACAACCCAGAAGCTGGAGGCCCTTTCGATCCTTTAAGAAGTGAAATGTTTGAAGTTGGTTTTAAATCTGAATGGTTTCATAAAAGATTGGGTGCTACATTAGCTTTTTATAACCTAACACAAAAAGGGGGGCTATATAATGCTAATGACAGCAGTAATTCTGATTTATTAATACAAATAGGCGAGGAAAAATCAAAAGGGATAGAATTAGATGCTTATGGGAAAATACTTGAAAACTGGAGTTTGGTTTTAAACTATTCGTACAATCATGCTTATTTTACTAAAGCAGACGAATCAACACTGGCCATATTTGGTAAACAAAAACCAAATGCTCCCAAAAACACGTTTAACCTTTGGACAAAATATGTGATTAACAAAGGTAGTTTAAATGGATTGGGCTTAGGGCTTGGCTATGATTATGTAGGGAAACGAAATGGCTCCATTGTACGGAACCCAGAATTAATTCCTGTTTTCCCAAGCTATGGACTAGTAAATACCGCACTTTACTATAATGTAGATAAGTTTCAAATACAATTAAACTTTAATAACATTTTTAACAAGACTCATTGGGTTGGAGGTTATGACTTTTTAAGAGCATTTCCTGGAAAGCCAAGAAATATCATGGCAACCGTTTCATATATCTTTTAATACGTGAAGATTACTAAAAAAACACTTTTTAAGATTCATAGTTGGATCGGAATTAAGCTAAGCATACTATTTTTTATAGTATGCTTTTCCGGTACTTTGGCAACCTTAAGCCACGAGATGGATTGGTTGTTCAATCCTGAAATTAGAGCGACTCCTTTAAAAGAATTGGCCTCTAGAAATCTGATTATAACAAATCTAAAAAAGCTATATCCCGAAGGTGAAATTATCTATTGGAAGCGATGTGAAGAACCTTATTTATGCGATATTATCTATATGAAAGAAAAAGGGGGACAAACCTATGTGTTTGCAAACCCTTATACAGGAAACATACAAGGAAATGCCAACCTAACCTTTCAGCGTTTTTTTAGAGATCTACATTATTTTTTATTCATTCCGTTTCAAGTGGGAAACTTTATGGTACTCATGTTTAGCTTCTTATTGTTAATATCACTTATGACGGCTCTTTTTTTCTACAAAACATGGTGGAGAAAACTATTTGTGCTTCAAACGGGCAAAGGAATTTTGGTCTTTTTTAGAAGTCTTCACCGTTTAGTTGGTCTATGGTCTGTCCCTTTTGCATTACTGATCTCTATTACTGGAATATGGTATTTTATAGAACGAGCCAATGTTGGTGGTATAGGAACACAGGTAAATCCTAAAGCCCCTACTTTAACAGGGATATCCAAAGAAAAGGATAATTTTAACTTAAGCTATGGTTTAGATTATGACAAAATCACATCCATTTCGCAAGCTGCAATTCCTAATTTTAAAGCACAAGGTTTGAATCCTCCAAGAATGTATGACCAAACCATATATGTGAGAGGAGCCTCTGATGCTTCTTTAGTAAGGCAAAGAGCCAATAGGGTCTATATCGATCCATACACCTATAACGTTATAAAAATTCAAAATGCCAAAAACCTCAATACCATTATGTGGATTAATGATATTGCAGACCCGTTACATTTTGGATACTGGGGAGGAATAACAACAAAAATTATTTGGTTTTTTATGGGACTGGGTATTTCATCCTTAGTTCTAACAGGAATTTGGATAACCTTAAAACGAAAAAACCTTAAGAAAAGAAAGCAGAATACACAGGTTTTAGGGAGCTGGAAATATATTAACTGGGGCATCTATGTAGTAATGATGGTTTTTATGTATATCCATCTTATTTCAGATTATAGAACCTCTGCAACAGGGATTATCATCATTAGCCTAGGTTGGATGATTTTTATAAGTCTGGCCTATTATCTATTTGTTTATCGTTTGAATAAAATAGTTAGTAAACTTGCTATAAAAGAGCCTACCTAAGTATACTGACATACTACAAAGGTTAATATCATTTTTGAAATCGCCTATACTCGATTACCAGCTGGCTTTTACGCACTAGTATACTAGTATGATGCAACGACTAATAATGTTCTAGTCTGTGGTTTCTCATTCAATGTTTATTTCTTCTGCTCTTTCAATCGCTTGGTTAATGTTGTCAAGTATGTTGTCTTTACCAATAAGTGAATAAAATTCAGACTTAAACAATTTCTACTCATCATAAAAAAAGGCCATTTAAAAAAACAGCCTTTTTTTAAATCCATATATAGCGAAGATTAATTTATAACTAGTTTTTTAGAGATTACCTTAGTTTCATCATTAATATTCAAGAAATAAGTGCCACTAGGTAATGTCGAAATATCTAAGGACATTTTGTGGTCTTTAATTTTCTTCCTTTTTACAAGTACAGATTGCCCTATAGCGTTATATATTTTAATATCTATAAAATTACTGCTTGTTGTATTGCCAAAAGTTAAATAAACTATAGAATCTGCTGGATTCGGATACATGCTGAATGTTATATTCTCAAAATCCATATTAGCTAATGTGCCATCTCCATTAATATCCCCTTCTACTTCGCCAGACCCAATAGTTCCGTCCCCATTTGTGTCTCCCGTAATTTCACCAGATCCAATAGTGCCATCCCCATTAACATCACCGGCAACTTCACCAGCACCGATAGTTCCGTCTCCATTTGTATCACCAGCAACTTCACCGGTTCCGATTGTTCCATCGCCATTAACATCACCAGCAATTTCTCCAGCACCGATAGAGCCATCCCCATTCGTATCGCCAGCTATTTCATTAACATCGGTTATTACAACGGTCCATGTCTCACTGTCACTGTTACCATCACTATCTGTTGCCGTAATGGAGACTTCATAGATATTGTCGGTATTGGCATCCACAGGGTTTTCGTAATCCCTTGCTACCATGCTAACCACACCTGTTGATGAATTAATAGTAAAGCCTGTTGCATCATTACCACTCAAGGTGTAGGTCACCGTACCTATTGGAGTATCTCCTGATAAAGTAGGTTCTACCGAAGTGTAAGCTGTATTTTCGTTGACGTTTACATCAGAGATAGCATCTATAGTGAATACTACGGTTTCTGTTACGTCATTTACCGTTACCGTCCAGTTTTCAGAATCATTATTACCATCGCTATCAGTAGCAGTAATGGTTAATTCATAAACATTATCGGAATTGGCATCTGCAGGATTTTCAAAATCTCTGGCTATCATGCTAACCACACCTGTTGATGAATTAATAGTAAAGTCCGCTGAGTCATTACCACTCAAGGTATAGGTTACCGAACCTATTGGTGTCGCTCCTGATAACGCAGGTGTTACACTTGTGTACGCTGTGTTTTCATTAATGTTTGTATCAGAGATAGCATTAATAGTGAATGCTACGGTTTCTGTTACATCATCAACCGTTACCGTCCAACTTTCAGAATCATTATTGCCGTCGCTATCAGTAGCAGTAATAGTTAATTCATAAATATTATCGGTATTGGCATCTGCAGGATTTTCATAATCTCTAGCTATCATGCTAACCACGCCTGTTGATGAATTAATAGTAAAGTCTGTTGCATCATTACCACTCAAGGTATAGGTTATCGTACCTATTGGAGTATCTCCAGATAAAGTAGGTTCTACCGAAGTGTAAGCTGTATTTTCGTTGACGTTCGCGTTGGCGATGGCGTTAATGGTGAAGTTGGCATCATCATTGGTCAGGGTTATTGTAACCGTTTTATCTGTCAGATTATCAAAGGTATTGTCACTTGATGCATCATTAACACTTATCGTTATTGTTGCTGTGTCATTAGTTGCTGTTGTATCATCCACGCCTGTTACGGTAACGGTTTGTGCGGTGTTCCAATTTGACGTTGTAAAGGTCAACTGTGACTTGTCCACCGTAGCTTCGTTCGTGTTATCGCTTGAGATGTTAAAAACCACATCACTTGTAGGTTCGGTGTCCAGAACCACGGTAAAGCTGTCCGTTCCGGCATCTTCGTTGATGGTCAATGCGGTCTCACTGACCGTAAAGGCGGCCGTATCATTATCTGTAAGGGTGATGACCACGGACTTGTCGGCCAAGGCATCAAAACCGTTTGCAGAACTAGCATCGTTCACCGAAACAGTTATAGTTGCGGTGTCGTCCCTGTCGATATCATCGTCTACTCCGGTTACTATTATCGTTTGTGGTGTATCCCAATTAGTGGATGTAAAGGTCAATGTTGATTTGTCTACAGTAGCTTCGTTGGTATCGTTACTTGAAATAGCAAACACTACATCACTCGTAGGTACGTCATCAAGTACTACTGTAAATTCAGCCGTTCCAGCATTTTCAGAAATTGTTAATGTAGTTTCACTAACTGAGAAACCGGCATCAATTATAGAAACGGACTTATATGTTGTTTGACCACACAATGCATAGTTTATGTTTACAGATCCTGCCGAAACGCCTGTCACCAATCCTGATTGATTCACAGTTGCTATGCCAGTATCATCACTTGACCATACCCCACCACTTTGTGTATGGCTTAATTGTAAGGTTTCATTCTTGTATACAGAGCTGCTCCCGGTAATCTGGGCAAAATAACCATCTACCCAATTACTAGTGCTACCCGTTAGGGACATATTGTTTAACACACCGTTAATGCCAGAAAGGGATTTGTCATACAGCGTTGTAAGACTTGTGTTATTACCTTCTGCCGTGCCTTGGTTGAAGGTATAGTATCCTACAAGACCTGCTTCGTCACCGTTCAGGGTAACGTTCATATTATCCTCAATCTGAGTTTGGGTACGTGGTGTATTCCAGAAACGGATATCATCTATCTTTCCTGCGAAATAATTGTCAACATACCCAATATTATAAGCACCTACAATATTTATATTTTCGGGGGCGGAGCGGGTTAGTATCAACTGTCCGTTCACATAAAAACGATATTCAGTACTTTCTTTTACTAATGCAAGGTGTGTCCATACATTTTGCAGCACCACGGCATCATCGGTCAGAAAATCATATCGGTTCAGTGTATTGTCATACATGTCAACATGAATTTTGCCGTCAATGATATAGAAAGAAGGATTTCTCGTATTACTAGTTCCCCCTGCCTGATATCCAATAATGGCATGATGCTCGCCATTCCAATTTGTATTGTCCGGTAATATCCAAGTTTCTATGGTAAAATTGGACGCTCCATCAGCAATGGTATTCCCACTAAGTGTTACATAATCATTGTTGCCATCAAAATAGAGGGCATTATTATTAGCGGCAGAGACGGCAATATTTTCAGATTCTGTACCGGAAGCTACAGTGATATTTCCGGATAGTTCTCCATTCTGACTTGAAGCGACCCGTACATAAATGGTTGTGTTCGTCACGGCATTAGAAGAAGGAGTGAGTGATACACTGTTGGCATAGCCCGAACCATTGCTCAATGAAACTTCGAAACCTGCTGGTGCGGTAATCACCAAATCTTCATATAGATCTGTTCCAGAAACTTGGAAACTTTCGGAAGCAGATGTTTCATTCGCGCAGTATATAATTTCATTGAGGGTATTTGTAGACAGCGTGAGTTCCGATTTTGAGGTGAAGGTAAACCCACTCAAAGTCGCGGTGCCCCCTGCGGTAATAACTTCCACATCACCAGATGCTGCAGTAATGCCCAAAACAGCTGTAATTTGGGTGCTCGAGTCTACGGTATAGGAAGCTGCATCAATACCACCAAAGGTGACTTGCGTGGCACCGTCAAAGTTGGTACCTGTGATGACCACGGTATCTTCTTGACCCGCTTCTACAGGATCAAAAGAGGCTATGGTTGGTTCTGGTAAAGCCGTATTTTCTTCTAATTCTTGGGCAGTCAACGCTTTATCAATAATTACCATATCATCGATACAGCCTTCAAAGTATTCAAACGTAGTTGGCGTAGTATTATAATTGTTCGTATATGAAAGCCCCAATTGATTATATGACATATCTAAATGAGCAACAGATGCTCCTGTTGAAGAAGCTTCCACATTACCATCTAAATAAATAGTAATGGTATTTGAACTCGCTGTAAAATCAACTTGGTGCCAATTACCATCATTGACTGCATCTGAAGAAATTGTTTGAATTGAATTGTCCGCGCTTGTCCATAAAGTACCTTTCAACTTTCCGTCATTGTCAATCATTATTATGGGTATATAATGGTTTGGCGAATTAGCCGGAATTTCAGTATTTTGATATCCCAAAATTGCTCCTTTAGCCGTTGTTCTGAAACGTAATGAGATGGTAAATTCGCTAAGGTTCCGTATTAAATTGTCTGGAAGTTTTACAAACCCAGGACCATTGTCGAAACAGACCGCTTGACCTTGGGCACCAGTTTCATAAGTGACTACATTTACTTCTGTACCATCATAATTGTTATCGGTTTCGTCCAAGACATCCCCCTCAAAATCGTACTGCGCCACTTTGTATAAGAAGCCCGTAGCAGTATCATTTCCTGCGGAGTTGGTAATAGTTATATCTCCTGAAGTGCCTGTATTTACAGTTGCTACGATTTCAATGTCTGAATTTACCGTAAAGGATTTTGCATTAACTCCTCCAAAGGTGACGGCTGAAGTACCCGTAAAACCGGTACCTGTAATGGTCACTACTTCGCCATTTCCGGCAGATTCTGGGGAGAAGCTTGTAATGGTCGGTACAATGACGTCGTTTTTAGCCAATGTTAAATAGTCTCCATCAGCCAGTGTAACATCTGTGATTTCACCATTGGAGTCCAAGTCTCCCAACGTAGTTATTCCTGTGGAGAAATCCCCGTCATCATCTTTAATGAGTACCCAGGTTTCATCAAATCCATCAAATTTTAAATTGATGTTTTGGGAAAAGTTAACTGTTTTGTCAATTTTCCATTCCCTGGTTACTCTGGTGTTATAGGAAGAAGGTAGGATTTCTGTAGTTTGTGTGGTAATTGCACCACCATTATTTGAAATAATCAAAAACTGTTTGTCGTTGGCATGCGATGTGGCACGGGTGACATCGTTATTAGCCTTTGTGAAATTGGCATCCAAATCTATAGTTAAAATGTCACCTGAATTAGCAGACTTGGATACTTTCTGGTTCAATCCACTCGCATCATCACGACCAATTCCGAATATATCCGTATTATAGCTTGCATTGGCAGTACCATCCCATATAACCGTGTCATCCGAAGCCAAATAATCTAATGGGGATGTTTGGTCCAACGAGATCCCATATTTTAGAGCCAGATAGCTATTTACTTTTTGCACATCGGTGGTTGATAAACTGGCGGTATATCCAATAACTTCCCCTATTTTACCATTGTAAAATCCGCCTATTTGTTCCGTGCCACCTACTCCATCATTGTTTCTTCCCGTACCTATGATGTCGTCAGTATTGGTTCTATTAATATTCGTAACCGTAGTGGTATTTAAATCTATTAATCCATCCGCATAGGTTTTTATAGCTCCTGAGGTTGTTTCGTAACTATGGGCAAAAAGCTGTGTACGATTAAATTGCACATAGGAAATGATGCTTCCATATATACCTTCACCCCAGCTCTTGAAAACTCCTGAAGCATTTTGTTCATGAATTGGATGGAACCAGGTGTTCTTAACATTTCCAAAGTTTGCACCGCCACTAGTACCATGGTGGTAAACATTGGCACTACCCGCATTGGTTTGGGTTATATAGAATGTAGTCAATGAGGAGATGCCTATTAGAGAGGCCGATCGGTCGACCCTAAAATAATCATCGATGCCATCAAAAACCATGGATGGGTTGAAATTCAGTAACTCCGAAGTACTGGGTGTAGGCTGACTTGAGGCATTTATTTGTGTGGCATTACCACCACCGGCTTGGTTAACCCAACTTGCACCAGAAGCTCCACTATCTGCCTTTAACCAAAGTTTTAAATCGGCTACAACACCGCCAGGAAAACTCACAAATTTTGCCAATGTTAGATAATCACCGTCGGTCAAGGTTATCCCTGTAATTTCGCCATTGGAATCCAATGTACCCAATGAGCTAACACCAGAACTGAAATCGCCGTCACTGTCTTTCAACAGCGTCCAAGAACCATCAAAACCATCAAATTTTAGATTGATGCTTTGTCCAAAATTAGCTGATTTATCAATTTTCCATTCTCTTGAAATACGTACATTATAATTAGTTCCATCAATTTCATCATATGTGTCGGAAGTGGCTTCACCATTATTGGCAATAACTATAAACTGCTTGTCGTTTGTGTGTTTTGTGGTACGGCTAGCATCTGTATTGGAAGTTGTAAAATTGGAGTCCAAAGCCATAGTGAGTATGCTACCGGTGTTGGTCGATTTAGATACGCGTTGATCCAGCCCAGAAATATCGTCACGACCAATACCAAAAATGTCAGTATCATATCCAATATTTTCAGATGCATCCCAAACTACAGTACCGTCCGAGTCCAAATAATCATTTTCTGAGTTCTGGTTAAGAGTGATTCCATATTTTAGGGCCAAATATGATTCTATTCTATTGATATTCAGTGTAACATCTTCACGATAATTGATGATTTCCGCTATCTCTCCGGTAAAGGGATATAATCCATTCGTACCTTCTGAACCTAGATTAAAAAATCCTTCGCTTAAAGTTGAATTAGAGCCGATAACATTAGCAGCAAATGCTCCTTCAGCCCTAACTGTCGCCGTTATGTTGTTTCCTCTTAATACCCTTAAATAGGCTATATCATTATTTACCGCTCCGGAATTTCCATATCGATTGGTCAAAAACAAATTACCGTTGGTACCAGCACCTGTTGAGTAGCTGCCGCCCGGGGAGTTGGAATAATTATAAATTGTCCCTGGCGCTCCTGTTGATTTGAAGACTATAAACTGGGAATTGGCATTGTTACTATTTGCATTGACCAATTCTGTGGAGGTCATTACTCCCGCTCCAGTTTGCATTAAATCGGATCCATCAAAAACCACTGTTGGGTTAAAATTGATTCCGTTGCTTTTCACCATTGGCTGTAAATCAGATGAAGCCTGAACCAAATTATTATTGAATTCCGATTGGTCGTCCCATTGTGCAGGTGTCGCACCACTATCTGCCTTTAACCAAAGTGATAAATTGGTTATGATGCCACCCGGACCTTCCACAACCTTAGCTAAAGTAAAGTAATCACCATCGGCCAAAGTCACTCCCGAGATTTCACCATTAGAGTCCAATGTTCCCAACGTAGTTACTCCTGTAGAAAAATCTCCGTCATCATCTTTAACGAGGGACCATGTGTCATCATAACCTTCAAATTTCAAACTTATGTTCTGTGAAAAATTAGTGGCTTCTACCTTCCATTCGCGTGCTAAACGTATGTTGAAGCCGGAAACAGCTTCAAGTTCAGTTACTTGTGTGGTGAGGGCAGCGCCGTTGTTCGCCACCATCAAAAACTGTTTGTCGTTGATATGGTCGGTTGTTCTACTTGGGTCATTGTTCTCAGAGGTGAAATCGGCGTCTAAGGAAACTATTAAAGTCGCATCGTCATTAACCGATTTAGAAATCTTTTGATTTAATCCACTGTTATCATCACGACCAATGCCGAAAATATCCGTTTTGTATCCAGTATTGTTGGAAGCATCCCATATAACGGTATCATCTGAAGCCAGATAATTGGTGCCGGATGTTTGGTCTAGGCTAATTCCATATTTTAAAGCCAAGTAACTATCCACTTTTTGTTGTTCTGTACCTGATGGATAGGTGTCATAAACGATTACCTCAGCAATATTACCGGTCCAAAATTCATCAGCAGTTGAATTTACATCTGCACCTAAACGCAATATAGAGTTAACTGTACTCCAAGTTGGGTTTCCGTCGCTATCAGCTATTAAAGTGGTTCCATTGGCTTGCAAATAGCTTGTTGTATTTCCATCATAACCTCCACCTATAATGTTGGGTTTATTAATGGTCCAAAAGTTGGGACTGGTAATATCGTTTATAGGTTCCCATGAACTATATAAAAGGCCTTCATTAACTGAAGTGCCACCTATAATATGGGCCTCGTTCTGTGTAGGCCCTCCGTGTGAAAATGCGACATGATTCCCTGTAAAGGAAGCTGTAGCACTAGTCACTACACGTATAAAACGAGCACTATTACCATTTGGAAGTCCTGTTGTGCCATTTCCGTCCATAAACTGAGTACCATCAAATGTAGCCTGGGGATTGAAGTTTAAACCAGCTTCACTGAAAATGGGTTGTTTTCCAGAATTTCCTTGTATAAAATCATTTCCATTGATACTTACATCACTCCATTGGTAAATAGGGTCACTATTCGTTGCCAAGGTCGTTCCTGTGTCAGAATAAATTTGTCCATCTGCTTTCCACCATCCTTGAAGGTTACCAAATATTCCTCCTGGAGCCGTTTGGATTGCCAATGTTATATAGACTGGGGTTGTTGTGTCCAAATCAAAAGTCGTGTCTGTTCCCAGGGTAATGTTGTTGAACGTGATTTTTCCAGAATTAATAGTACCTCCTCCTATAGCTTCAGCATTTGAAAAATCACCATCGTCATCTATTAGTATGGCGAATGAACTTTCGGGCATACCGTTCCAAATTGTAGGAATATCAAATTGAAAGTCCAAGGCTTGGTTTCCTAATGCATTATTACCAAACTCCTGTAGCATCCAGGCTTTATCTAGTCTTTTTAGATTGGTATCTTTAGGTGCATTGTCATTTATGGTGTTGGCGCCGTTGTTGTCTGAGAAGGTAATATAATTTCGGTTGACCGTATTATCTGCATTGTCAACTGTTAAAGTCATCCCGTTGCTTGTTGCTGTATTTCTTTTGTCCTCAGTGCCTCCGCAAATATCTTCCTTTAAGCCAATACCTGCCTTTGTATTGTTGAAATCTGTATCTGTGTCGCTATTAAAAAGAGCACCGAAAGATGATGAAAAATCCTTACCATATTTACTTCCAAAATATTTATTGACCTCATCTAATTCACAATCTGTAAGTGCACGGTCGTAAATTATAACCTCGCTAATTCTAGAATCGTTGAAACTGTTATTATTTCTATTTCTGTTTATATTATAGGCATAAAATTTCCTTCCATTATTAGTAAGTGTTGCATCAAAGTCTTTGTTAATTCCATCTACTAAGGTCTCGGTGCCACTATTATCGGCCCTTACAGAATAAAGCTTTAACTCATTTTGTTTTTCATGTTCAAAATCTAGATAATTGACATCTGCATTATTATTCGATTTCCATACAAAATCATCTCCAGTAGCGGCAGACACACTAATTTGAAAGTGATTATCATCAGCATAGGTGTTTCCATTTGAAAAGAAGGCATTATCTATATTTCCATCTGTTAATTGTTCGAAAACAATAAAAACCGTATAATCACTTTCCCATTGTTCTCCATTTCCCGAATTTGTAACGGGTAGTGTAATGTTCAAGTTGTCCTTTTCAGTTCTTAAAAACTCAATTGTAGGATTGTTGTTATTTGTTGTACCTCCATCTGCAACATAGGTAGGAAATCTAGTTGCATCAGTTTGTGAAACATTGGAGTGATAACCAGATTTATCCAACCATAACTTAATTTCGGTGCCCGTGTAATCGTTTTCCGGGTTTGTAGCTTCCAATTCAGAAATGCTTTGTCCGCTTACTACGGTAGACGTAGTATACAATGTAGATTTATCGGTGGCATCTAACCATAATCTTAGATTATCATTTAAGTTGGTAATGACACTGCTTCCCGATGAGCTGTCGTCTACATTGCCATTGGGGTTTGTTTGGGCTTCCATACTTTTTGTCAGTAGGAGGAAAGCTGTAACAAATAATAATTTGAATAAAGGAAATGATTTTGTTTTCATTGTGCTGGTATAAGTGATTACAATCATACAAACATAATACTTAATCGTTTAAATGCAAAAAAATACGACAAAATACATAATTATTTAACATTTTCATTATGTAGAACTGATAAATTGGTTCTGTAGCATTACATAGAAAGGGTTGTTTTTTTAAGAGAATCTGATTTCAAGAAGCTAGATCATAGAAAGTTTTTTGGATTTCAAGATTTGGTTCTTTCTAATCATCTTTATAATTCTAGGTTTACCATTGTTTCTAATAGCTTTGTTCAAGACTTCTGAGCAGAACTTTTCATTCTTTTTTTGCTTAGTAGGAGTCTATTGTATTTCTATATTTGTGAACAGGTCTATATAAGAACCCATCTTTACCAGAGACTTTTATATAAGTTACATCTTACCCCTAGCCATTAGTTATTTGCTTTTTACGCTGATTCATATGTTACTCAATCTCTTAGGGGAACTTAAAGCCATCTTTGAACAAAATAGTTAGTAAACTTGCTAAGAAAGAGGCTACCTAAGTATACTGACATACTACAAAGGTTAATATCATTTTTGAAATCGCCATATACTCGATTACCAGATGGCTTATACGCACTAGTATACTAGTATGATAGGTGATGCAACGACTAATAATGTTGTAGTCTGTGGTTTTTCATTCAATGTTTATTTCTTCTGCTCTTTCAATTGCTTGGTTAATGTTGTCAAGTATGTTGTCTTTACCAATAAGTGAATAAAATTCAGACTTAAACAATTCTTCTTTTACCTGTCGATTGGCTCCAGAAATGATGATAGTTGTCCCGCAAGATTTTAATTTTTGATGAAATTCCTTCAATCTATTAACAGCAGTAGCATCAATGAAAGGAACATTTCTCATTCTAAGAATCAGTACCTTGGGTTCTTGCTTTAAGTCGGTCAAAAATTCTTGGAATTTTTGAGATGCACCAAAAAACAGAGGTCCATTTATTTCGTATAGCATTGTGTTCTTTGGAATATAAGTCAACTCTTCTTCAAACAGTTTTTCTCCATTCGATTGCGCTGTTCCAAAAAGATTTTCCGCATTATTAATGGTTGTTGCTTCGCTCATTCTTTTCATAAAAATGAAGCTAGATAAAATCAATCCTATCTCAATGGCTAAAATCAAATCAAAAAATACGGTTAAGAAAAATGTTGTCAATAGGACGATGATGTCCATTCGATTGCTTTTCATTAAATCTTTAAAATGTTGCCATTCACTCATGTGGTAAGCGACAACAACTAATATTCCTGCCAAACAAGAGAGCGGAATGAGTTTAGCTATTGGTGCGAAAAGTAGCATAATGAGTAGTAGGAAAACAGCATGGACAATACCTGCGATAGGGGTTCTTCCTCCATTTTTTACATTGGTAGCGGTACGGGCAATAGCACCTGTAGCTGGAATGCCACCAAAAAGTCCTGAAAAAATATTGCCAATACCTTGTGCCACAAGTTCCATATTTGAGCGATGCTTTCCGCCTATCATTCCATCTGCAACGACGGCAGAGAGTAGCGATTCAATAGCTCCCAATAATGTAATTGCAATAGCAGGTTCAATGAGTTGTTGCACAATCTTAAAGTTTATGACTGGTATTTGTGGCATTGCTATTCTGTTTGGTATCTCACCGAATTTACTTTCGATAGTTTCCACGGGAAGCTCAAAAAAGTAAACGAGTAACGTAAATAGTACGATGGCTACCAACGAACCTGGTATTTTAGTAGTGATTCGATAAAAATTCAGTGCTATTAAAACTGTGCCTATTGCAATGGTAAAAGCCATCCAATTAATACTGTCTAAATGGTGAAAGTAAACGAGCCACTTTTCGACAAAGTCAACAGGAATTTGTTCGATTTCCAATCCTAAAAAATCTTTGATTTGCGTTGAAAAGATCACAACCGCAATACCACTTGTAAAACCCACAATTAAGGGGTAGGGAATGAATTTCAGATAATTACCAAGTTTCAGTACTCCAAGCCCAATAATCAGAAAGCCTGCCATAAAAGTGGCTATGGTTAGTCCGCTAACACCGTGTTCTTGTACAATTCCAAAAACAATGATGATGAATGCACCTGTGGGACCACCTATTTGAACTCTACTACCACCAAGAACTGAAATTAAAAACCCAGCAATGATAGCAGTAATAAGTCCTTTTTCTGGTGATACACCCGAGGCCATGGCAAAAGCTATAGCTAATGGTAAAGCAACAATGCCGACAATAATTCCTGATAGAACGTCTTTGGTGAGTTGTTTTCTGCTTATTCCTTCTTGTATCAAGGAAATAAACTTAGGTGTAAATTCTTTGCTTTTCACTTGTTATGATTTAAATTCTCCTGTTTCAAGGTTGTTAGTAAATTAATTCGTTGACCATTGGCTACAATTACAGACTGCCTCAAAACTCATTTTTTCTTCCTGAGATTTTCATATTTGGAAAACCTCAAACTTCCCAGAATGCGTTTCTCAAAAGTAGGCTTTAAAACAGTCTGACGGTTTAGTGTGGCAAAAGTAGCGATTTTGAAAACGTAATTTTCAGATGTTTAAATTTAGTATATTTTTTGTTTTAGAAACATTCTATTTTATTGAATTAGAAAATTTTAAGAGGTAGTAGCTAAAAATTAGTGGGTGGTACTTTTAGGTTTGTTAACTATTTGATATTTAAGTAAATAATATTTTGAATACGATTAGCAGGTATACATACTTAGGAATGCCTGTTTTAATTTTGCTTCCTTAAATCTGGCTTTTCAAATAAAAAATCTTGGATTAAGGTTAATGAAAATCACTTATATTTAAATGTTGCAACTTTAGAGAACGATAAAATCCGTTGTTAAATACATACAGAAAACTCCTCACTTTGAGAAATTCGAAGCCAGTTTTGCAATATGGAGCATATACCAATTTAAACTTTTCAGATTTTAATATCACTTTCAAGAACATTTAATGGAGAGTATATAACTTGCTACTTTAATTTGGAAATACGTAAAAAATACAAAATATATGTTCTAAGTATTTAAATCAAAAAAAGGGTAACTCAGGTGTTTGTTTTTTGTGTCTCCCAAAAAATAAAAACAAGAAATTTTGCACTTTATTTTTTAATTTATTTCTCAAAATTGAAAAAGCCTTGGTCATATGGTTTTCAACAGTGTTAACAGAAATATCTTTGTACTTGGCAATTTCATTATATGTTAAACCATCCCGTTTGCTCAATAAAAATATTTCTTTGCATTTCCTCGGCAATTGCTCAATTTCACGTTCTATAATGGTTTTTAGATTTTGTGTGTTACTTAACTCCTGCGTTTCATAAACAGTGTCGACCCCTTCAATATATTTCCTTTCCAAGGTAGTAATGGATGTCTGTTTTCTATAATAATCTACAAATTCATTGTAAACAGATTTATAAAGATAGTTTTTAATGGAAATGTCAACATTAAGCCTGTTTCGTCTTAGCCATAACTTTACAATAACATTCTGTACAATGTCTTCACTGGCAAAACCATCCCGTGTTAAGCTAAGGGCATAATTACAAAGTCTAGTGTAATAATGGTCAACTAGAAAAGAATAGGCAGATTCATCACCTTTTATAAGATGTTCCAGAAGATTATTGTTATTTATAAAGGCTTTTTTCAACAGACCAAATAATAATAAATTAATACAAACTTAAATATTTTTTAAAGAAGAATGGTGGTACTTCATTTTAGTTACGTTATAAAAGTATAAAAGTATAAAACAAAATGAATCAAGACATTGAAAAGCTGATTGTAAAATTCTTGTTAAAAGAAATCAGTTTTGATGAACAGCAACAACTGGAGCTTTGGATTACAAATCCAAAAAATGAAGCCTTGTTTTTAGAATATATAAAAACCAATGCGTCTATTCATCAAGTCATGAACCAATACGATGAGAAAAAAGCAAAAGCCAAGATCTTACATCGTATTAGAAAAGAACAAAAGCCAATACCAATAAACAAAACAACAAGGATTAAATATGCAGCAGCAATACTAATCATAGCACTTGTTTCAACCTATTTCTTACGAAATACCTTATTTGGTACTCAATCAGAAGTTAATACACCAATTATTGTCAATAACCAAATTGAGCCGGGATATGATAAAGCAACTCTGGTTTTAGAGACGGGTGAAATAGTGACTCTGGAAAAAGGCAGTCAATTTCAAACTCAAAATGCCATTAGCAATGGGGAAGAGATAACTTATGTTAATACTGCTTCTAAAGATTTGGCCTATAATTACCTAACAATCCCTAGAGGAGGACAATTTCAATTGACTCTGTCAGATGGTACTCGTGTATGGCTTAACTCCGAAACCCAACTAAAATATCCTGTCAGTTTTGTAGAGGGCGAGAGCCGTAAGGTAGAGCTGGTATATGGAGAGGCCTATTTTGAGGTGTCCCACAGTACGGAACATCAAGGAGCTGATTTTATAGTGATGCACGACCAACAAGAAATACAAGTATTGGGGACCGAATTTAACATCAAGGCTTATAAAGATGAGAACAGTATATTTACAACATTGGCAAAAGGAAAGGTGGCTGTACATTATCACGGTTTAACTAAATATTTAACCCCTGGTCAGCAATCAAATGTGGATAATATAACCAAAACCATGTCGGTATATAATGTGAATGTTAAAACTCAAATAGCATGGAAGTATGGTTTATTTGATTTTGAGAATATGCCACTTAAAGAAATCATGAAAGTACTATCCCGTTGGTATGATTTTGATGTTGTTTTTGAAAATAAATCCCTTGAGACAGTAAAGTTTAAAGGGATATTAAGTAAAAATCAAAGTATAGAAGAAATCCTTTCTGCTATTAAATCCATTTCAATCAACAATTATGAAATCAACAATAAAACCATAAAACTAAGATAAACTATTTATATAAAGTCTATTAAAAACTAAAAATTAAAGGCCTATGATATAGAGAAAAGATAAAAAAAGAGGAAAACAGTCATCACCGTGGTAAGTAGAAACTGTAATCCCCAAAAACGTATTAATTAATTAAAGTTTAACTAACCAATAACGAACAAATTTATGGAAATTAAATTAACTAATTTGAGTTTTCTGTTTAAAAGAAAACACTTAATAATAATGATGAAAACCTTTGTGTTCTTGTTTTGTGCAACTGTATTCAGTATAACACCAATAGATGTGTTATCCCAAAACTCCAAGATAAGGATTGATGCGGATAAAGAATTAACTGTTGATGAGGTCTTTGATATGATTAAAGACCAGACAGACTACAAGTTCATTTATGAAGAAGGTATTTTTAAGGACTTTCCAAAAGTAAAAGTTAGAAAAGGAACTATAAGAGCCAATACCTTACTTAATAAAAGTTTATCAAAGGGGCAACTTAACATTATTGTAACTAAGGACAATACTATAATTATTAAAGAAGCCAAAACCCAAGAGCAAATTAAGGTTTCTGGTAAGGTAACAGATGAAAAAGGAGAACCTATTGCGGGAGTTACGGTACTCATAAAAGGCAGTTCAAGGGGTACAGCCACAGATATTGATGGAACTTATACCATTACAGTTCCAAACCCAGAGAATGTACTCATATATTCGGCTCTTGGGTTTACAACTCAAGAAATTACTGTAGGCAGTCAAAATTTAATTAATGTCATACTTAAAGAAAGCACTCAAGATTTAGAAGAAATTTTAATTACTGGTTACCAAAGTATTTCTAGCGAGCGTGTAACAGGATCGTTTTCAAAATTGAGTTCTAAAGAGATAGAAGAACAGCGCCCAAATAGTTTAAGTACTTTATTAGAAGGACGCATAGTTGGACTTCAGAATGGTTTAATAAGAGGAACAACATCCATGAATGGACTAACAACGCCTTTATATGTAGTTGATGGTTTTCCTATAGAAAGAACGAGATACAATGAAGACACTTTTAGATTAGAGGAGAATTTGCCAAACATAAATATTGAAGATATTGAAAGCATTACTGTTCTTAAAGATGCGGCGGCGGCGTCTATTTATGGTGCTCGTGCTGCCAACGGAGTTATTGTGATTACAACAAAAAAAGCTAAAAAGGGACAAACAAATATATCATTTTCAAGTAGCTTGACTTATTCTCCTTATAGGTATTATACAGGAAATCTTACCGATGCAGGGGACATTATCGGATTAGAACGAGAATGGGCAGCAGGTAATCCTAATTTACAAACTACAGATGGAAGCGAAGTTACCTATGCTGCTTCGTTATTAGATAATGCGGTATACGGAAGTCAAGGGATGCAAACCCTTTTAAATTATTATGCTGGAAATCTTTCAGAATCTGAAAAAAATAACCGTTTAAATAATTTGGGAGCAATGGGATATCAGTATTATGATGATATTAACCAATATGCTAAACGCGACCGGTATTTTCAGCAGTACAATATAAGTTTTGGAAAAGCAACTGATAATAACAACTTTAATGCTTCGATAACATTTAAGGATAATAAGTATGACGACAAATATTCAGAAAAAGAGTCGGTTGGAATCCATTTAAAAAACTCTACTGAATTGGCAAAGTGGTTAACAGTAGATTTAGGAACTTATATTTATTTCAATAAAGCAGACCAGCAAACATATAATGCATTAAGTCCCGGTTTTAAATATCAACCCTATAATCGCTTAGTTAATAGTGATGGTTCTGCTTTTACATCAACAGCACAATCTCGTTACAGTAATTCAACGCTTCAATCCATAAGCGATTACGGGTTATATAGTATGGATATTACACCAATGGATGAGTTTGGTAGGAATTTGAATAAAAGAAAAAACTTTTCAAATAGGGTATATGCAAAATTTAATGTTGAGATCAGCAATGCCTTTACATATAGCACCATGTTCCAGTATGAATACGGAACCGATCGCTCAAGTCAATTAAAAGATAAAGAGTCTTACAGTGTAAGAAGTAAGGTTAATGGTTTGGCTACAATATCCTCTTCCAATACAGCTGAATATAATCTTCCTTACGGAGACATTCTAAAAGAAAACAATCAATTTTCCAATGCCTATAATTTTCGTCAGCAGTTAAATTTTAATAAACTATTCAATGGTGTTCATGATGTGTCTGCTATTTTGGGTACCGAAATACGCCATTCAAAATTAGAATATAACAGTAACACTCGTTATGGGTGGGACGAACAAACGTTAAGTTTTACTCCAGTGAATCAAGCTGATTTACTTCAGGTTTATGGTCCTATTTTTGGAGGATATTTAAACGACTATGATTTTTCATCAGAACGAGAACTGATTAACAGGTATGTATCACTTTTTGGAAACGCAGGTTACACTTACGATGGAAAGTATACGGTTACAGGAAGCTTACGCTGGGACCGTTCAAACTTATGGGGAACCGATAATAAATACCAGAATAAACCCACTTGGTCTGCTGGTGCCAGTTGGAACGTTGATAAAGAAACATTTTTTCAACCGTCTTGGGTTGACATGCTTAAGCTTCGTTTTTCTTATGGAATAGGAGGGAATGTTGCTAAGGATTCAGCACCTTATTTAACAGCATATTATAACACCAATTATAATGTTGGGGGATTACAAGGTAGTATTAACTCTAGACCAAATCCTGAATTATCTTGGGAAAAAACAAGAACAACAAATATTGGGGTGGATTTTTCCTTACTGAAGCATCGATTAAACGGAACTATAGATTATTATAATAAAAAAGGAGAAGACTTATTGGCCAGCAGTAATGGGGTTCCAACAGAGGGCTGGGGATACTCTACTTATACCCTTAATAATGGAGAAATGACCAATAAGGGTATTGAAGTGAGTTTAAATGGAACCATTATAAAGACATCTTCTTTTTCTTGGGACGCAGGTATATTGTATGCATATAATAAAAACAAAGTAACCTACGTAAATGTAGAGGCTCCTGTTTATTTCTTACAGTTGGATTATCCTTTGGCATACCCTAGAGTCGGTAATGATTTTAATTCTATTTATGGGTATGAATGGGCTGGTTTAAGCAGCACGGGCTTACCTCAAGTTTATGATGCAACTGGAGCAGCCGTGTCTTATAATCCAGGAGATTTAGAAGCAATTAAAGATTATGGAACCACAGTTCCAACGCAAAGTGGCTCTTTTCATACCTCATTATCATATAAAAACTTTTCATTGTCTGCACTTTTTATTTATCAGTTAGGGCATAAAATGAGAAATTCCTTTTTACCAATGTTCGGTAACAGCTATTCAGGAGCGGCTGGTGGTTATATCACTAATATTGGTGTCGTTAATAAGCGAATTATAGATCGTTGGCAACAATCTGGTGATGAATCTTTTACAGATGTGCCTCGTACAGTATATGAATATGATCCGGAATTTAGTTACGATTTGCAATCTATTTATTCTTATGCAGATATAAACATTATCGATGCTTCTAATATTCGCTTAAGTAATGTATCGTTAGCATATCAGTTGCCGTCTACGCTTATGCCTAAATTACATCTAAACGCTATTCGATTAAATTTTAATGTAGAGAATGTGTTTACTCTAGCCAAAAGTAAAGATGCTAAGTACCTTTTAGGAGGATATCAAACTCCAAATTTCGTATTTGGTTTAAATGTAAATTTCTAATTTAAAAAGACAACAAATGAAAAATATATATTATAGTATTTTATGTTCTTTGTTATTGGGCATAACTTTTACCTCTTGTAATGATTATTTGGATGTGGTACCGAAAGGATCTAAAATACCACAAACATTAGCAGATTTTGAAGCTTTGATTCGGAATGAATACACTAACCATACAGTAGATGTTAACCAAGCTTTAAATTTGTTAAATGATAAATATGTTTCATCATCAACTTTGTCATATGACAGATTAACAAATGCCAATTACCTTTGGGATGAAACCGCTGATCGTATTGAGTTAAACAAAGCAGATGAAGGAACTTATTACTTTGGTTACTCTGCTATTTCATCGTTTAATTTAATAATAGAAAATGCCTTAACTACAACCGAAGCAACAGAAGCTGAGCAAAAAGAACTTTGGGCAGAAGCTAAGGTGTTAAGGGCTATGTGTTATTTCAATTTGGTTAATTATTATGCCGATACTTATGAGGCTTCAACAGCAGCGTCTAAATTATCTGTTCCATTAATTACAAGTGCAGACATAAATGCTCCAAGCGAACAAGTGAGTATTCAAGACATGTATGATTTTATTCTAAAAGATGTTGAAGAGGCTTTGCCTTTTTTACCAACGGTGGGGCAAACTATATTGCACCCTTCTTTAGGAACAGGATATGCATTTTATGCCCGGGTATATTTGCAAATGAATAATTATGTGGAATCTTTAAAATATGCCAACATGGCTTTAGCAGAAAATGATGAACTTTATGATTGGACGTCTTTTTACAATGCCAATAAAGCACTTATTGAAAATCCAGACTCTTATACTAGAATGCCATCACCAATGGGATATGATTATATTGAAAATTATGATTATCGCCATGGTTCTGTTGCTCGTTTTACTTCAGAGAATAATATACCCACAGAGCGTGCTGAGCGTTTTGAAACAGGTGATGCACGTTTTTTATCACGCTGGAAGATTAGAGATGTAGGTGCTGAAACCTATTATTATTCAACTTTGTCTGGTAACTTTAATTACGGTGGTATTACAACTGTTGAGGCTTATTTAATAAAGGCAGAATGTTTGGCCCGCGATGGTAAAGTTAACGAAGCTATGGACGTTTTAAACAAAGTTCGTAAAACACGTATTCTACCAGATGTATATGATGATTTAACGGCTGCAAATAAAGCTGAGGCGATCAATGCTATTTTAAGAACTAAAAATAATGAGTTAATCTTAACATTGATTCCTTTTTGCGATGCCCGCCGTTTAAATGCTGAAGGTGTTTATACCGTTAGTTTTACTAAGACATATAATGGAACGACATATTCTTTGTCGTCAGATTCTCATTTGTGGACAATGCCATTTCCTCAAGGGGCGACTGATAACCCTGGTAATGGAACGATAATCCAAAACGTAGAAAAATAAAAAATATTTAAGGCTCCAATTTATTGGAGCCTTAAAAAAAAATATAAACCTTCAAAAAAGTGAGAAACGTTATAAATATTGTTTTAGGTTTGTGCTTAATTCTAGTAGTAATTTCTTGTAAGCAAGAAGCAAACAAAAGTAAAAAAGAATCGTATCAACTAGAAGGGCAAATTGCAGGTCTTGTTGATGGTACGGTTGTTAAATTAGTCCCAGGGGCTACGCATTCTAGTGAGCCAGCTGTTGCAGAAACAGTACTTAAAGATGGTAAGTTTTCCTTTTCGTGGAAACTAGAAGAGCCTCGTTTTTTTTATATCATGTTTGGTAACTATAGAGGGGCCATCCCGGTTATGTTAGAAAATTCCAATATTACAATAACGGCAACAGGTATTGTTTCAGATGCAGAAAATGGGAGTATTGGTTTTGAGGATGAAGTTGTAGAAGGTTCTGAATCTCATAATTATTATGCAAAAGAAACTGCTTTCAAGGATGAATTAAATAAAGAATATGAAGATTATCATAAAGGAACTAAAGAAATGAGTAAGGCACTTGGCCAAGCAAGAGCAAGTGGAGATAAGGATCGCGTGGATTCTATTGAAAAAACGCCAGAATATAAGATTTTTGAAAAAAAAGAAAAGGCTTTCTTTGATAAGGCAGAGCGAACTTCAAAAAATCTTATAACAAATCATAAAGATAATTGGTGGGGCCCATTTTTCATGTTGACTCAGTATACTTATTTAACACCAGAAGAAAGACCGATTTTTGATCAATTTTCTGAAGCAGCAAAAACCAGCTATTATGGAAGAATAGTAAAAGAAGAGCTGTATCCAAAAACCTTAATTGGTACAAATGTTGCCAATTTTAGTTTAAATAGTAAAGATGGAAACTCTTTAAAAGCCAAAGATATTATTTCTGGCAATAAGTATATTCTAATAGATTTTTGGGCATCATGGTGTGCACCATGCCGTAAAGAAATCCCTAATTTAAAGGAAGCTTATAAAAAATACTCTAATAAAGGCTTTGAAATTATTAGCATCTCCATTGATAAAGATGAAGAAGCATGGCATAAAGCATTAAAGCAAGAAAATATGATTTGGCCAAATTTATATGATGATGGTAAAATTAGTAAAACGTTTAAAGTAAAAGCTATTCCGGCTACTTTTTTAGTGGATGAAAATGGTGTTGTTATAGCAGATAACCTTAGAGGTGAAGCTTTAGAAGAAAAATTAGCGGAACTATTAAAATTATAAGGAGCAAAATCAGTTCAAAAAAGCATTTAGATGAAAAAGATGATATTAAAAAGTAGTTTATTAGTTTTAGTCATACTGTTAACATCTTGTAAAGATAAACAAGAGAATAAAGAAACTTTAGGTTATACTATAAATGGTCGTATAGAAAATATGAAAGAAGGAATGGTATATCTGGAAACTTCAGGAGAGGATAATCAAGTTATCGATTCGGCAGTAGTTACACAAGGTGAATTTTTATTACAAGGAAAAATTCAAGAACCTTTGATGTATAGTATAAAAGAAAAGGGCAAATCATACGGAACCACATTTATATTAGACAATGATGTTATAAATATTCAAGGAAAGAAAGATTCTTTGTTTTATGCAAAGGTTAGAGGCGCAAAACAAGATTCTATTTATAAATCGTATTATAAAAATGAATTCTCTAAAATTCAAAAAAAAGCATTTCCATTATATCAATTATCGGATTCATTGCATAAAATAGATGCTTTGAATACCCATATTGAAAAAGGTAGACTTTCGAAAAAACATCAAGTCTTTATGGATGAAAAATGGAGACAGCTAGATTCACTTTCTCTTAAATTAACGTCAGAATATATTTCTAAACATGCCGATGCAATTGGAGCAGCTTTGGTTATAGATGAGCGATTTATTAGATATCCTAACCCGGAAATAGCCAAAAAGCTATATAAGATGTTAACGCCAGAAATAAAACAATCGTTTTACGGAAAAAAGATAAAAAAAGCATTAGAAACCTTTGATAGAGTTGCTGTTGGTGCTATTGCTCCTGAGTTTTCTCAAGAGACACCAGAAGGAAATAAAATAAAATTATCTGATTTTAAAGGGAAATACGTTTTAATTGATTTTTGGGCTAGCTGGTGTGGACCATGTAGAAAGGAAAACCCTAATGTGGTTTTAGCTTATAAAAAATATCATGCAAAAGGATTTGATGTGCTTGGCATTTCTTTAGATGATAAAAAAGATAGATGGTTAAAGGCTATAAAGAATGATAATTTAACATGGTCTCATGTTTCTGACTTAAAAGGTTGGGAAAATATGGTGGCAAAATTATATGGGGTTAAAGTTGTTCCTACTAATTATTTAATTGATCCCGACGGTAAAATAGTGGCTAAGAATCTTAGAGAGGAAGAATTACAATCAAGATTAGCTGAAATTTTTGAAAATTAATTTAGACTTAATTTTAATGATTGTGCTGAACTTGCCATTTTAGTTTTTAAAAAAGATGCAAGGTTTATGGCTGTCAAATCTAACACTTCTTTAACTGAGGTAATTTTTTTTAAACGTCTCAATTATAAATCAAACAGTAATTGAACTTGTAACAAAAAAGAGGCCAAGTTTTCTAAAACCTATGCACTATGTTTGCTTTATCAGTCTGGGAATGTGAAAATAATAAACATAATTTGTAGTTTTACCATTCAATATGCTATCAAATTTATGCGCCTTCTCATATTTTATTTGCTACTTATATGCACAGTTTTTTCATGTAAACATGAAGAAAAATATGAGAAAATAACAAAGGACAGTCCATTTATATCTACAAAGGTAATTCCAGATAGTGATTTCTTAGGCGATAATAATTGCAAAGAATGCCATCAACAAGAGTTTAAAGATTGGCAAGGTTCCCATCATGATAAAGCCATGCAAATTGCAGATAGCTTAACGGTTCTGGCAGATTTTGATAATAAAGTATTTATCAGCCAAGGCGTCACATCACGTTTTTATAAAGAGGGATTAGATTTTTATGTGAATACAGAAGGTCCCGATGGAAAAAACCATGATTATAAAATAGTTTACACCTTTGGGATTACACCACTTCAACAATATATTGTAAAATTCCCCAATGGCCATTATCAATGTTTAAGAACTGCTTGGGATTCAGTTAAAAGCAAATGGTTTGATTTATATCCGGATTTTAAGGTGGTGCATTCAGAATGGTTGCATTGGTCCCGTGGTGGTTTAAACTGGAACAATATGTGTTCAGATTGTCATTCCACCAATGTAAGAGAAAACTATAATCAGAAAACAGATAGTTATAATACGAAATACGCGCTCATCAATGTGAGTTGTGAAGCTTGTCACGGACCAGGAAAACAACATGTAGAAGATGTAAAAAGACTTGGAGATGATTATACGTCTACAGGAACCATGCATATGAACGTAGGAACAGCACCAAAGGAGTTAGTTGATCAATGTGCGAGATGTCATATGAGACGGGAGCAGTTTTCTTCAAACTTCAACTTTGAAGGGACTATGTTAGACCATTATTTTCCACAATTAATAGAAGAGCCTATTTATTATCCAGACGGCCAGATTTTAGATGAAGATTATGTTTATGGATCTTTTGTACAGAGTAAAATGTACAGAAATAATATTGCCTGTAACAATTGCCATAATTCCCATTCGTTAAAATTACGATTTGAAGGCAATGCGTTATGCGCTCAATGCCATCTGCCCGATAAATACAATACGCCCAAACACCATTTTCATAAAATGGGAACAGAAGGCGCCATGTGTATCAATTGCCATATGCCCGGAAAGTACTATATGGGTAATGATTTTAGACGAGACCACAGTTTTAGAGTACCCAGACCAGACCTGAGTTTAAAATATGGAACGCCAAATGCCTGTGTGGGATGTCACAAGGATAAAGATAATGAATGGGCTTGGAAGGAATTTAAAAATCTATTTGGAACTGTAGATTCTATACATTTTTCCGATAAATTAGTACCGGGAGTTGTTGGAGAGCCTAATGGAGATATAGGGTTAGAAGAGCTTGTAAAGGACAAAAGTCAGTCTGATTTTGTAAGAGCATCGGCAGTTAAGGCACTGTCTCATTATAATAAACCAAGTTTGATAGATACGTTTATTTCGCTTTTAAATGATGATTCAGCATTGGTTAGGGGGGCTACCTTAGATGTGTTAGGTGACATTAATACTAAAGAATATAATATTTACTTTTTACCTCTTTTAAATGATCCTAAACGTACTGTTAGAATAAAAGCATTTTATGCACTTGGAGGAATGTTAGAAACTCAAGTGCCTGAGACATATAAAATTAGGTATCAAAAGGTAAAAAAAGAGTTTTTTACGTATTTAGATGAAAATTTAGATTTCCCAGGAGGCCGTATCAAAAAAGCAAACTACTATATTAAAAAAGGAGATATAGAAAAGGGAATTGCAGGTTATGAAAGTGCTTTGAAAATAGATTATTTAAACAATCAAGTGCGATTTAATTTAGCTAATTTATATTATAATAAAGGTGATTTTGATAAGGCAGGAGCAGCCTTTAAAACTGTAATACAGCAAGAACCAGAATTTGGACCAACCTATTATTCGTTGGCATTGTTGTATGCAGAACAAGGACGAAATGAGGAAGCTATTATGCTATTGACTAAAGCTACTAAACTTATGCCCGATAATATACGAGTATATTATAATTTAAGTTTGCTATATGATCAAATCAAAGAACATAATCTAGCAGAGAAAACCTTGATAAATGGTTTGAAACTAGATGCTAATAATGAAAGTATATTATATGCCTTAGCCTTTCATTATTATAAATATGGGCAGATTGATAAAGCAAATAATATTGCTAAAAGATTAGTTGAGTTATATCCTAATAACTCTCAATATGCTAATTTTTTACAGCAATTAGGTTCATAAGGGTAGCACAATTAATAAATAGAAGTTTAGAAAATTTGTAACCCAAAACGTAATAACATCAAAGGAATTAAAGTCGATGGTAGAAAAATATGTTGATGTTGATGATTCGGTTTTTGATTTCATATATACAAGAGCTATTCAAAAATGGATGCCATAATTGAACATGTTAAAGATTGATGACCAAGACTGTATTCATATAAAGGAATAAACACAAATTTAATCGAAAGTTTTTAGGTCATAATCCGTAGACAAATAATAGGACAGCATCATCAGGTAAGTTCAAAATTCTGTCGAAATATGATGAAGAAGCAGTTTTTAAGTACAGTAACCGTGAAGAGGACGGTATGAAACGTTAATAGCAAATGCAATGAAAATGACTAAAAAGAATTATATCCCAAATAGTTTATAATTTTGTTGATTTTTATATTTAAACTAATTTTAAGACTTAATTATATTGAATTTCATTTCTATAATTCCAATGCTAATAGGTTCGATATTTGTTTGTTGCAGCTATATAATGCATAAATTAAAAAAACAGTCTTGTTTTCTTAAACTTTTGGTAAAATAGCTGTAGTTATGGTAGACCCCAAATATTATGTTCTAGATGCTTATTTGTGATTTTTTAAGCATAGCAAAAACAATGCTTTTAATCAAATAGATTGGAAATAAATTGGATTTAAAATATTTTATATTATATTTGTGTAATCGATTACATATTAAATTTGATTATGAAAAATTATAACATTAGATATGCTTCTAATCCAGAAGGAGTAAAGAATTATAACACAAAGCAGCTACGTGAAGAATTCTTAATTCAAAACTTATTCACTCAAGATTGTTTGAAATGGATATATTCTCATTATGACAGATTCATGGTTTCTGGACTTATTCCATTGGAGAAAGAGGTTAAATTAGAATCAATAGATCCTTTAAAATCATCATATTTTTTAGAAAGAAGAGAAATGGGAATTATAAACGTTGGTGGTTCTGGAGTGATTAAGGTAGATGGAACAACTTATGATATTGATACCAAAGAGGCGTTGTACTTGGGGCAAGGAAATCAAAACGTTATTTTTTCAAGTAAATCAAAAGATAATCCAGCCAAGTTTTATATCAATTCAACCCCTGCCCACAAGGCTTATCCCACCAAGAAAATTGGTATTGATGATGTCGAGGTTATCGAATTGGGCTCAGCAGAAACGGCCAATGCAAGAACGTTAAGAAAATATATCGTTAATAGCGTTGTTGATGTTTGTCAATTGCAAATGGGTATGACCACTATTAAAACAGGAAGTAGTTGGAATACGATGCCTGCCCACGTGCATGATAGAAGAATGGAAGTCTATTTTTATTTTGAAATACCAGAGGATCAAGCAGTTTGCCATTTTATGGGAGAGCCAACAGAAACCAGACATGTCTGGATAGGCAATAACGAAGCTGTAATATCTCCACCCTGGTCAATTCATGCAGGATCAGGTACAAGCGCATATAGTTTTATTTGGGGTATGGCAGGCGAGAATTTGGACTATGGCGATATGGATGTTTGTAAAATAAATGAACTAAGATAAAATTTAAAATATGTCAATAAATTTATTTGATTTAACAGGAAAAGTAGCTTTAGTAACCGGAGCTGTTCATGGGCTTGGAATGTCTATGGCAAAGGGGTTGGGAAATGCGGGTGCTACAATTGTTGTTAATAATAAAAGTGAAGATTTATTAGAGTCAGCTGTAGAAGCGTATAAATCGTCAGGTTTAAAAGCCCATGGTTATGTGTTCGATGTTACTGATGAAAAAGCGGTTGCTGAATCTATCGCAAAAATAGAGGCAGAAGTCGGCCCTATAGATATCTTGATAAACAATGCAGGCATCATCAAAAGAACGCCTATTATTGATATGGAAGTAGTGGATTTTGAATTGGTTGTTAAAATCGATTTAGTGGGGCCATTTATTGTTTCAAAGTATGTAGCAAAAAGCATGATGAAACGTGGAGGCGGAAAAATTATTAATATATGCTCAATGATGAGTGAATTGGGCAGGGATTCCGTTAGTGCATATGCAGCAGCCAAAGGTGGTTTAAAAATGTTGACCAAAAGTATGGCCACAGAATGGGCTAAATATAATATTCAAACCAATGGTATCGGCCCAGGGTATTTTGCAACAAGCCAAACAGCACCAATTAGGGTAGATGGGCATCCGTTTAATGACTTTATAATAAGTAGAACACCGGCAGGTCGATGGGGCGATCCAGATGACTTGCAAGGGGCTGCTATCTTTTTAAGTTCAAAAGCAAGTGATTTTGTAAATGGACATGTTTTGTATGTGGATGGAGGTATTTTGGCTACCATAGGAAAACCATCAAACGAAGATTAGTAATTTTATATACACAAAATGAGCAAAAGTTTTATTCATGACAATTTTCTTTTAGAAAATAAATACGCTGAAGAGTTATATCATAATTATTCTAAAAACCAACCTATTATAGATTATCATAATCATTTACCACCACAACAAATAGCTGAGGATAAAACCTTTGAAAATATTACAAATGTTTGGATAAATGGTGATCATTACAAATGGCGTGCTATGCGGACTTTGGGCATTAATGAAAAGTTTGTAACTGGTACCGCTTCAGACAAAGAGAAGTTTTTAAATTGGGCGAAAACAGTTCCGTATACCATGCGTAATCCATTATACCATTGGACGCATTTAGAGTTGGCTAGATATTTCGATGTTTATGATTTGTTAAGTGAAGAGTCGGCAGAAACTATCTGGAATGTAACTCAGGAGAAATTAAATTCAAATGGTTATAGCTGCAGAGGGTTGCTTAAAAAAGTAAATGCTGAATTGGTTTGTACAACCGAAGATCCAATTGATACATTAGAGTACCATCAGCAACTTGCAAAAAGTGATTTTAGTGTAAAAGTAAGTACTGCTTTTAGGCCAGATAAAGCCATTTTAATTACTAATGAAGGCTATAATAATTACATTGACACTTTAGGTGAAGTTGCTAATATATCTATCAGTTCGTTTAATGAATTGTGCGATGCTTTAAGAAAAAGAATTGAGTTTTTTAATGAAAACGGTTGTAGACTTTGCGATCATGGTTTAGATCAAATTTATTTTGAAAGTTATACCGAAAACGAAGTAAATATAATCTTTAAAAAGAAAAGAGAAGGCCAAGAACTTTCTAGCGAAGAGGCTTTAAAATTTCAAAGTGCGGTTTTGGTGTTTTTATGTGAAACCTATCATGAATTTGGATGGGTACAACAATTCCATTTAGGAGCATTAAGAAATAACAATGCCCGTATGCACCGTGTTTTAGGTCCCGATACCGGTTGGGATTCAATAGGCGATTATCCTCAAGCACAGAAGCTTTCAGCATTTTTAAATGCTTTAGATAGTAAAGATAAATTAACAAAAACAATTATTTATAATTTAAATCCTGCCGATAATGAGGTGATGGCTACTATGATTGGTAATTTCAATGATGGCAGTGTAAAAGGTAAGGTTCAATTGGGCTCTGGATGGTGGTTTTTAGATCAAAAAGATGGCATGACCAAACAATTAAATGCGCTATCTAATATGGGATTGATTAGTTGTTTTGTTGGGATGTTAACAGATTCACGTAGTTTTCTATCTTTTCCAAGACATGAATATTTCAGACGTGTTTTATGTAATCTTTTAGGAGACGAAATTAAGAGAGGAGAATTGCCAAACGAAATGGAATGGATTGGTAAAATGGTGTCTGATATTAGTTATAATAATGCCAAAGAATATTTTAAATTCTAAAAAGAAACAAAAAAATTGACAACGTATAAATAATTTTGATTTGGACAAAGTCGTAACATTTGGAGAGATATTATTAAGATTATCACCCCCAGGGCATTTAAGATTGACCCAGACAGCCTCTTTTGATATCTATTACGGATGTGCAGAGGCCAATGTAGCGACCTCTTTGTCAAAATTTGGATTGCCCGTTAAATTTATAACAGCCGTTCCTCCAAATGATCTGGGAGAATCTTCATTGAGGATGTTACAGTCTTTTGGGGTAGAAACTAGTGCAAAGATACAGGGCAAAAGGCTTGGGATTTATTATTTTGAACAAGGCGCTTCAGAAAGACCCGGCAAAGTAGTTTACGATAGGGAAGATTCTTCTTTTTCTCTCTTAAGAAAAGGAATGATCGATTGGGAAACCATATTTAAAGATGCTAATTGGTTTCATTGGTCGGGTATTACACCGTCACTCTCAAATGAATTGGCAGAATTATGTGAAGAAGCATTAGTCGTGGCATCAAAAATGGGATTGACAATTTCGGCAGACCTCAATTACAGACCTACCCTCTGGAAGTATGGTAAGAAAGCAAATGAAGTCATGCCAAACCTTGTGAAATATTGTGATTTATTATTGGGTGGAGTCGATGAAACTAAAGTTGTTTTAGGAATAGATTTTAATGAAAGCGACCCAGAGGAAGAGATTTTTACGAAGTGGATTAAAACGTTTCCTAAAATCAAAAATATAGTTACCACGCATAGGATACAAGCCGATGCCTCTTCCAATGGATTAAGTGCTTCTTTTTGGGATGGCAAACAATTGCTACATTCAAGTAAATACTATGTATCACACATAATAGACAGAATTGGTGCAGGCGATGCTTTTATGGCAGGTATTATATATGGTCTTATTACTTGGAAAGAGGACCATCAAAAGGCACTAGAATTTGCGGTTGCAGCTACATGCCTAAAACATTCTATATCTGGAGATATTAATCTATCAACAGTAAAGGAAATAGAAGCGTTAATGAATGGTTTTGGAGGAGGAAGAGTATCAAGATAAATTTAAACAAATAATAACTGATTAACAATACTATTCTAAAAAAGAATAAGAAATGTCAGAACGCAAAAAGTCCGTTTTAATTTTATGTGGAGGAGGTCCCGCACCAGGAATAAATTCTGTTATAAGCACGGTGGCTAAAGTCTTTTTAAAAGATAACTATCGAGTTATAGGAATCCATGAAGGTTTTAAGGGACTTTTTTCTGAAGAGCCAGAATTAAAGGAATTTGATTTTTTCCATGCTGATAGAATATTCAGCAGAGGTGGTTCAACTTTAATAATGAGTCGTTTCAAACCATGTAACGAAGCATTGAATACCTCGATTTTTAAAGATAACAATGTCAAGTTACTAGTTACTATTGGAGGCGATGATACCGCTTCTTCAGCAAATAGAATTACCCAATATTTAAGAAAAGAAGGTATAGTCATTTCTAATATCCATGTTCCTAAAACAATAGATAATGATTTGCCTTTACCAGATAGAAACCCAACCTTTGGGTTTCATTCGGCTAAAGACGAAGGTGTTAAAATAGGAAACACCGTTTATGAAGACGCGAGAACAAGTCAAAACTGGTTTGTAATGTCTGCTATGGGGCGTTCCTCAGGACATTTAGCCTTTGGAATAGCAGCAAGCTGTCATTTTCCAATGATGATTATCCCAGAGATGTTCAATAAAACTGAAATTACCTTAGATAAAGTAGTACGCTTGGTAATCTCGTCAATTATCAAAAGACAGTTAAAAAATATTCATTACGGCGTTGCTATGGTTAGTGAGGGGATCTTTCATAATTTAAAAAAATCAGAGGTCGATAAGATAGGCATCAATTTCACCTATGATTCACATGGGCATCCAGAACTAGGAAACGTGAGTAAATCCCATATTTTAAATGTGTTGGTTCAAGATAAGATGAAAGAGATAGGCTTAGATGTAAAAACGCGCCCTATTGAAATTGGTTACGAATTACGATGTTGTAGACCTATTGGATTTGACTTAACTCTATGCACCCTTTTAGGAATTGGAGTTAAAAAGCTCTTTGATGAAGGTAAGAGTGGCTGTTTAGTGTCTGCCAATTCAAGAGGCGATATATTACCTTTATACCTAACAGATTTGCAAGATGAAAACGGAAAGATTCAACCGCGATTAGTAGATATAGATTCTGAGTTTGCACATTTATGTTTTCAGAATCTTCATTATTTAAAGGAAAGTGATTATAAAGATTTAAAGGATTATACTATTAATCCTGAAGCGTATGATTTTGATAAAATACTAACAGAATAAAATACCATAATTTACAAGAATAGGATAATGCAAAGTTAGAGCAGAAGAAGAAAGAAATTGAGAAAGCTATAAACCCAATGGGGATTGTTTAATTCCTGATTCAATTAAAACAAACTTTAAACTAAATATTATGAATGAAACTCAGAAGATAGGAAATTACCGATATCGGATCTTGGCCCTTTTAATGTTCGCCACGACCATCAACTATTTTGATAGAAGTATCATAGGCGTTTTGGCCCCAACATTAGAAAAAATGTTCCATTGGACTAATAATGATTATGCCAACATTATGATATCATTCAAGGTTGCTTATGCCCTTGGTATGCTTTCAATGGGTGGAATCATTGACCGTTTGGGAACCAAAAAAGGGTATATCCTGTCCATTGGTACGTGGAGTATATTTGGAATGCTGCATGCTCTGGTTCGGCCAGGGTTTAGTGTTATAGGGTTTGCTGCAGCAAGGTTTGGTTTAGGTTTTGGAGAGTCTGGAAACTTTCCGGCAGCTATTAAAACTACAGCCGAATGGTTTCCTAAAAAGGATAGGGCTTATGCAACAGGGCTTTTTAATGCAGCAACAAGTGTTGGAGCTATAGCCGCACCATTTGTTGTGGGCTGGATAGTACACGAAGATGGTAAAAACTGGCAAATTCCCTTTTTAATTACGGGAGCTTTAAGTGCTCTTTGGGTATTTTTATGGTTTAAAATGTATAAAAAACCAGAAGTACATCCTAAAGTTTCAAAAGAAGAACTAGCCTATATAAACAGTGATTCAGAAGTAGAAAATGAAGAAAAATTACCTTGGAAAGCAGTTCTTGATAAACGTCAGACCTGGGCATTTGCTGTGGCAAAAATCACGGATGCAGTTTGGTGGTTTTACCTATTCTGGGGCGCAAAATTTTTAGCAGATACTTTTGGTGTAGATATCCATAATATAGCACTTCCATTTTTTGTCATTTACATCATGGCTGATGGTGGCAGCATTTTAGGGGGGTATCTTTCAGGTGTTTTTATAAAGAAAGGATGGAGTATTAATAAAGCAAGAAAGATTACCATGCTAATATGTGCTTTGATTATATTACCAGTAAGTTTTGTTGCCATAACAGAAAGCAAATGGATCGCTGTTTTTCTAATAGGATTGGCAGCAGCAGGGCATCAAGCGTGGTCCGCTAATATTTTCACATTAGCTTCCGATGTGTTTCCAAAAAAAGCAACAGCTTCAGTAGTAGGAATAGGGGGCATGGTTGGTGCAGTTGCAGGTATGCTTGGTGATAAAGCCTTAGGAGAGGTCTTGGATACAGCAGGTAATACGGGGTATTTTTGGGCATTCCTTATTGCTGGATCCTGTTATCTTATCATTTTAGGAATAGTTCATTTATTAATGCCTAAAATGACACCTTTGGATGAAAATTTAAAACCAATTAAAAATTAAAATTACGGATTAGAGTAAGAATAAGATGAAAAAATTAAATAGAAAAAATGTTGGATTAGAAGAGAGACTTCCAATCAAAATAGTGCAATTTGGAGAAGGGAACTTTTTAAGAGCATTTATAGATTATGCGTTTCAAGAATTGAAC
Organism: Flavobacteriaceae bacterium; assembly: GCA_050300615.1. GTDB lineage: Bacteria > Bacteroidota > Bacteroidia > Flavobacteriales > Flavobacteriaceae > Yeosuana. The sequence continues at coordinate 171,853 of JBNKYB010000001.1, read as the reverse complement.
AAAGCAGTAGAGTTTAATGCAGGAATAGCTGTTGTTCAGCCAATTGAAAAAGGTTTGGTGAAAATGCTAAACGATCAAGATGGTTTATATACACTTTTTATGAAAGGTGTTAAAAAAGGACAAGAGATTCAAGACATTGAACTAATTTCAAATATTGTAAAAGGGGTAGATCCGTATGCTAATTTTAATGATTATCTAAATTTAGCTAAAGAAGAATCATTGGAATTTATTATTTCAAATACCACTGAAGCTGGCATAGCTTATGTTGCTTCAGACACTCCCGATATGCAACCGCCAAGTTCGTTTCCTGCTAAATTAACGGTGCTTTTACACGAAAGATTCAAGCATTTTAATGGAGATGCAAGTAAAGGATTAACCATCATTCCTTGCGAGCTTATCAATCATAATTCAGAAACTTTAAAAGAAATCATTTTAAAATATGTTTCAGATTGGAATTTAGGAGACGATTTCAAAACTTGGATATTAGAAAGCAACTCGTTCCACAGCACATTGGTAGATAGAATTGTACCAGGATATCCAAAGGATGAAATTGAAGTTTACAACGCACAGCTAGATTATTCGGATAATTTAATAGTTGCAGCAGAAGCATTTTTATTGTGGGTAATTGAAGGTGGAGACGAGTTAAAAGCAAAATTACCATTTGATAAAACAAAGTTGGATGTTAAGATTGTTGATGATATGCAACCTTACAGAACCAGAAAAGTGCGTATCTTAAACGGCGCACACACTGCTATGGTGCCGTTTTCAATTTTGTACGGAAACAAAACTGTAAAGCAATCAGTTGATGATTCATTTACAGGACCATTTATTCAAAAAGCAGTTTTCAATGAGATTATTGATACTCTAGATATGGATAAAGACGAATTAAATAGTTTCGCTGATGAAATATTTGACCGTTTTAGAAATCCTTTTATTATTCATAACTTATCAAGTATTGCATTAAATTCAGTATCTAAATTTAAAGTTAGAGTACTTCCTAGTTTATTAGAATATGTAACGATTCATAAAAAATTGCCAATTAATTTAACCTTTGCATTTGCCTCGTTAATTCGTTTTTATAAAGGCACTTGGAATGGAGAAAAATTACCAGTTAATGATAGTGATGATGTTGTAAATGTCTTTAATGAAATATGGCAATTAAAGGCCTATAAAGACATCTCAAAAGCTGTTCTTGAAAAAACAGATTTTTGGGGAAAAGATTTAACAAAAATCACAGGGTTAGAATCTGCCATAGCCTTAGCTTTGGAAGAGATTGATGCCAACGGAATTGAAGCAGGATTCATTAATTTTAGTACTAATATTAAAACAAGATAGACGTAGTATGATAAAAAAGTTGTTAAAAGTTCATCCTTCAGATAATGTTGCCGTAGCTTTAATAAATTTAAAGGCAGGAGATGTTATTCCTTTTGAAGACAGAGATATCAAGATTCTATCAGATACAAAATCAAAGCATAAAATAGCGTTACAGAAATTTAAGTCTGGAGACAGAATCATTATGTATGGTGTTTTAGTAGGAACTGCAAATGGCGTTATTGAATTAGGAGATGTTTTAACCACAGAAAATGTAAAACATCAAAGTGAAAAGGTTTTTGGAAAAACAAAATCATTTTCATGGACTGCCCCCAATGTTGATAAATGGAAAGACAAAACCTTTTTAGGTTATCACAGAGAAGATGGGCAAGTAGGAACAGAAAACGTATGGTTGTTTTTCCCTTTAGTATTTTGTGAAAATAGAAATATCGAAACGTTAAAAGAAATTTTTGAAAAAGAACTTTTACAACAACAGGTAAACCCATACCAAATGTTACTTCGTTCACTTGTTAGTACCGGAAACGAAGAAACAACTGTTGCAGAAAATTCAACTAATGTATTTGATAATATAGATGTTAAGTTTATAACACATCCTGGAGGATGTGGTGGTATAAGACAAGATTCAGAAAGCTTAGCTAAATTATTGGCAGGCTATGTTAATAATCCTAATGTAGCAGGAGCTACTGTGTTGAGTTTAGGATGTCAAAACCTTCAAATTAATGTGTTTAAAGAAGCTTTAAACAATATTAATCCAAACTTAAAAAAACCAGTTCTTATTTTTGAACAACAACAAATGGGTACGGTTAACGACATGTTAACGGCGATTATTAAAGAATCTTTTGAAGCTATTAAAACAGCTAATAATATAGAACGTAAACCTGCTCCTTTATCTAAACTAAAAGTTGGTTTAGAGTGTGGAGGTTCCGATGGATTTTCTGGGATATCTGCAAACCCAACTTTAGGAGCGGTTTCAGATATGTTAGTTGCTTTAAATGGAACTGCTATCCTTGCTGAATTTCCAGAGCTATGTGGTGTTGAACAAGAACTAGTAAATAGGTGTGTTGATGATAAAAGCGCAGAGAAGTTTTTAAAATTAATGAAAGCTTATGAAAAATCCGTTGTTGATGCTGGTTCAGGATTTGATATGAATCCATCTCCTGGAAATATTAAAGATGGATTAATTACAGACGCTATGAAATCGGCCGGTGCTGCTAAAAAGGGAGGGACTTCTCCTGTGGAAGATGTATTGGATTACGGAGAATACATTACCAAGCCAGGACTTAATTTATTATGTACACCTGGAAACGATGTTGAGAGCACAACAGGTTTAGTAGGTTCTGGTGCTAATGTTGTGTTGTTTACAACTGGTTTAGGTACGCCAACGGGCAATCCCATCGCTCCAATTATAAAAGTGTCTTCCAATACAGAACTTAAGGAAAAGATGCCAGATATAATTGATATTGAAACAGGAGCCGTAATTCGTGGTGAAAAAACCATAGAAGAAATGGCAGAGGATATGTTAGAATTAATTATAGATGTAGCTAGTGGAAGAACACAAACGAAGGCAAAATTGTTAAACCAAAATGATTTTATTCCTTGGAAAAGAGGGGTGTCTTTATAAGAGTTAATCTTTTAAGCTTTGTGAAAGGTATTTTTTAACCAAGCAATTAAGATTATTTTAAAGAAGATCTTCTAATAATCAACTCTGGAGTCAAGATGACATTTTTGGAGACCTTATTGGGTTCTCCACTATTAACCTGATCTAAAAATACTTGAGCAGCTTCCTTTCCCATTTCTAATGGAAATTGATCTACTGAAGTAATAGGTAGTTCCATGAATTTTGTAAAAGGCTCATTTGAAAAACCTGAAACACATATGTCTTCTGGAATTTTAAGACCTCTCTTTTTTATTTCTTGAATAGCTCCTAATGCACTAAAATCACTTGATGAGAATATGGCGTCTGGACGTTTTTTTAAATCTAACAATTTTCTTGCGGCAATTCTACCATCTTCCAAATTACTTCTAGATTCAATGATTAAATTTTCATCAAGTTCAAGGCCATTATCCTGCAGAGCCTGTACATAGCCTTGGTATCTATTTTTATAAATTTCAAACGAACGGTTATTTGTTAAATGGGCTATACGTTTACATCCTTGATCGATTAAATGTTTTGTAGAATCATAGCCTCCCTTAAAATCATCAATTGTTACCGAACTTATCCCTTTTATATGCTTCTTCTTATCAAAAAATACTATGGGTATGTTTTTAGTTTTAATTAATTTATTAAAAACGTCATCTTTTTCTATCTCTAGATTAGAGATGGACATTAAAATACCATCTATTTGTGCATTAATCAACGAATTAATGTTTTTAATTTCTAGTTTAGCGTCGTCATGGGTCTGGCAAATTATGACGTGAAATCCTTCAGGATATAATTTTTCTTCTATACCACGAATAACTGATGAGAAAAAATTATTGTTAATTCTAGGCACAATGACGCCAACATTAAAACTTTTACCACTTTTTAACGCTAAAGCTAATTTGTTTTGCTTGTAGTTCATTTTTAAGGCCGTATTTTGAACTAATTCAATAGTAGCCTTACTAATTTTTGGGCTGTTGTTTAGTGCTCTAGAAACTGTAGCGGCAGCAATATTAAGTTTTTCCGCTATATCATAAATTGTGGTCTTTTTTTGCATCACTTTTATTAGTAGATTAATATATGCAGCAAGTTAACCTTGGTTTTGTAAAAGTGGCTATTTTAAAGAAGATTTCCTAATTATTAATTCTGGTGTCAGAATCACTTGTTTTTCTGTTTTGATTTTTTTACTGTTATTAACTTCTTCCAGAAATACTTGGGCTGTTAGTCTGCCCATTTCTATAGGGGATTGGTCTACAGAAGTAATGGATAATTCCATAAATTTTGTAAACGGTTCATTTGCAAAACCAGCCACACAAATATCTTCAGGAATTCTAAGTCCATGCGCTTTAATTTCCTCTATAGCACCAAGTGCCGTAAAATCACTTGATGAGAAAATTGCATCTGGACGATTCTCCATATCCAATAATATTTTTGTGGTTTTTCTACCTTCAAGAACCTTACTTTGGGTCTCAATGACAAGATGTTCATCAAATTCAAGTCCATTGTCAATAATAGCTTGCTTATAGCCTAAATACCTGTTTTTAAAGATTAAAAGTTTTCTGTCATTTGATAAATGGGCAATTCGTTTACAACCTTGATCGATTAAGTGTTGGGTAGCGTCATAGGCACCTTTAAAGTCATCTATCGTTACCGAACTAACCCCCTTGATATCTTTTTTTCTGTCAAAAAATATCAGTGGTACATTTTTTTTAAGTAAACTTTTAAAGCTTTCGTTGTTTTCTAAATTGGCATTTGAAATAGACATTAAAATGCCATCAACTTGTGCGTTAAGTAAGGAATTGATATTTCCAATTTCTAAATATTCTTGATCATGGGTTTGGCAAATGATAACATGATAGCCTTTTGGGTATAATTCTTCTTCAATACCCCTAATTATAGATGCGAAAAAGTTACTGTCAATACGAGGCACTATAACACCAACATTGTAGCTTCTTCCACTTTTAAGGGCTTGAGCAAGTTTGTTTTGCTCATAATTCATTTCTTTAGCGGTTTGAATGACCAGTTCTCTGGTAGCCTCACTTATTTTGGTATTGTTATTTAGTGCACGAGAAACAGTCGCGGCAGTGATATTTAGTTTCTTTGCTATATCGTAAATAGTAACTTTTTTACCCATGGTTATCTTAAAAGATTAAATCGTCCTAAAATTAGAATATTAAAAATACATTTTTTAATTATATAATTTTTAATGTGAATTTTTTTTAGGCTCTAAATGTATTCTTTAAATTTTGTTTCAATGTTTAGATTGTTTAAAAATCCATAAAAGATTGAAAAAAAAAGGAAGGTTTTATATCACCTTCCTTTTTTTGAACTATTAATATCAATAAAAAAATAATACAATTATTTTTCAAAGGCTCCTAAATCTGGTGCAGAACCGTTATATGATTCTCCAACATTAACTCCAGCATCTATTAGGTCGCTACCATCTACTAGTTTCATGAAATCCACGTCGGGTAGACTGCCATCTGCTTGTCTAGGACTACTTAATAAATCGGTATTTAAACTCACAAAATCAGAAGAATTAATAACAATACCGTTTTGCCAGCTATTGTTAATAATATCGGTTGTAGTTGCCGAAAAGCTATCGTTGCTGTTGCCCGCTAAACTTACTGTGTTTTTTATAGTGAGTGACCCTGCAATGTTCGTGCTACCAAAACTGATATTTTTACCATTGTTATAGGCTGAGCAATTATAAATTTCAATAGCTCCTCTATTGCTGTTGTGGTCAAATCCATTATGAGTGTTTCCAGCAGTCACGCAATTTTTATATATGGCATTATGTTTTAGTAATTTATCATCACTACCACCTGTTTTAAAGCCGTTACCATCTCCAGCTCCAGTGGTTCCATTTTTTAAGATACCATTTTTAAAAGACCAACAGTTTTCATACGTGGTCGTAATATCATCAGTACCTCTTAAATAACCATCCCAACCGTCATCAAGGTTTTGCCAAGCTCTACATCCAACAAATTTATTACCTGTTCCAGCATCAAGTTTACAAGCAAATCCATCAGCATTTTCTAAAGAAGAATCGGCATTATAAAATGAATCACAATTTAAAATAATATTATTTGAAGCGCCATTTCCAATCTGAAGACCTGTATCTGAATTTTCACTGAATGTACAGAATTCAATCACATTGCTGTTACCTTGTACATACATGCCATTATCACCAGCATGAAATACATCGATACCTTCAATATGCCAGAATGAGCCACTAACTTCTATACCTCGATTAGAGGAGTCCTCGCTCATTGAAGAAAAGTCAAATTTAGGTCTGCTGTCATCACCCGGATAAGCCATTAATGAGATAACATTTCCAGACATGCCACTACTATTAATTTTTATGGTTGAATCAAAAATATAATCGCCGCCATGGATGTAAATGTTTTTACCGGGAGTGGCTGTGGCAATGGCATCTAAAATTTCTTGAGAGGTGCTCACAATGGTTCCTTGTGGAATGGATGAATTAGTATCACCCGTTTTAAATGTATAGGTTGTACTAATGGAGGAGCTTGAACCATCACTGGTTTCAATATGCCAAAAGTAAACAGTATCTGGTTCAACAGGGATCTCTATACTAGTTTCGGTTAAACCTTTCCATTCTTCTGGAACGTCTTGATTTCCATCAACAGTATCTGCATATAACGTATATGTAATTGCATCTCCGTCTGAGTTTGGGCTACCTTGCCACTCAAGAGTTACTTTTCCATCAATTGGTACTACAGTAGCCCCAGAAGAAGGACTTAAAAGAGTTGCTGGAAACGGTACGTCGTTAGATTCTCCTTCTCCTGCCAAATAAAATTTCCAAACTTGTGAATTTGTAGTGGTATTTCCTGAGTTTTTTGAGGTAACCATCCAAGAATATGGATAACCTCTTAAAAGCCTTACAACCGTTGAATTGCTGGTAAGACCTACGTTAAGTGTTACATCTTCAGTTACCAAATTAGTTATTGTTAAATTATAATCTTCAGTAGCTTCAGATGCTTCCCAACTAAAAGTTACTACGGCTTTGCTGTCAATAATATCTCCAACTTCGCACGTTTGGTTGTTTAAAGGTAAACTTAAAGCCGCTTCTCCTGGAGTCGTAGTATAAATGGTTTTGTCATCACTTTTCGAGCACGAACTCACTATTGTAAGCGCAATAAAAACCATTAAGCCTTTTAAGTTGTTTATATATGTTACGGTTTTCATAATTTATTTTTTTACTATTTTAATTGATTTGTTAACTGTATCTGCATGTAACTGTAGATAATAAATACCGTTACTGAATTTTGCCAAATCAAGATCCATGATTCGATTTGTAGAAATTGTTTTTGTAGAATTCCAATACATTCTTCCTTGAAGATCAAATAAAGCAACATCTATATTGGTATCTTTACCATTAACATATACTTGAATTTTTCCTTGAGTTGGGTTAGGGTACACCAGAACATCTTCTGAAACAAATATGTTTTCGGAATATTTACCTTGACAACTGTTATCTGTACTGATAACTATTGAATTGTTACCTTTGTCAAGATTGATATCTACCGTACTTTTTGAAGTTGTTGATAGCTTGCCATTATGATTGATATTATAACTATCGGCACCTGATAATGTAATTGAAACTTTATTTTTCGTACGATTTACTTTTGAATAAGTTTCCAGTGGTGTTGGCCCTTCAATAGTAATGTTAAAGCATTGTTTGTAATCATCTCTTCCTTCTATAGTGATGCAAACTTTATACGTTCCAGCAGCAAGACCATCTATTGTAGTCGTTTCGGTAAAACGATTAGCTTCATCTCCATCAACAGAAACAATATAAGTATAGTTGTTGTTAACAGCACTAATACTGATAAATCCATTGTTTTCGCCATTACAGGTAACTGAGGTTGTTGTGATTGAAAAATTATCTGAAGGTAATTCAAATACCTCACATCCAAAAACATCAACTGTTATACCTGGATCAGTTTCAGGACAAGCATCTTCGCTATCTAAAACCCCATCGCCATCGCTATCCTCACAAACATCTCCTATACCATTGTTATTAAAATCAGCTTGATCTGGGTTCGCTGTTAACGGACAGTTATCATTAATGTCCGGAACACCATCATAATCTGAATCCTCCTCTAGATCTAATGCAGGTATTGGATCCCAACCATCATTCCCTTTGGTAAAGTTAAAGGTAGTTATATCAGTTCCATCTGTTAATTGATTTGTTGTTAAAACAGTAGACCAAGAGGCTCGGTTACTGGAATTATCTACTCCTGAAAGTTCATTTGTACTACGTTCGTACATCATGCTTGATTCTCCTCCTAAGGTATTTCTCCAGCCTTCTGGAAAAATCATTGACTGACCAGAGAAATTAGGATTTTGGGACATAGAAATATTGGTTTGGTAAAATACAACTTCACTTGTTGTGGCTGCCCAAGGGCGACCAAAGTATCCTGGTTTGCCCCAATCAGAAGAAGCTGTTTCTACTCCAGGTACTGGAGATTTTACATTACATTGGTACATGAGATACCCTCTGCTACTTCCTTGTTGGGCAGCAGTAATGTAAGCTGTGTCATTGCCAGAATCACTAGTGTTCAAAACAAGATCAGATTTGTAAAATACAGCTGTCATACCACCAAAAATGTAGTCAACAGCTCCCATCATGGCTCCTTTGTAAATAACCACTCTAGCACCCTCGCTGCCATAGAAGGAGTCTTGACGACCAACAACACGGCAGTTGTTTAATATAGCTTTGTCTGCACTGCCAATAAAAGCAATGGCCGCAGCTCTTTCAACATATCCTAAGTCTCTGTTTTGAACAGAAGTATCGCCGTATGTGGTTGGCCTTTCACCTCCAGTTGGGGCACCATTATTTGGTACAACAATATCTTCAGATTCTTTTTTAGAAATATATTGATTAAAGGAATTTTCAAAAATCACATCTTCAGCTTGAAAACCAGGAGCAGACACTACAACGGTTGCATTCCAATAGGAACCATTTGTGGTTCCAGAACCTTTGTTTTCATAACTCAAATAGCCATTTAATTTATTTACGGCTAATAAATCTTCATGCCATTTTTGATCTGACCCCATACTGTAATAGTTGTAGCCGTGACCATAATATGATGTGATTCTAACAGCATTACCATCGATATCTATACCTTTGTTTAAAAGGGCAATACTTGGTGTGGTTCCAGCATTTTTTAATGATACATTAGGACTGTTAATCACAAGCATTTCTTCGTAATTACCTGGGTCTATCATTACGGTTACGCGTTCATTATTAGGTCTATCCATTTCCTCAATAGCCGTTAAAGCCTGATTGATTGTTTGATAATCTTTATCTGTTCCAACAGTAACTATTGAAGAAAAAGGAACAATTTGTTTCACGGCTATATTTGTTATGTAAGTTGTTCCTGAACCAGAACAGGTTATTACTGCATTACCAGAAGAACTACCAGAATAAATATAGGTAATCGTTTCTAAAGTAGATGTGCTTCCGCTATTAGTAGTAACAGAATCTCCACCATCTATAGAAAACTCAGCTGAATAATAATAGGTTACTATCATTTTATCTCCTGGGTTTATTGGTACTGTAATTGTATTTCCTGAGGAACAGACAAGATGACCTTTGGCAATTTCATTTTTAGCGCCATCAAGACCTAAACCTTTATAGTATAAATCTGTATTGGAGATAACTTGATCATCAAAACTCCAATTGGTTATGGGATTAAACACTAAATCTTTTGAAGTATCTGTACCGGCAACAACTAAGTTTGATGTTAGTGCTAATTCCAATGGATATTTATCTAAACCAGAAAGATCTATTGTATAAACACCATCTCTAAGGGCAACCATAGTTATATCAGTAAAATTATAACTATAATCAGGCTCATTTAAATTAGAAAAAGTTATCTCTAAATCACTTAACTGAGTTGAGTCAAGTCCAAGTGCATTAATAGTAACATTATATAATGGTTTTAATGAGAAATCAATATCAGCTGTTTGATTAGCGTTTCCAATAGTTAAAGTATTAGATACTATTTCATAATCATTCACACCTTCAGCAGAGATAGTGTACTCTACATTTGGCTCCAATTGAACAGTGTAAGTAGATGCTCCATTATTTACAACTGGTTCTGGAATAAAAATTTTGTTAGCATCAGGATTTGGTGTAAAATGAATAACTGCATTGGAAATTTCAGAACCTAATCCAGTGATGTTTCCAGTAACGGAGTACAATTCAACTTGCTCTATGGTTACATCAAGTGGGGCACTTGCTTCCAGAAGTTCAATAGAATCGTTACTGCTAATTATATATGCATTTGCGTTGGATAAACTTAATTTGTATGTGTAATCTTGAGGTAGATCAACACTGTAAGTGCCTCCTGAAGGCGTCACTTGCCATTGTTTACCGGCTTCATTAGTGAAAATTATTTTGTAATCACTTGGTATTCCAGGAGCAAGACTAATATCAACAGTTCCTGTCAATGTTTTGTATACTGCATCTTTTCTTTCAATTCTATAATAGCTTGGTTTATCAGCACTATCATAAATTCGATATGAACCAGCATATTTTGCAACAAACTTAACTAAAGTAACAGAGCCACTTGTGGAAACAATTTTCACATCGTCTTGCAAAGCGGGATCGGCAACATAAGTAAAATGAATATTGCCATTTGAATTTTGGGCAGTTATGGCTAGCGTTACTTCATCGTCTTCACTTAGTGTTAAACTCATGTATCTTCCAGTTGCCCCAGCTCCATTAACATAAACCCTTCCAGTATAATCAGAAACCCCACCAAGGTTTTCATCATATCGTGTAAGATTTGTGTTAGAGGTTCTTAAGCGGTCATTACTACCTCCAACCCAACTCAATACACTAGCTGAAAAAGACGGTAATGTATTGTTAGTACTGACGCTTCCTGGAGTTATAGAAGAATCATACCAAGCATTTATCGTTGCTTCATCTAGTTTGTTATTGTATAAATTGGTATCCAATTGTTCGGCACCAAAATCCCAAACATCAATTTTACCATTAGATGGCTCAATAGCAGCGGCATTTTCAATAGACATACCATGTAAATAAATTTCTGCTGTTGGATATCCAGCACTTACTAAAGTTGCAGTAATTGTACCAGCAGGCCCTGTATAGCTAAAATTCATTGGAACACCATCTACAGCGGCTTCAATATTTTGTGCGGGTATTGAACCAATTATATTTCCATTAATGTCTTTAAACTCTAATACAGCATCTGTAGCTTGGCCATATTGACATACAATAAATGTAATGGTGGCATTACCAGCGACTACCATATCAAATGAATTGCCTGGGAAAAAGACACCGCCATGAGTTCCATCATGAAACCCAAATTGACCAGCTTGATTGGTTGTATTGCTATTTAACGTAACAATACCATTCCCTGTTTTAAATGCGTTATATCGTAAGGAAGAGTAGCTAGTTTGAGGTAGCTCTGATCCATCAGCAAAATTATAAATATATGTTTCTCCAGAGTTGGCAGTAACTACATTAGAACTATCAGAAATGGTTATAATGTAAGATGTTGGATCACTTGTTGTATCCGAAAATGTTATGGTCAGCTCATTTCCGTTAACTGAAGTAGAAGCAATATCTCCCGTTACCCCAGGTGTAAATGATGATAGGTCTGCACCGCCTAAATCAATTTCAATGGAAGCCGATTCATTTGTTACGCTAAATACGGTTCCAGCACTCAATGCTATGGTTGCAGCTTGACTGGCATCAGCACCTGAAGTAAAATCTATTTGGGTTCCATTAAGAGTAATGGTTCCTGATTTTTGGACATATGAGCTTAATGAGACATCAAAAGGAACTGGGGATATTTCAATATAAGGCAAATAGCTTGTGCTGACAGTATTAGTGAGGGTTACTGTGCCAGCTGTTCCCACATACAGAAAGTCTACCCAAGGACCACCATCTGCACCTTGTGGGTATGTGGTTGATGTTGCATGAGTCTGAGAAGTGAGATCAAAAGTACCTGTTGAACTTGTTGCAGTAATAGTACCTCCAGAATATTGATCGCCTCCTAATCTTATATAACTATTACCGGCAACCTGTAATGTAATCATGTTGCCATCTTTAAATTCAATACCATGCTGTGTACCATTATAACCATAGGCATTGCAACAACCAGCATCAATCTTAAATAACCCCTGCTCATAAACGTTACCCTGATATGTACTAGTAATTATGCTTTCATCCCTAAGGTCAAAGTAGTAGGCTATATTTTTCTCTGCGGTCGAAAAATCTTTACCTGCTTGGGCAGGAATGACTTCAATAGATGGTAAGTATAAATCATTACCAGATGAGGCTATTGTGGTGAAATTCAGTGTTGTTGCGACCCCGGAATACACAAAATCAAATGAATCAAAATCATTGGCAAGCTTTCCAACTTGTGTGCCTAAATCACCATCATTTACAGCAGTACCCTTAACATTTAATCCCGAATATTGTGATCCAAGAAATCGAATAGTGCAACTACCATCTACTTGAATACTTACAGTGGCATCAACTTTAAGATCTAAACCATAAGTGTCATCTTGTTGGGAGTAATTCCCTGCAATGGTCAGTTTATTATCTGTGCTCCCACCATTTCCTGCAATAACGCCACCATCCCTAAAATCATAAGTAATAGAGTTTGAGATTTGTCCTTGTGACATAAAAGTAACAAAGAGCAAAGGAATCATAAAAACAAAGGAAAGTTTTTTCATAATTTAATTAGTTTAGTTAGTGTTTAAGTTATCTAGTTTAATTCCTTAAAAGGTAATCGATTTCATAAAAACATCTATTAATGATGCTTTTTAAACCATTGATGTCTGACATACTGAATAGTATGTCAATGTTTTTTGATCTAATACTTTCTTGTAATCGATTGCATAAATATATTAAAAAATTTGAATTTGACAAATTTTTATGTCTCTTTTATATGAAATTTGCCTATCTGTTTCTTTTCTGGAACTAGTTTTTCTGGGAGTGATTTTTTTTATGGCTTTTTAAACACTCTATCTAAAAATTTAACCGTGTAACCTAGTGTGGTTTCAAACCAAGGATGCATAAGCCAAAACGAATGAGGCGTACTTGGAATGGTGTATACCTCATTGTAAATGTTATATTTATTAAGGATAGCAATCATATCGTCTCGACCCGCATGAAACCGTGGTTGTGCACTATTAATAAAAAGGGTAGGAGGCGTGCTTTTATTAATATATTCCAAAGGAGATGCTTCTTTCCAGTTTTTCCAATTTTCTTGTTTTGACCCATTAAGCCAAATGCTTGCCATTTTGCCTTCCGCATTAGCTTCTGGATGGATAAAGGAGACAATACCATCAATATTGACAATAGCTTGTGCTTCGTCAGAAACAGTCTTGTTTTTTCCATAAATAGCAGAATTAGGAGTCACCCCAATTAGCGTTGCTAGCTGACCGCCAGCTGATGCGCCCAAAACAGCCAATTTTGAAGGATCTATGTTATATTTTTTCGCATGCTTTCTCATCCATCTAATAGCATCTTTTAGGTCGATAACAGCAGCAGGGTAGGGTGCAATAAGACCCAATCGATATGAAACTGTTACGGTCACATAACCATTTAAGGCTAGATGCTGTGCCATAATACGCTCGTTTTCTTTTTGACCAGTGAGCCATCCGCCACCATGAATCAGTAAAACGGCTGGATATGCTTTTCTTGTTTTATCATTGGGCAAATAGATGTCTAACTTTAACTTCTCTTTTTTTATTTTCTTATAGGTTATATTTTCTTTAGCAACAATTTTATCTGAAACCAATGGTTGAATGGGGGTAATGAAGTCATAGTGTTTTCTTAATTTTTTATAGGTGCCTTCAATCGTGTAAGGTTTAAACGTTTTTTTTTCTTGCGAATAAACCTTGGGATTTAGAATGAATAAAAAAATAACTGAGATTGTACACAACTTTAAAAGTTTCATTTTATTTTGAGATTTTAAAATAATTTACATCCGTATAACCGTCGCTTTTTGCTTTTTGGGTTCTCATTACCCAAGCACCTTGGTGAGATCCGTTAATTTGTGTGTTACCTTGTTCTAAAACAACTTTTCTTTCATAAGGGTCATAAATATTTTTTGACCTTAAAGCCACTTGCCAATCTGTAGGAAAATCACCAGCTAGAGCAAAAATATAGTAGTGGCAGTTACGTTTGTAAAATTTTGAACCTTCAATAGTACTATCTAGATTGTGACCGTTATATACATGAATGCCTCTATCGATAACTTTTGTGCCTTCAGGATTCATTTTGTTAACGGTCAACAGACTTTTTACACCAGTACGACTTCCTGCCCAAGCATCACCATTGTCATCCCAAAGCGGACAGGTATGAATGATGCCCTTACCTTCTATGACCAATACAGGTTCATCCCATTTACCATAAGGGTCTTTGATTTTTACCATACTTTTGGAATGTAATAGAGGTAGCCCAGGTGCTGCGTTAAAGCTAGAGACCGTCATATCATAATCGTCCTTAACCCTTACTACAACTGGGGCAGAATAATCAGTATAAATAATGGGGTTTTTATAAGTGCCATCTCTATTGTCGGCTACCCAAACTTCTGAAACATAAGGTTTTTTTTGTACCCATAGTAAGTTTGATAAAAAAACAAAGATTGCAATGGAATACAGTTTCATAAAAGATGGCTTTTATTTATTCAGTTCTAAGCTGGCCATGATAAATGGCCCAGTTCCTTTGGGGTCGTTTGAACGTATAATTTCATTTATATAATATTCATAAGAGCCATCTCTATAAGGATTTCCTCCTAAGCCAGCAACACCACAACATTTGTTTAGGTTTACAACCCCATTATCTTCAACAGAAATTAAATTATCTAACATACCTTGATATGCTTTTTTAGCTACTTCTAAATATTTTTCTGGTAAGTATCCTTTACTAACTCCTTTAGCGAATGTATAGGTAAACATGGCTGTTCCTGTGGCTTCCAGATAGTTTCCTTCTCGTTTTCCTTGGTCTAATACTTGCCACCATAGGCCAGATTTGTCCTGAACTTTGGCAATGGCTTCAGCATATTGATTTAAATAGATAATGATTCTTGTTCTTCCTGGATGATTTTCAGGTAAATAATCTAATACATCAACCATTGCCATGCCGTACCAGCCCATTCCTCTAGACCAAAAATTTTGAGAATTCCCTGTTTCTTTATTAGCCCATTTTTGTTCTTTGCTTTCATCCCATCCGTGGTATAAAAGTCCCGTTTTTTCGTCACGACTGTGTTTTTGGATTAAATCAAATTGATTGACAACATCATCATAAATTTGTTGTTTTTTGGCTTCGTCATCTATATAATCCTTTGCATACTGTGTATGAAATGGTTCAGCCATATATAGCCCATCTAACCACATTTGGTTGGGATAAACTTTTTTATGCCAATAACCACCATCAGATGTTTTGGGTTGCGATTCCAATTGCTTGTTCAAGGTTTGCATGGCTATCAAGAAACGCTCTTCTTTTGTTTTTGGATACAAATACAAAAGTACCTCCCCTGATTTGATCATGTCCAGATTTTGATTGGATAATTTATAGGTTTTAATGGTGCCCGTACTATCAATCATTTCATTGGCATAAGTGTATATATAATCATAAAATTTTTCTCTTTTGGTTTGCTCATAAACCCTTGCACAAGCACTAAGCACTAAACCATTTGTATAGCTCCATTTGGGAGTTTTCCTAAAATCTAACAATGATGCCTTTGGGGAACGCTCAATTTCTGAGAGCATCATGCGTTCTGACCATTTTAGGTTTTCTGGAACAATTTTTTCAATAGAAGCAGTTTCTTGCGTGTTTTCTTTTTTTTGGTTTTTGCATGCCATAGCTGATAAACCTACCACAATAGAAAATAGGGCTATATGTTTAGTTAAGTTTTTCATGAAGCTCTTATTTTAATACATTGGTTTTATCTAGCACTTTTAATTTTTTATTCAAATCTTGGATAAAAGCGTCTTCTGTTTTAATACCATTAGGTTCTTGTTCCCAAGCACCTAAAAAGTAATAGGTAATGGTTTCAGTGCTAGGTTTAAAAATAACTAGATGTTCATATTGACCTTTCTTTTGTTCGGCGACTTCATCTAATTTATAAAAAAGAGCCATGCCCAAATTGTCGGGAGGACTTGCTAAAGTTTGCAATCCGTAAGTAGCTATATATGCCCATTTTTCACCTTCCTTTTTATGAAAGGCAACACCATGATCTACAATTCCTGTACAAATACCAGTAATTGCTTTTGAAGGTGTTAATTCAGCTTTAGTAAATCTGTCATTTTGATACATAGTAAGTTGCGCATGCAAGTCAATGCTATCATTTCCTGTTTTCCAATCTTCATAAGAAATATTAATTATGGAATAACCATCTAAATTTTTAACTGATGCAAAAGTGTTTTTTACATTTCTAAAATGAGCTACTGTATCTGAAACCATGCGGCCATAGCCGCCAATTCCCATTGATTTTCCTGCCTTTAGGATGTCTTGTCCCCATGGTGATGGTTCGTGATAGGAATCAAAACCATCTTGTCCCACGTATGGAAGCACCAACGTGTCAACACGCTTTCCAAAAATGTCAATAGCGTTTCTCCAATCCAAATATAGGCGATACCCAATTTGGCTGTTTTCCCAACCGGGCCCTTCGTAGCGTATAAACCAGGAATGATCGGTATGTTTTTTGGGGACTTTAATGGAATCAACGTTTTTAAAAGACGTCCCACCATTATATTCTTTATGTCCTCTTGAGCCATCAATCCATTTTCCACCTTGTGCAATAGAAATTTCAGCATACACGGTTGATGCAGATTTCATGTCGTTTATCTGATCTTTATTAGTTTCAGAATTGCTTTCAGATTTTTTTTCTTTACAAGAAACTAAACTTAAAATAACAAGTGATAAAAAGGCCAGTTTTTTCATAATATATTTTATTAAGTTTTTAATATTGTTTTCCATTTATGGTTGTGTTTTTAAACACAATGGGTTCGGAGTTTTCAATTGAAATAGGCGTTTTGGTACCTTTGATGGTAACATTGGTTAGCGTAATATTTTTAACTGGATTCTCTTTTCTTCCCTTTATTAGAATGCCATACTTACCACTGTTTTCAACTTGAATATTTTCTAAATAGATGTTTTTTATGGAAGGAATAAAATGACCTTTTTGATTACCGTGAATGCTGTAATAAGTGTTTATTCTCAATAGGGCTTCTTTTACTTGTCCAACTTGAATGTTTTTAACAAATACATTTTTAACAAAACCACCTCTTAACGTGTTGGTTTTTATTCGAATGGCACGATCTAGTTCAGGGCTGTCCATTTTGCAATCTCTCACATATACGTTTCTAACTCCAGCTGAAATCTCACTTCCCATTACCACGCCTCCATGGCCATCTTTCATATTACAGTTTTCAACTACTATATTTTCACTAGGAATATTGACGCGTCTGCCATCCTCATTTCGTCCGGATTTAATGGCAATACAATCATCACCAGTATTAAATGTACAATTGGTTATGTGAACGTTTTTAGAATATTCTGGGTCACATCCGTCATTATTTGGACCATGGCTGTTTACCGTAACACCATCAACCCTTACATAGTTACACTTTAAAGGGTGTATGATCCAAAACGGTGTGTTCGTAATTGTTACACCTTGTAACAAGACATTTTCGCATTCAAATGGCTCAAAAAATGAAGGGCGTAATTGGTATCCATCTCCAAATAATCGCTCTGAAACGGGGGTTCTAGCTTCATTCATTTTACGAAGTCTTGGTAAATTAATGGAATCGGTTTGCTTTGCATCTCCTTCTGAATAACCATAGGCGTCTTTACCGCACCAAGGCCACCAATTGCTATTACTTGCTTGACCATTAAATGTTCCTTTACCAGTGACTGCTATGTTTTTTTGTTGATAGGCACGAATTAAAGGGGAGTAGTTCATTAACTCAACACCTTCAAAAGAGGTGTGGACTACTGGAAGGTAATCGTTTTTGTTTGTAGAGAACAGGACATTAGCTCCAGCTTCTAAATGAAGGTTTACATTGCTTTTTAAAACGATTGGCCCAGTTAAAAAATCTCCAGATGGAATGATTACTTTACCTCCTCCTGAATGACTACAGGAGCTAATGGCTTTATTGATAGCTTTTGTATTGTTTGTAATGCCGTCAGCAATAGCGCCAAAATCTAAAATATTAAAGGTTTTATCAGGAAATACTGGGTTTTTAATGGATGCGATGATATCATCAGCAGCATCAAAGGCAGAACTAGTTGCTGTTATTTTTTTGTTTTCTTTACATGAAGAGAACACAATTCCTAATATTGAGAAACATATTAAGGCATACAATGAATTTGATTTTATGATTTTCATGAGGTATATAATTTGTAAGTGTCTACAATTTCTAAAATCCATGAGGGTTTTACATGGAATGGATTAAAGAATTGGCATATATTTCAATATTAGTATAATTTTTATCTAATGAATATAAATTAGCATCGTTAGTTTTTGGGTCTAAGTGATTTTCTTTTTCCCATGTATCTGGCATGCCATCTTTATCTGAATCTTTTAAAGGAGGTTCTGTTTTTAAGATAGGCCAGCCACCAACATTATCTTGGGAATCTATAATACCATTTTTGTAATTGGCACGTCCTTCTTTTGTGTTTTTTATTATTCTTAAGTCAACAGCATCTCTAAACATGTTGTCGCCAGCTTTCTTGAGAACATCATTATAAGCTTGAATTACACATGTGGTTTTAACGTTATTGGATATACTGATTGGCTCATTTATTTTTGTTGCTTCAGGGTTATCACATTGTACACCACCATCCCAATTATTAGTTGTAATTTCTTCTGATCCTATCATATAGTTGCCATTAACATAAAACTTTCCATATGGTTCATATGGTTCTACAATTCTGGTTCGTTTTGAGTGTATGGTTGCTGGCCCTGGTTTAAAATAGTTGTTTATAATATTGTATTCTCCTTTTTCACCACCATAAATACTGTTGTCTCCCCAGTTATAAATAACGTTATTTCTAAAATCTACAAATTCATTGGCAGAATTTAAGGTAGTTGATGAACCACTAAACCTAGGGTTTCTACTATTATTACTTGCAATTAGGTTGTGGTGGAAAGAAGCTTTGACACCTCCCCAAATTCCGCCATATCCATGAGCTCCTTTATGGTGTACAGAGTTATTTAATGCTTCTGAAATAATGCACCATTGTAGTGTAAAGTTTTTATTATCGTAAAATGATCCATTTTCATCAGTAGCCCAACTTATAGAACAGTGGTCTATAATTACATTTTGTGTATTTCCACACCCTAGAGCATCTCCTTCAACTTTGTTAACATCACCCATTCTAAACCTTAAATAGCGAACAATAACATTATCTGCTTTTATGGTAAAAGGATAACCTTTAAGTGTAATTCCTTCTCCTGGGGCTGTTTGCCCTAAGATGGTTAAATCACCTTTACCTTTATTAACATCTAATTTTGATTGTAACTCTATCGTGCCCGATACAGCAAAAACAATCGTTCTTGGTCCCTTTTTTACTATACCTTTTCTAAGGCTACCTTCTCCATCATCATTTAAATTGGTTACGGTATATATAAGACCTCCTCGACCACCAGTACTATATTTTCCAAAACCTTCAGCTGAGGGAAAAGCTAATTGCTGAGCGTATTGTGAAGTAAAGGACATAACAAGTATTGTTATTAACAGACTCGTTTTTTTAATCATGGTTTAGATGTTTAATTGTTACTAAAATATTAATTATATAAAAAGAGGTAGGCAAAAAATGATGCTTACCTCTTTTTTTAAAACAATTTTAATGAACTAAATATTATTGTCTCCATCGTGGATCACCAACTTGGTTATCCAATAATGTTTGATTTGTTATTGTAAAATCACCGGATGCAGCATTTATATACCCAGGGTCTAATTCTGTGTATGTTCCAGAATTATCAAATACTGTATTTGTTGTAATAAATCCGGAAGCATTGAAATAATTATTATTACTAAAAGTTACAGTATCATCAGTTCTACTTTGATCTGAATAACCTTCTGCATCTGTATCAGTGATTAAATTATTTCTTACAATAATGTCATTAGTTTGGAACCTAATGTATAACAATCTTTTACTAGAATTATTTGAACACGCATATAAGGTGCAGTTTTCTAATAATACGTTACAAGTCAATCCCGTTTGGGTCGAGGTTCCAGCGTCATCTAGACGGAAAAAGTCACGACCAGGAGCACAATTATTAAAGGTGCTGTTGGTAACACTTACATTGAGAACGTCTGAATTTCTAAAATCAATAAAATCACCACCACCTGTAAGTATATTAGTTACTACACAATTTTCAACTGTTAACGACTGAAGGATTGAACCTGTTGTACTTCCTCTAACAAAAGAACGATTATAATCATGGATATTACACCCACTAATTACTATTGAGTTAAAGTTACCAACATCTGAGTAACTCACAACATCTTGCAACTCTGTTGGAGCATCTCCTGTTAAGTCTAAATCAATTAATTGTACATCGTCTGCACCGGAAGCAATTGAAAAACCAACTTTTAAAAGAGGTTTGAAGTCAGTTCTCAAACCTTGAATGGTTATTGATTTATCTAAAGTTATGGTGCCTATTTGTGCTGTATAATCTCCTTGTTCTAATAGTAAAATATCTCCAGGGGCAGCATCAGCAATCATTTGAAATAAATCGTCTGTAGGTAAGACTAATGTATTGTCACCAACATCAATTCCAGTTGTAAATTCTGCAGTTCCTCTTATTTTTGCATTATTATATAAGGTAACCATATAATCTGTTTCAGAGATTAAACCAGTTATAGTGGCAACACCATCGGTTTTTTCCTGTGGTGTAATATCATGCCTAATATCACCTGGCTGAAGAATGAAATGCGTTACATTAAGACCAGCTTCCCATCTTAAAATAGCTTGTTGGGATCCTATATCTCCAAGTTCTGATGGTAGCATAATTTGCTCTGTTAGGGTTTGTGCTTCACTAATAACCCATGAAGAATCATTTAGTCCTCGAGAACTTACCCCTTTTACTCTAATAGCGTAAAGGGTTTCTCCCTCTAAACGTATCGTAACAGGCAACTCATCTGCTTTGACTTGAACAGTATTAGAAATAGAATTGAAATCTGGATCATCTGCACTAAATTCCACTACATAATAAGCTATATTATCATCTGTTGCCCAGTTTAGTTCTACACTTGTTTGTGTTCTAACATATGTTGATAAATCCACAGGCGCAAATTCTCTATCGATAGACAGTTGTTCTATAACGTCTTCATTATAGCCACAACTTGTAACAATAAATGTTAGAAGTAATGTAAATACTACTTTTGCTATATATTTTGTTTTCATAATTATTGTTGTTTTTATTCTTTTTAAATCCTAATATCCGTAATCATTTACCAATTTACCATTACTATTATTGATAATTGTTTGAAATATAGGCCAAAATTGTCTATTGTCAGGGTTTACACCTACTTTGAAAAGCGATTGTATTCTTTCGCTATCCAAACCTGTCCAATCTTTTTTAGAATATTCAACACCAGGATTAACGTTTTCACCTCTATTTAAACCATAAATGTCTAAAGTTTCATTATCCGCTTTATATTTGTAGTATAAATCAGTAGGAACATTGGCATAATCGCCTTCACGATTCATCAAATCCGTCATTTTCTGTTTTGCAGCCACTAAATTAGTGCCTAGTAAGTTCCAACGAATAAGAGCTTGTTTGCGTTCCATTTCTCCCGTAAATTCAAACTCATGTTCTTTTATTAAAGCATTGAGTACATCTTCTTTAGAATTTAAAGCGTTTACGTAGCCATCAACCTTTTCTGCTTGCAGATCTGCCGGGAATGCTCTTTTTCTTAATTCTTTTAAGTAGGGCTTTGCGGCTGCTGGTCCTTCTAATTCGTTAGCGGCTTCAGCAGCTATAAAAAGAACCTCTGCATAACGCATATAAATTTTGTTTACACCATCATCATTAGTAGACGTAACGTGGCGGTTCATCCATTCATAACGATATTTTCCAAAATACCACGTATCTAATGATACTAATTCTTGTTTTGCTATTCCATCAACTGCCTTTCCGTATTTGTATGGTACGCAAGTTACATCTCTACGTAAATCGGATTCATCAAAATCATAAAAGACAGTAGGAAGTGGTCTAGTGCCCCCACCTTTTGCTTGATCAGTATATTGATCTTTACTTTCATGTTTTACCGCAAAGGAAAATAATACACGTCCACGTCCTGCGGCAAAAGGGATTTCCCAAAGAGACTCACCACCCGCACTAATATCTTCTTCATTTAACTTTCTCCATAAACCTTCAAAAGTAGGTTCTAAATGAGCCTTTCCACTATTAATGACATCACGGGTTTCATCTAAAGCAATTTTATACATGTTAGCAACAGAAAGTTCAGGGTCTGTACTTCTATGTATACCGTCAGGATATTGTTGGTAGCCACTGGCAACCATTGCTAAACGCGCTCTAAATGCTTTTACAAAAGCTTTATTTATTCGTTCTACCGTTGATGTGGCAGTAGTTTCATTAGGCCATGCTACTAGGTTAGAAGCTTCTTTTAAATCTGCAATTATTTGTTTGTAAATGATATCTCTGTTAGATTTAGCTATATAAAGTGTTTCTGAATTAATTGGCTCAAAACGCGCTGGGACATCACCCCAAGCTTTCATTAAATCTGCATAATATATAGCGCGATATGTTAGAGCTGCTCCTAATAATTGTGCCATGTCTGGATCTGTTTCTGGTGATCCATAAGTACGCAAGCCTCTAATGCAAATATTAGCACGTTCTATACCCGTGTACATCTGTGACCAAGAATCCCTAGCTTTACTATCGGTTTGCATGTAAGTATTTGTTGGAGAAGTATCATAAAGACAAAGATTGCCAACAGCATTGGTATTATCTGTCTTCTCATTCCATTCGATATCTGTATTCTGCCCATAATAAGGGATGTAGCGTCCTCTATATGCGTTGGTTTGCCCCATTGGCTCTAGAATGCCATCTATTGCATTTTTTGCTAAACCTACTTTAGAAAAAATTAATGCTTCATCTAAAGTTGATTTTGAAGGAGCGTCTAAAAAGTCTTTTTCTGCTTCTTGGCAAGAATTTAATAGTACAGCTATTAGTATTCCCGTTAATATTATTATTTTTTTCATCTTCTAAAAAATGTTTAATTAAAAATTAAGGTTTAAACCAAAAACCAAAGATCTACTTCTTGGATATGGTGAATAATCTACGCCAGGAGTAAGAGGTGTTGATCTTCTTGTTGAAACTTCAGGATCAAGTCCAGAATAGTTAGTAATAATGAAAACATTATTAGCTGTAAGATAGAATCTTAATTTAGAAAGACCTACTTGAGATATTATGGATTCTGGAACCGTGTATCCTAATGTTAAAGTGTTTAATCTTAAGAAAGAGGCATCTTCAATACCCCAATCAGTTAAAACATATTTAGTCATATACGGAGACCACATGGTTGTATTAGCATTAAGCGCTTCTAGTTGTACAGGATCTGTTATTAGTGTGCCAGTAGAAGGGTCTAAATTTGTCCATCTATTACCATCTGTCATAATTGAGCTTAGGTTAATGTATTGATTTCTTGATGTTGTAAAACTTACCTTATTAGCATTATAGGTGTCGTTACCAACACTAAAATTAAAGGCAGCAGATAAGTCAAAACCGTAGGCATATGCATTAATGGTAAAGCCTCCTGAAAAATCTGGATTAACATCTCCAATTACAGTTTTGTCATTTTCATCAACAATACCATCAGGGGTTCCATCAGGGCCACTAATATCTTTTAATTTCAAAGAACCAGGTCTTGGAATATCAGCATCACCAGGAGTTGGATTACCATTAACTACATTACCTACAATGCCACTATCATTAGGAACACCTGCCTTTAAATTGTAGACACCAGTATTAACGTCATAATCAAAATCAGAGACTTCGTAGCGGCCATCGTTTAAATAGCCATACATTTGGCCTAAAGGCTGCCCAGCACTTATAAAATAATCACTTGAAATATTAGATGATGCCCATCCAGAATACGTTTGGAAATCTTCCAATAATCCCAGGGAATTTACACGGTTTTTGTTAGCGCCTACATTGAAAGAGAAATTTAACCCGTAATCTTCTTCTTGAATAGCTGCAATATTTAAAGAAGCCTCAAAACCGGTATTTTGTGTTTCTCCCATATTTCTATATTGTTCAATGTAACCTGTTCCTGAAACAGGGAATTTTATTAATAAGTCTTTGGTTACATTTTTATAAGCTTCCACAGAACCACTTATACGCCCTTTGAAAAAATCAAAATCTAGACCTATATTTTGTGTTACTGTTGTTTCCCACTTTAAATCTGGATTTGCTAAAGTATTTGAAGCTGCCCAATACTTAGATACATTATTTATATATGAAGTCGTTTGAGCTTCAAATGTTTGTATTTGTTTACCTGAAGGAATATTATTATTACCTGCTTGTCCGTAACTTAATCTAAGTTTTAAAGTGTTTATCCAGTCCACATCTTTTAAAAAGCTTTCTTTATTTATTTTCCAAGCCACTGCTGCCGATGGAAAATATCCCCAGCGATTACTTCCCAAGAACTTACTAGAGCCATCAGCACGATAGGTTGCAGTTACTAAATAGCGATCATTAAAAGCATAGTTTATACGACCAAAGAAAGACAATAGTTTGTCATCTGGTGAGTATGAATCTTCTACAGAAAATGGAACTCCTTGATTTGTTAAATGTCTAGCTGTATCAAAGTCAAAAAAATCTGGAAAGCCATGAACGGTGTTTATTGCTTCGGTAGTTTTAGTATAAATCATTTCTTCTCCTAAAAGTAGTTTTAAGCTATGGTTTTCATTAATTAGATCTTTAAAATCATAATTAAATGTATTTGCATTTCTAAAACGCTCTTGCTTTTTATCAAATGTAATTAAGGCTGGTGCTCCCTGATTTTCTACTAAAGGAGTGTTTTTTACATAGTAAGTAGACTTACCATAAAAACGATAATCCAAGGTATTGTAATTATCTAAACCTAAACTGGTTTTAAATTGTGAATTTTTTATAATATCCCATGAAAAGCTACCTAGAATATTATAATTTTTCTTGTTTTTTAAACGTTGATTATCAGCTACAGCAGTAAATGGGTATACTAAATCACTTGAAATTTCTTCGTCTGTATCAGTAGAGCCTATCCCTGTTAGTGGAATTGGATAATAACCAACAGCATGTTTAAAACGAGAATCTTGCGGTGTGGCCCCTTTTGTTTGTTCAGCAGAGGTGCCTCCATTAACCTCTGTATTAGAGTATCTTAGCGTTAAGTTTAGGTTAACCTTGTCACTTGCTTTGTTTTTTAAAGAAAAAGACAGATTGTCTCTTTTGAAATCAGAACCAACCATGATAGATTTTTGGTCATAATGTGCATAGTTGAAATTGAAACTTATTTTATCTGAACCTCCACGAACTGATAAATCACGGCTTTGGGTTTCTCCCATTTGCCCATAAATCTGTTTTTGCCAGTTATTTCCTTTTGTTCCAATATATTGATCATAGTCTTGCCATAGACCAAAATATTTTTCATAAGAACTAATGTCTCCATCATTCCTTAGTAAAGCATATTCGTATTGCCATTTTACATAGTCTTCGGGATTAAGTACATCAATAGTTTTCGCAACTTTACTGACACCATAAAACATATTAAAGTTTGCGGATACTTTTCCTTCTTTACCGCTCTTAGTGGTAATTATAATAACACCATTTGCTCCTCTAGAGCCATAAATAGCTGTTGAAGACGCATCTTTTAATATTGAAATATTTTCAATATCAGAAGAAGAAATATCACTCATGCTGTTTACAGGAAATCCATCAACTATTATTAATGGAGAAGCATCTTGAGTTAAAGACCCTCCACCTCGGACCCTGATATTAATTTCAGCATCAGGAGAGCCTTCTGTAGATGTAACTTGTACACCAGCCAAACGGCCTGTTAAAGCGTCAGCAATATTTGAAACTGGTTGCTTTCTCAAATCATCTCCCCCAATAGAGACAACCGATCCTGTTAAATCTGATTTTTTTGCTGTACCATAACCTATAATGACCACTTCATCTAGTGATTGCAAATCGGGTTTTAGAACAACATCTATTGTTTTTTTATTTCCTACGTTAATTTCTTGAGTAACATAACCAACATATGAAAACACTAAAACATCACTTCCATTAGGTATTGTTAATGAATAATTTCCGTCAAAATCAGTGGCAGCTCCAGTTGTTGTTCCTTTAACAAGGACAGTAACTCCTGGTAATGGGTCACCTAAATCTCCGTCAGTGACTACTCCACTTATGCTTTTGTCTTGAGCGAGTATACTAGTACTGCTAAACACAAATAATCCAAATATTAAAACTGCAAAAGTCTTTTTTGAAATGGATTTCTTTAGTTCTCTTACTTTGGATTTGAGAAACAAATAATTAGTACAATTGTTTGTCATAAAATAGTATAGTTTAGTTTAGTTATTAATTTATTGTAACCAACTTGCATCCTAGGCTAAATAAAAAATAGTTTTATATCACAATGAAATGCAATCGATTACACAAATATAAAATTTTTTTTCAAACTACAAAATTTATTTCTAACAATTAATCCAAAACTGAACACGATCATTGCTTTTTTAAGTTACATAAATACACAGTAAAAATAGTTTTAAATAGCTGTTAATATAATAGTTAACTTCAAATGATTTAAAAAACATAAAAAATCAATGCTACGGGATGAAAAATTATTCATATTTTAGTAATCGATTGCATTAAATCAAGTAAAACAAAAGAATGAATCGTTATTACTTTTAAGGATATTCATGATTTTTTGGTGCCCTCTTTTTTTATTGTTAATATATTTGTTAGATATGAAATTTTTAAGCCGTTATTTAATTATATTGATTTTTATTGCTTCAACTGCATGTTCTCAAGCACAAAACAACACTTCTAAATCATCAACTGAGGCTTACAATATGGTTGTTGCCAAGGATGGTACGGGTGATTTTACCAGTATTCAAGAGGCTATTAACAGCACCAAGGCATTTCCCTATCAACGTGTTATTATCAACATAAAAAATGGAACTTACAAAGAGAAGGTGCATGTTTATGCGTGGAATACGCATGTGTCCTTAATGGGGGAGAGCAAAGAGAAAACAATTATAACCTTTGATAATTATTTTGATAAAATTAATTTGGGTAGAAACAGCACTTTTCATACATCAACCTTATTGGTAGAAGGTAACGATTTTGTAGCTAAAAATCTAACCATTGAAAATAGTTCAGGCGATGTTGGTCAAGCGGTTGCCCTATCGGTAAATGCCACACGGTGTTATTTTGAGAACTGCTCATTTTTAGGGTTCCAAGATACCGTTTACACGGCTGGAGAAGGATTTAAGCAGTATTTTAAAAATTGCTATATAGAAGGGAGCACAGATTTTATTTTTGGAGAAGCAACGGTGTTATTTGATCGTTGTGAAATTCACAGTAAAACAAATTCGTTTATTACGGCTGCCTCAACACCACAGAGTCAAGAATTTGGGTATGTTTTTAAAAACTGTAAACTTACAGCCAATGACAACATCAAAGAGGTTTACCTTGGGAGACCCTGGCGTATTTATGCTAAAACCGTATTTATGAATTGTGATATGGGGTCTCATATCAGGCCTGAAGGTTGGAGCAATTGGTCAAAAAAAGAAGCAGAATCTAAAGCTTTTTATGCTGAGTATAATAATTTGGGAGAAGGGTTTCAACCACAAAATCGAGTTGGGTGGTCACATCAATTAACAAAGCGTGAAGCCAAACAATATACGGCAGAAAATATTCTTAAATCAAATTCTAAAAAAATACATATAAACTGGTATTAAAAATGACATTTAAAGTAAACATTATTTTAGGTATTGCATTATGTATTGCAACAGTGTGTACAGCTCAAAAGTCAACGATTTACTGTATTGGCGATTCTACCATGGCCAATAAAAAGAACCCTGAGGTAAACCCAGAACATGGTTGGGCTCAGGTTCTTCCTCAATTTTTTACAAACAATGTCACCATTGATAACAGAGCCGTTAACGGAAGAAGCACACGAAGTTTTATTGCTGAGGGACGGTGGGATTCCATTCTTAAATTTCTTAAAAAAGGGGATTATGTTCTCATACAGTTTGGGCATAATGATCAAAAGGAAAATGATCCCAAGCGCTACACCAATCCGCATACGACGTATCGTCATAATTTAATCCGTTTTGTAACTCAAGCTAGGGAAAAAGGAGCGATTCCTATTTTATTGTCGTCCATTGTTAGAAGAAATTTTAATGAACAGGGCACGTTGGTTGATACACATGGTGACTATCCATTGGAAACCCGATTGGTAGCCCAACAATATGATGTTCCCTTTATTGACCTTCAGTATCTTACAGAGCAGATGGAAGAATCATATGGTGTTGAAGGTTCCAAAAAATTGCATTTACATTATAGACCAGGAGAAGTTGCCTATTATCCTGATGGAAAGGATGATGACACACACTTGTCTAAATTGGGTGCAACAACCGTGGCAGGACTTGCTGTTAAAGAATTAAAAGTAAAAGTTCCAAGTTTAAAGGCGTATATTAAGTAATTGGGATTTTTACAGATCAATTACTCTGTTTTCTTTATTGCTTTTTAAGGCAGCTTCAATTATTGCAATGACCATCATGGCATCCTCTGCTTTAACGGATAAAGGATTGTTATGCCTGATGGCTCCATAAATATTGTCAAAATATTCCATATAGTTTCCAGTTAATGTAGGAATGGATTCCTTAATGATTTTGCCGTCTTTTTCGGTATGCAAAAAACCTTGTTCTGTATTGGGTTCTTTGCCCCAGTTTTTTAAATCTGGACTTTTGCCAGCTTGAAGGTCTGCTTCCTGAACGTCTGCTTTTGACTTTATAAAGGAACCTTTTCTTCCATGTAAAATATAACCAGGCAAAGCTTCACGCACATAATAACTGGATTTAAGAATGACGCGATGGGACGGATAAAATAATTTCACATCAAAATAGTCACTCACTTTTGAGTTTGGTCGATGAGAAACCAAATCAGCAAACACGGCAATAGGCATCCCAAACAATACCAGCGCTTGGTCAATTATATGGGGCCTAAATCATATAAGCTGCCTACTGCTGCTGTAGGTGTTTCCTTATGAGTTTTATAGCTCAGTTCTGGGTCGTAGCGGTCGTAATGAAATTCTGCTTCTACAATTTCTCCAAGAGAACCTGCTTTAAGTATTTCTTTAACGGTTTTAAAGTCACTATCATAACGCCTGTTATGGTATACGGAAATAACCACATTTTTTTCCTTAGCTAATTGGATTAATTCCTTTGCTTCCTTAACCGTTGCCGTAAATGGTTTTTCAACAATTAGGTGTTTCCCAGCTTGTAAGACTTTTTTTGAAAAGTCGTAATGTGTGATATTTGGTGTGTTAACAATAACTAATTCAATATGGTCATCTGCCAGCAAATCGTCTAAAGATCGAAACGTTTTTACTGTTGAATAGGTTTCTTTTGCCAAATGTTTACTTCTCTCTAAAACACCATACAAATTAAATCTTGGGTTTGATGAAATAAATGGCGCATGAAACAGTTTTCCACTCATTCCAAAGGAACATAAAGCAGTGTTAATTGGATTCATGTATATTTATTTTTTTGCTCCCTAAAGATAATCTTAATTTTTAATTACGATTTTTTAATAATACCTAGGTTGTAAATGCTTAATCCAAATATGGGCTTTTAGTGGATTTCTTGTATAATTCCTGACCTTTGATATAAGATACAACTTTTTCAGACGTAACAGAACCTCTATTTTTTTAATAAGTCTTCATTCCAAAAAAAATAAAGAAAGCAGTTATTTATAAGCTTGTATTTACCAAAACTTATTTTAGACAACGAGGTTAGATGTTTCGGGTATGTGCTTCCTAAATTTGTACTAGAGAGGGTAATAAGGAGTTGTGTATTGAGTTGAAAAGAATTGAAAGGAAGCAGAAAAAAAACGGTGAAACGAATCCCTTAAAAAGGAATTATAAAGAATTATTATGTCATGAAAATATATTTCAGCTTAGACCATAAAACTTTATAATAATTTAGCCATATTTAATTTAAGAACCCTGTCAACTTGGTTTTATATAGCTGTTTAAAATAATTAATATAAGTGTTGGTCAATAATCTCTTTAATTATATATTTGTCTGTTGAAAGTTATTTTGATATTTATTAAAATCATATATAAGTTCACAAATAGTCGACATGATAAGTGAACACTGGCAAAAGCTTGATTCTATATGGGCTTAAAGAGCAAGGTTCGGATTCAGTCCAAACCTTATGATTGCTAAAAGCTTTAAGAGATTGGAGCTTTTTGGCAAATTAAAGAAGTTGTGTTGTCTGATAGATGTAGTAGTCTATCAGTGGTTTAAGTAGTTAAACCGATGGAAAGCTTTCCTTTTTTCTTTATAAGAAGATTGGGATGCTTTTTTGTTTTGTAAATACTTGAAATTAAATAATAAAGTTAAAAAGAGGAAGGGTTTATAGTTTTAAACCATATTATTATATCAATCATTAATTAAGAAAATGGTTCTATAAATGAGAAGTAAAGTGTTTTATTTTATTTTTATTTGCTGACGCTTAAAATATAGTCTATATTTAAAAATAATTTTAACCAAAACTCAAAAACATTATGGAAGGATATTGTGTAAAGTGTAAAGACAAAAAAGAAATTAAGGATGCAGCTGAAGTTACTATGAAAAATGGTAGAAAAGCTATGAAAGGCAAATGCCCATCTTGTGGAACAGGAATGTTCAGAATTCTTGGAAAAGCTTAGTTTCATATAGGAGGAATTAAGTAATAAAATTTTAAAAACACCCATTTTCTATTTAGAAAATGGGTGTTTTTTTTGTTTACATAATAAATATACTTGATATTGACAAAAAATTAGAATAAAATCTTATAGATAAAAAATTTAATCGATAAAATATACTTTTTAGCTAAAAAAAGTTGTGCTTTGTCGACTTTTTTTGTTTATGTTTGCCTTGCTATTTAAAAAAAATATATCGCTTTCTCACAAAAAACCGCGATAGAATGTAAATTTATGAAGTCTCTCTTTTGTCAAAATCTTTATAAGATTATATTAACAGTGTGCTTTTTGCTGTTAAGTTTTGTAAGTTATTCTCAATATTGTAGTTCATCTGGAAATACTAATTTTAATGATGGCATAACCTATGTGTCATTTAATACAATAATTAATGCAGACGTAATTAAGAATAATGGCTATGAAGATTTTACTAATATTTCTACTGATGTTTACAAAGGCTCAACCTATAATTTATCAGTTCGTATAAATACAGATGGTTATTGGAAGTATAATAATTACACGAAAGTTTGGATTGATTGGAATGGAGATGGAGATTTTGCTGATACTGGAGAAGAGTATAGTATGGGTTCCGTGCATGATGTTGTAGATGGTTTTACCTCTAATTCACCAATTTCCGTAACTGTGCCTTCAAGTGCGGCTGTTGGTGCAACACGAATGCGTGTTAGTACTAGATATAGATATTACCCAACAAGTTGTACAACTAATTTTGACGGTGAAGTAGAGGATTATACCATTATAATAAAAGAAGGGGCAAATACATATTGTACTTCACACGGCAATAATGATTATAAAGATGGCATCACTTATGTGTTTTTTAATACAATAAGTAATACATCAAGTTTAGATAAGATTAATGAATATGAGGATTTTACCAATATTTCGACCAATGTTTATAAAGGCTCAATACATAATTTAATAGTACGTATTAATACAGATGGGAATTGGACGAACTATACCAAAGTATGGATTGATTGGAATAGAAATGGAGATTTTACAGATTCTGGAGAAGAGTATGATTTGGGGTATGCAACTAATGTTTCTGATGGAGCTCCATCAAATTCACCAATAACTATTACTGTGCCGTTAACTGCAATTGTTGGAACTACTCGAATGCGGGTATCTACTAGATACGATAGTTATCCGTCCTCAAGTTGTGCAATTAATTTTGATGGTGAAGTTGAGGACTATACCGTTAATATTATGGATAATTTCATAAATTTTAATGGTTCCAATGATTATATTGATTTTGCTGATAATCACGATTTAACTGGATCGTTTTCATTAGAATCTTGGGTTTTTCAAGAATCATCAGTTGCTACAGGTGCCATACTATCAAAAGGAAATATTGATGCTTCAAACAAAACAGGATATCATTTCAGCTTAAAAAATAATTATCCTAATTTAACCTGGTATGATAGCTCTAATAATGAGGAGGTCAATATAACATCGCCTTATGCTATTCCAAATAACGAATGGCACCATATTGCTGCGACATTTGATGGTTCTACCGTAAAATTGTATGTTGATGGTATTGAGGTTAATTCTGTACCAGCAGCATCTCCACCTATTAATACTGCAAATAGTTTTATTATTGGAGCTGATACTACAAATTATGTAGCATCACCAGCAAACAATAACTTTTTTAATGGCGCTATTCAGGAAGTGAGAATTTGGGATGTGGCTTTGAGCGAATCTCAAATAAGGGACATGATGAATCAGCATATTGAAGACAATACAAATGTTAAAGGGACTGAAACAAAATTGAACATTTCTGGAGGGTTGATGTGGAGTAATTTATTAGGGTATTATCCTTTAGATGCTAATACAGCATCAGATAGTTCTGGCAATAATATTGATGGCATACCTCAGAATATGTCATCTACACAAATTGTAACGGCACCTCTTCCATATAAGACTAATGCAGATAGCACATGGGATACATCGTCAACTTGGTTAAATAATAGTGATGTGTACATGCCAAACACTAATGGTGTTGATGGAACACCCATTGATTGGAATATTGTTGAATTAAGTAATGACATTACTTCTGGAGATAGAAACATCACGTTGAGTGGGTTAGTTTCTACATCAGGAACATTAACCATGGATGGTGTTACTAATATGGCTACTGGTGAAGGTTCAGGCCATAGTTTAACTATTACTAATTATTTGGAATTAGACGGCATTATTAATTTAGAAGGCGAATCTCAACTCATACAAACAGAAGGGAGTATTTTAGATGCAGATAGTGGAGGGTATATAGAACGTGATCAGCAAGGTACGGCTAATGGGTTTAATTATAATTATTGGTCATCATCCGTTGGACCAATAGGAGGCAATAATGGTTCTAGGGGTAATGGAGTTTCAAAAACAAATGCTAGTTATACTATTTCTGGGGTGATGAAAGATGGAGCACAAGATATTAACTTTGATACGTCTCCGTATGCTGCCGATTCAAATATGCCAACAATACCAATAACAATAAGTTCTTATTGGTTGTATAAGTTTTATGGATTAAGTGGCGATTATAATTCTTGGGCAAAAATTGATGAAACATTTTCATTGCTGCCAGGGGAAGGGTTTACCATGAAAGGGTCATCGGGACCAAAATCATTAGCATCTAAACAAAATTATGTATTTAAGGGTTTGCCAAATAATGGTGATATTACAGTGCCTCTTATTAAAATAAATGGAACAGATAATGTTGATAGGTTAATAGGGAATCCTTATCCGTCTGCGATTAATGTAGCCCAGTTTATTCTGGATAATATAAGTGTTGCAGAAGGGGGGGGCAACGTAAATGGAACCATTTTTAATGGAGCAGTTTATTTTTGGGATCATTTTGGCGAGCAAAACACCCATAATTTAAAAGGTTACGTGGGAGGTTATGCTACTAGAAACATAACAGCTGGTGCTCCAGCTGTTTCAAATGACTCTAGAATAAATAATAATGGAGCTACTGGAACAAAGATTCCTGGCCCATACATAGCAGTAAATCAAGGTTTTTTTGTATCGCTCACACCTGATTTACCTATAGCTGTTAATGGTGGTGATATTGTGTTTAATAATGGGCAGCGCGTTTTTGCTACAGAAGATGGGGCAACATCTTTATTACCAGAAGATGCAAACTCATTATTTTTTAAATCATCTAATAACAAAAAAAATAATGTTGGAAGCAAAAGTATAACAGATAAGCATATTATACGATTGCAATATGATTCACCTTTGGGATACCACAGGCAACTTGTTATAGGAGCAATTGATAAAGCGTCTAATAAATTTGATATGGGCTATGATGCCTTCATGGCCGATGTGAATGAAGAAGATATGTACTGGATGCTTGATGATACTAAATTTGTAATTCAAGGGGTAAATAATTTTAATGACACCCAAGAGTTTCCATTAGGATTAATTGTTAAAAAAACAGGAATGGCTCGTATCAACTTGTTTGCATTAGAAAATGTTGATGTAAACAAACCCATCTATATAAAAGACGCTAGTCTTGATAAGACCTATCAAATTAACAAGGCTCCTTTTGAAATATATTTGGAAGCAGGGACTTATAATGACAGGTTTAAACTTGTCTTCCAACCTACACAAAGTAAGGCTTTAAGTGTCAATGAATCAGATTTAGATCTAAATGTTTCTGTTTATTATAGTGCAGAATCATCAAGTTTAAATATCAACTTAAAAGGAGGTATGAGTGTGTCTAAAGGAATGATATTTAATATTGTAGGTGAAAAAATAACAGATATTAAAGGGGTTTTAAAGAGTATATCTGTACCACTGCAGGTTAGTACGGGAACTTATATTGTTCAGTTGCAAACTGATAAAGGAACTATAAGTAAAAAGATTATTATTAATTAATCGTTTTTTCAAAATAATAATTTAAAATCCTTACGTAACAATTGTTACATAATATGTGTTTTAACCTTGTAAATTTGAATAATTCTTTATTGTTAAAACTCATATAAACAATAGATGGTTAATAGCATTAAGGCGTATGTTGTATAATATATGCCTTTTTTTATTAATTAAAGTTTTTGCTTCACTTTGTAATAATCTTATAATGAGATGTTTATAATATTTTAAAAGCGATACATTTAAACATGTAATTTTGTAAATTGCGGTTGCAAAAATAATATGTAATAGTTATGGTCACTTTAAAACAACTGGCAAAAGAATTAAACGTTTCAATTTCTACGGTTTCAAAAGCACTCAATAATAGTGAGGAAATAGGTGAAGAAACCATTAGACGAGTAAAAGAATTGGCCGAATTATATAATTATAAACCAAATAAAGTTGCATTAAGTTTAAAACAAAATAAAACAAAAACTATTGGAGTTATCATTCCAGATATTCTTAATTATTTTTTAGCAAAAGTATTATTTGGTATTGAACGGGAAGCAACCGAACACGGCTATAATATTATAACATGTATTTCTAATGAGTCTTTAGAAAAAGAGATTAGTAGTCTACAATTATTAGCTAATGGAAGTGTTGATGGTTTTATTTTGGCTGTTGCAAAAGAAACTCAAGTTAAGAATCAAATTGAGCATTTTGTAAAAACAATCAATCAAGGACTACCTATAGTTATGTTCGATAGAGTTGCTAATGATGTTATGTGCGACAAAGTTATTGTTGATGATTTTGATGCTACCTATAGAGCTACAAAAAGTTTAATGCTTGAAAACAGAAGAAACATAGCCTTTATAAGTAATATTGATGATTTAAGCGTTGGAAAGCTTAGAGAAAAGGGCTATGCAAAAGCACTTTCTGAAGGGGAAGGTTTTAATCCTATAATATTAAAAATCGATAAGTTTAAAGATTCATCTCAGCAAATAATGGAACTTTTTAAGCTAAATAAGACTATTGATGGGGTTATTTCTGCGGATAGTACTTCAGGTATTATTGCTATTAATACGGCTATAAACTTAGGTTTTAAAGTACCTGAAGATATCTCTGTGATTGGTTATTCTAGTCAAGTAACATCTAATTTTTCTATACCAAGATTAACTATTATACGTCAACACGCAAAAGAAATTGGTGCCAATGCTGCTCAATTACTTATTAAACGTCTTGAAAATAAGGGAACGGAATCAGAAGATTTTTCTACAAGGATTATAAAAACGAGTTTAGTTAAAAGTGGTTCTACCATGTAGTTTTCTTTTTAAATATAGAGAAACAATATAAAATAATGCAGTTTATCGATTAAATTTGTGTTTAATCGATAAAATTATTTATTAGCATATCAATTATAGTAAATTTGATATTCTTAATGAGCGTCCTAAACATATTCCCTAAGTTTATTAAGACAAATTAATCCATTTATTGACAGCAATGTCAAATCCCTCAAAATAACATATTTATAAAGTTTGATGTACATGTTGTGCATTCAATTTTAAATTAATTATCCATTTTTCCCTCAACTAAGATTTTAGATTTAAAGTCTTGGTTTCATTTAAATTATTTAAAAAAGAGAAAAATTGTATAACCTTAAAATTGAATACATATGAAATCCCTAAAAATTACCTTAATCTTAGCTGTTATTTTTTTAACCTTTACTTCTTGTACAAAACAAGATTTAAATGAAGATGATTTATTAGTAACACCACCTACATCTCGAACACAATTTACTGGTGGAGGAACTGATGAAATCCCATAAAGAAATCAATAAATTATTTAAAGCCCTTAAGAGATTAAGGGCTTTTTAATTTATATAAATTAAAAAATTATAAATACATTTGAGGAAACACTATGTAAACCCTCTAAATTGAAATGTTACGTTACATATATTTTTTTTATTATAGGTTTGAGTTTTTCCTATTCACAAACAAGTAACAATACATCCATTAAAGATTCTATAGAAGGACTTATTTATAAATCTGAACAAAGTAAATTATTTTCTAACAATGAACGTTTAGACTTTGCTTTTAAAGCAAAGCATTTAGCTAAAAGATCTGATTTTTTATCTGCTGAAGTTCAATCTAATTTATCCATATCGAACATATATTGGGATATGGATTTAAATGCTAATTTTAAAGACATTAATTATCAAAATTTAAATTTAGCTGATAAAATAAATGACACTTTGGCATTAGCAAATATCCACCTTAATCTGGGTAAATTTTTTCATATAAAACTGAGACTAAGTGATAGTGCTTATTACCATTATCATAATGCAGAAAAATTGTTTAAAAAATTAGACGATAAATTAAATACTGCACTAATATTATTACGAATTGCTGTTTTACAAAAAAACGAAAAAGACTTTATAGGGAGTGAGGTTAGTTCTGTTACAACTATTTCTTTACTAGATCAATTAAAGCAAACAAACGATATTATTAAATATAAATCGTTCACATATAACAATCTTGGGATGGTCTTTGGTCAATTGGAGCAATACGATGAATCGATAAAATACTATAAAAAAGCTATTGGATTAAAAAAAAGGTTGCAAGGAGATAATACTTCATTAATAGAGACTTCAAAAAGTAATTTAGCCTTAACCTATAAGGATTCAGGGCAATATGATTTAGCTCTCTTTTATTGTGCGCAAATTTTAGATAATAAAAATCTAAAAAAAGATCGCCCAGCTTTTTATGCATTAGTTCTTGATACTTATGCTAATTCATTGTATTTATCAAAAAAAAATGATAAAAGCCTCCCACATCTATATTTAAAAGCTTTAAAGATATGCGATAGTTTGGGAGATAGTGATGCAAATTATAATTCTATAATCATTAATCAGCACCTTGCAGAGTTTTATCATGATAAAAATATAAAAGATTCTGCTAGGTATTATGCTTACAGAGCAAAAGATATTTCAGAAAACTATCATAATGATGATTTATTAAAATCGTTATTGTTACTCTCTAAAATTGAAGATGATAGCATTGCCGTAAATTATTACGATGCGTATATTCAACTCAATGATAGTTTGATAAAAAATGAACGAAACATCCGTAATAAATTTGCTAGAATACGTTTTGAGACCAAAGAGATTGAAAAGAGAAATGTAAAGATAGCTAGAGAAAAAATGTGGCTTATCATTATTTCAATTATATTAACAATAACAGCTTTATTAATTTATATTATAATCACGCAACGTTCAAAAAATAATGAATTAAGATTTGTACAAAAGCAACAAGAAACCAACGAAGAAATTTATAATTTAATGCTATCTCAGCAAGAAAAAATAGACCAGGCAAGAACATTGGAAAAGAAACACATTTCACAGGAATTACATGATGGTGTTTTAGGAAGACTATTTGGAACAAGGTTAAGTTTAGATAGTTTAAACATGGGTACAACCACTGAGGCTATACAAACAAGAAGTCGTTATATACAAGATCTTAAAAATATTGAAGAAGATATTAGAAAAGTGTCTCACGAATTAAATGCAGATTTTATCTCAGGTTCGGGCTTTTTAGATATAATAAAAACACTTTTAGAAACTCAAACCCAAGCTTACGAACTAGATTATACACTTGACTATAATGATTCTATTAATTGGGATGATCTGTCAAATAAAAATAAAATTCACATATATAGAATTATACAGGAATCTATTCATAACATTTACAAACACGCCAATGCAACATTGTTAAAAATTGGTTTTGATCTTAAAAAAAATGTAATTTGTCTTACCATTTCAGATAATGGTTCTGGATTTGATGTAAATAAAACCAAAACAGGAATTGGTTTAAAAAATATTAATGCCAGAGTTAAAGAAGTTAATGGTGAGATTATTATAACTTCTGAAAAAAATATAGGAACAACAGTTAAAATAAATGTCCCCATTTAACTATTATATACTATGACAATAACCATAAAAATATTAATGATTGACGATCACCCTATGATTATAGAAGGGTATCAAAACACGTTATTATTCTCAAAAAAAGAAAACCAAGTTTTAGAAATTGATATTGCAAATAATTGTGATGAAGCCATTTCTTTTATGGATAAATCAATTAAAAACAACAGACCTTATGATGTGTTGTTTGTAGATATAAGTTTGCCTCCATCAAAAGATGGATTAATGAATTCTGGAGAAGATTTAGCTATTTATGCTCGTAAAGTTTTACCAAAATCTAAAATTGTTATTTTAACAATGTTTGATGAGTCGTATAGAATTCATAACATCATTAAAAACATAAACCCCGAAGGGTTTTTAATTAAAAGTGATCTGACCTCAAGTGAGCTAGCTAGTGCATTTCAAGCTGTGCTTCATAATCCGCCGTTTTATAGTGGAACAGTAAATAGTCATTTAAGAAAAACTAATGAAAGCGATATTGTTATTGATGATAAAAATCGAAAGATATTGTATTTGTTATCACAAGGAGCAAAAAACAAAAGTCTAGCAGCCCATTTAAATATTTCTGTAAGCGCTATCGAGAAGCGAAAAAAACAATTAAAAGAAATCTTTTTAATAGATGATGGTCAAGATGAAACACTTATTAATGAAGCTAGAAAAAAAGGTTTTATCCTTTAAATTTTTTAGTTACGGTTTTACCACAGCTAAAAGAGAAATAAATATTATAATTTTGTATTGTCAACATACAATTAATTAATCCCTCAATTTTTGTTGATAATAGCAATTTACATTAACCCTGTGGATGTGAGAGACCCGCAGGGTTCTTCTTTTTATATAGTGAACAATGCACTTTTATATTCCCAAAGTTTACTTATAAAGATTCCTAAATAAATTATAGAAACAATAAATTTTATAAAAGTAGAGGCTAAAAACCCTAAAAAAGAACCAACAGCCGCTTTAAAAGCTACTTTAGAATCGTTTTTGTTAAACATTTCACCAATAAAAGCTCCAATAAATGGACCTATTATAATACCTCCAGGAATAGGACTTAGCAGCCCAACAACCAATCCTATTGAAGTACCTATCATACCAGCTCTACTTCCTCCAAATTTTTTGGTGCCAACAGCAGGAATAATATAGTCTAAAAGAAAAATAAGAATAGCTATTATAAAAGTTACAATAATAAGTGAACGATTCATAGGAACAGCATCGGTAAGATAAAGTACTAAAAGTCCAACCCAGCTAATTGGTGGTCCTGGCAATATGGGTAAAAAACTCCCAAGGATCCCAAGGATTATACAGAGAGAAGCAATGATAACAAGAAATATATCCATAGTGTATATGTTTATTGGTTTGTCTAAAATAATATATAATTGTTACTTTTTAAACTAAAAAATTAGTTCAAACTAATTATTTAGTTATATTTGTGTTGTTGAACTAAAAATTTAGTTAAAAAAATGAAGCAACTCACAAAAGCAGAAGAAGACATTATGCGTATCCTTTGGGAGCTAAAAAAAGCTAATGTAAAAGACATTATAGAACAATTTCCAGAACCTAAGCCGGCTTACAATACTGTATCTACAATTGTTAGAATTTTAGAAAGCAAAGGATTTGTAGATTATGAGAAAAAAGGAAAGGGTCACATTTATTTTCCACTAGTTAAACAACAAGATTATAGTAATCAATCCATCAACAAATTGGTTGATAATTATTTTCAAGGGTCATTTAAAAGTATGGTCTCTTTTTTTGTGAAAAAGAATGATATAAGTTTAAACGAGTTGGAATCTGTTTTAAAAGAAATCAATAAAAAAGAATAGTCATGTTGCACTACATTATACAAACCATAGCGTTCCAACTATTTTTTATAATAGTGTATGACGTATTCTTAAAAAATGAAACCTTTTTTAATTGGAATAGGGTATATCTTTTAGGAACCACAGCATTATCTTTTGTGTTGCCTTTTATTCAAATTGAAAGATTTAAAAATGCGGTACCGCAAAATTTTATTATAACACTTCCGGAAGTTGTTTTAGGACAAGAAAACGTAGTTAATATTAACGCTACAGAAACACAAAGTGCATTAGTTGAAAGCAGTTTGCCGTTATGGGAACTAGTATTCTATTTAGGAGTAATCTTAGCATTGGGATTATTTTTATATAAGCTTACTAATATTTTAATTTTAATATATAAAAACCCGAAAACTAGGATTGGGAAACTAAAGCTTGTTCAGTTATTAAAAAGTACAAAAGCTTTTTCATTTTTTAATTATATTTTTTTAGGAGAACATTTAAACGAAAAAGAAAAAGAATCCATTTTATCTCATGAAATGGTTCATGCAAAGCAAAATCATACGCTTGATTTATTGTTTTTTGAAGTGTTACGTGTTGTGTTTTGGTTTAACCCATTGGTGTACATCTATCAAAATAAAATAATGACACTTCATGAGTTTATTGCTGATGACAATGCCGTAAAACAACAAAATAAATCAGAGTACTATCAAAACTTGTTATCTCAAGTTTTCGAAACCAAACATATTTCATTCATCAATCCATTTTTTAAACAATCATTAATCAAAAAACGAATCGTTATGTTACAAAAATCAAAATCAAAACAAATCAGATTATTAAAGTATGCCCTTTTAATTCCTATAGTAATTGGGATGTTGGTTTATACTTCTTGTTCAGTGCAAGACAAAGCTCTAAATCAAAACAGAAATTTGGATTTAAGTCAATATAATTTCAGTTATAGTTTGAAGCAAGGAGAAGAAATGTCTACAGAAACTAAAAAACTTATAGATAAATATGAAACCTTTTTAAAAGCAAACCCGGATTACGTAAGTTGGGCTTTATTTGATGAAGAAACAAAGACAGGTTCATTTAGTGTACATTCTATAAATGAGAAGGTTCCTGCTGGATATGAATATCGTCCAAGTATGATTGGTTCTGAAAATGATAAGCCACCTTATAAAATATATGTAAACTTTAAAAGCATACCAGAAACAGAAGAGAGTAGAAAACAAGATGAAGAAAAACTTTTAAAATTAAAAGAAGAATTTAAAAATGCTTCTGAGGTACCTTTTTCAGTTGTAGATGAAGTTCCAGTTTTTCCAGGTTGCGAAGCATTAGCCAACAATGAAGAACGAAAAAAATGTATGTCTGAAAACATTGCCATGCATGTAAATAGAAATTTTAACACAAAATTAGCTGATAGCTTGGGTTTAAAAGGCAAACAACGTATCAATGTTATTTTTAAAATTAATAAAGAAGGAGATGTTACAGGTGTGCGCTCAAGAGCAGCACATCCAGCTTTGGAGGCAGAAGCTATAAGAGTTATTAAATTACTCCCTAAAATGAAACCCGGAGTAAATAATGGAAAGAAAGTTATTGTACCTTATTCTTTACCAATCATTTTTCAAGTACAAGATGATACGTCTTCAGAAGAAAAGGAATGATTAGAGTATTATTTATATGTTTACTGATTATAACATTTAAAACCGAAGCCCAAACTTCGGTTTTAAATGTGGCCGATAGTTTATTCGTTCACGGTAATTATGCAAAAGCGATAGAGCAGTATAACATGTGCAGCCAGCAAGAAGCTGTTCATGCTAAATTGGCTAAAGCCTATATTGCCTTAGGAAATTATGATAAAGCCTTATTGAATTATGAAAAAGCAATTAAAACAGATCCCGAAAACTTACTTTTAAAGTATGATTACGCTAAATTGTTATCGTCTACTAAAAATCTAAATAAGGCTTCCGAAGTGTTTCGTAAACTAGTTAACATCGATTCTTTAAACCCCAACTACCATTATGAGTTAGGTTTGGTTTTAGAGCAACTAAAAGATTCTACAGCACAAACACAATTCAAAAAGACGTTTCAATTAGATCACACACATCAAAAAGCTATTTTTAAAATAGCTAAGTTTTGCTTAATAAAAAGAAAACACGACTCTGCCGCTTATTATATAGACAGAGGATTAAAATCGTACGAGAATAATAGAGAATTAATAAGTTTAAAAGCACAGAACTATTATTGGTTGCAAGATTATAGAAATGCGGCTAAATGGTTTGAAAAGCTTTTAGAACTTGGTGAATCTTCAGAGTTTATACACGAAAAATTGAGTTTTTGTTATGCGCAAAACTATGACTATGAAAAAGCAATAGAACAACAGTTATTGGCATTAAAATACACCCCCAATAATGGT
The DNA here is from genome assembly GCA_050300615.1 of Flavobacteriaceae bacterium. Classification (GTDB taxonomy): domain Bacteria; phylum Bacteroidota; class Bacteroidia; order Flavobacteriales; family Flavobacteriaceae; genus Yeosuana. The sequence continues at coordinate 128,828 of JBNKYB010000001.1, read as the reverse complement.
GCTGCTATATATGTTATTGGGACCTATTATGAAGAGTTACGTGATTTCAAAAATGCCGAAACCTACATGGCTAAAGGCTTGTTATTAATGGATCAACCTTTAGATGCTGAATATAGAAGGCTGGGAACTGTATTAAATCAGCAAAAAAAGTACAAGGAAGCTATTGAGGTCTTTAAAAAAGCCATAAAAGAAGATCCTTCAAATGAGTTTTCTAACCTTCACTTGGCGATAACATTAGAACAGTATTATGCTGATTATGATTCTAAAATCAATGTATACGAGAATTTTAAGAAAAAGTTTCCTAATAGTAAAATGAACAAATTTATTGACAGTCGCATTGCCGAAATAAAAAAGGAAAAGTTTCTTAATGAGGAAGAAAAGGAAGATTAATATGTAAGTTCCTTTGGTTTTATTATTTTTAGGTTATAAAAATATAAAAAAATTGTACTTTTCGGTTTCAGTTTTAATCCATGAAACAAATTTGTGTTTTTATATCTCTTTTAATGCTCACGTCTTGCGAGTTTTTTAATGTGAAAAAAACATCTTCCGAAGCTATTTTAAATGAAGAGTTGCAAACGTTTAATTGGAATGATGTTGATGAATATCCGTCATTTTCGGTATGCGATTTGTCGTCTGTAAAGCAAGAGAGACGACGCTGTTTTGAAAACACCTTGACAGCTCATATAACAAGTTTTTTGCAAAAAGATACTATTGTTGTAACCCAAGATATTAATGATACTATTAATTTAAAACTTCAGGTTTCTGCTACGGGTATTTTATCCTTGTTACAGGTAAATGTGGATTCTGTTACCAGTCAAGAAATACCTAATATTAAAGAGTTATTGGCTAAAAGTTTAGATTCGTTGCCTAAAATATTTCCAGCCTTAAAACGAGGACAGCAAGTAAAAACCGAATTTAAATTGCCCATAATAATTCATGTAAATTAATTTATTGTTTAAAAGAACGCCCTTTCCATTTAAAGGTTTTAAACATAGAAAGAAAAGCAACATAAAAAGCAAAAAAAGGATAGATTATAAATCCAAATAAAAAACTTCGCAATACCTCTCTTTGGTCATAAAAAGTAGCGGTTTTATAAATTAAAAGTACATCAATATTGAATTTAATAAAAACAATATAAAACAGAGTTTTTGGCATTACAATTCCCAATATGGTTAGCAAAACACTTACAATAATTAGAGCATTCATTAGTAAAACAATAAGGCCTGTAACTTTGCCAAACCAATTGTTGTATGATTTTGTTTTTGAAGCCCAGCGTATTCTTTGATTGATTAGCTGTTGCCAAGAATTTTGCGATGAGGTTGTAACTATAGCCTGTTCGCATTTTAAAAATTGAACTTGTTTTGCGTCGTGCTTCACCATTTTTTCAAGTAGAAAAATATCATCGCCACTGGCAATGTTCGAGTTGCCCTCAAAACCGTTTACAGTATTAAAAGTTTCTTTTTTATAAGCAAAATTAGCTCCGTTGCACAAAAAAGGTTTTTGCAAACCAAAACCTCCCATGGTTGCACCTTGTAAACTTAAGATATCAAGTAGTTGAAACCTATTTAAGAAATTATTAGTTGATTGATATGTAACGGGTGCAGCAATACAAGTTGCTTGGGTTTGTTGAATAAATTCATCAAAGCTATCTAACCAGTATTTAGGGAGTGTACAATCTGCATCTGTAGTAAGAATCCACTCGTGTTTTGCTTGTTTTATAGCAGTCGTTATCGCATCTTTTTTGGGAGAAGGGGTTTGTCTTTCGTTTGGAATTAACTTAAAGTCGATTTGAGAATTAGTGAGAAATTTCAAAATTAATTCATTAGAATCATCTTCCGAAGAATCATCTACAAATATAATTTCAAAAAGGTGTTTGGGGTATTCTAAAGACTTAATGGATGCTAATAAATTTGGTAAATTTTCAGTTTCATTTCTAAAAGGAATAATAACAGAAAACCTTGTTTTAGAAGGAAGGTTTGTAAGTTTAAACGGTTTTAATTTTTCAAACCCATAAATAAAACTCACTATTAGTAGCAAGTAAATTAAGGTGATACTAATGATAATTAAAAACATATTTAGTTGTTTTTAGGGAAGTTAAAAATAAGCACATAATAACTCCCTATAATGCTGGGGAATACAAAATTAAGAATCCACATTAGGGTTACTACACTTAAACTAATTAATTCTTCAATACCAAGAAAAGAAAACAAATATACCGCAATACTTCCTTTTATAACCACATCAAAAACAAAAATGGATGGAATAATGGATGCTAATAGGTACATGCTAGTAATAACCATCATTGCATTAAGATAACCGATATCAGTGCCAAAAAGCGTTAATAAATAATAAAACTGAAATGAGAAGATAAGATACCTAATTAATGAAAAGACAGTAGCTAGTACAATTTTATTTCTTGGGAAATCAATTATGAATTGTTTTATTTTTTCTAAAGAAAAACCCTTAACGCTAAAATTGTTGTTTCTAAATAAAAAAACAATCAAAACAACTATAAAAATACTTATAGATGTAATTATAAGAAACGAATTAACAGGTAGGTTTATGTTATAAGCTTGATAGAAAAACAATAATCCTATAACTCCTAAAACCGCTGTAATTCCCATTTGAAGAAGATTACTCAATAAGTTAATTAGTAGGATGCGTTTTCTTAATGGAGGCTTAAAATATATGGCTTTAGCTCCATATTCTCCAATTCTATTGGGTGTAAATAATGATGCTGTTAAAGATCCTAAAGATTGCTCAAGGGCATTTTTTAAGCTTGTTTTTTGAATAAAGGATACTAATTCTTGCCATTTTAAAATTTCAAAAAACCAATTGAAACCACTTAAAAGCACTAAAAAAGCTATGTTTTTTAGAGAAAAAGAATCGTTTTTGTTTAAAAATAGCAGAAAATCATAAAATGCTAAATCACTGTTTTTTGTCAATTTTTGGTAAATAAAATAAAAAGCAGCAACTACAAGGCTTATTTTAATAAGCACAAAAAATAATTGTTTAGATTTGTAAGTTAACCTACTGGCCATAGTCGCAAATTAAACGATTATTATCTTATGACCTCAAATTTTAAAATACAAAAAGTAAAACTGTTATTGATACTAACAGTTTTAATGACCATGCTTAGTTTTTCCCAAACAGATTCAGAGAAATGGAAATTTCAGTTAGCTTTAGGAATTAATAATCCTATTGACACAGGTGAGAATGTTGGTTATTCTAGTAAATATGTAAACTTTCCAACGGTTAATTTAGGACTTCAGCATATGTTTTCAGATGCTATTGGTGCCAAATTAGATATTGGCTTTAATAGGTCTTCTAACTCCAATTCTTCTCTAGAATTTAAACTTAATTATACTCGTGTAAATGCGCAAATAGTTTATAACCTTAGATCGATGCTTCACTCTTTGCCAAACCGAATAGCTATTGTTGCTCACGCAGGGCCAGGAATGAGTTTTACACAACCTTTGGGTAATTTTAGCGAAAATAAATATACGTACCTTAATGCATTAGGTGGTTTGGAAATTCATTATGGACTTTCTAGAAATTTATCTGTTTATGGCGATTTGGGCTATGTCTATTCCTTAGCAGGAAAAAATAAGTATGATGTTGCTGTAGATGGGTTTTCGTTTAATGATGATTTAATGTATGCCGCATTTGGTGTTTCAATATCTCTTAACGGTTGTAAATATTGTAATTAATGAGTAAAGAAAGAATTATATTAGGCATTGATCCAGGAACAACTATTATGGGTTTCGGACTCATAAAAGTAACAGGGAAAACAATGACTTTTGTACAGCTTAATGAACTCGATTTAAAAAAGTATGACGACCATTATTTAAAACTGAAACTTATTTTTGAGCGAACTATTGAACTTATTGATACACATCACCCAGATGAAATTGCTATTGAGGCCCCATTTTTTGGAAAGAATGTACAAAGTATGCTCAAACTTGGTAGAGCCCAAGGGGTTGCTATGGCTGCTGGTTTGAGTAGAGAAGTCCCAATTACCGAATATTCGCCAAAGAAAATAAAAATGGCTATTACAGGAAATGGAAATGCCAGTAAAGAACAAGTGGCAAAAATGCTTCAAAGTTTGTTGGGTTTAAAAACCTTACCTAAAAATTTGGATGCTACCGATGGATTAGCTGCGGCTGTATGTCATTTTTATAACGTTGGAAAAGTTGTTTCAGGAAAAAGTTATACTGGTTGGAGTGCGTTCGTGAAACAGAATGAAAGTAGAGTTAAAAAGTAAGCTATCAGTCTTCAGTTGGCAGAAACTTTTGTCATTAAAAATTGAGCTTAGAAATAAATTTGTTATAATTTTAAAAACTTGCATAATCAAACTAATTAATGAGCGGCATCTACATTCATATCCCGTTTTGCAAGCAAGCTTGCCATTATTGCGATTTTCATTTTTCAACCTCATTAAAAAAGAAAGATGAACTGGTCTTTGCTTTGGTTGGAGAGTTAGAACTTCGAAAGCATGAATTCAAAAACCAAATAGTTGAAACCATCTATTTTGGAGGTGGTACACCGTCACTATTGACGAATGAAGAATTACAATTGTTGATTTCTGAAGTCCATAAAAATTATCAGGTTTCAGATAATCCGGAAATTACCTTAGAGGCCAATCCAGACGATTTAACAAATCAACGAATCAACGAATTATCAAATACACCTATTAATAGATTAAGCATAGGCATTCAATCTTTTTTTGAGAAAGATTTAAAACTTATGAATCGCGCACATAATGCAGAGGAAGCCAAAGTATGTCTGCAAGAAGCAACTAAATATTTTGATAATATTTCTGTAGATTTAATTTATGGTATCCCTGAATTATCAAATGAGGAATGGTTGCAAAATATAGAAACTGCTTTGTCTTTTAATATTCCGCATATTTCAAGTTATGCCTTAACAGTGGAACCTAAAACAGCATTGGATTCATTTATAAAAAAAGGCATTATTAAAAATGTTGATGATGAACAAGCACAGGAGCAATTTCATTTATTAATAGAAAAGTTAGAAGCCTCAGGGTTTATACATTACGAATTATCAAACTTTGGTAAACCAGACTATTTTAGCAAAAATAATTCGGCATATTGGCAAGGTAAACCCTATTTAGGTATTGGACCTTCAGCACATTCATTTAATGGAAAGCAGCGCAGTTGGAATGTAAGAAACAATTCGAAATACATTAAATCTATACAAGAAAATACGTTGCCAATGGAGATTGAAACATTGTCGTTAACAGATAAGTATAATGAATATATAATGACTGGTTTACGAACTATTTGGGGAGTTTCTTTAGAAAAAGTTGAGCAAGATTTTGGAAAAGACCATAAAAAATATTTATTAGAACAAGCAAATCATTTTTTAAACAATGATTTATTGTACATTAATAAAGGCACATTACTAGTCACAAAAAAAGGAAAATTTTTAAGTGATGGTATTGCCTCAGACCTTTTTAAAATAAATTTATAATGCTAGCAACTATTCAATACAATTCAAAAAAACTTAAAATAGACTTATCTAAACCTATAGATATTTCAATTCCGCTTAAAGCATCAAAAAGTAATGTTAACGCTTGGTATATTGAAGAGCCTAAAATTGAACCTGTTAAAGATGGCGAGTGGGTGGCTAGTGTATTAGAAGGTGCTAGTATAAATTTCAATAATATATATTTTAATCCTCACGGTCATGGTACACATACCGAATGTGCTGGTCATATTACAAAAGAGGTGCATTCTATTAATCAGAATTTAAAACAGTTCTTTTTTTTAGCCGAAGTCATTACGGTAGCTCCAGAGAATCTTAATGGTGACTTTGTCATTTCAAAAAAGCAAATTCAATATGCTATTGGAAATAAAAAAAGAGATGCTATTGTAATTAGAACAATTCCAAATACAAATGATAAACTAACGAAACAATACTCGCACACAAATCCACCTTATTTATTAGAAGATGCAGCCGAATATTTGAAGAAAAAGGGGATTAAACATTTACTTATAGATTTACCTAGTGTTGACAAGGAAAAAGATGATGGAGAATTATTAGCACATCATGCCTTTTGGAATACCAAAGGGAAATTAAGACTAGATGCAACCATTACTGAGTTTATTTTTGTGCCTAATATGGTTGTAGATGGTACCTATTTTTTAAATTTACAAATTGCTCCTTTTGAAAATGATGCAACACCCTGTAAGCCTATTTTATATAAAATTATAGAATAATGAAATTGACTTTAAAGCTAGAGGAGTTGTTAATGTTTGTTTTAGGAATTTTTGCATTTAATCAATTAAGTTTTGTTTGGTGGTTATTTTTAGTGCTCTTCCTTGTTCCAGACATTGGCATGTTAGGATATATAGTAAATCCGAAATTTGGAGCTGTAACTTATAATTTGTTTCATCATAAAGGAATTGCAATACTGCTATATGTTTTAGGTGTCTTTTTAAAAGTGGAAATTATAGAGCTCATAGGGGTTATCTTATTTTCTCATGCCAGTTTTGATAGACTATTGGGGTACGGATTAAAATATAGTACTTCATTTCAAGACACACATTTAGGTAAAATAGGGAATAAATGATAGAAATTTCAACAGAAAAAAACAGGCTTCAAATAGATGTTATTCATCAATTTTTAACCACTTCCTATTGGGCAAAAGAACGGACTCTAAATGCCGTAAAAAAAACAATAGAACATTGTTTGTGCTTTGGGGTTTATTTAGAAGACAAGCAGATTGGATTTGCTCGCGTAGCAACAGATTACACGATTTTTGCTTATCTTATGGATGTGTTTATCCTGCCAGAGTATCGAGGGAACGGTTATTCAAAACAATTAATGAAAGCCGTACACGAAGAACCAAAACTAAAATCATGTAAAGTTTGGATGCTTAAAACATTAGATGCTCACGGGTTGTATAAACAGTTTGGGTATACTGAATTGAAACATCCAGAAAAGGTAATGGAACGACTTTTAATATAATTTAATATAGTCTTCCCTTTTGGGAAGATTTAGATGAGATGAACATAGAACAACTCCGAGACTACTGTTTAAAAAAGAAAGGTGTTACAGAGGATTTTCCTTTTGATGCTGATACATTTGTGTTTAAAGTATTAGGTAAAATGTTCGCACTGTTTCCACTTGAAAAATGGGAGGCTGGAGAAGGATGGGTAAACTTGAAATGCGACCCAGAATATGCATTAGAGCTGAGAGCAGAATATGAATCGATCCAACCTGGTTGGCATATGAGCAAAACAAACTGGAACTCTGTGCTAATTTATAAAGGAGAATTACCTCCAAAGTTTGTGCTAGAACTTATAGATCATAGCTACGATATGGTTATTAAAGCTATGCCCAAAAGACTCCGCAACCAACTATTATAATTTAAAGAAACCTAATTAAATTATAAATAAGTCAATTTTTTTTGTATATTTAGTAATCTATTCTTCTGATTTTAATTGAGTTAAATCGTAGTAAAGATTTCCCAGATCTTTAAATAGTATTTAATTTTAATCAATTTATAACCTTTAATTTTAACAAATTATGAAAACAACCAACCGTTTTTTTACCGCTTTGGCGGCAGTACTTCTATTGTTTAGCACCTCAACAATTTCAGCCCAGCAAGAGGAAAAGGGACCTCAGTTTATTACTGTAACCACCATGCATTGGAATATGGATTATGATGATTTTGATATGGATACATGGAAATCTGTAGAAAAAGAATATCTAGACAAGGTTACAAAAAACAATGAATATCTTTTGGGCTCATCCTTTTATTTGCATCAAATGACTCCAGACAACACAGAATTGGTTTATGTGAGAGTTTATGGATCGTGGGAAGATATTGAAAAAGCTAGTAAAAGAGATGGCGAGCTAGAAAAAGAAGCTTGGCCAGATAAAGAGGCTAGAGAAGCCTTTTTAAAAAAACAACAAGCGTATTATTCTCATGAGCATTCAGATGAAATTTACTATACCCTACCTTGGGTAAAATCAATACCAGCAGACAATAACAAAGACATGATTTGTTATGTTCGTAAAACACATTTTGCTTATCCTGAGGATGGGAGTAATGATGAAATAGGAAAACTAATGAGTGAGAATTTTGATGTCTATGTTAAGAATAATCCCTTAATCAAGGGATATTACCCTAACAGACATGCTTGGGGTAGTGATGGTACCGAAATGATGGAAGGGTTTTTCTTAGACTCTATGGCAGATTTAGAAAAAATGTTTGACGGACTTGGAGATCTTGCTAAAAAAGCATGGCCAGATGAAGCTGAAAGAAAAGCTAGAGGAGAGAAATTAGGCAAATATTTTACAGGCGTTCATGGAGATGCTGTATACAAGTATATTGCAGCACTTTCTAAATAATTAAATAGAACCTCATAAAAAGGCGCCAATTTGGCGCCTTTTTATTTACTGATATATAAAATCTTTCTTGTACAAACTCGTATTAAAGTGTAATATTGCAAAACTAAAATTAAAAAATGAGCATACTTAACACATTACAAGAGAGAAGCAATACTAGCTGTGAACTTTGTAAGTCAAAAGAAAATTTAAAACAATACACCATTCCGCCATCATTAAACGAAAGTGTAGATAATAGTCTGCTGGTTTGTAAAACCTGTTTAGATCAAATTGAAGGTAATGCAGACATGGACGTAAATCATTGGCGTTGTTTAAACGATAGTATGTGGAGTGAGTTTGTGGCTGTGCAGATTATGGCTTGGAGAATGCTTCAACGGTTACGTAATGAAGGCTGGCCAAAAGATTTGTTAGATATGATGTATCTTGATGATGAAGCACTAGCACTGGCTAAAGCCACAGGAGAAGATAAAGATGAAAGTGAAAAAATCATCCATAGAGATGTTAATGGTGTGATTTTAGAGGCTGGAGATTCGGTCGTGTTGGTTAAAGATTTAAAAGTTAAAGGATCGAGTATGGTTGCTAAACAAGGTACAGCGGTTAGAAATATTCGTTTAGATCCTGAAAATGCTGAGTATATTGAAGGAAAGGTTGATGGGCAGCAAATAGTGATTATTACTAAATATGTAAAGAAGACCTAATTAGTTAGTGTCATCATCTTTATTCCTTTTAAAAATACCAAACCCAAAAGGTAAGATTAAAAACAGAAAGAAGAATTTTCCAGTAATAAGACCAAGCAAAGTAATTAAAAGTGCTATTCCTAAAATAATATAAAGGTATTTTGGTTTCATTTTAAAGATTGTTTTTTCGGTATTGATTAGGAGATATCCGTTTTAAAAGCTTAAACTGTCTATTAAAATTAGAAATATTTTTAAACCCCGACTTATAGGCAATATCAGCAATAGCTAAATCTGTTTCGTCTATCAGTAGTTTAATGGCATGTTCAATACGTAATTCATTTAAAAATCTAAAATACGTTTTGTTGGTGCGTTTTTTAAAATATTTGCAGAATGCATTTTTGGTCATTGTAGCAACATCCGAAATAGTTTCAAGGGAAATATCTTTATGAAAATGTGTCATAGTATAATCAAAAATATCTTGCATTCGTTTTCCTTCTATTTCAGAATATTTTTTTTCGTAAACAAAAGACGATAAACTTTTATAATTACTCTGTGATGCTTTTTTTAGTAGTTCTAATAATATCAAAAAGCGTGATAATTTAGACGCTTTTTCTAGTTGATAAAAAAGAGCAATCATTTGTTTTTTTGATGAGGTTACTTTAAAACCACGGGATGCTCTTTTAAAAAAGGGAGAGAGTTCTCTAAGTTCTTCTAGCTTAAAAAAATCCGACCCAAAAGAGTCCTTTGCAAAAAATAACGTTATCATATGAGATTTTTTACACTTGTTAGGATTGCTTTTAAATACATGGGGCAAGTTACTTCCAAAAGCAATAATATCTTCACTTTTGTAATGATTAACCTTATCGCCAACAACCAAAGTACCTTCGCCTTCAACAATTAAGCTAAGCTGAATTTCTTCATGCTGATGTAATTTATCATAAAAAACAGTATCTAAATCTACTTGATAAACAAGCGAATCACGTAACGGTTTCGGAATCTTAAAAGGAAGTATTTTCATATATTATTCAAATTTATATAAAATAATTAAATAAAGGATAATATAGTATCAAAATAGGATAAAAAGTTATAATGAATAATTGGTTGTTAGTAGTAATTTTAACTTGAAAAAATTAAAACTATGAGCATAATATGGAAAGGCGTCATGCCAGCAGTAACAACACAGTTCACAGCTAATGATGAATTGGATTTGGAATTATTTAAAGTGAATATACAAGCGCAATTAGATGCTGGTGTTCATGGTCTTGTTTTAGGAGGAACCCTTGGCGAAGCAAGTACTTTAAGTGATGATGAACGACGTATTTTAACCAGAGAAACCGTGAAGTTTGTAAATGGAAAGGTGCCAGTGCTTATGAATATTGCTGAGCAAACAACTAAGGCAGCTATAAACTTAGCTAAAACAGCTCAAGAAGATGGTGCAGAAGGCCTTATGATGTTGCCGCCAATGCGTTATAACGCAAGCGATGCAGAAGTGGTTGAGTATTTTAAAGCAGTTGAGAGTAGCACCTCTTTACCCATTATGATCTACAATAATCCTGTAGATTATAAAATTGAAGTGACTTTAGAGATGTTTGAAGCCTTGTTAGATGTTTGTCCAAACATACAAGCCGTGAAAGAATCAACGCGAGATACAACTAATATTACCAGAATTAAAAATAAATTTGGAGACAGATTAGCTATTTTGTGCGGAGTCGACACCTTAGCATTAGAAAGTTTACTAATTGGTGCAGACGGCTGGGTAGCTGGTTTAGTAGATGCATTTCCAGCAGAAACAGTTGCTATTTATGAGCTTCAAAAAGCAGGAAGAATACAAGAAGCTTTAGAGATTTATAGATGGTTTATGCCGTTGCTAGAGTTAGATATAAATCCTAAATTAGTACAATACATTAAACTCGCGTCGGTGTTTACAGGAATAGGTTCAGAATACGTAAGAGCACCAAGATTAGTATTGGAAGGAGACGAACGAAAAACTATTGTTAAAATCATTGAAGATGCTTTAAAGATAAGACCAACATTGCCAGACTACAAAAACATATAATATGATATTTGGAAAAAATTATATAGGTAATCAACAATCAGCACAAGGAAGTAAAACATATAAAACATTCAATCCGCAATTAAATATTGAGAATGAAACAGTGTTTACTGAAGCAACATCGCAAGAAATTGACGATGCGGTTCAGTTGGCATCTAAAGCTTTCAAAACATATAGAAGTATTTCAGGAGAAAAAAAAGCAACGTTTTTAAATGCTATTGCAGACGAAATTTTAGCTTTAGACGATGAACTTATTAAGACATATTGTTTAGAGTCTGGTTTGCCAGAAGGTCGAGCCAAGGGCGAACGTGGACGAACGGTTTTTCAATTACGGTCATTTGCTGAATTGGTTCAAGAAGGGTCTTGGGTTGAGGCATCTATTGATACAGCACAACCGAACAGAGAACCTTTGCCAAAACCAGATTTACGAAAACTTTTAATTCCCTTAGGACCAGTTGTGGTATTTGGGGCGAGCAACTTTCCTTTAGCATATTCAACAGCCGGAGGAGATACAGCAGCCGCATTGGCAGCAGGTTGTCCTGTGATTGTAAAATCTCATCCTATGCACGCTGGTACTGGCGAACTAGTGGCTTCGGCCATTATAAAAGCAGCAGAAAAAACAGGCATGCCCAATGGGGTGTTTTCAAATTTAAACAGTAGTGGTATTGAGGTAGGAACTCAGTTAGTAAAACACCCAGCAGTTAAAGCCGTAGGTTTTACAGGAAGTATTAATGGCGGTCGTGCTTTATATGATTTGGCGGCACAACGCGAAGAACCAATTCCGGTGTTTGCAGAGATGGGAAGTGTTAATCCTGTTGTGATATTACCAAATGCTATAGAAAATACAGGAGAAACTTTAGCTAAAACTTATGCGGGTTCTATTACCTTAGGAACGGGACAGTTTTGTACCAATCCAGGCTTATTGCTAGCTATTAAAAGTGAAGGTTTAACTCATTTTATTTCTACACTAGCCAACGAAATTGTGAAGATTGAACCGTCTTGTATGTTACATCCTAATATTATTGGCGCTTATGAAAAGAAAAAGACTACTATGGTTTCTCAAGAGGGATTACGTGTTGTTAGTGATTACAATAATGATGTTCAAACTAATTATGCCAGACAGATAATCACAACAGTTGAAGGCAAAACGTTTTTAGAGAATACTCATTTACATCAAGAGGTTTTTGGACCATTTTCTATGGTCGTTCAATGTGACGATGTGGAGCAATTAGAAGCCATCATTTCTAAGTTAGAAGGACAATTAACAGCAACCTTAATTTCAGATAATGAAGCTCAAAATTATTCGAATCTTATTTCAGAATTACAAAATAGAGTAGGGCGACTTATTTTTAACGGTGTGCCAACAGGTGTTGAGGTTTGTCCGTCTATGGTTCATGGAGGGCCTTATCCAGCGTCTACAGATAGTCGTTTTACAGCAGTAGGAGTGAATTCTATAAAACGTTGGGTGCGACCTTTTAGTTATCAAGATTGGCCAAATGATTTGTTGCCAGATGAATTGAAAAATGAAAACCCTTTAGGAATTTCAAGATTTGTAAATAATAAATCAACTAAAGATAAAATTTAGTGAATGGCTAAAAGCACTTTTGTCTGTATTGATGCCCATACCTGTGGCAATCCTGTTAGGGTTATTAAAGAGGGGGTTCCTAATTTAATTGGGAACAATATTATAGAGAAGCGGCAACATTTTTTAAAAGAGTTCGATTGGATAAGAAAAGGTTTGATGTTCGAACCTAGAGGGCATGATATGATGAGTGGAAGTGTGATATTTCCACCTCATAACCCAGAAAATGATTTAGCTATTTTGTTTATCGAAACTTCAGGATGCTTACCTATGTGTGGTCATGGAACTATAGGGACTATTACTATTGCTATTGAAGAAGGCTTAATAACCCCAAAGATACCAGGGAAAATTAAGATGGAAGCTCCGGCTGGATTGGTTGAAATAGAATATCAACAAGTAGGCGGAAAAGTTGAATGGGTAAAACTTACCAATGTAAAAAGTTATTTGGCTGCAGAAGGATTGACTATAGATTGTCCAGAATTAGGAACGATTACTTTTGATGTTGCCTACGGCGGAAATTTTTATGCCATTGTAGATCCTCAGGAAAATTTTTCGGGAGTTCAGGCCTTTTCGGCGTCACAAATAATCCAATATTCGCAAGTGGTTCGCCAACGGATTAATGAGAAATATCCCAATTTGTTCATACATCCAGAAAATAAAACGATTAAAGATGTATCGCATTTGCTTTGGACAGGAACTCCTATAAATCCAACATCATCAGGTAGAAATGCTGTGTTTTATGGTGATAAAGCTATTGATAGAAGTCCTTGTGGCACAGGGACATCGGCTCGTTTGGCACAGTTGTATGCCAAAGGAAAATTGAAAATTGGAGAGGATTTTATACATGAAAGTTTTATTGGTAGTAAATTTATAGGTAGAGTAGAGAAAGAAACCACATTACAGGGTGAATTAGCGATTATTCCTAGTATTAAAGGGTGGGCAAAAATTTATGGACATAATACCATTACCATTGATGATGAAGATGATCCCTATGCGTATGGTTTTCAAGTAATTTAGTATGAGTAAAAACGTAATTATTATTGGTGGAGGTATTATAGGGTTAAGTTCTGCCTATTACCTCCAAAAAGAGGGGCATCAAGTAACGGTTATAGATCAATCTAATATGGAAACTGGTGCATCGTACGTTAATGCTGGGTATTTATCACCCAGCCACATCATTCCATTATCGGCTCCTGGTGTAATGAAAAAAGGTTTAAAATGGATGTTTAACTCATCAAGTCCACTATACATCAAGCCAAGATTAGATTTAGATTTTTTAAAATGGACTTGGGCATTTAATAAATCTTGTAATGCTAGTCATGTTCAAAAGTCAATTCCTGTTATAAAGGACATTGCTGTTATGAGTCAAGAGTTGTATGACGACATTCATAAAACAGAAAACTTTAGCTCTCATTACGAAAAGAAAGGCTTATTAATGCTTTGTCAGACCGAGCATATGTTAGAGGAAGAGATAAAATTAGCTAGCATAGCCAAAGAGAATGGATTGGATGTCGTAGAATTAAATAACGATGAGATTAAGGCATTAGAACCTAATGTTGAAATAAATGTTTTAGGTGCAACCTATTTTAAATGCGATTGGCATTCAACTCCCAATGAGTTTATGGAAACCATGAAGGCGTATTTGAAAAATAATGGCGTTGTTTTTTATACCAATGAAGTTGTTGAGGATTTAGAGATTAAAAATAAAACAATTAAGACTATAAAAACGAATAAACAAACCTTAAAAGCAGATGAGTTTGTTTTAGCAGCAGGTTCTTGGACCTCTCTGTTAAGCAAAAAAATTGGCTTGAAATTATTGCTTCAGGCTGGGAAAGGTTATCGTATCAATTCCAGTAAAAATACAAACATTACCATACCAGCTATTTTAGCTGAAGCAAAAACCGCTGTAACACCTATGCATGGCTTTACACGATTTGCAGGAACAATGGAAATTGCAGGGATTAATAACCACATTAGAAAAGAACGAATTGAAGCAATTTCTGATGCGGTAACACGATATTATCCAGATGTTATATTAAGTTCAAAAGAGAAAAATCAGGCGACTTATGGGTTACGGCCTTTGTCTCCAGATGGATTGCCATATATTGGTAAATCATCTAAATGTGATAATCTAACCATCGCTACAGGCCATGCTATGATGGGTTGGAGTATGGGACCAGCAACAGGAAAGTTAGTTTCAGAAATTATATCAGAAAAGAAAACGTCTATCAAACTCGATATGTTTCATATAGATAGACGGTTTTAAATTCTACCTAGAATTTTATCCATAACCCAAGCTGTATGAAGTGCTGTTTCTCCAGTAGAAGGATGTTGTTTTGTTCCGTCTAAATGTTTTTTCATATTCTGAACATGGTATAATTGAATATTTTCTGGATGTTCAATGGTTAAACTAATGGTTTCTTTTGGTGTAATAAGTTGAATAGGGTTTTCATCAAAAACAGAGAATACTATTGAGCCTTTGCTTCCAATAATTTCAACTCGATCTTCTCGCTTCCACGATCCAAAATTCCAAAAAGCAGAACCTGTAATACCATTTTTATGAATCCATGAAGCCGATAGTGCATCTTTAGCCGAATATAAATCTTGTTGATTGGTAGTTTGTCCATCAACAGATTCAACGTCTCCTAAAACATAATGAAAAAAGTCTAAACCATGAGAGGCCAAATCATCAAAATAACCTCCTAAAGCAATGCTTTTATCAGTTCGCCAATTGTAATTTTCAGACAAATCAATTTCATTAGCAGGTTTGGTTAACTCCCAATGAATATGTCTCACATCACCTATTTCTTTTTGGTCAATCCAGGTTTTTATTTGTTCAAATCTGGGAAGACTTCTACGGTAATAAGCAACAAAAAGCGGTGTATCCTTTTTTTTAAAGACAGAAAGCATGGTTTCACATTCTTCAAAAGTTACTGCCATTGGTTTTTCTACACAGCAAATTTTACCTGCTTCTGCAACTTTTAATGCATATTCTAAATGACTATTCGGAGGTGTTGCAATGTAAACAGCATCTATTTCTGGATCGTTAATAATGGCATCTGCATTATTTGAGTATGTTTCTATATGATGACGTTTTGCAAAATCTTTCGCTTTATCAAGATCTCTACGCATCACAGCTTTTAGATTGAAACCTTCTGTTTTTTGATAGGCGGGGCCGCTCTTTTTTTCACAAACATTGCCTATACCAATAATGCCCCAGTTTAGTATTTTGTTATTCATAACTATATTAACTTGAGGTATCTGCAATTATTTTCCATTCACCATTAATTTTTTTGAAAACAAGCATAAAAATCCCATCGGCATTTCCTGCATTGCGTTTTAAATGATATTCGCCTAAAACGTAATAAGCACCATCCGTAATTTTAGTAACAGCGTTGATTTTAAAACTTAAAGTTCCG
Organism: Flavobacteriaceae bacterium; assembly: GCA_050300615.1. Lineage (GTDB taxonomy): Bacteria > Bacteroidota > Bacteroidia > Flavobacteriales > Flavobacteriaceae > Yeosuana. The sequence goes on along the minus strand of JBNKYB010000001.1, from coordinate 112,718 downwards.
GTATGGTCTTCGCTAGGATATGCTTTTTTGTATCGTTCTAAAGTGTTTTCCCAACCATAAGTTATTCCATTACTTCCATAGAATTTTAAAGAATCGCTTTTCCAATAACCTTCCATAAACTCTTCAATATTATCTTTAGACCAAGCTAATCTTTGTTCTTTTAATACAGCTTTAATAGCCTTTACATCTTGTTTTTCAGTAGATTGAGCCAAACTTATTTGACCGACTATTAAGGTGCAGAAAATTAAAAAATACGTTTTCATGGATTTTAATGATTATTTATTGGTTGAATATAAACTTAACATTTGTAAAAATAGAAAAATCTTGATTTTAAAATGGTTCCTCGTCGATTAATTTGACACCAATTATTTTTTTAACTAAAGATAAATTCCGTTTATCGAAAACAACTCTGATTATTTGGCTTTTGTTTTATATTTATATGATAATCAAAAGATTAATAGCCCTAAATGTATTTTTTAACCATTAATTATCTTTGTTATGAATCTCAGAATTACACACAGTCACAATTTTTTTAAATTGAAAGGAATTCTTGATAAAAGAAGTTTGAGTATTTTTCAAAATGAATTCAATAATATTTTTGAACGCGTTAATACGCTAACCATTAGTATTGAAGAAATTGAATGGATGGATCGTTATGGCGTGAAAGCTATGACAGGCTTACATGATGAAGCACTTTTAAAAAATAAAAAGTTATCTATTATAGGCTTAGGGTGTAAGGAATTATACGAGCACTTTAAATATAAAACAACGGCTTAAAATTAAAGGACATTTTTTTGATGTTTGTAAAAAGCATCAGCTTGTAACTGCATAAGTTCTCTTGCCTTTTTACGTTTGTAATTGTATAATTCGTCCTCATTTTCAATATCCGTATAAATGCGATCATTAATAGCATAGTCTGCTTTTAGCATAACTTCTCTATGATGTTTGTTTTGAAGCACATTTGTTTTTACTGTTGTTTCTTGATCTTCTAATTTAAAATCGTAAGAACTTTTTGGTGATAGTAATTTTGCTAAAATAGGTGAGGTTTCTATAGCTAAAAACAAAAGGAATATAAAGAAAGATGGCAACCAAGGAAGTTTACCAAGAGCGTTTACTCTAGCCATTAACCCATCAAAATTATTGATAATGGGTTGCGTATTGACTACTTGAGTTTCATAATCGCCTTTTAGAGTAGCTATTTGATTCTCTGCGGCTAAAATTTTAGTTTTATTTTCTTGTTTTAATTGTTGTAATTCGGCTAATAAGGCATCGTGTTTATCTCGTTTTTCTTTGTAAACAGGTCCTTTTCCTATAAGTTTTGTTCCAGCAGTGCCTTCAGCTTCGGCAATATAAGTGTCATAAAGAGCATTAACTTCTGCCTCCTTGGCGTCAATTTCTTGCTGCAGTGATTTGATATTATTATTTAATCCTTCAATAGACGGTGTAAACTGTTCAGCAATTTGATTTTTGTTTGCAAGTGTGAGCTCATTTTTTTGTTCTAGCAGTACTTGATTGATTTCTTTTTCAAAAATCTTTAATTCTAAGGGTTTTGAAATAACTACAGCGATAATAACTGCCAATAAAATTCTGGGTGATGCTTGTATAAGTTCATCTACAATATTCCCTGTCTTTTTTATGGTTGAAACAATATATCTGTCTAAATTAAAAATAAGCAAACCCCAAATGAGACCAAAGAAAATAGCTGCATATAGATTATCAAAAACAGTGTAAAGGGCATAGCTACCAGCTATAAATGCCATAACTGCCGTAAAGAAAACGGTAGCGCCAATACCTGCGTATTTGTTTTGTTCGCCTTTAGAACAGTTTTCTAAAATATCGGTATCTGCACCAGAGCAAATAATAAAGAATTGCTTTAACATAATGATTTATTTTGATTGATGATTGACTATTAGAACGCAAAAAGTCCTTAAATGTTACAAATCATATTTAAAATTCAATATAAAGCAACGCTTATACACATAATGCTTAACTCTGTTTTTGTTATTGGTAAACAAGTTTAAATAAGCAAATTGATAATGGTATATGCAAACTATTTTTTATGTGTTTTTTTTTCTTTTTTAAGGATGATTTTATTCAGGTTTAATCTCAATTGGTTCAGAGCATATGTGCACAAAAAAATTCGCTTTATCACTATGCTTTGTAACAACATTTAGACTGTTGTTGGATTTCATAAGCTCAATAGCCTTTTTTGAATTGATAGGTTTTTCATTATAAAAGAATTTTGCGCCTTTACTAGCCATTTCCTTTACATGCTCTAGTGGTGATTTTGGAAGCGGAGGAGGTAGAGGAGAAGGAACTTTTTCACCACTAAATGCTTTTGGAGCTGGTGGAGGCGGTGGTGGAAATACAGGAAAAGGCTCTGCGTTTTTCCGTTGGGCAAGAGACATCTTGTTATAAAGATAGTTTAAGCGCTCTTTTTCTTCTTTTTTTACAATGAACTCACCACTCTCAGACATTAAATTGTACTTTTTTGCAAGTTGATTATATTCAATAACTTCTTTGGCAGTGGCTTTCTGTTGATTAGTTACAATTTGTTTATTGCTAAAACTAAAGGTCAGAATAGCTAATAACGGTAGTAGAATAAAACTTTTAATCCAAAAGTTTTGTTTTGATGTTTGTGTTTTCATAATTGTAAATCGTTTTTTGATTGATGAATAATTAATGGCATTTGCCAATTGAGGTTCTGATGCATTTGATGAGAATGCTAATAAAATTTGTTGATATTTTGAAGGTGTAACACCCTTATTTAAAACAGATTGGTCTGCTAAAAATTCATGGTTTAATTTAATGCTATGCTTAATTAAATAGATGAACGGATTAAACCAAAAAAGTATTTGTAATATTTCAATAAATACCACATCTAAACTATGTTTCTGTTTTGCATGCGTTTCTTCATGTAGTAAAACTTCTTTAGGTATTTGATGCGATTCAAACTTCTGTTTATTTAAAAAAATGTAACTAAAAAATGTATGCGGAATTACTAAATCTTGTAACAGAACATTAATGTGACTTTTGTTTTTAAATTTAGGGTTCTGTTTAATTTTAATAACTATTTCCAGTAAGTTTTTTAAAAACTTAAAACCAAAAAGAAAAACACCCAAACCATATATACTCCATAAAATAAAAGGTAAGTAAGTTGTCAGTGTTGTTTTTGTTGTTGTATTTTGAGATATTTCAGTAGAAAATAAAGGAGAATCTTGAGTGATAACCTCTCTATATTCTGTAAAGGTTATTAAAGGAATTACAAATGCTAATATTAAAGAGGCTAATAAATAAAAGCGCTTAAAGTTGTGGAAACTTTCTTTTTCCAACAATAATTTATAGAAACCGTAAAATACAGCTAAGCACAAACTAGATTTTAAAATATAGATTTCCATAGCTACTTGTTTTTAATTTCGCTGTCAATCAATTTTCTTAAATCTTCCAATTCTTCTTTAGTTAAATTGGTTTCTTTGGTAAAAAATGATGCAAATTGAGAGGCACTATCGTTAAAAAAGTTTTTTATAAGACCATTTACGTGCTTAGAGAAATAATCTTTCTTTTTAACCAATGGATAATATTCTCTAGAATTGCCATATAAGTTATAGGCAACATAACCTTTGCCTGCCATACGTTTTAAAAGTGTGGCTACCGTTGTGGTTGCTGGTTTTGGTTCTGGATACGCATCAAGTAAATCTTTCATAAAAGCTTTTTCAAGCTTCCATAAATAGTTCATTAAATCTTCTTCAGTTTTTGATAGTTGCATTTTCTACATTGTTAGAATTAACTCTACAAACATAGAACAATTTTTTTAATTCTACAAATGTAGAGTTGAAAAAATGAAAAACTTATGCTTTTCTTGATCTGATGCTTTCAATAATAACAGTTACAAGAATTAAAGATCCTCCAAAAAAAGTGTTCCAATTGGGGATTTCATTTAGAAAAAAGAAGGCCATCACAATTCCTAAAATAGGTTGTAAACTATTAATAATACTTGCCGTACTTACCGAAAAATATTTTAAGCTATGAATAAACATAGAATGGCCAATAGCAGTCGTAATGAGTGCTAACATGATAACATACGGAAATTGTGTGGAAATATTGCTAACATCCATAGTAAACAACACTGGAATTAGTAATACGGCCAGTACAGAAATTTGATACATCATAAGCGTGGTTCCGCTATATTGACCAACATGTTGTTTCAAAAATAAATTCCTTAAGGCATAACAAAAGGCAGAAAATATTCCCAGTAAAATTCCTTTTACTTGAGAACTTTCAAAGTTAAAATCTGGAGCAAGAATATAGATACCTATTAGTACGATGATGCCTAAAATTATATGAATTACATTAAGTTTCGTTTTTATAAATAAGGGTTCTAACAGTGCTGTGATTACAGGAAATGTAAACAATGATAACATGCCCAATGCAACATTTGAAAGTTTTAAGGCATAAAAATATGTAATCCAATGCACGCCTAAAAGTACCGAACTTAAAAGAATGGTCGAAATATCTCTACGCGAATTAATTTTAATATTGAATTTTCTATAACGACAAAAAATGTATAGAAATAATGCCCCTAAAGCACTACGAAACCATATGATTACTGGAGTGGGTAAATCGATAAATTTTCCTAGGACACCTGAGGTGCTTATAAAAAGAGTTCCAATTAAAAGTTCAACGAGGTGGTTGGTATGTTGGTTTTTCATTTAGCGGTTCAGAACGTATTAGCGATTATAGTGAAAACTCTTTTGTTTTTTAAAGATTGTAATCTTTAGTTTGAACTTAAGACAGATTAAAAGTGAGACCACCTTTTACTCCTAGAAATAAAAGGTGGTAATGCCCAAAATTATTTAGATAATTCTACAAAATATTTATAGAAATAAGGAATGGTTTCAATACCTTTTAAATAATTAAAAACACCAAAATGTTCATTGGGAGAATGAATGGCATCACTATCTAACCCAAAGCCCATTAAGATGGTTTTACTTTTTAATTCTTTTTCAAACAATGCCACGATAGGAATACTACCGCCACTACGTTGTGGAATAGGAGTTTTACCAAATGTTTCTTGATAGGCTTTTGATGCAGCCTGATAGCCAACATTATCAATAGGTGTTACATAACCTTGACCTCCATGATGAGGTGTTACTTTTACTTTTACGCCTTTTGGAGCAATGCTTTCAAAATGTGTTTTAAAAAGTTGTGTTATCTCTTCCCATTCTTGATGCGGTACTAATCGCATGGAAATTTTAGCAAAGGCTTTACTTGCAATTACGGTTTTAGCACCTTCACCAGTATAACCTCCCCAAATACCATTCACATCTAAAGTAGGACGAATAGAATTTCTTTCATTGGTGGTGTATCCGTTTTCCCCGTAAACAGCGTCAATATCTAATGCTTTTTTATAGTTTTCTAAATTGAAAGGTGCTTTTGCCATTTCGGCACGTTCGGCTTCTGAAAGTTCTTCAACTTTATCATAAAAACCTGGTATAGTGATATGATTGTTTTCGTCGTGAAGCGATGCAATCATTTTAGTTAATACATTGATAGGATTTGCCACAGCTCCACCATAAAGCCCGGAGTGCAAGTCACGATTTGGACCAGTTACTTCAACTTCTACATAGCTTAAACCACGTAATCCGGTGGTTATTGACGGGATATCATTGGCAATCATGCCCGTATCTGAAATTAAAATAACATCATTTTTAAGTTTTTCGCGGTTTTCTTTCACAAATGTTGAAAGGTTTACGCTTCCAACCTCTTCTTCACCTTCAACCATAAATTTTATATTGCAAGGTAGCTGGTTGGTTTTGGTCATAAATTCCAAAGCCTTAACGTGCATATACATTTGTCCCTTATCGTCACAGGCACCTCTTGCATAAATGGCACCATGTGGATGAGTTTCTGTTTTTTTAATTACAGGTTCAAAAGGAGGTGATGTCCATAATTCTAGTGGATCTGCTGGTTGCACATCGTAATGTCCATAAACAAGTACCGTTGGTAATGAGTCATCAAATATTTTTTCGCCATACACAATGGGATAGCCTTTTGTTGGACATATTTCAACGGTATCGCAACCTGCTTTTTCAAGACTGGTTTTTACGGTTTCGGCTGTTTTTAAAACATCATTTTTATAAGCAGAATCGGCACTTATGGATGGAATTTTAAGCAGCTCCGTTAATTCATTTAAAAATCGTTCTTTGTGTTCTTGAATGTATGCTTGTACGTTTTTCATGTTGACATTTAATTTACTTCAAAAGTAATAAAAATTGAAGGTTTTTATGTGGAAGTGTTTGCAATTTAAAAATCTTGATTATATTTGCAATCCTTTTGCGGGCGTGGTGGAATTGGTAGACACGCTAGACTTAGGATCTAGTGCCGCGAGGTGTGGGAGTTCGAGTCTCCCCGCCCGCACTAATAAAGGTAAAGCTTCTTGGAAACAAGAAGCTTTTTTATTTAATGGACTTTAAAGTTATATGTCCTTTTTTTAAACCTTTGCCAGAAACAGTTAATTCAATATCACCAGCATCTTCTGTAGATTGAATAAGGACAACTAGCTTTCCGCTAAATAATTTCATAGTTGGCAAATGGAATAATTCAAGAGACGTTGCATCACCATTGCAAGCAGCTCTAAAGGAGCCTTCCCCTTTTACCTTAAATGTTAATTGATTTGTAGCTGTAGGGCATGGTATTCCGTTTTTATCGACTACCGAAACGGTTATATAGCATAAATCTTCGCCATTAGCTTTTATGGGTGTAACATCAGGTTCTAGAATTATTTGATGAGGTTTTCCTGCGGTTTTTATTTCCTTTTCAGAAGCGGGATTGCCATTTTTATCAAAGGCAACGACTTTTAATGTTCCAGGTTCATATTTTACATCCATCCACATTAAGCGATATCTGTTCTGCTTGGTATTATTATTTTTCTTTTGAACGCCTAAACTCTTTCCATTCAGAAATAATTCGGCACTATCATAGCTTGTGTAAACAAAAACAGGTGTTTTTTGCCCTTTGCGTCCTTCCCAATTCCAATGAGGTAAGATGTGTAGGGTTTCTTCTTTCGTATTCCATCGACTTCGATATAAATAGTATCTATCTTTTGGTAAACCAGCTAGATCGTTAATACCAAAATAGGAACTTCTGGATGGCCAAGCTTCATCATAAGGTGTAGGTTCTCCTAAGTAATCAAAGCCTGTCCAAACAAATTCACCAATTACCCAAGGTTTATCGTCTTGTAATGCAAAATCGTCATCTGGTAAGTTAGACCAGCTGCAATATTCTAAATCGTAAGATGATGACTGAAAATCATCATAGGTTTTCATGCTCCCTTTTTCAACAGGAAACTTATAAATACCACGAGAACTTACGGTTGATGCAGTTTCTGATCCTAAAATAAATCCTTGTGGGAATTTTTTATAGGCTTCATCATATAAATGAAGTCTGTAATTGAGACCAGGAACATCCAGTAAGGCACCAAATCCAGATTCCATAGTGTTTTTTACTTGATCCATTCCAACGGTAACAGGCCTTGTCGGATCTTCACGATGGAAAATATTTTGTAACCATTTGGCACGTTTAACTCCTTCGCTACCCCATTGATCTGGAACTTCGTTGCCAGCACTCCACATTACAATACATGGGTGATTTCGGGTTGCTCTCACTAAATTAACAACGTCTTTTTCGGCGTATGCATCAAAATAAAGGTTATAACCATTTTTTACTTTTGGCTTTGCCCATTCGTCAAAACTTTCAGCCAAAAACATAAATCCCATCTCATCACAAAGTTCCAATTGTTCCAAAGAGGGCATGTTATGAGAACTGCGTATGGCGTTACAGCCCATATCTTTTAAAATGCGTAATTGGCGTCTTAAAGCAGATTTGTTAACGGCTGCACCAAGCGGACCTAAATCATGGTGTAAGCAAACTCCTTTAAATTTTGTGGTCTTTCCGTTTAAGCTAAATCCAGTTTTTTGGCTGTATTCAATTTGTCTTATTCCGAAAGGCTTCGTTATTTCATCTTTTAAGTCGTTTCCAATATATAATTTAGAAACAGCTGTGTATAAATAAGGAGAATCAGGACTCCAAAGTTTCGGGTTATTTACAGCTATGTTTTGTTCGAATTTATTGTCGAAAAGTTCAGTCGTTTCATTCGAATTAACCTTGTTACCATCTGCATCGAAGATAGTTGTGACTATTCTTAAATTTTTCCCAGAGACTTTGGTTTTAATATTAACTTGAGCAATATCTTTAGTAATTAATGGAGTTGTAATAAATGTTCCCCATTGATCAATACATTCCTTATTTTTTATAATAATGCTTACATTTCTGTATAAACCAGCTCCTGGGTACCACCTTGAAGATTCTCCTAGATTGGTTAATTTTACAGCTAATGTATTCACTTGAGTTGTTGATATAAAATCTGTAATATCAAAATAAAAATAGGCATAACCATATTTCCACTCGCCAACTTTTTTTCCATTAATAAAGACTTCTGGTTGGCTCATTGCACCTTCAAAGAGAATGAGAGCTTTTTTATTGCTATTAAAGTTTGGTAATGAAAATTTATACCTATACCAGGCTTCTCCAATGTAGGGTAAAGCACCGGTTCTTCCTGTTTTTTCTGTAGCGACTTCTTCACCGTTTTGTTCAATGGCAACCACTTGTTTATCGATGTCTTTGTCAAAAGGACCATAAATAGCCCAATCGTGTGGCACGGTAACTTGTTCCCATTGAGAATCATCAAAGTTGGATTTTATAGCTTCAGGATGATTGCCTTTTTTAAATGTCCATCCTTTTTTTAGTGTGATGACTTCTCTGGTCTGAGCTTTCAAAGTTCCGATAGCTATTATGATGGAGAGAATACAAACGATGTATTTAAAATATTTCATAAGTTATTTTTCAATTCCTTTAAAAATTTACTTGTAAGTTACTAAAATACGTAAAAATATTCAATTTTACCTACCAGTACCTACTAGTTTTTTATTATATTTGTTTATATGAAAATAATATCAATAGAAGATAATATTAAATTACCTAAATACAAACAGATTGTTAGTTCAATTGAAAAAGCAATTAGTTCTGGAGAGCTCAAGAAAGGTGAAATATTGCCTTCCATTAATGCTATTAAGAATGAGTTTTCACTATCTAGAGATACAGTTTTAATGGCTTTTAACGAGCTAAAAACAAGAGGTGTTATAGAGTCTGTAGTAGGAAAAGGATATTATTTGAAAAGTGAAAATATAGAGGTAGCGCAAAAGGTGTTTTTACTCTTCGATGAATTAAATGCATTTAAAGAAGATTTATATAATTCGTTTTTAAGTAATCTTGATGATACTATTCAGGTAGATATATTTTTTCATCATTTTAATTATGAGGTATTTTCAAAACTAATTTATGATCATATAGGCAGTTATTCCTATTACATTATTATGCCTGCTAATTTAAATGAAACCGATAAGGTTATAGATAAACTGCCACAGGATAAAGTTTATATTTTAGATCAGATGCATGACGAGTTAAAACAGTATCCAGGCATTTATCAAAATTTTGAAGACGATATATGTAATAGCTTAACAAAAGCAATTCATTTATTAAAAAACTATAAAAAAAATGTGCTTTTATTTCCTGAGAAAAAGCAACCGCAAGGGATGTTAACTGGCTTTCAAAAGTTTATAAAGAACACTAATTTTAATCATGAAGTTATTAGTTCATTAGAAGGCAGGAATATTGAAAAAGGAGAGGTTTATGTGTTACTAGATGATATAAGTGTGATTGTGCTTATAAAAAAAATGAAAGAGCAAAACCTCGTTTTAGGAAAGGATGTTGGTATTATTTCTTATAACGAAACTTTATTTAAGGAAGTTGTTGAAGGAGGCATTACTACCATTTCAACAGATTTTAAATACATGGGCAAACGACTCGCGGACATGATAATTAATAAAGAAAAAGGTCACATTAAAAATCCAAACAAGTTAATAATAAGAAACTCGCTATAGTTTAAAGTATTTTAAAACTAAACCATAAACAAATGAATACAGCATTAATAAAAAAAATAAAAACTAGTTTTAAGGAAAGATTTAAAACCGAACCTTTAATGATATTTTCCCCAGGAAGAATTAATATTATAGGAGAACATACCGATTACAATGATGGTTTTGTGTTTCCGGCCGCAGTAGATAAAGGTATTGTAGCTGCAATTGGAAAAAGCGATTCACAAGATTCTAGCTGTTATGCAGTTGATAAAGGAGAGATCGTCAAGATTTATTTAAATGATTTAAAACCATCAGCCGAAGGGAGTTGGGAAAATTATGTATTTGGAGTGTTGGCAGAACTTCAAAACCGGAGTAAAACCATTGGTGATTTTAATATCGCTTTTGGAGGCGATATTCCTGGTGGAGCAGGCATGTCCTCATCGGCTGCCTTAGAAAATAGTGTCGTTTTTGGACTTAATGAACTGTTTGATTTGGGCTTATCAAAAGAAGACATGATTTTAATATCTCAAAAAGCAGAACATAATTATGTAGGCGTAAAATGCGGTATTATGGATCAGTACGCTAGTATGTTTGGTATTGAAAACCATGCCTTGTTATTGGATTGCAGGACGGTAAAATCAAAACCTTTTGAAATTGATTTTCAAGATTATGAGCTTATGTTAATCAATACCAATGTCAAGCACAGCTTATCTGATAGTGCTTATAATGACAGGCGTTCAGTTTGTGAATCTATTGCAAGTATGCTCAAGGTAAAAGCATTAAGAGATGCCACTGAATTTGATTTAGAATCCATAAAAGATCAGGTAACTCCAGAAAACTATCAAAAAGCCTTATATGTTATACAAGAAAATGAACGTGCCGTTCAAGCTTCAAAAGCGATGGAGGCAGGCGATTTAAAAACCTTGGGAAAACTAATTTATGCCTCACATAACGGACTTCAAAAACAATACAAAGTGAGTTGTGAAGAACTGGATTTTTTAGTAGAACAAGCTAAATTAAATAGTCATATTTTAGGAGCTAGAATGATGGGTGGTGGTTTTGGTGGTTGTACCATTAATTTAATTCATAAATCAGAAACATCCTCTTTTAAAGAATTTATTTCAGAAGTTTACAAAAATCAATTTAATAAAGAATGTTCTATATATTCCGTTACACTTTCAAACGGAACAGGCATTATTCAATAAGAATCAAGCAAAAATATTATGAATACAGATTTACAAGATTTCTCACATAAACGCTTCAATATATTAACAGGCGAGTGGGTATTAGTATCTCCGCATCGTGCTAAACGGCCATGGCAAGGACAAAATGAAGAAGTGTCAACCACAAAGAGACCCTCTTATGATGAGAGTTGTTATTTATGCGCAGGTAATACAAGAATAAATGGAGAGCAAAATCCAAAATACGAAGATGTTTTTGTGTTCACCAACGACTTTGCTGCCTTACAAAACGATTCTAAAACATTTCAAAAAGAAGATGGTTTGCTTATAGCCCATAGTGAACAAGGTATATGTAAAGTAGTTTGCTTTAGCCCAGACCATTCAAAAAGTCTGGCAGATATGGCTCCGAGCGATATCACGAAAGTCGTTAAAGCATGGCAAGAAGAGTACAAAAGCTTGGGAGAAACGGAAGGCATTAATTATGTTCAAATATTTGAGAACAAAGGTGCCGTTATGGGCTGTAGTAATCCTCATCCACACGGGCAAATTTGGAGTCAATCTACACTCCCAAACGAAGTAGAAAAGAAAGACAAGCAACAGCAAGTTTACTACGATAAAAACAAAAAAAGTCTCTTAGGTGACTATCTAAAACAAGAGTTAGAGAAACAAGAACGCATTATTTTCGAAAATGAATCATTTGTTGTATTGGTACCGTTCTGGGCTATTTGGCCTTTTGAAACGATGATTGTGCCAAGAAAACCTCAAAGAAACATTCTGGAGATGACAGATAAAGAATCCGCTCTTTTTGCGGAAGCTATTTCAGTAATAACCAAAGCTTACGATCGATTATTCAATACGTCGTTTCCATATTCAAGCGGAATACATCAAGCACCAACTGATGGTAAGGATAATAATCATTGGCATTGGCACATGAGTTTTTATCCACCACTATTAAGGAGTGCCACGGTTAAAAAGTTTATGGTAGGTTATGAAATGTTTGGTTCTCCTCAAAGAGATATCACGGCAGAAATAGCGACACAAAGACTTAAAGAACTTGTTTAAAAATAAATTAAGAGAGTAAATAAAAAAGCCAACTTTTTAAAGTTGGCTTTTTTTAAATTTAATCAATCTTAAATTGGAATACTTCTGATTCAGACGAATTATTTTGCTCGTCGGTTGTTACTATTCTCCAATAATACGTGTTTCCAGATGTGACATCTACGGAAAACTCTGTTGCGTTAGTTGTGCCTAGATTATTACTTGGTGGATTAACAGTTCCAAAAGCAACATCATAGTTTACAATATCATTATCAACATCACTTCCTTTCCATTGTAATGTTACACTGGTTGTTGAAGCTGGTAGGCTTGTTCCCATTTCTGGGCTTACTAATTCAGCAGGGAACGGTGCATAAGAAGAAACTGCATCTCCAGCATTATAAAATTTCCAAGTAGTACTTTGAGCAGTTTTTGTTCCAGAGTTTTTAGAAACCACATACCAAGAATAAGGTGTGCCCTTTAAAATAGTCAATGTTAATTGAGAACTGGAACTTGTGTAATTTGAACTGGCTTGTGTATCTAAGTTTTTTAAATACAGTTGATACGAATCAGCATTGGTAGCATCATTCCAGTCAAAAGTCACCTCGCTTTCGGTACTTGTGGCATTGGTGCCTTCCGTACATTCTGAATTTTCGCTTGGAAACACCAAAGTAGCAACTCCTGGAGGATCTATAACTACGGGGTCTGGACCTGGATTTGGATCGTCACCACCTCCGCCACTGCAATTTGTAACACATGGGAGAATGGTGAAAACAATTAAGTATATAAATAATTTTTTCATTAGTTCTTTATGATTTTAAAACTTCTAACATCGTTATTGGTACTTACATTTAAAATGTAGATTCCTTTTGAAAAACTAGAAGCATCAATTTTTACATTATTTTCAGTGGTCTTTTTAGTATAAATTTGATTGCCTAACATAGAATAAACCGTTATTGTAGATAATTCAGAATTTAAATTACCCAAATAAATATTTAAAACATTATTAGTAATAGGGTTCGGAAATAGTTTTATATCCTCACCATAAAATATGGTTTCTTTATAAAGGCCTTGACATATTTTATCACCTTCAACACTAATTGTATTAGCCCCTTTACTTAATTGCAACTTAATATTTGATTGAGATGTTTCGGTAGTAACGCCGTTTAATGTTACTTTATAAGTAGTACTTCCGCTCATATCAAGAGAAACAGAACTTTTGGTGTTACTAACTTTTGAAAGTACCGAGATATCTTCAGGTTGAGAAATAGACAAATTAAAGCATTGCTCATAGTTTGATTGTCCATCAACAGTAATGCATACGTTATAGTCTCCAGCTTCTAAATTGTCTGCTGTATAATTTGTTGTAAACGTATTGGTTTGATTAACTCCATTACCAACTATGGTAGCTGTATAATTTAAGTTTTGTGCGGCTGCAATAGTAATACTACCATTGTTACTACTACGGCAGGTCTCTCCCATAACTTGTAAAGAAAAATTAGTTGCTGGCAGCGAAAATACTTCACAACCGTTTACATCAACCACAGCTCCAAGCGGTGTGTTTGGACAATTATCATTGGCATTGGCCACACCATCACTATCTAAATCATTTGGATCTATGTAAGGATTATTTCCATAAACCTTAAATTCGCCTGGTTTTAATGATAAAGTTGAATTAACATTAGAAACATCTATTGATTTATTATGATTCAGTAAATCATACCATGTTCCTGTTTCTTGAAATAAGGGACTTATATTTTGAGTTGTTAAACCAAAATTTCCAATAATGGTAACATATTTAATCTCGTTTCCAGAAGCACTTGGTAAATTTAAGTGAATGGTTTTTAAACTAGATGAATTAGGTGTTTCAATGCTAAAATCTGTCGTTTTAAAAATAGGAACCTGCTGTTTTAAATTGATTAGTTTTGCCCATGTATTGTAAATGGCCATTCTGTTGGGATTATCAAGATAGTCCCAATGAACTGGTTTGTTGCCAGTTCTTCCATTAAAATCAATGTCAATATCGTAACCTAGTTCTCCAAATTGCCATATCATTTTTGGACCAGGAACTGTAAAGAAAAAGGCGCCAGCAGTTCTCATTCTGTCTAATGCCGTGTTTAAATCTTTTACAGAATAATCTGAATTGCTATTGCCATTTTGCAGATTATTGTACATTAAACGTTGCTCATCATGACTTTCCATATAGCCTACAAGGTTGGGGTCATTCCATCCTCTTTTAGTATACGATATCCAAGAAATATCTGAATCAGAGGTATATCCCATGGTGTTTTGATTATAATTATAATTGAGATTTCCCCAAAGCATAAACCCATAATTAGCTAATTCAGTTTCTTCGGAATTGTCAGCAAAATGCTCCAAGATAAGATAAGCATCAGATGACACATTGGTCCATAAATAATTTCCGTAATCTTCAAGAATGGTAATTCTCGACGCATCATAATTTCCCCAAGCAGAAACATTGTTTGGATTGTTGGTTTGTGTAAACCCTTTAGATAAATCAAATCTAAAACCATCTACTTTAAATTCTTCAACCCAATATTTTAAAGTTTGTTTTACATACGTTTTAGTATATGAGCTTTCGTGATTAAAATCGTAACCCACATTATAAGGATGTTTAGCGTCAGGATTTAACCATGGATTATCTGTGGCAGGTTTGTTATTGACTGCATCCCAATACATTTGAGCTAACGGACTTTGGCCGAATGCATGATTGTAAACAACGTCTAAAACAACAGCAATTCCTCTTGTGTGGCAAGCATCTACAAATGATTTAAAATCGTTTTTAGTTCCGTATGCTTTATCTAAGGCTCCATGAAATGAAGGGTTGTAACCCCAACTTTCATTGCCTTCAAATTCACTAATGGGCATTAATTCAATAGTATTGATGCCCAATTGCTCTAAATAATCTAAATGAGACATGGCTTCTTGGAAAGATTTAGCCTCTGTAAAATCTCTAATCAACATTTCATAAATAACCAAATTGTCTTTGTTGGGTTTAGTAAATGTTGTGTTTTGCCAAGTATAATTAGTCTCATTAATTTTAAAGGTAGAGACGATTCCAGTAGTTTCTCCCGTTGGATACGCTATTAAGTTGGGATAAGTTGTGTTTGAAATATAAGGATCGTTATTAGGATCTAGTATTTTATGTGAATAAGGGTCTGCTACTTTTAAACTATAGTCTATATAGTACTGATAGGTGTATTCAGTATCTGGATCTAATCCAGTAACAGTTAACCAAAAGGTATCTCCATCTTTTTTCATTTGATAGGTTTCATCAAGAGACCAGTTATTGAAACTGCCCAAGAGAAAAACATCAGTTTTATTGGGCGCTTGCAAAACAAATGTAACGGTGCCGTCACCATTATCGTTAAATCCGTTTTCTAAGCCGCTTGGTAGTGTTTGGTTTTGAGTGGGGGTTTTTATATAAACAGAAATATCTTGGGTTTTTGTTTCACTACTTTGGGTGGCAATTGCTTGTAAAGTGTAACTTCCTGTAGTTGTAAAGGTATATGATTTTGAAATAGATGTTGTGTTAGTCGCTGTTTGAACGGAGGTATTATTGACTTTTAATTCTAGGTCTGCATTAACGCTAGACTCAGCGCTTATGGTTATGTTATCGTTTAAATTGAAAACAGCATTATTCGCCGGATTTGTAAAAGCTACATTAAGACCCTGAGAATAAATAGGGATAAAAATATCTGGTCTAGATTGCTTACTGCCATCACTACTTCTAAAAACAATAGCAATGTCTGTAACGACTTCTCCTGAAGTTACCCCATAAAATGTAGGAATATCTGGTGTGATATTTAATTCGTAAGTGTTGGTTCCTGTACTGGTTAATTTAGGCTGAGTTGTATTATCACCCCATGTACCAATTACATGTTTCCAATCTGAAGTACTTGTTGATGTTGAAATTAGCACTCCTGTATGTGCATATACATCTCCAGTATAGCCATCCAATTCTGTTCCTGAAGCATTAAATGTAATGGTTATTGAACCTGAAACCGTTGGAATTGCGGGAGATGTTGTTACTTGCCCATAGGTTACTGATGCAAATAATAAAAAAAGTATGTATAATTTTTTCATAACCTGTTTTATTTTAAAAAAAGGCTATTCGTATTTACAAATAGCCTTAATATTATACAATACTATTCTTTAGTTTTTTGTTAATGTATATGTATACATTCTAGGATTACTTAGGTCCAAAGTTATTGTGTAGTTTCCATCTTCAGGGACACCAATATTTTGTCCACCAAACTCCATAGTACCATCAGCATCTGTATCTCCTAAGTTAATATCCCATCCATCATTGGCTCTAAATTTTATCCCATTATCAGGAGCGTCTTGTTTAATTAAATCTAAAGTTAATGACCATATTTTAGTATCAGGGTCATATACCATATTTGTATCTGAATCCCAACCAGTAGGAGTTGCATTTCCAATAATACCCCAATCTGTTTTAGTTAAGCTATATGTTAACGCATCTGTATCTGCTTTAACCCAATAATACCCTCCAGTTCCATCAGGTGTTCCACAATTTACTTCACCTTCTTGTTCTATAGTTTCAGAATAAGAACCATCAGAGTCCCCTGTATCACCATAGTCACCATCAAAACTTTCATTTGTAGGTAAAAATTTAAATTGAGAACTGTCATCTTTAATATAAATAAAACCTTCATAATCAGTTTTACCGTCAGCAGATGCTGCTATCGGAACGGCATCAGATGGTGTCCAATTGCTACCATAGCCACTAGCTTCAAGATAACTACCAACCACAAATAGTTTAGGTAATTCTATTGGAGTTTCATCAGCTGCTTGAGGTAAGTACAATGTTAATTCTTGAATTGTAGAAAATACTTCTAAAGCATCCGTACCAACAGAGGCTTTTAATCTAAAAGAAACTACACCGGTGTCTGGAGCTTCAGTATTAGGGTCGTTATCTAAACCAAGTTCAGTGGCGTAACTTAGTAATTGACCAATAGTAACGGCTAATTCGTTGCCGTTGGTTTCGCCAATATCTTCTGCATCGGTAAAATCACCAGTAATTGATTTTTGAAGTTTATAATTCACTAATGTCGGCACTCCGTAATCCGCACTGTTCCAAGTGAAACGTTCACCCAAATTGTCTGATGTGGAAGGTGTGAGTGTATATTTTTCAAGAAATGAGTTTGTAAAACTGATTCCTGATGCAGGCTCTTGAGCTGTAAACTTGAAATCATCATCTTTTGTACAAGAGATCAAAGCAATCACAGCTAGCATTAATAGTCCGAAAATTTTTATATGTTTCATTTTATTTAGTTTTTAGTTTAGTATCCTGGATTTTGTTGTAAGTTAGAGTTTGCCTCTAAAGCAGTAAGTGGAATTGGAAATAATTTATAGGTATCTGGTATTGATGTTCCATCTACAGAATTTCCTTTCCAAGGCCATAAGTAACTGCCTCCCGTGAATTTTCCAAATCGAATTAAGTCTGTACGTCTTTGACCTTCAAAGTTTAATTCCCTTCCACGCTCATCTATAATAAAATCCAATGTTAGTGCAGATTGTGTTATAGCACTAGCATTAGATCTTGTTCTAACATCATTCACATATTGAGTAGCAGTACTCATATCGGTTCCAGCTGCTCCTCTTACTGCGCATTCAGCATAAATTAAATAGGCATCTGCCAATCTAAATAGTGGGAAATCTGTACCGGAAAATGATGTTGGACTTGATGTAGAATGGAAATTAGAATTTCTGAATTTAATAGAAGGATATCCATCAGTCCATTTTTTATAATCTGTCATTTCATAACTGTGACCTTCGGTCCAGAAAAGTTTAGCTCTATCATCAGTTGATGTATCTAAATCTCCAAATAATCCGTACCATGCTTTGGTTGATCTATGTCCTCCCCAACCTTCAGCAGCTCCATAATCTGATAACGTCATAGTGTCAGCACTAAGACTACCATTTACGATGTAGGTTGTGTTTCCGTAACTTTGACTGTTAACAGCATCAGCAATTAAAGGAAATATGATTTCGGGTGAACTGTCATTATCACCAGAGAAGATAGCTACAAAATTAGGGTCTAACTGATATCCACCGTCATCAATAACTTTTTTAATATAAGTTGCTGCATCGTCATATCTGGGTGTTCCTGTGTATACTTCAGCGTTTAAATAAAGTTTAGCTAATAACATTTGGGCTACAGCTTTATTAGCTTGACCGTATCCATTAGTTTGTGGTAAAAGATCAATACTTGCTAATAATTCTGATTCAACATAATTAAACAATTCTGTTCTGCTTGCTTCTGGTAATGATTCAGTGGTACCAAAATTATCTTCGGTGGCTAATACACCTTTTCCGAAAACGTCAATTAAGTAATAGTAAGCTAAGGATCTGATGAAACGAACTTCACCGATAACCTGATCTTTACCTTCTACGTCAACGTTTCCTAAAACAGATAACAAGTTGTTACATTGCGGAATGGTGTAATAAATTCTATTATATAAATATTTAAAGAACTTATTATTTTCATCCCAATCAGATGTTGTTGTTAATTGGTCTAAACCATCATCACCCCATCTGTTTTTCATTGCATCTGCCGTAAAATCTTCAAGGTTTATAATTCCTCGTAAGAATGGAGATTCTCCTGGATCATCACTAACGTCTGAACTTCCTGGGCCATTTGGTCCAGATAATGCAAACGATGCGTAAAGTCGAGAGACGATACCTGCTACAGCTTGCGGGTCTTTGGCTAAAAGTTCATCCAAAGTAAGCTCTACTTTTGGATTTGTATCTAGTTCGTTGGTGCATCCTGTAAAAGAAAGCACTGTCATAACTAGAAATATATAAACTATTTTTTTCATAATTATTTTTTTAAAAGTCTAAATTAATACCCACTGTGTAAACCGTAGGTCTTGGGTAAAAATTATTATCTATGGCATTAAAGTTTTCTGGATCCTGTCCGCTGTAATTAGTAAATATAAACGGATTGTTAACAGCTCCATAAATACGTAATGTGGTATCTTTCAAAACGTTTTCAATTCGGCATCCCAAAACAATATTTTCACATCTTAGGAATGATGCATCTTCAAGAAAATAATCTGAGAAAGGCACGTTTCCTATAACATTTTGAAATGCAGGGTTAGCCGCTCCAGAATAAAAATCTAATACATTACTTAGACTGTTAGAGTTAACAGGAATAGCTTTATCTATCCAACCTGAGGTTAGTCGTCTTGAATTATAAACTAAACCACCTACTTGACCTCTTAAGCTAGTACTTAAATCCCAGTTTTTATAATTAACAGTCATACCAAAACCGTAAGTCCAATTAGGACGCATTGTTTTATAGTATCTATCATCATTAGTTATTTGGTTATCTCCGTTAGTGTCAACAAAACCATTGAATATTGGGTCGCCATTGGTGTCATAAACTTGTTTGAAAACCCAAGCAGAGTAAGGTTGATAGCCTACGGCATGATATCCTATTTTAACTCCTGTTCCTGTAGGTATTCCAGATTCATCGGCTGTAATTCTTGACGTGCCTTTTAAATCGGTAACTTCTGTTCTGTTATAGCCCACATTTGAATTAAACTCAATATTTAAGTTGTCTGTTTTTATTGGGTTTAGATTTAAGTTAACTTCAAATCCTTTGCTTTCTGTAGACCCTACATTTTTTATAAAGGTATCAGATAATCCTTGTCCAGGAGGTAAAGGAGTTCTAGCTAATAAGTCCTTAGTGTCTTTCATGTAAAAATCAACAGATCCGCTAATAAAGCTGTGATTAAAGAAGTCAAAATCTAAACCAACATTTGATGTTGTTGTTTTTTCCCATGTTAAATCTGGATTAAAGGCGCTTGCTGAATATAAAGAAACTCCTGGTAAATATTGACTTGTACTAGATCCGGCAATGAATAAAGGTGAAGACGGGTAATATCCAACGTTGCCAGTTATATCTTGTTGACCAGTTTTACCATAACCAATACGAAGCTTTAAATCGTTTACAAAATCAACATCTTTTAAAAATGATTCTTCTTTTACTTTCCAAGCAAGTGCACCGGCAGGAAAATAACCCCATCGATTTACCTTAGTAAATAATGAAGATCCATCAGCTCTAACAGATAATGTAATTAAATATTTATCTAAGATATTAATGTTTGAACGTCCAAAAAAGGATTGTAGGTTTAAAACATTATAATATCTGTTGTTTGGATTATCAGGATTTTCTTGAATTTCTCTTAAACCGGAATCGTTATTGTATTGATAAATAACTTTATTTCCATCATTTTTGAAATTTTGATATGAGTAACCACCTTGAACTTCAAAACGTTTTACAATACCTTCTAGCTCTTTAGCATACACCAAATAACCATCCATAGTTGTGTTAGTAATACGTTGATTTTCTAAATAGTTTACGCCAGGGTTGAATACGTAATTAGTGTTTATATCTGTGTTATTACTGTCAAATCTATAAGTAGCGATTGAATTGTCTGAATAGGTCTCTTTTATTTTTGCTTTTGAGGCCTCTAAACCTAAGTTAACAACGGCTCTTAATTCAGGTAAAAAATGCATTTTATAGTCAAATTCTATGTTACTTAGAATTTTATAAACATTTTCAGGGCGTTGTCTTTGCTCTAATATAGCTAAGGGGCTCCATTGTCCATCTAAAAGTAATCTGTCTCCATCAACTCTTGTTGGTGCAAAAAAGCCACCAAATCTGTTGTCGGGAGCATTATTATACACAGGTTTTGTGGGATCCATATTAACAGCACCACCTAAAGCGCCACCTTCATCAATGGCATTCTTTTCAGAATATAATCCTTTTGCATTAAAATCAATTTTTAAATGATCGTCAAGAAGCATAGGTGTTGCTTTCACAGACATGCTGTAACGCTCATAATCATTAGTTTTTACGATACCCTCATTTTTGGTATAGCCTAAAGATCCTCTAAACGGTATTTTACCAAAAAGGTTGGCACGAGCACTAAAATTACTATTAGATGATATGGACGTTCTGTAAATAGCATCTTGCCAATCTGTATTATAAATAGCCCTGCCATTAATTATTTGGGAAATAGGCTCATTAGTTTGAACACTATTAATAGGAACACCAAGTAAATTAGCATAACTAGGATGGTAATCTTGAATAAAATTAATAAACTGATTACCAGTCATTAAATCTATTTTATTGCTTACATTACTTACGGAAACATCTGATGAAAAATTATATTTCACATCTCCAGATGTTCCTTTTCTGGTTGTAATAATAATAACTCCATTGGAAGCTCTAGAACCATAGATGGCAGTTGCCGAAGCATCTTTTAAAACACTAAAACTTTCAATGTCATTTGGATTGATTAATGATAAAGGGTTTCCTACACCTGCTGGATTCGTGTTATCGATAGGAATTCCGTCAATAACAATTAATGGACTGTTGTTAGCATTTAAAGACGAACCACCTCTAATACGAATATTAGGAGCAGAATCTGGTTGACCTCCATTTGATGTAATTCTAACACCAGCTAATTTCCCAGTTAGTAATTGATCAGCCGATAGTACAGCACCTTTATTAAATTCTTTAGAGGAAATAACATCTACAGATCCTGTTAAGTCTTCTTTTTTCACACTACCATAACCAATAATAACTACCTCGTCTAGTTGGGCAGTATTTTCTACAAGTTGAATGTTTAAGGTTGGTTGTCCTGTATAAGTAATCTCTACAGGGTTATAGCCAACGTAGGAGAATAAAATAACATCTCCGTTGTTCACGTTAATTTGATAGTTCCCATCAAAATCCGTCGCCGTTCCAGTAGTAGTTCCTTTAATAAGGATATTAACTCCTGGAAGCGGTATTGAAGTTGATTGTTCTGTTACCGTTCCTTTAAGAGTCGTTTGTCCAAAAATACAAATAGGAGCAAAGAATAAGAAAAACAGTAAGCTGTTTACAGTTGTTTTCATACAATACTTTGAATTAGTGTAATAATTAGTTTGTTATATTTTCACTTCTCATGTAAAAACATTGTAAACTTAAGGTAAAGATTTAACAAAATTTTACGATATCCGTAACGCAAACGTTTTCGTGTTGACAACTTTTGCGAAATTCTTAACGGAAACGTTTGCGTGTTGACAACTTATAGGTTTTCTGGTTAATTCCGATAAAAAGGTTAAATTAGCTCAAATAAACTCTTCAACAATAGCTTTTAAAAAATATGAAACGAAAAGTAACCTTAAAGCAAATAGCTAAAGAACTAGATGTTTCTATATCAACAGTTTCTCGTGCTTTAAGTAATAGCAAGGAAATAGGAGAAGAAACCCGGCAGAAAATTCAAGCATTTGCTAAGTTCTATAATTATAAGCCTAATAATATTGCTTTAAGTTTAAAAAACAGAAAAACAAAAACCATAGGTATTTTAATACCTGAAATTGTACATCATTTTTTCTCAACGGTTATTAGAGGTATTGAAATTGTTGCCAATAAAAGAGGTTATAATGTTATTATTGGGTTATCAAATGAGTCTTTTAGTAAAGAGGTTATCAATATGGAAATGCTTGCCAATGGTAGTATAGATGGCTTTATTTTATCTATTTCTAAAGAAACCTTATTAAAACAAGATTATCATCATTTTAAAGAAACCATTAGCCAGGGAATTCCAATAGTTATGTTTGACAGGGTGGTTAATGAAGTTGATTGCGATAAAGTTATTGTTGATGATTTCAAAGGTTCTGTAAAGGCTGTTAAAAAATTAATATCAACCGGATGCAAAAATATAGCATTAATAACAACAATGGATTATGTAAGTGTTGGTAAGTTAAGAACTCAGGGATATTTGCGTGCTTTAGAAGAAAGTCAGATGAACCCAAAAGCCAGTTTGATTTTAAAATTAGATGATAGTTTAGCGCTTGAGGAACATTTAGATATTCTAGAAAATGAAATTGAACAATTTTTTACGGCTAACGCTAAAATCGATGCCGTTTTTGCTGTTAATGAATTATATGCAGTTACAGCCATGAAAGTAGCCAGAAAATTAAATTTCAATATTCCTGAAGACATACAAGTTATTGGTTTTACAGACGGTGTTTTATCAAAACATGCAAGACCAAGTTTAACAACTGTAAGTCAACATGGACAAAAAATGGGAGAACAAGCTGCCCATTTATTGATTGATCGATTAGAACTTGATGACGATGAGTCAGATATGTATGTTAATGAAAATGAGATAGATAATGATTTTAAAACTGTTGTTATAGAAACAGGATTAATAGAAAGAGATTCAACTAAATAATTATTTTTATTAGTTTGAATTAAATTATTTTATATCTTTGAACCAAATCAAAACTTATATTTTCACTTCTCACCAATAAGTTTTGATAAGTAATATGCTTATCAAATAGTAATTAATTTAACTTACTATTTATGGAAAAGCGTAAACTGAGTTTCTGGGAAATATGGAACATGAGTTTTGGTTTCTTAGGAATTCAAATGGGTTTTGCCCTTCAAAATGCCAATGTTAGTCGAATTTTTCAAACGCTCGGAGCTAAAATCGAGGACATCCCAATTTTATGGGTGGCAGCGCCTCTTACAGGGCTCATAATTCAACCTATTATTGGTTATTTTAGTGATAGAACCTGGCATCCAAGATTTGGTCGTAGAAGACCCTATTTTTTAGTTGGAGCTATACTTGCTTCTTTGGCTCTGTTCATTATGCCTAATTCGCCGGTACTATGGTTTGCAGCAGGAATGCTGTGGATTATGGATGCATCTATAAATGTTTCCATGGAGCCTTTTAGAGCTTTTGTTGGAGATAATTTACCAGATCATCAAACCACAAAGGGATTTGCAATGCAAAGTTTCTTTATTGGAATTGGCGCATATGTAGCCTCTAAACTCCCTAATATTCTCACCTATTTTGGTGTCGCTAATACGGCGGCAGAAGGCATAATTCCTGATTCTGTAAAGTTTTCTTTTTACATAGGGGGTGCTGTTTTCTTAATTGCGGTATTATGGACGGTAATTAGCACTAAAGAATACAGTCCAGAAGAAATGAAAGTTTTTGAAGAAGCCGAAGCTAAAGATTATATAAAAGAAGAAAAACCAGAGGGTTGGTTTGTGTCTAATGGAAATATTCACATGCGAAATGGTGTTATTGTCCTGCTCGTTGGTTTAATAGCCAGTTACTTTATTTATAGTTATGATTTAAAGAAAGATTTATATGTTTTAACATTTGGGTTACTAAGTTCTGGTGGTCTTGCATTAATCATTTCAGGTTTTATGCAGAAAGGTAGTAATCACGATAATGGTTTTGTAACTATTATGAATGATTTTCAGAATATGCCTACTGTAATGAAACAATTAGCATTGGTGCAATTTTTTTCTTGGTTTGCCTTGTTTTCAATGTGGATTTACATGACACCTGCTGTAACTGAACATATTTATAAAACATTAGATACGACTTCTGAGGCCTATAATAATGGAGCGAATCAAGTAGGAGAAATGTTTGCTAACTATAATGTTATAGCTGCTGCTGTGGCTTTTTTATTGCCATTATTAGCCAAACGTACAAGTAGAAAGTTTACTCACTTTTTAGCCTTAGTTGCTGGAGGGCTTGGTTTAATGTCTATTTATTTTATTAGCAACCCTACCACGATTAATTTAGAATGGCTACCAATGATTGGTGTAGGTATTGCGTGGGCTTCAATTCTTTCAATACCATACGCTATGTTATCAGGAGCACTACCTGCAAGTAAAATGGGTTACTACATGGGTGTGTTTAACTTCTTTATTGTAATTCCACAACTTGTAGCTGCATCAATCTTAGGATTTATGGTTTCTAAATTTTTTAATAACGAACCAGTTTATGCTCTTTTCGTAGGTGGAATTTCTATGCTTATAGCAGGCGTCTTAACCTTAAGAGTTAAGGACACGGTTTCAAAATAAATTAAATGAACAAAAAAGGATTTATATTCGATTTGGATGGCGTAATTGTAGATACAGCAAAGTATCACTATTTAGCGTGGAAAAAACTAGCCAATAGTATTGGTGTGGATTTTACCGAAATTCAAAATGAACAGCTTAAGGGTGTTAGTCGTATTGAGTCGCTTCAAAAAATTTTAAAATGGGGAAACAAAACCCTTTCTGAAGCAGAGTTTAATCGGTTAATGTCAATGAAAAATGAAGATTATCTGA
Organism: Flavobacteriaceae bacterium; assembly: GCA_050300615.1. Classification (GTDB taxonomy): domain Bacteria; phylum Bacteroidota; class Bacteroidia; order Flavobacteriales; family Flavobacteriaceae; genus Yeosuana. The sequence continues at coordinate 87,345 of JBNKYB010000001.1, read as the reverse complement.
GTTATATAGATAAAATGAATGCCTCAGAAATCTTACCAGATGTAATTAAAATATTAGATTTTTTAATAGAAAAACAGCAACCAATAGCTTTGGGGTCAGCAAGTAAAAATGCTCCCGAAATTCTTAACAAAGTTAATTTGTTTAACCAGTTTAATGCTATTGTAGATGGTAATGCTGTTACAAAAGCAAAACCAGACCCAGAAGTATTTTTAAAAGCAGCCGAAGCGATTCAACTTAAACCAGAAAATTGTGTGGTTTTTGAAGATTCTGTGGCTGGAATTCAAGCAGCAAATAGTGCTCATATGATTTCTATAGGAATTGGAGATGAAGAGGTGCTTTTTGAAGCTGATTATATTTTTAAAGATTTTACCCAGATAAGTACAGATTTTATAGCGGAACTTATCGAAAAATAAAAAAGATAAACCAAACAAAAAAGAGCAATAAGACACCAATCTCGCTAAGACGTAAGTAAATGAAGCAGCCTAAAGCTAGAAGTCTATTGTCTAATATCAAAAGAAAATGAATCAAGATTATATAAAACCAGATAATTGGTCTATCATAGAAGAAGGCTTTGATGTTAATAAAGTAAAATCTTCTGAGAGCTTATTTAGTATTGGTAATGGAGCCATGGGGCAACGTGCTAATTTTGAGGAACATTATTCCGGACCAACATTTCAAGGAAGTTATATTGCAGGCGTGTATTATCCTGATAAAACTAGAGTTGGTTGGTGGAAAAACGGGTACCCGCAATATTTTGCAAAAGTATTGAATGCACCTAATTGGATAGGAATTAATGTAACTGTTAATGGTGAGACATTAGATTTATTTACGTGCATAAAAGTAGAAAACTTTCGCAGAGAACTTAATATGCAGGAAGGCTGGCTCTCAAGAAGTTTTAGAGCTACGCTTCAGAACAAGACTGAAATACAAGTAGAAACTAAACGATTTCTAAGTCTGGATGTCGATGAGGTAGGCGCAATTGAATATAATGTTACACCTTTAAATGGGGAAGCTCAAATAAATTTTTTACCCTATTTAGATAATGGCATTACCAATGAAGACTCTAATTGGGATGATAAATTTTGGGATGTTTTGAGTGTACACCATGAAAATAATCATGCTTGTATATTGTCTCGTACTATGAAAACCCAATTCTATGTATGTACGTCAATGAAAACATTAGTGTCATTAAATGGCACTGTTTTAAATCAAAAAAGTAAGATAAAAGAGGATGCTAACTATATTGAATTTCAATACGAAAATAAAGTAAGTAAAGGGGATACTTTAACACTTACTAAGTTTGGAGGCTATACCGTTGATAGAAATCACGATAAAAACGAACTGGTTTCTGTTGCAAAAGGAACACTAAGTGCAATTGCCGAGAAAGGCTTTCATGTTCTTTTGGATATGCAAAAAACTGCTTGGGCTAAAATTTGGGAGATGGCAGATATTACCATTCAAGGTGATGTGAAAGCTCAACAAGGAATACGTTTTAATATTTTTCAGTTAAATCAAACCTATTTGGGTAAAGATCCCAGATTAAATATTGGTCCTAAAGGATTTACAGGAGAAAAATATGGAGGAAGTACCTATTGGGATACTGAGGCCTATTGTATACCATTTTACTTAGCAACCAAAAATCAAAAGGTGGCAAGAAATTTATTGGAATACCGTTATTACCACCTTGATAAAGCTATTGAAAATGCGGAAAAGTTAGGGTTTACCAATGGAGCAGCTTTGTACCCAATGGTAACCATGAATGGAGAAGAGTGTCATAACGAATGGGAAATTACCTTTGAAGAAATTCACCGTAATGGAGCTATAGCATACGCCATATTCAATTACCATCGTTTTACTTCAGATTATAGTTATATTCCTGAAAAAGGCTTAGAAGTTTTAATAGGTATTGCCCGTTTTTGGTATCAACGCGCTACGTTTTCAGAAGCTAGAAAAAAATATGTTATTCTAGGTGTAACTGGTCCAAATGAATACGAAAACAACGTAAACAATAATTTCTATACCAATTATATAGCTAAATGGTGTATTAACTATGCTGCTGAAAATATAGATATTGTAGAGAAGGACTATCCTTCAGATTTTATAAGAATAATGAATAAGGTGAAGCTTTCTAAAGCAGAAATAACCCAATGGAAAGCGGTTGCGGATCAAATGTATTTTCCTTATTCAGAAGAAAACCAAGTGTATTTACAACAAGATGGTTTTTTAGATAAAGAATTAATTACAGTGGAAAACCTAGATCAATCACAACGACCTATTAATCAAAAATGGTCTTGGGATAGAATTTTACGTTCTCCATATATTAAACAAGCAGATACACTTCAAGGGTTTTATTTTTTTGAAGATGATTTTACCACAGAAGAATTAGAACGTCATTTTGAATTCTATGAGCCATTAACGGTTCATGAAAGCTCTTTGTCACCATGTGTTCATAGTATTCAGGCAGCAAAATTAAATAGAATGGAGCAAGCCTATACGTTTTATTTACGCACATCAAGATTAGATTTAGATGATTATAACCACGAAGTTCATGAAGGCTTGCACATAACAAGTATGGCAGGAACTTGGATGAGTATTGTAGAAGGTTTTGGGGGTATGCGCATTAAAAATAATAGGCTATCGTTTAGCCCTAAAATACCAAAACAATGGGAAGCTTTCTCATTTAAAATTAATTTCAGAAACCAAATTTTAAAAGTTAACGTGTGTCAAAGTGAAGTTTATTTTGAGTTAGAAGGAACGTCTGCTTTAGATATTATGGTTCACGATAAATTAGTTTCAATAAAACCACATAGTTTAATTACTGTATAGTTTATAAAATTTGTAAAAATGAAGAGTTTCTTTTATATCGTTTCAATTTTTGTCATTACCTTTTGTTGGTCTTGTAAAAATAAGTCTTTAGAAAAACCAATAGAGAATATGGCTTCAGAACCTATTGTTGAATACCATGATATTCAAAGATTAGAACCTTCAAATTGGTGGGTTGGATTTAAAAATCCAAAACTTGAATTGTTGGTAAAAGAAGATGACATTTCAAAGTCAACTCCTGAAATTTCTTGTGATGGTGTTTCTATTGAAAAGGTAAGTAAAGGAACCAGTCCTAATTATTTGTTTATAGATTTAAACATTTCAGAATCTACAAAGCCAGGAAAATTCAATATTGTTTTCAAATTTGAAAATGGCGAACAAAAAATTCAAACTTACGAGCTAAAACCTAGGACAAAGCCAGCTGAAGATTATATAGGTTTTAATAGTAGCGATGCTATTTATTTAATTACACCAGATCGTTTTGCAAATGGAGACACTTCTAATGATGTCAATCTAAATTTAAAAGAAACAACAATTAACAGACAAGATGATTATGCTAGGCATGGCGGCGATATAAAAGGAATTATTGATCATTTAGATTATATAAATGATATGGGGTTTACGGCCATTTGGCCTTGCCCATTGTTAACCAATGATATGCCTAGTGCATCTTACCATGGTTATGCTATGACTGATTTTTATCAAGTTGATCCACGTTTTGGAACTCTTTCAGAATACAGACAGCTTGCCGATAAAGCCAGAGAGAAGGGGATAAAATTAATCATGGATCAGGTGGTTAATCATTGTGGAAGTGAGCATTGGTGGATGAAAGATTTACCGTTTTCTGATTGGGTAAATCAGCAAAAATCGTTTGAAGATCACATGCAATTAAAAAATTCAAACCACAGGCGAACAAGTAATCAAGACTTATATGCTTCAGAAAAAGATAAGCATGAAATGAGTGATGGATGGTTTGTGTCTGCAATGCCAGATTTAAATCAAAAAAATCCACATATGGCAACCTATTTAATACAAAATAGTATTTGGTGGGTTGAAACACTGGGTTTAGGTGGTATTAGGCAAGATACTTACCCATATTCAGATAAAACATTTTTGTCTCATTGGGCTGGTGCGATTATGAATGAATATCCAAATTTTAGTATTGTAGGCGAAGAGTGGAGCTATAATCCGTTAATTGTTGGGTACTGGCAAAAGGGTATGAATAACAAAGATGGTTATGAATCTAATTTGAGATCACCGATGGATTTCCCTATGCAACGAAATATCGTCAATGCCTTAAATGAAGACGAACAGTGGGATAAAGGATTTGTAAAAATGTATGAAGGTTTGGCAAATGATTTTCATTATGCAAAACCTGAAGATTTTATGATTTTTCCTGATAACCATGATATGAGTAGAATATTTACCCAATTGCATGAGGATGTTATTAAAACAAAAATGGCATTAGCCTATGTTTTCACGGTACCAAGAATCACACAATTTTATTATGGTACCGAAATATTGATGAGTGACTCGGCAAAACCTGGTGATCATGGTTTAATTCGTTCAGACTTTCCAGGAGGCTGGGAAGGAGATACTGTTAACGCATTTACGGGAGAAGGGTTAACAGATGCTCAAAAAGATATGCAATTGTTTGTAAAAAAACTGGTGAATTATAGAAAACACAGTAATGCCATTCATGAGGGTAAAACTATTCATTTTGCTCCAGAAAAAGGCATTTATGTTTTGTTTAGAGTGCTAAATGACGAGATTGTAGTAAGCATTTTAAACAAAAACAAGCATGAGACAACTCTTGATTTAGATAGATTTGAAGAAATAGGGCTCAAAGGTAAAGCAGTTAAAAATATAATTACTGATGAGGTTTTTGAGTGGGGTGATACTTTAGAATTAAAACAAGAAGGGGTTCTTTTATTAACTACAAAGCTTGAATAAAAGATATTTGGAATGTTAAAAGGATTGCTGTTTTTTTTCTCTTTTTTAATGGTGTTAAAGTCATCAGCACAAGTAACTTTTATAGTTAATGAATTTCCTGAAAAAACATTAGAGACTAATTCGGTATATCTATCTGGTAATTTTGAAGGCTGGTCTGGAGGACAAGAAGCCTATAAGCTCAAGCACAAAAAGAATGTGTTTAGTATTACAATTCCTGAATATAAAGAGGCTCTTAACTATAAGTTCACATTAGGTAGTTGGGATACTGTAGAATGTAATAAAGATGGAAGCGATATTGAAAACAGGAACTATATGTTCAAAAAGCCCAATGATACCGTGTATATTGCCATTTCGAATTGGACTTCGCCTAGTGGTTTAAACAAACCAAAAGTTTCTACAGCTGCAAAAAATGTATTTGTTTTTTCTGAATATTTTAAAATACCCCAACTTAATAGAACCAGAAAAATATCTATTTACTTACCACCAAATTATAATGAGACAGAGGAAAACTATCCTGTTTTATATATGTTGGACGGGCAAAATATCTTTGATACCGCCACCTCTTATTCTGGAGAGTGGGAAGTAGATGAACAACTTAATACGCTATACAATCAAAAAGGAAAAAGTTTTATTGTTGTAGCTATTAATCATGGAAATGAAAAACGAATAAATGAATATTCGGCTTGGGATAATAAAAAATACGGAATAGGTGAAGGAGCGGCATTTCTAAACTTTCTTGTTAACACTTTAAAACCCCAAGTGGATAAACTTTGTCGAACAAAACCCGATAGTGCTAATACAGCTATTATAGGATCTTCGATGGGTGGTTTATTTTCACAGTATGCAGCAATAAAAAGATCAGATGTGTTTGGTAAAGCTGCTATTTTTTCACCTTCTTTTTGGTATGCAGATGAATGTTTTTCATTCACGAAAGCCCATGTTAAAAACGCCCGTAATTCTAAGCTTTACTATATGGCTGGTGATAGTGAGAGTGAAGCAATGGTTGAAAACATAAATCAAATGATAGTTTTAATGAAGGATCAAAATTTCCCTGAACATAATATAAAGGAAAAGATTGTTCTTAACGGAACTCACAATGAATCTCTTTGGAGGTCAGGATTTACAGATGCGATATGTTGGTTGTTTTCCGAAAAAAATTAAAAACAAAATGAAGATTTTTAAAGTTTTTATAATATTTCTCTTTTTAGGTGGACATTTACTGTCGCAAAACACTTATAGGTTATTTAAAGAGGCGACGGAGAAAGGAAATCATTTAGAAATAAAGGTGTCTGACGGAATCTATCGCATAGAATTTTATAATCCGTACATTGTTGAAACTAGTTTTATTCCTAAAGGAGAAACATTCAATCCAAAATCGCATGCTGTTATTTTAAGACCAGAAATAGTAAAATCAGAGTTGATAGAGACTCAAGATTATATTGTCTATAAAACAGAAGGAATTTCACTTTCAATTCAAAAACAGCCTTTCCAAATATCGTATTCCTATAAGGGAAAACCAATCATTTCAGAAAAAGCAGGCTATATAAAAACAGATAGTTTAGAAACCATTCAATTCAATCTCACCAAAGACGAGATTTTATATGGAGGAGGAGCACGAGCTTTAGGAATGAATAGGCGTGATTACCGTTTGCAGTTGTATAACAGAGCACATTATGGGTATGAAACTCATTCAGAACTCATGAATTTCACGCTACCAGTTGTGATGTCTTCTAAAGAATATATAGTTCATTTTGATAATGCACCTATTGGATTTTTAGATTTAGACAGTAAAAAGGATAATACACTTAGTTACGAAACTATTTCTGGTCGCAAAACCTATCAAGTTATTGTTGGAGATTCATGGTTAGACCTTATAAATAATTATACAGATTTAACGGGGAAACAACCTATGCCTCCACGATGGGCTTTAGGTAATTTTTCGAGTCGGTTTGGGTATCATTCACAGCAAGAGGTTGAAGCTACCATTGACAAATTTAAAGAGGAAAATATTCCTGTTGATGCGGTCATTTTAGATTTATACTGGTTTGGGAAAGAGGTAAAAGGAACCATGGGTAATCTTCAAGTATATAAGGATTCTTTTCCAGATTTTGAAGGGATGGTGTCACGTTTAAAAAGTAAAGGTGTAAAGACCGTATTAATAACAGAACCTTTTGTTTTAACAACATCAAAGCGCTGGCAAGAAGCTGTTAACAAGGATGTGTTGGCGAAAGATTCTCTTGGTAACCCCGCTACGTATGATTTCTTTTTTGGAAATACAGGTTTGATTGATATTTACAAACCAAAAGCAGAACAATGGTTTTGGAATATTTATAAAGGATTAGCAAATAAAGGAGTAGAAGGTGTTTGGGGTGATTTAGGAGAGCCAGAACTGCATCCGTCGTGGTTAAAACATGCAATAGGAACAGCCGATGAAGTTCATAACATTTACGGAATGGATTGGGCACGTTTGGTTTACGAAGGTTATCAGAGAGATTTTCCAAATAAGCGACCATTTATTTTAATGCGTGCGGGGTATTCTGGTGCTCAGCGTTACGGACTCATTCCTTGGTCTGGCGATGTGAATAGAACATGGGGAGGCTTGCAATCGCAACCAGAAATTGCGCTTCAAATGGGCATGCAAGGACTGGCTTATATGCATTCTGATTTAGGAGGATTTGCAGGGGCCAATTTAGACGATAACTTGTATACACGTTGGTTGCAGTATGGCGTTTTTCAACCTGTTTATAGACCTCACGCACAAGAAGAAGTGCCAAGTGAACCTGTTTTTAGAAGTGAAAAAGCAAAAGCACTCGCCAAACAATCTATAGAATTACGTTATAAGTTATTGCCATATAATTACAATCTTGTTTTTCAAAATAATCAAACTGGAGCACCATTAATGCGCCCCTTGTTTTTTGAAGAACCAGATAATGATTCTCTTAAAACTAAGGCGTCAGAATATTTATGGGGTCATGATTTTTTAGTGTCTCCTATTTTAAAAGATAGCGTTTATACAAAAGAAGTTTACTTTCCTAAAAACAACAATTGGTTTGATTTTTATACCAATGAGGTCATTGAAGGCGGACAGACCAGAGACGTTAAAACCAAGGAAAATTCTATCCCAACTTTTGTAAGAGGAGGAGCATTTGTACTAATGGCAAAACCCATGCAAAGTACCGAAGCATATAATGGAAATGATTTGGAACTGCATTATTATAATGACACTTCAATAGTTAAAAGTGAACGCCAGTTTTACAATGACGATGGAAAAACATCAAAAGCTTTTGAAAGCGGACACTATGAACTGTTAAAATTTGAATTTGAGTCTGAAAAAAGACAGGTTGAGTTTGAATTTGAATCTGAAATAGGACAAAACTATACTCCTTCAACCAAACACATCGAACTCATTGTTCACAATTTTAAAAAAGAACCAAAACGAATAAAAGTTGAGGGTAAACGTGTTGAATTTAAATGGAATAAGGATACTAAAATAGTAATTGTTCCTATAACATGGAATACAAAGAATGAGTTAGAAATTAAAATAAAAATTTAAAAATTAGTACGATGATTAAAACCTATAGAAATTTGCCACTATTAATTTTAGTACTATGTTTTGCTTGTAAAAAACCTATGAAAACGGATATTCAGCCTACAAAGAAAGTTAACGGAAACCAGAATAAGCAAGTTGTTTATCAGGTGTTTACACGTTTATTTGGAAACACGAATTCAACCAATAAGCCGTGGGGAACCATTGAAGAAAACGGTGTTGGTAAGTTTAATGATTTTACGGATAAAGCGTTACAGGAAATCAAGGATTTGGGAGTTACCTATATCTGGTATACTGGTGTGCCTCATCATGATGTTATAACAGATTATACAAAATACGGAATTTCAAATGATGATCCAGATGTGGTAAAAGGTAGAGCTGGGTCACCATACGCTGTAAAGGATTATTATAATGTAGACCCCGATTTAGCCGAAAATGTAAACAACAGACTTGAAGAGTTTAAAGAACTTATAGAAAGAACGCATAAAGCAGGGTTAAAAGTAATCATAGATATTGTTCCTAATCATGTCGCTAGAAATTATCATAGTTTATCAAAGCCTGAAGGGATTGAAGATTTTGGAGCAAAAGATGATACAACTGTTGTTTATAGCGTAAACAATAATTTTTATTACAACCCCGGAGAAGAGTTTCAAGTTCCAGAAGGTTTAAAAGATCATAAGCCTTTAGGAGGTGAATATAATCCTTTAAGTGATGGTTATTTTGATGAGAGTCCAGCAAAATGGACCGGTAATGGAGCTAGAGTATCTCAGCCGAATTTAAATGATTGGTATGAAACCGTTAAAATTAATTATGGCATTTCTCCAGAAGGAAGAAAGGATTTTAATTTGCTACCAGAAGGGTTTGAAAATGAGAATTATAAAAGTCATTTTGAATTTTGGAAAGATAAAACGGTTCCAAATTCATGGATTAAATTTAGAGATATTGCCTTGTATTGGTTAGATTTTGGTGTAGACGGCTTTAGATATGATATGGCAGAAATGGTACCTGTAGAATTTTGGAGTTATATGAATTCTAATATTAAGATGAAAAAACCTGATGCTTTTTTACTGGCAGAAGTGTACAACCCAAGTTTATACAGAGATTATCTCAAAAAGGGTAAAATGGATTATTTGTACGACAAAGTTCAGTTGTATGATACCATAAAGCATGTCATGCAAGGTTATGGCAAAACCGACAATATTCCACCTATACAAGATGATTTAAAAGACATTGAAAGTCACATGGTTCATTTTTTGGAAAACCATGATGAACAGCGAATAGCTAGTCCTGAATTTGCAGGAAGTGCAGAAAAAGGAAAACCAGCCATGGTAGTGTCTGCAACCATTGGGACTTCGCCAACCATGATATATTTTGGACAGGAATTGGGCGAACCCGGAGCAGAAGATGCTGGATTTGGAAAACCTTCCAGAACCTCTATTTATGATTATATAGGGGTACCACATTTGCAACGATGGGTAAATAATAAGCAATTTGATGGTGGGCAGTCCGCGCAAGATGAATTGGCATTACGAGATTTTTATAAACGCCTGTTAAACTTCACCATAAACAGTAGTGCCTTAATGGGAAACTATGAAGATATTCATTTATTCAATAGAAAAAACACCGATAATTATACCGATAAGGTTTTGTCTTTTGTACGATGGAGTGATTCAGAAAAACTAATTATTGTTACCAATTTTGATTCAGAAAAAAGTTATGAGTTTAATTTAAAACTTCCTGAAGATATTGTCGAAACTTGGGATTTAGAAGACAAAACTTACCAGTTAGAAGATCAATTGTATCATTTGTACAAACCAACATTACAAGTTCAAAATAATTCAGCTTCAGCTAATATTTCACTTAAACCATTGGAGTCATTTGTCCTTAAAATCAATTAAGTTATGCATAAATTTTTAGTTATACTATTGGCTGTTTTAACTATGTTAAGCTGTAAGTCGAACGATGAGAATAGTAAGGATACAGTAAAAAAGGAAGTGCCATTTGTTTGGAATGGTGCAAATCTATACTTTTTGTTGGTTGATAGGTTCAATAATGGAGATACTTTAAATGATATTAATTTTAATAGAACAAAAACAACAGGAAAATTAAGAGGCTTTGAAGGAGGTGATATTAAAGGAATAACAGAAAAAATAGAAGAAGGCTACTTTACAGATTTAGGTGTAAATGCCATCTGGCTAACACCCGTTGTAGAACAAATTCATGGTGCAACAGATGAAGGGACAGGCGTTACTTATGCATATCATGGCTATTGGGCAAAAGATTGGACGGCACTAGATTCTAATTTTGGAACCAAAGACGATTTAAAAGCATTAGTAGAGGCTGCCCATAAAAAAGGAATCAGAATAGTCCTTGATGCAGTGATAAATCATACAGGGCCTGTAACAGATTTAGACAAGGTTTATCCTAAAGATTGGGTACGAACTGGGGATAAGTGTGATTATAAAGATTATGAAGGGACTGTAACATGTAACTTAGTTGAAAATTTACCTGATATTAAGACTGAGAGTAATGATAGTGTAGCATTACCTCCGTTATTAGTTGAAAAGTGGAAAGCAGAAGGGCGTTATGATAAAGAAGTTGCAGAATTAGATGCGTTTTTTAAACGAACAGGCTACCCAAGAGCTCCTCGTTTTTATATCATTAAATGGTTGACAGATTATATTAAAGAATTTGGTATTGATGGGTACAGAGCTGATACAGTTAAGCATACAGAATCTTATGTATGGCAAGAGTTTAGAGATGAATGTGACTATTCTTTTTCTCAATGGAAAAAGAATAACCCTGATAAGGTTTTAGATGATAATCCATTTTATTTGGTGGGAGAAGTATATAATTATAACATTAGCTCCGGACAGATTTTTGATTATGGTGATAAGCAAGTTAATTTCTTTGACCATAGTTTTCATAGCTTAATAAATTTTGAATTTAAATCAGATGCTAAAAATTCTTATGAAGCCACATTCTCTAAATATTCAAAACTGTTACATAATCAATTAAAAGGATTTGGCACATTAAATTATGTGACATCACATGATGATGGTAGCCCTTTTGATGTTAAAAGAGAAAAGCCATACGAGGCTATCACAAAATTATTGTTGACATCTGGAACATCACAAATATATTACGGTGATGAAACAGCTCGTCCATTAATAATTGATGGTACTGTGGGAGATGCTACGCTTCGGTCTTTTATGAATTGGGATTCTATTCAAACCAATCAAAACACAAAAAATCTTTTGTTACATTCACAAAAATTAGGGAGATTCAGGGCAAACCACCCAGCAATTGGAGCGGGTATTCATCAAATGATTACTCAAAAGCCTTATCTCTTCTATAGAAGTTATTCTAAAGGACCATACAATGATTTGGTTGTTGTAGGATTGGATTTACCAAAAGGAATAAAAACCCTTGATGTATCCAAAATATTTAAGGATGGTGAGATGTTGCACGATGCTTATTCAAATCAGAATGTAACAGTCAGTAAGGGTAAAGTTATCTTAGATTCTGAATTTGATATTGTTTTGTTGGAGAAACAGTAAATTTCATATAGATTTATATTAATTGCCAATGTATTTTAATAGCTTTATAAATTCAAAAAATAAAGCGAAAAATGACTTCAGTTCAAGATTTATTAGATCTTTTAATTCTAGAAAAAGTTGATGATACTCAGTTTGTTGGGCACAGTAAAACCATTGGAAATCAATATGTATTTGGTGGACAAGTTTTAGCACAAGCCATTAATGCTGCATGCAGAACCATTCATAATGGGCGTATTTTACACTCCATGCATGCCTATTTTTTAGAAGCAGGGCAATTACATTTGCCAATTGTATTCAGTGTAAGTTTGGTAAGAGACGGAGGAAGTTTTTCGGTAAGGCGAGTAACAGCTCAGCAAAATAATATTACTATTTTTATTTTGTCTGCGTCGTTCCATAAAAAAGAAGATGGTTACAATCATCAAATTGAAATGAAATCTGATTTAAAACAACCAGAAGAGTTGCTTAGTTGGAACGATATTTTACATCAGTTTGGAGATCATTTACCAAAAAGTCTGAAGGCCTTTTTTGAAATTGAGCGTCCCATTGAGTTTAAACCAGTAGAAATTGTCAATCCGTTAGATAAGAAAGATTTGCCACCGTTTAGCAATGTTTGGTTTAAGTTGAAAGGTGATGTTAAAAATCTTGATGCAGCTACTAAGCAACAAGTATTAACCTATATTTCAGATTATAATATTTTGGTCTCGGCACTTAATCCACATGCAAGTGTGGCGCATTGGGGCAATACACAAACAGCAAGTTTAGACCACTCTATGTGGTATTTTAGAGATTTTAATTTTAATGATTGGATGTTGTTTTCAATGGAATCTCCAAATGCATCGAATGCGCGTGGTTTTGCTAGAGGAAACATATTTTCAAGAGACGGTAAATTGGTAGCTTCGGTTGCTCAAGAAGGATTAATGCGACCTTTAAACAAATAACACGTTATAAAAAAGACAGAATGCAAAAAATGGGACATCGAGGTGCCAAAGCATATGTGGCAGAAAATACGATTGAATCAATACAAAAAGCTTTAGATTTTGGAGTAGATGGTATCGAAATAGATGTGCATCTGTGTGACTCGGGAGAGTTGGTTGTGTTTCATGATTTTACCTTAGATAGGATGACTAATGGAACAGGAGAAATTGGTAAAATGCCACTTTCTGAGTTGAAACAATTACAAGTTAGTAATCATTACAAAATACCGACGTTAGAAGAAGTTTTAGATGTTATTAATAGAACATGTTTGTTGAATATAGAGTTGAAAGGCAGATGTACAGCAGCAAAAACAGCCGAAGTTATTGAAACATATATCAACCAAAAAGGTTGGGAATATAGCGACTTTTTGGTGTCTAGTTTTCAGCATCATGAATTGGAAGATGTATTTAAACTCAATAAAAATATTCCTTTAGGTGTTTTAACAAAAGCGAGTGTGTTTGAAGCGTTAGAGCTTGCCAAAACTATAAACGCAGTTGCTATTCACCCTAATTTTGCATTACTAACCAAAGAGAATGTTAAACGAGCACAATCTAAAGGTTTTAAAGTGAATACGTGGACTGTGAATGATGCTGACACCATCCTCCGAATGAAGCGTTATGGCGTTGATGGTATTATTTCGGATTATCCAGATAGGTTATGATTAAAAAAGATGTGATTATTGTTGGAGGTGGTGCTGCTGGTTTTTTTGCAGCTATTAATATAGCCGAACAAAATCCAACGTTAAATATCGCTATTTTAGAACGCGGAAAAGAAGGACTAGGGAAAGTAAAAATTTCTGGAGGAGGTCGCTGTAACGTAACGCATGCAGAATTCATACCGCAGGAATTGGTATTAAATTATCCAAGAGGCGAAAAGGAATTATTGGGGCCTTTTCATCAATTTATGACAGGTGATACGATAGAGTGGTTTGAAAAACGCGGTGTTGAACTGAAAATTGAAGACGACGGACGCATGTTTCCCGTGTCAAATTCATCGCAAACCATTATTGATTGTTTTCTTGAGGAAGCTAAAAAGCATAAGGTCGAAATATATTATAATCATTCAGTAACATCTTTTAAAACTGATAATGAATTTTGGGAGATTGAAACATCAAAAGAAAATTTCAAAACGGAGAAATTAGTTGTTGCCACAGGAAGTAATACAAAAATTTGGAAGCTTTTAGAACATTTGGGGCATTCTATTTCGCCACCGGTTCCTTCGTTGTTTACATTCAATATTAGAGATCAACGAATCAAAGATATTCCTGGTGTTGTGGCATCTAATGTTGAAATTAAAGTTATTGATACGGATTTGTTTTCAGAAGGGCCTTTGTTAATTACCCATTGGGGAATGAGTGCGCCTGCGATTTTAAAACTATCGGCTTTTGGTGCTTTGGAATTAGCTAAACGCGACTATAAATTTCGAATAGAAATTAATTTTATTAGAAAGCTATTTGAGGATTGTTTAGACGCTTTGAAGGTTTTAAAACAAGATTTAGCTAAAAAAACGGTTTTTAAATCAGCACAATTTGAGCTTCCAAAACGGTTGTGGCAGCAATTGATTCTAGCATCTCAAATAGATGTTGAAATACGTTGGGCAGATATGAATAAAACACAATTAGAAGCTTTGGCTAATCAACTAACAAAGGCTATTTTTTACGTGGACGGAAAGAGTACCTTTAAAGAAGAATTTGTTACGGCAGGTGGTATCGATTTAAAAGAAGTTAATTTTAAAACCTTTGAAAGTAAGCTGTTTAAAAACCTATATTTTGCAGGAGAAATACTAAATATTGATGCTGTTACGGGTGGATTCAATTTTCAAAATGCCTGGACAAGTGCGTTTATTGTAGCGAAACATATTTCAAAATAAATGAAAACATATATTGCGTTGCTTAGGGGAATTAATGTTAGCGGACAAAAAAAAGTCCCAATGGCCGAATTACGTGATTTGCTTTCTGGGTTAGGGCTCAGTCATGTGCAAACCTATATTCAAAGTGGTAATGTGATTTTTCAATCTTTGGGAAAGAGTAAGAAAGGGTTAGAGGATGGTATTCAAAAAGCAATTAAATCACATTTTGGTTTTGAGGTTCCTGTATTGGTAAAAACATCCAGGCAGCTAAAAGAGATTTTGACTCAAACTCCTTTTTCAAAAGAGAAAACAGAGCAAAGTTACTTTACTTTATTACATCAAAAACCAGATGAAAGCTTAGTTGAAGGTGTTAAATTGCTCAAATATCCTAATGAAGAATTTTATATAACGGATGAATGCGTTTATTTTTTTAGCTCAACAGGTTACGGAAAAGCAAAATGCAACAATAATTTTTTTGAACAAAAATTAAAAGTCAGTGCTACCACAAGAAACTATAAAACTATCGTAAAGTTACTATCTTTGTGTTCAGATTAGTTGTTATGACCGAGCAAGATTTCATTCCAAAAACGTATTCAAAATCAATTGAAAAAGGTAGTGTTACATGGGCATCGCCTAGCAATATTGCCTTGGTAAAATACTGGGGGAAAAAGAAAAACCAAATTCCAGAAAATCCATCCATTAGTTTTACGCTTAATAACTGTAAAACAACAACAACCCTGCATTTTTATAAAAAAGAGAATCAGGATAGTTTTTCATTTGATGTCTTTCTAGATGGTGACAAAAAAGACGATTTTAAGCCAAAAATTGAAACGTTTTTCAAGCGTATTGAAGTCTATTTGCCCTTTTTAAAAGATTATCATTTTACTATTGAAACCAGTAATACTTTTCCACATAGTTCCGGTATAGCCTCGTCTGCTAGTGGTATGAGTGCTTTGTCCATGTGTTTAATGAGTGTTGAAAAGATGTTAAGTCCAGAAACCACAACAGATTACTTTAATAAAAAAGCATCGTTTTTAGCACGTTTAGGCTCAGGAAGTGCTTGTCGAAGTGTAGAAGGCGATTTAATTGTTTGGGGAGAATACCCAGAAATAGAAGGAAGTAGTAATCTTTTTGGAACAAAATACCCTTATAAAGTACATGAAAACTTTAAAAACTACCAAGACACGATTTTGTTAGTTGATAAAGGTGAAAAACAAGTGAGTAGTACGGTTGGACATAATTTAATGCATAATCATCCATTTGCAGAACAGCGTTTTAAACAAGCAAATGGGAACCTATCAAAATTGATAGATGTTTTTAAATCTGGTGATATTTTTGCATTTATTGAGATTATAGAAAGTGAGGCCTTAACGCTTCATGCGATGATGATGACAAGCCTTCCTTATTTTATTTTAATGAAACCAAATACCTTGGAGATTATCAATAAAATATGGCAGTTTAGACAAAATACAGGGTTGCCAGTTAGTTTTACCTTAGATGCAGGTGCTAATGTACATGTGTTGTACCCCGAAAAGGATGCTTCTGAAATTTTAGAATTCATTAAGAATGAATTAGTTGTATATTGCCAAAATGGACATTATATTTGCGACATAATTGGTTTTGGAGCAAAACAATTGTAACTTTAAAAATCAAAACCTGTTTAGTTAATGAAAGGACCGCTTTTTTATTCGAAAATCTTGCTCTTTGGAGAGTATGGAATTATTAAGGACTCTAAAGGATTATCAATTCCTTATAGTTTTTATAACGGTGCTTTGAAAAAAGACTCACAACTTTCTGAAAATGCCATAAAATCAAATGAAAGTTTAAAGCATTTCGTAACGTATTTAGAAGGTATTAGTTCTGAATTAGTGAGGTTTGATATTGATTCGCTACGTGATGATGTAAATGCGGGTATGTATTTTGATTCATCTATTCCGCAAGGTTATGGAGTTGGGAGTAGTGGTGCTTTAGTAGCTGCTATTTATGATAAATATGCTTTTGATAAAATAACCGTTTTAGAAAACCTAACAAGAGAAAAACTTTTAAAGTTAAAGTCTATTTTCTCTGAAATGGAATCTTTTTTTCACGGTAAGTCTTCAGGGTTAGATCCTTTAAATAGTTATTTAAGTATTCCTATTTTAATCAATTCAAAAGATAATATTGAGGCAACAGGAATTCCATCTCAGTCAACAGATGGTAAAGGTGCTGTGTTTTTAATTGATAGCGGTATTATAGGAGAAACGGCTCCTATGGTAAGTATTTTTATGGAGAATATGAAACAAGAGGGGTTTCGTAATATGATTAAAAATCAGTTTATAAAACATACCGATGCTTGTGTTGATGATTTCTTAAAAGGCGACATTAAATCGCTGTTTAAAAACACCAAACAATTATCAAAAGTTGTTTTAAATCATTTTAAACCAATGATTCCTAAAGAGTTTCATGAGCTTTGGAAAAAGGGTCTTAAAACTAATGACTACTATTTAAAACTTTGTGGTTCAGGTGGGGGTGGCTATATTCTTGGTTTTACAGAGGATATTGAAAAGGCTAAACAAGCCCTTGAAGATTATAAATTAGAAGTGGTTTATAATTTCTAGTTTTACAAGTACACGATATCTTTCACAAGAATCTTTTAATTATTCTTTATGTTAACAAGAAAGCAGAAACATATTCTAATTAAATTTTTTAGTATGTTTTCTGTAGTAAGAGGCTACAATATTTTAATTATTGTTTTAGCGCAATATTTGGCTTCAATATATATTTTAGCGCATGATAAACCTTTAAGACAAGTTCTTTTTGATCCTAATTTATTTGTAATTGTTTTAGCATCGGCTGTTACTATTGCTGCGGGGTATATTATTAATAATTTTTATGATTCTGAAAAGGATTTAATCAATAAACCCATAAAATCTAAATTAGATAGGTTAGTAAACCAACATACCAAGTTGTCTTTTTATTTTGTTTTAAACTTTATAGCCGTTGTTTTGGCAAGTTATGTGTCTTTTAAAGCCGTGTTATTCTTTTCAGTTTATATTTTTTGTATTTGGTTTTATTCGCATAAATTAAAAAAACTACCTTTTATTGGCAACTTAACGTCTGCCATTTTAACTATTACCCCTTTTTTCGCTGTTTTTATATATTATAAAAATTTTGAACACGTTATTTTTGTTCATGCTACGTTTTTGTTTTTAATTTTATCTATGCGTGAGCTTACTAAGGATTTAGAAAATATTAAGGGAGATTTAGCGCTAAATTACAAGACTATTCCTATTGTTTACGGAGAAAATGTATCAAAGATTATGTTAACGGTGTTATCAGTTTTAACATTAATCCCAACTTTTCTTTTGTTGTATAAATTTCAAGTAGGGTATATGTATATATACTTTTATATAAGTATTGTTTTGTTGATTGTTTTTTTAATGCTTTTATGGAAATCTAAAACAAAAATACATTACTTAATTCTTCATAATATTTTAAAATTCATTATTGTATTTGGCGTGTTTTGCATTCTATTAATTGATGTAAATGTTGTGTCAAATAGACTGTTTTAATATTTTTTGCTGAAAGCATTAGTAAATGGAATTGAACATCAATAAATCGTAATTTATAAAGTATCTTTGCACAAAATAAATAAAAATGAGTAGACATCAAGGAAGTAAAGGAAAAGGAAAAGTTTCAGGAAGAGGATCTAATAATAGTCGCTCAAAAAGTTATGCACGAGGTAATGCTCCTGTAAAGCCAAAGGTGGCCACATCTAAATCTTCTGGAAACAACAAATTGCAATCATCTAATCCAGGTGAAGTTAGGTTGAATAAGTATATCGCTAATTCGGGTGTTTGTTCGCGTAGGGAAGCCGATACACATATTGCCACAGGTTTGGTTTCTGTAAATGGAAAAATAATTACAGAGATGGGGTATAAAGTTAAGATTGGCGATGAGGTTCGTTACGATGGTGCCAGAATAAACCCAGAGAAAAAAGCCTACGTACTATTAAATAAACCCAAAGGGTTTGCTACGACTACCAGCGAAGGTAAGGGAAGAACTGTGATGGATTTGGTGGCAAATGCTACAACATCGCGCATTAAACCAATAGGTCGTTTAGGTAGAAACTCTAAAGGGTTATTGTTGTTTACAAATGATGAAGTTATAGCAGATAAGTTTACAAACTCCAAGAACGGAGTAACACGTTTGTTCCATATTGAATTGGACAAAAATTTAAAGCTAGAGGATTTAAAAAAAATCCAGCAAGGGTTTAAGGTGGAAGGCAAGTTAATTGCTGTTGAAGAAATTAGCTATATTGATGGAGCTTCAAAAAAAGAAATTGGCTTAAAAATCAAAAATACAGGCAATACGATTATCAGAACTATTTTTGATTATTTAAAATATGAAATTATCAGTCTAGATTGTGTGGCAATTGGCCATCTTACCAAAAAAGATATTCCTCGAGGACATTGGAAACATCTTACAGAACAAGAATTAAATACGCTTAAAATGCTGTAGTTTAATTGGTTGTGTTCTTTAAAAAAAAATAAAAAAAAAGCTTAAAATTCAATTTTTTATATTTCATTTGTAATGCATTTAGCTGAACAGTTTTGAAATATGTTTCTATGTTCGGGCTTATGGGCATTAGGAAGTTATGTTCAAAAGCAGTTTTTAGATTAAGCAACCGAATTTTAAAGCTAACTTCCATGTATTCAATTATATCAAGCCAACATGTTAATGGTTTTGTGCCAACAACCTGCACCCAAAAACAAATTTGATTTTCTCATTAATTATTGATTTTATAACTTGTAAATGAAAATTTTTTGAGAGATTTATACCAGATAAAAAATAATGAATACTAAATACATTGACCTTATTAGCCAAACTTTTGATTTTCCGCAAGAAGAATTTAAGTTGGAGGATAAGAATCTTCAATTTCATGATATTGATTTAATGGAATTGGTCGAAACTTATGGTGCGCCATTAAAGTTTACTTACCTGCCCCAAATATCTAATAACATAAATAGAGCCAAAGGCTGGTTTACAAAAGCAATCAAGAAGAATAAATATAAAGGAAAATACAATTATTGTTATTGTACCAAAAGTTCTCATTTTAAGCATGTTTTAAACGAAGCTTTAAAAAATGATATTCATATTGAAACGTCTTCGGCTTTTGATATCGATATTGTTGAAAATTTAAAACGAGAAGGTAAAATTACCGATAAGACATTTGTTATAAGTAATGGATTTAAACGAGCCCAATACGTAACAAATATTGCACGTTTAATAAACAACGGTCATAAAAACTGCATTCCTATTATTGATAATTATGAAGAAATTGATCTTTTATCAGAAGAGATAAAAGGGAAATTCAATATAGGAATTAGAATAGCTTCTGAAGAAGAGCCCAAATTTGAGTTTTATACATCGAGACTAGGAATTGGTTATAAAAACATTGTACCGTTTTACAATAAGCAAGTGAGAGATAATAAAAAAGTAAAGTTAAAAATGCTACACTTTTTTATCAATACTGGCATTCGGGATAATGCCTATTACTGGAATGAGCTATCAAAATGTTTGAAGGTTTATGTGAGCTTAAAAAGAATATGTCCTTCATTGGACAGCTTGAATATTGGTGGTGGCTTCCCCATAAAAAACTCATTGGCGTTTGATTATGACTACGAATACATGGTTGATGAAATCATTAACCAAATCAAGCTTGTCTGTGATGAAGAAGAAGTAAAAGTGCCCAATATTTTCACAGAATTTGGAAGCTTTACCGTAGGTGAAAGTGGCGGTGCTATTTATGAAGTGCTGTACCAAAAACAACAAAACGACCGTGAAAAATGGAATATGATTAATTCCTCGTTCATCACAACATTACCAGATACTTGGGCCATTAATAAGCGTTTTGTAATGTTGCCAGTAAATAGGTGGAATGATACGTACGAACGTGTGCTTTTGGGAGGCTTAACTTGCGATAGTGATGATTACTACAATAGCGAACAACATATGAATGCAATTTATCTGCCAAAGTATAATAAAGAAAAACCTTTGTATATTGGCTTTTTTAATACGGGAGCGTATCAAGAAACTATTGGTGGGTTTGGCGGTTTACAACATTGTTTAATTCCGTCACCAAAACATATTTTAATAGATAAGGATGAGAATGGAAACCTTACTCAGAAATTATTTAGTGAACAACAAAAAAGTGAAGACTTACTTAAAATTTTAGGTTATAATGAATAATAAAACGTATGCAGGAATTCCAGAGGAATTTTCTAAGTTAGAACAAGCAAAAATTGTGCTGATTCCTGTTCCTTATGGTGAGACAAATGATTCTGTAAAAGGATCTAAAATGGGGCCAGAAGCTTTTTTACAAGCATCAGAGGACATTACACTATACGATATAGAAACAGATACAGAAGTCTATAAACAAGGTGTTTATTTAGCTGATGCAATTACCGAAGACTCATCGGCAGAAGCTATGGTTAATGCAGTGCATCAATCTGCTAAAAAATATATCAAAAAAAATAAGTTTGTAACACTGGTTGGAGGAAACCATACCATATCTATTGGTGCCATTCGTGCTTTTAATGAATGTTTTAATAGTTTAACAGTGCTTCATGTAGATGCACATGCCAACTTATTAAAAACTTACAAAGGATCATCATTACACGAAAATTGTGCTCTTTACGAGGCTAGCCAAACAACCAATTTAATTCAAGTTGGGGTTCGTTCTATGAGTGCTATTGAAAAAACGGTTATAGATGAAGATAAAATATATTTTGCCAATGAAATGGCTATTGATGATACATGGATAGATTCAGCTATTGACCAAATGACGGATAATGTTTATATTACGTTTGATTTATCAGCAATAGATATTTCAAT
This sequence comes from Flavobacteriaceae bacterium, assembly GCA_050300615.1. Classification (GTDB taxonomy): domain Bacteria; phylum Bacteroidota; class Bacteroidia; order Flavobacteriales; family Flavobacteriaceae; genus Yeosuana. The sequence continues at coordinate 65,763 of JBNKYB010000001.1, read as the reverse complement.
TATGACGTCTGTTGCAAGACCAGAACCAGGCGGATTATTTTGGTATGAAACTTTAGATTTTTTAAGCAAGTTGTTTAAAGAGAAAAATATTGTAGGACTTGATTTGGTAGGATTGTGCCCTAACGAATTAAATGCATCTTCAGATTTTTTAATGGCAAGGCTTTATTATAAAATGTTAAGTTATAAGTTTGCAGATGAAAACGTGGATGATGATTATGATAATTCATACGAAGGTATAAACCAAAAAAATAATTTTTCTAAATTTGATGATGATGACGAATACTAAAGGAGCAATTTCTAATTTTATTGAAAAATACTACCTGCACTTTAATGCAGCTACAGTTGTTGATGCAGCAAAAGCTTATGAAGCGCAACTAAAACAAGGCTCTAAAATGTTGGTATCTTTGGCAGGAGCTATGAGTACAGCTGAATTAGGTAAGATTTTTGCCGAAATGATACGTCAAGATAAAGTTCAAATTATATCCTGTACAGGCGCTAATCTTGAAGAAGATATTATGAATTTGGTGGCACATTCCCATTATAAGCGCGTGCCACACTATCGTGATTTAACTCCAGAAGAAGAGTGGGATTTACTTGAAAAAGGATTAAACAGAGTAACAGATACTTGTATTCCAGAGGAAGAGGCTTTTAGACGGTTACAAGAACACATCTATAAAATTTGGAAAGAGGCCGAAGAAAAAGGCGAACGCTATTTGCCTCATGAATATATGTACAAAATGTTACTGTCTGGTGTTCTTGAGGAGTATTATGAAATAGATTTAAAAGATTCTTGGATGTATGCAGCAGCAGAGAAAAATTTACCCATAATTGTTCCTGGATGGGAAGATAGCACCATGGGGAATATTTTTGCAAGTTATGTGCTTAAAGGAGAACTTAAGGCAAGTACCATGAAATCGGGTATTGAGTATATGACTTTTTTAGCCGATTGGTATACCGATAATTCAAAGAATGGTATTGGGTTTTTTCAAATAGGTGGAGGTATAGCAGGAGATTTTCCTATATGTGTAGTCCCAATGCTTTATCAAGATATGGAACGAACAGATACCCCTTTTTGGAGCTATTTTTGCCAAATAAGCGATTCAACTACAAGTTATGGATCTTATTCTGGTGCTGTGCCAAATGAGAAAATAACTTGGGGTAAATTAGATATTAACACACCTAAATTTATTATAGAGAGTGATGCGACTATTGTTGCACCACTTATTTTTGCCTACCTATTAGATATGTAATTATGAATAAAAAAGACAACCGAAAAAGAGTCATAGTTGACTTTAAAAAATTAACACCAGAAATTTTAGGGCTTTTAGTAGAAAAATATCCTGATGGCTATGATGAAGAAGATATCATTTCATTTAAAAATGCTAAAAGCGAGCTAGTTGAAGCTGTAGAAGTGGATACTGAAGATACAAAGTACCTTATTAAAGTGAGTACTAAGTTAGTTAAGACAATGGAAAATTATGATGAGGATGATTATGAAGATTTTGATAATGATGATCCAGAAGCTGTACAAGATCCAGATATAGTAGCACCTGATGAGAATTCAGACGAAATTGATTTAGATTAAAAGATTACAACATGGTAGAAGCTGTTTTTATATCATACGAAGACGGTTATTTTAAATTTTTATTTGAAACGGGAGAAGATATGGCCTTTGAAGAAGTCCATCCCAGAGCCTTAAAGCAATTTGATTTAAAAAATGATGAAAGCTTAATAGGTAAATCATTTAAGGTATCGTATGTTGAGGTTGTAGATAGCTCAGATGAAGATTTAGTTTTTTATAGAGTAGAAAGTTTAAAGCCACTTTAATTACTTGAATATGGACACGCCATTTCATATGTCGTTACCTTGTATCAGTATAAAAGAAACGAAGAAATTTTATGTTGATAGTATTGGAGCTAGTTATGGTAGAAATACTCAAAACTGGATAGATATTAATTTGTTCGGACATCAAATAACATTTATAAAAGCTAAAAAGTTTAATTTTAATATACCTAATTATATTTTTGAAGGCAAAATATTACCGTCATTTCATTTTGGTGTTATTGTAGATTTAGATACTTGGAATACAATATATTCAAAATGTAATAGTTTTAAAGAAGATTTAGTAACAGAATCTACTTATTTAAAAGATAAATTAGGAGAGCATATATCATTTTTTATTAAAGACCCTAATGGATATATGTTAGAATTTAAGACATTCAAGGAATCTAAAGACATTTTTAAAGCGTAATAAACATACACTCCCGCCACATGTAAAACTCTAAAAAGTTTTACTAAAAGCATTTTCAGACTTGAGGTGGCAAACTTCTGAAACAAAACAAAATTTCATTTTAATAGTTACAAGTAAAAAAAGAACTTTAATTTTTTTAAGATTATTAGTTGTTTGTATATACTTGTGAATCAAATATTTATACAAATTATGAAAACAATTTATTTGTCAGTAGTCACTTTATTTATAATACCTTTATTTTCATTTGTACCGCTAAAAACAAATACCACCAATATAGTTAATCAAGATCCAATAACTATTGAAGCAGTATTTGATGGGCATGAAGATTATGGTTATAATTTTATCGTAAATCAAGATAATCAAGATGAAGAATATACGTTAACGTTTCAAAAAATTAACAAAGCAGTTTCTTCAGAATTTGATTTGGAGTCGGATGCTTTATTAGGAGCTAAATTTAAAATTACCTATACCACAGAAACCATAGTAACAAAAGATGAAGATGGTTATGAGGATGAAGAAATCATTAATACCATTATAAAACTTGAAAAACTATAAAAATATAGTTAATGTAATTTTAGGCTGCCAGTTTGGTGGCCTTTTTTATAAATACTTCCCAAATAAAATAGCTATAAATAATAATGTATTCTAAAGCAATTATCCATAGATTTTCAGTGTTATCTGAATTCGTATAAGCCAAATAACTTAATATGCCAACAAAACTCCAAATTAGTGGAAATCTATATCTAGTAAAAATACTTAAAAGCAACAGTGAAGCAATATACCAAGGGTGAACTGTAGTTGCTGTAAAGTAATAAAACGTTAGTACAAATAACATGCTTGTTATTAGTTCAACGGTTGTTTTATTTTTTTTTAAAACAGACATAGTAAGAACAAATATAAAAACCATAATAGGAATAACTTTTCCTATAATACCAATCTCGTTATAACCTCTAAACAAATAACCAACTTCTCTGGCAATGTAGTATAGGCTTGCATTAAATTCAAAACGTTGAAACCATAAAGCTACCGTTTCAAGATAGTTGTATATAAATTTAGCAGTCATAAACGGTGCAAAGCTAATAGTGCTAAAAATGCCAACTATGGCATAAAAACCTAAGCTTTTTTTCCATTGTAACTTTTTAAATAGAAGTGGTAAAAATATTAGAGGAATGAGCTTAATGGAAATTGAACAAGCAAAAACAATGGCTGCTAACTTCCATTTTTTTTGATGTAATAGATATAAACTCCATACTAAAAAAAAGAGCATAACTCCTTCAAAATGTAGGTTTCCCGTGAGTTCTATTATAACGAATGGATTAAGTATATACCAGAATATATTGTGAATAGGAATGTTAAGTTTTTCGAGAATTTTTTTTCCAAAATAAAACGTTCCCAAGTCTGCTGAAATAATTATAATACGCATTACAATAGCAGACCCCAAAATACTTTTTCCTGCAAATAGTCCTGCAATTACAAAACAAAGTTGATTAACAGGAGGGTAGTTGGTAAAGTGGCTGCCATTTAAAACACCCATGCCATTGTATAATTCTTGGGCTTGATATACCGGAAAAACACCTTTAGAGATAAACGATTCTGGAGTAAATAAATAAGGGTTGATTCCTTCTAAAATCATTCTGCCATCCCAAATAAAACGATAAAAATCTTGAGATAGATTTGGAAGTGCAAAGAGAAAAATAAACCTGAACAAGAAAGATATAATTAACAAAAAGGTAATGTCGTTTTTGGTAGAAATAGTTAGTTTATAAAACAGATAAAATAAAGCCGTATACAGCATAATCAGTTTTATATAATCTGTCCTCACTAAATCATAGGCAAAACTGATATAAAAAAGTATGCAAGAAAAAACCAAAAGTGTAGAGAACCTATAAAATTTTAAAAAAATGGTGTTTAATAGCATATTTCAAATATAAGATTATTAGATAAGACGTAAGCCTTAAAAAACTATTACGATATAGTTAATAACTAAATGAATTTTTTGTTATTATATGATATCTGTCATAAATTAAAAAACAGTCCTATTCTAATTTTGACGTATATTAAATGGATAAAATCAAACAAATATATAAGTTATGAACATTTCACACATAGAGCACTTAGGCATTGCTGTTGAAAACTTAGAGGAATCAATTAAGTATTACGAAGACGTTTTGGGTATGACTTGCTATTCGGTAGAAGAAGTACCCGATCAAAAAGTTAAAACAGCGTTTTTTTTAGTGGGTAATACTAAAATTGAATTATTAGAAAGCACATCTCCAGATGGGCCAATAGGTAAGTTTATTGCTAAAAAGGGACAAGGAATTCATCATATAGCGTTTGCTGTAGATAATGCTACCGAAGCCTTAAAATTAGCTGAAGAACGAGGTGTAACACTAATTGATAAAGAATCCAGAAAAGGAGCAGAAGGTTTAGATATTGGGTTCTTACATCCAAAATCTACTTTAGGAGTTCTTACAGAACTTTGTTCAAAACCAAAATAATTTCAATTAATAAAAATAAGTAAAAACATAACGGTATGGCAAATCAAGATAAAATTAACGAGCTCATTGAAAAAAGAGCCAAAGCAAGATTGGGAGGTGGTGAAAAACGTATCGATTCTCAACATGCTAAAGGGAAATTAACAGCTCGTGAACGAATAGATATCCTATTAGATGACGATAGTTTTGAAGAGTTTGACATGTTTGTAACTCACAGAACTAAGTCTTTTGGATTAGATAAAGAAAAATATTTATCAGATGGTGTTGTAACAGGGCACGGAACTATTGACGGAAGAATTGTATACATTTTTGCGCAAGATTTTACAGTTTTTGGCGGGTCACTTTCTGAGACCTATGCCTTAAAAATTTGTAAAATAATGGATATGGCTATGAAAATAGGTGTTCCTGTAATAGGATTGAATGATAGTGGAGGTGCACGTATTCAAGAAGGTGTAAGATCGCTTGCTGGTTATGCCGAAATTTTTCAAAGAAATATTATGGCTTCCGGCGTTATTCCACAAATTTCATCCATTTTAGGACCTTGTGCAGGTGGAGCGGTTTATTCTCCAGCCTTGACAGACTTTACTATTATGACAGATCAAACAAGTTATATGTTTGTTACAGGTCCTAAGGTTGTACAATCTGTAACAGGAGAAGTTGTAACTCCTGAACAATTAGGTGGAGCTACAATTCATTCTACTAAATCTGGAGTATCACATTTTTTAGCTGATGATGATGAAGAAAACCTATTGCTCATTAGAAAAGTGTTAAGCTATTTGCCTTCAAATAATCTTGAAGATCCACCGTTGATTTCAACGTCAGATCCTATAGATCGATTAGATGATATCTTGAATACCATTATTCCAGAAAATGCTAATCAGCCTTATGATATATTAGATATTATTACAACAATAACAGATAATAGTGAGTTTTTAGAAGTTCACAGAAATTACGCAAAAAATATTGTAGTTGGTTTTGCACGTTTCAATGGCCATTCGGTTGGTATTGTAGCGAATCAGCCTAAATATTATGCAGGAGTTTTAGATACTGAAGCATCAAGAAAAGCTGCTAGATTTGTACGTTTTTGTGATGCATTTAATATTCCTATTATAACTCTTGTAGATGTGCCAGGTTTCTTGCCAGGAACAGGACAAGAATATGCTGGAATTATTTTACATGGCGCTAAACTGTTATTTGCCTACGGTGAAGCAACCGTTCCTAAAGTAACAATTACACTTCGTAAATCTTATGGTGGAGCACATGATGTAATGAGTTGTAAACAACTTAGAGGTGACTTAAATTACGCATGGCCATCAGCAGAAATTGCTGTTATGGGAGCTAAAGGAGCCGTTGAGGTTTTAGAAGGTTCTAACATTCGTAAGATTGAGAATGCTGACGAAAAACAGCATTATATTGAAGAAAAAGAGAATGAGTATACCACCAAGTTTGCAAACCCTTATGTGGCTGCTAAATATGGATTTATAGATGATGTAATTGAACCAAGAAATACACGGTTTAGAATTATTAGAGCTTTAGAATTATTAGCTAATAAGAAAGAAGTAAATCCACCAAAAAAACACTCAAATATTCCATTATAATGACACATATATTATTATATACCGATAAGTTAATTGAAGGCTATGTTATTCTATTTACTGGTCTAATAATAGTTTTTAGTGGATTACTGCTGCTAACCCTCTTTTTTAAGTTTGGATTACCGTTTATGCTTTATGTATACAAAATCATAACAAAAGGTCCAGATAAAAAAGTTGCAGAGATTTCTTCAAAAGTAAATGAGGATTTTACAGGAGAAGTAGCGGCAGCAATCTCTACGGCCATTTATATGTATCTTGATGTAAAGCATGATGATGAAAATGCCATATTAACTATTAAGCAGGCTCGTAAATTATATTCTCCTTGGAGTTCTAAAATATACGGAGCCTATAATAAAAGATTGTAAATCTTAAAGAAACACAAAAAGAACATGAAAAATTTCACATTCAAAATAAATGAAAACAATTACAGCGTTAAAATTGTTTCACAAGAAAATAATACGATAGACTTGGAGGTTAACGGAACAAGTTATTCCGTAAAAATGAAAGAAGAAATAAAAACAAGTAAAACGCCAACGCTTGTTCGTAGACCAACTAAAGCGGCACCTGTAGAACCAGTAAAAGTAAACCCAAGTTCTTCAGGAAAAGCCAAAGTTACTGCACCAATACCAGGCATTGTATTATCTCTCAATGTAAAAGTAGGTGATACTATTAAAGAGAATGATTTGTTATTAGTTCTTGAAGCTATGAAAATGGAAAATAGTATCGTTGCAGAAAAGTCGGGAGTTGTAACTGCTGTTAATGTTGCCGTAGGACAACAAGTTCTGCAAGGAGAAGTAATGATAGAATTAGAATAAAACTAGGTAATGTCGTTTCAAGTAAAATAAAGTCTTTATTAAAGACTACTAACTTATTTTATGTTTTGATTTGACCAAAAACAGAAAAAAATGAAGAAAATAATATTAATATTTGGAGTTCTTTCACTACTCGTTTTTATAAGACCAGTTTTAGGTTTCAATACTAGTGCTGCAAATTCATCTGTATCAACAGAAGTTAATGAAGGTGGTAATACCTTAGTTGAAGAAGGTGGGTTTATTTCAGAGGCTTTTAACGGTATTAAACAATTCTACCAATATACAGGTTTTGCAAATGCACAATCTGGAAATCTGATTATGATTTTAATCGGAATTATTTTTATATATCTTGGTATTAAATTTGACTACGAGCCACTGTTATTAATTCCAATAGGAACAGGTGTTATTCTTGGTAATATACCGTTTGTAGCAGGAAACCAAACAGGGATTTACGAAGCTGGATCGGTTTTAAATTACTTGTATTTTGGAGTGGTAAAAGGAGTTTATCCACCACTTATATTTTTAGGAATTGGGGCAATGACCGATTTCTCCTCACTTATAGCTAACCCGAAACTTATGCTTCTTGGGGCGGCGGCTCAAATTGGTGTATTTGCAACCTTTTTAGGAGCGCTTTATTTAGGGTTTAACTTGCCAGAAGCAGGTGCTATTGGTATTATTGGTGGTGCAGATGGACCAACAGCCATATTCTTATCCTCAAAACTAGCAAATGGTATTAATGTGTTGGCAGATGGCACAACGGTTAAAAACTTAATAGGGCCAATAGCAATTGCGGCTTATTCTTATATGGCTTTAGTGCCGGTAATTCAACCTCCAATAATGAAGTTGCTTACCACTAAAAAAGAGCGATTAATAAGAATGAAACCACCAAGAGCAGTTTCTCAAAAAGAAAAAATGATTTTTCCTATCGTGGCTTTGTTATTAACAACTTTTATTTCTCCTAGTGCATTACCTTTATTAGGCATGTTGTTTTTTGGGAATTTATTAAAAGAATCAGGTAGAACAGAAAGACTTGCAGATACAGCCCGAACTAAATTAATAGATATAGTAACTATTCTTTTAGGAGTAACAGTAGGGGCATCAACACAAGCAGATATTTTTATTACTAAAGATTCTATGTTGATATTTGCTTTAGGGGCTATTTCATTTGTTATTGCAACAATGGGTGGTTTATTGTTTGCTAAATTTATGAACTTATTTCTTAAAGGTGATGATAAATTAAATCCGCTTATTGGAGCTGCTGGTGTTTCTGCTGTTCCAGATAGTGCAAGGGTGGTGCATACAGAAGGTCTTAAAGCCGATCCTCAAAACTACTTATTAATGCACGCTATGGCTCCAAATGTTGCAGGGGTTATTGGATCTGCAATTGCCGCTGGTATTATACTAAGTTTCTTAGGATAAGATTGATTATTAATTAAATGAAAAACAGGTACAATTAAAATAGTTTTAAAATGAAAATTCCAAATGTAATGTCAGCCTCTGAAGCTGTTAAACTTATAAAATCTGGAAATAGAGTATTAATTCAGGGAGGTTCTGCAACACCACAAACCTTAATAAAAGCGATGGTAGCACGTGCTCCAGAGCTTAAAAAAGTTGAAATCTGTCACTTACATACAGAAGGAGAATGCGGTTATGCTAATCCAGACTTTAGAGAAAGTTTCCATACAAGTGCTTTCTTTATTGGAGGAAATTTAAGAAAAATGGTAGGCAATACAGTAGATTATATTCCTATTTTTTTAAGTGATATTCCTAGCTTGTTTAGAGAAGGATATATGGATTTAGATGTGGTTTTAGTTAATGTGTCACCACCAGATAAACATGGCTTTTGCTCTTTAGGAGTTTCTGTAGATATTGTTATTTCAGCCATTGAAAATAGTAAAAAAGTCATTGCTCAAATAAACCCTAAAATGCCTCGTACGTTTGGAGATGCTTTAGTCCATTTAAACCAATTTAGTGCCTGCGTTTTAGTAGATGAAGATATTCATGAAATGCAATTTGTAGCACCAACAGAACAAGAAGAAGCCATTGGGAAAAACATTGCAGGAATTATTGAAGATGGAGCAACGCTTCAAATGGGAATTGGTGGAATTCCTAATGCGGTTTTAACCTATTTAGCTAATCATAAAAATTTAGGAGTTCATACCGAGATGTTTTCCGAAGGTATTGTAGATTTGGTTGAGAAAGGCATTGTTAATGGATCTCAGAAAAAAGTTAATCCTCATAAAATTATATCTGGTTTTGCAATGGGAACAAGACGTCTGTATGATTTTATGGATGACAATCCTGAAATTGAAATGTTAGATATTGCTTATGTTAATGATACCGCTATTATTCGTCAGAATCCAAAAGTAACGGCTATTAACTCTGCAATAGAAATCGACTTTACTGGTCAAGTTTGCGCAGATTCCATAGGAACAAGAATGTTCTCTGGTGTTGGTGGTCAAATGGATTTTATGAGAGGTGCAGCCTTATCAAAAGGAGGAAAACCAATTATTGCTATTACATCAACTACCCTAAAAGGAGTTTCTAAAATTGTACCAGCATTAAAATCAGGAGCGGGTGTTGTAACTACAAGAGCACATGCCAGATATGTGGCGACTGAATATGGTATTGCAGAATTATTTGGTAAAACATTAAAACAAAGAGCTGAATCCTTGAGAGATGTTGCACATCCTGATCACAGAGAAGAATTAGACAAAGCGATTTTCGAACGTTTTGGAACTAATAGTGTAATGATTTAAATTAGAGTTTAAAATATATATAGTATGAGTACTAACAATAAAACACTTTTTTCAGAATTTGGTCCTGTGACTAAGGAACAATGGATTGAGAGAGTGAATGTTGATTTAAAAGGTGCCGATTTTGATAAAAAACTTGTTTGGAAGAATTTAAGTAAGATCAATATTCAACCTTTTTACAACACCGAAGACAAACTAGAATTTGTTACCAATACAGGTGAAAATTCTCAAGCATTAATCAATTATAGAAATATTATCGTTGAGTCTGCCGAAATTGCCAATGCGCAGGCACAAAAAGCCATTAAGGAAGGTATTAACGGACTACTTTTTACAATTGAAGAACATGTATTAGTTGATAAGCTTCTAAGTAATATTAATTTAAATAATGTTACTGTATCCTTTATATTAAAACAAAACGATTCTAATTTTGCAAGAGATTTTTTCGATTTTGCCGAACAGAATCTAAAAGACACTAAAAGTCTTAAAGGATATTTTGACTTACAATTAATATCTCAGTATGTTACTAAAGGAAGTATTGATAATGCTCAGTTTGATACCTTATGTAATATTGTAAAACTAGGAAAATCGTACCCTAATTTTAAAACCATTACTGTCTCGGGGTCTAATTATTTAGACGCTGGAGCTAATCAAGTTCAAGAGGTAGCATATACTTTAAATTCATTGGTCTATGTTATTGAGCAATGTTTAGATAGAGATATTCATATTGAAACCATTTTTAATAATTTACACATTCAATTAGCTATAGGTTCAGAATATTTTGTTGAAATAGGTAAGTTTAGAGCCTTCAATAGCTTATTAAATACCTTGGCAAAAGAATACGGTGTTCCTGTAAAGCATATGTTAACAGGAAAAACATCGGTTTGGAGTAAATCTATAACCGATGCGCATACCAATTTATTACGCGCCACTACCGAAGCCATGTCTGCCATTTTAGGAAATGTTGATGGGGTTTTAATTGATGCTTACGACAAAGAGTTTAAGAACCCATCAGATTTTTCTAGCAGAATAGCGGGTAATATTACCACCATTTTAAAAGAAGAATCTTACTTTGGAAAAGTGTCAAATCCAGTTGATGGGTCTTATTATATTGAAGACGTTAGCACTAAGATAGCCGAAAAGGCCTTAGAGCTTTTTAAGGCCATTGAAGAACAAGGAGGTTTTTATGAGGCTTTTGAAAACGAAATCATTCAACAACAAATTGCAGAGATTCGTCAAGAAAAAATAAAGCTAATTAGTCAACGACGATTGCCAATGGTAGGAGTTAATAAATACCCTAACCTTATGGAAACGGTGCCTTCAGAAATTTTATCTTCAGGAGCCGTTGAAAATTCTAAACTGTTAACACCAAGACGTGCTTCTTTAGAAATTGAGGCTGTTAGAAAAGTAACAGAACAAATTGTTAATGACACTAAAAAAAGACCAGTTATTGAGCTTACAAGCTTTGGTAATTTAACCATGCGTAAAGCAAGATCTGCTTTTTCTTATGATTTTTTGGGGGTTAGTGGTTTTAAAGTTTTAGCAGAGCAAAGTTATGCAGATGTTGAAAAAGCCGCTGAAAATAGCGCGAATTCAGATTCAGATGTGGTTGTAATTTGTAGCTCCGATGACGATTATGATGCTAGTGCATTACGTTTTGTACAAGTATTTCGATCATTAAACACAGAAAAAGTGCTTTTATTGGCAGGAAATCCTGTTAATTTGTTAGACGTATTAACAGCGTCTGGTTTAGACGGGTGTATTCATATGAAATCGGATGTGATTCAAACCATTTCAGAAATTCAGAAAAAAGTTCAAAAAAACATTAAATCGTTAGAAGTATGAGACGGGATTTTTCAAATCTAACTTTAAATACAGTTAGTAAACAAGAGACAAGAAAGAGTACAGAAACTCAAGATGTTTGGAACACACCAGAAGGAATTCCTGTAAAAAAACAATTTTCTAAAGACGATATTAAAGATGCTGAGCATTTGCAGTTTGCAGCAGGGTTGCCTCCTTTTACAAGAGGGCCTTATAGCACCATGTATGTTACCAGGCCTTGGACTATTCGTCAATATGCTGGGTTTTCAACAGCCGAAGAGTCTAATGCTTTTTATAGAAGAAATTTAGCTGCGGGTCAAAAAGGATTGTCTGTAGCCTTCGATTTAGCTACGCACCGTGGATACGATTCAGATCATCCTCGTGTAACCGGTGATGTTGGAAAAGCAGGTGTCGCCATCGATTCGATATTAGATATGGAAATTTTATTCGACCAAATTCCTTTAGATAAAATGTCGGTTTCCATGACTATGAATGGTGCTGTATTACCAATTATGGCGTTTTATATAGCAGCTGCTAAAAAGCAAGGCGTGTCTTTAGACCACTTGAGTGGAACTATTCAAAACGATATTTTAAAAGAGTTTATGGTGCGTAATACGTATATCTATCCACCATTACCTTCTATGAAAATTATCGGTGATATTTTTGAATATACCACCAAATATATGCCTAAGTTTAATTCTATTTCTATTAGTGGTTACCACATGCAAGAAGCTGGTGCAACAGCTGATATTGAGTTGGCTTATACTTTAGCAGATGGTTTAGAATATATTAGAACAGGTTTAGCATCAGGATTAAAAATAGATGAGTTTGCACCAAGATTATCATTTTTCTGGGCAGTAGGAATGAATCATTTTATGGAAATTGCTAAAATGCGTGCTGCACGTATGCTTTGGGCAAAAATCATTAAACAATTCAACCCTAAGAATCCAAAATCTATGGCATTGCGTACGCATAGTCAAACTTCAGGTTGGAGTTTAAGCGAGCAAGATCCGTTTAATAACGTGGCTAGAACCTGTGTTGAAGCCATGGCTGCTGGCTTAGGAGGTACACAATCTCTACATACTAATGCTTTGGATGAAGCAATAGCATTACCAACCGATTTTTCGGCTAGAATAGCACGTAACACGCAAATATATATCCAAGATGAAACACAAATAACAAGAGCTGTCGATCCTTGGGCTGGTTCATATTACGTAGAATACTTAACTCAGGAAATCGCTAAGAAAGCTTGGAAATTGATTGAGGAAGTTGAAGAACTTGGAGGTATGGCAAAAGCTATTGAAACTGGTGTGCCTAAAATGCGTATTGAAGAAGCGTCTGCTAGAAAGCAAGCGCGTTTAGATTCTGGACAAGATGTTTTGGTTGGTGTTAATAAATTTAGAACTGACGAAAAATCGAATATAGAAATTCTTGAAGTTGATAATTCTGTGGTAAGACTATCACAAATTGAACGTTTAAAGAAATTAAGAGCAAATAGAAATCAAGATGTGGTGGATGCTAATTTAAAAGCATTATCTGACTGTGCTGAAACAGGAAAAGGTAATTTATTAGAATTAGCTGTCGAAGCTGCAGAAAATTTTGCAACTTTAGGAGAAATATCAGACGCTTTAGAGGTTCATTTCGGACGTCATAAAGCAGATACTAAATTAATAAGTGGCGTGTATAGTAAAGAAGTAAATAACGATGATACATTTGCAAAAGCACAGCAACTAGCTGATAAATTTGCAGAAATTGAAGGACGTCGTCCACGTGTTATGATTGCAAAAATGGGTCAAGATGGACACGATAGAGGTGCAAAAGTAGTAGCATCTAGTTTTGCTGATTTAGGATTTGATGTCGATATGGGGCCATTGTTTCAAACACCAGAAGAGGTGGCAAAACAAGCTATTGAAAACGATGTTCATTTCGTTGGAGCTTCTAGTTTAGCAGCAGGACACAAAACGTTGATTCCACAATTAATTGCTGAGTTGGAAAAACTAGATAGACCCGATATTATGGTATTTGCTGGTGGTGTGATTCCTGAGCAAGATTACAACTATTTATTAGAACGTAAAGTAGTTGCTATTTTTGGGCCAGGAACAGTAATTTCTGAATCGGCTATTTCTATTATGGAGAAATATTTAGAACAAGAGTAATATATAACTTGTTTGATTTTAAAAACCCACTTGTGTTTTAAAACGCAAGTGGGTTTTTGTTTTATTTTTAAATTTTTTTCCATAAAGTTTTAGCGGTTGCACAAACGGTGTTGCTTCCTTTAACTTTTATGGTATGTTTAAAAGAATGTTCTTGATTGTCTTCGTTGGTTAATGATAAGACATTATCACCATATTCGGCTTCGGCAATAAAACGACCATCTATTTGATGTAAATAGTAGTTGTCTACAATATCTTCTGGTATCGACTCAATCGTCCATTGTAAATACCTAATGTTGTTGACATGTTTATTCATGTCTGTATCAAATCGGTTGACTTTAAATGTCTTTAGGTAATTTGCAGTGTCAATAGAATCAATTTTTTTACGAATGTTTTTTTCAATAGATTCTTTGCTATAAGACGACCATTTTTCTTTAATATCTGTAAAAATAGGAATTGGTTTTCTCCTTTCAATATCAAAGAAAAGCCATAAACCTTTGGCACGACCTATAATTTTATGCTGTTCATCAAAAATAATATTTTCCCTATACCCTTTAATTGCTGAGTAACTCGATAACCATGTTCTTATAGTTATTTTTTCTTTATAATTTGGGTAACGATCCATTTCTAAAAATCCGGAAATTAAAATCCAACCAATATTTTTGTTGAAAAGATCGAATAAGCTATGATTTATAGAATAACAATGGTCTGCTGCTGTTTCTTCCAATAACCCTAAAATAATTGTAGGCGTTGCTATGCCCAATTTGTTCATTTCAAAATATCGTAGCTCAAATTGTTTGTCAAAATAATTTTCAAACTTCATTTTTTATGATTTAAGAAAGGCTTAAATAATCCCTTCTTATTGCAAAGATTCTTTAAATTGACTTATTATTTTTTGAGCCGCTTTTACGGGTGAGATTTTAGAAGAAATAATATCATTTTTTAGAATAGAAAGTTCATCAGAAATATCTTTAGAACCGTAAAACATATGTTTTAATTCTTCATTAATATTATCATACATCCATCGTATTTTTTGATGATTTCTATTTTTTGTAAAGTAACCATTCTTGGTAACCAGTTCTTTGTATTTCAAGACTTCATCCCAAACCACATCAATGCCAGTATTTTTTGTTGAAGAGGCTTTTGTAACCACAGGAGACCAACCAGATTCAGATTGCGGGAAAATATGTAAAGCATTTTGATATTGTAAACGCGCCATTTCACTCATACGAATATTGTCTCCGTCGGCTTTATTGATAACCACCATATCGGCCATTTCCATAATACCTTTTTTAATCCCTTGAAGTTCGTCACCAGCACCAGCAAGCATAAGAAGTAAGAAAAAATCGGTCATGCCATGCACAGCGGTTTCCGATTGTCCAACACCAACAGTTTCAATTAAAATAACATCGTATCCTGCCGCTTCACAAAGTAGCATGCTTTCGGCAGTTTTGTTGGCAACACCTCCAAGAGTTTCGCCAGACGCTGATGGTCGGATATAAGCATTTTCTAAATTACTTAACTCTTCCATGCGAGTTTTATCACCTAAAATACTTCCTTTGGAACGCTGACTGCTCGGGTCTATTGATAGAATAGCAACTTTATGTCCTTGGTTTATAAGATGTTTTCCAAAAGCTTCAATAAATGTACTTTTTCCAACACCGGGTACACCAGTTATTCCTATGCGTATTGAATTTCCAGAAGCTGGTAAAATAGATTGAATAATGTCTTTTGCAAGTAATTTGTCACTTTCTAAATTACTTTCTATAATGGTTATTGCTCTTGATAAAATAACTCTATCGCCATTTAAAACACCGTCAATGTACTCTTGTGTAGTTAGCCTATTTTTTGGTTTGTATGCTTTCATTTTTAGAATAGAAAGTTAACCTTTTTTTGGTGGTTAACTAACAAAACAAAGATACTCATATTGGAAAAAAGCACCATAAATAACGAGCCGTTTTTCTTTTATTATTTCAAAAAAATAAAAAGAAATCGTTGTCTTAATAACCCATTCTGTAATAAACAAATTGGTGTCTCTTCCACACTATTATATCTATTTAATGAAAACAATATTTTTTGCCTGATGGATAAAAACGGACTCCGATTAGCGTTTTAGATGGGTTAATTATGAAGTTGATAAGATAATGAACTATATAAGATCACTTGGTGAATTTGAAAAAGGCAGTACTGCTAAAGTAAGTGTAAAACGAGGTGATGAAACACTTGTTTTGGATGTTACTTTTAATAAGTTAATTATACTTTAGAGAATAAGCTTTTAGTAAACACATAGCCAAAACCTAAAAATAACATTAGGTGAAAAGGGAATAAACCAAAATCGCCACCTTGATTGCCAACAACAAATGCGCTGTACATTCCAAAGGCAAAATAGAGTGTTAAAAGACCTTCAAACATTACATGTATAGAAAGCCCTTTTTTAATGTATTTATTATCTTTCCAGCTATCTTTTAAGGAATTTATATTAAACTTTGGTGTACGTATAAATTCACTTTTTTTACCAAAATGACCTTCTAGAACAGCTATGGAATTATGTAATGAAAAGCCCATGGCAATTGAGAAAAAGGTAAAAAACATACCTATATATTTGATGAAATTTTTGATACCACTACCGTATATGTTTTTGTACATAATCCAATAACAAATAAAAAATATAACAGTACTTACTACAAAAAAGCTCATCACATAAAAATAGGGTTTTAAATGTGCATATTCATTTTTAATATACAGCATGGGAATACTTAAAACAGCTACGATAAGGACATTTAAAAACATGGTACTGTTAAGTAAATGAAGAATGCCATGTACTTTTGTTTTAGTAGAAATATTTTCATTCTTTAAAACACGCCAAAGCATTTTTCTAAAATTTTCGGCACCACCTTTATTCCATCTAAATTGTTGTGATCTTGCTGCGCTTATAATAACAGGAAGTTCAGCAGGTGTTTCAACGTCTTCAAGGTATTTGAATTTCCAGTTTTTAAGTTGTGCTCTGTAGCTTAAATCTAGGTCTTCTGTTAGTGTGTCACCCTCCCAGTTACCAGCATCTATAATGCATGATTTTCTCCAAACACCAGCAGTACCATTAAAATTTATAAAATGCCCTTTGCTGTTTCGACCAACTTGTTCTAAAGTAAAATGGGCATCCAAGGCAAAAGCTTGAATTTTTGTGAGGATGGAATAATTACGATTAATATGTCCCCATCGTGTTTGAACAACACCTATTTCTTCATTTTTAAAATATGGAATAGTTTTTTTTAACCAATCTTTTTTAGGAAGAAAATCAGAATCAAAAATGGCTATAAATTCTCCTTTGGCAACTTTTAATCCTTCTTTTAGGGCTCCTGCTTTAAAGCCTGTTCTATCTATTCTAGTTATTTGCTTGATGTCTAAACCGGTAAGTTTTAATTTTTCAATTTGTTCGAAAGTTGATTTTACTGTTTCATCGGTTGAATCATCTAAAACTTGAATTTCTAGTTTGTCTTTAGGGTAATCAAGTAAAGCGATATTATCAAGTAAGCGTTCCATAACATACATTTCGTTATAAACGGGTAACTGTATAGTAACAAACGGAATTTCATCTGGGTTTGAAAAGTCGAAAGCCACAGAATCATCAATATGCTTTTTGGATGCTAAATAATTAAATAATAAGTTAAGTTGAGCCAATGCATACAAAAATATGAGTAAGAGTGCAATGGTATAAATAACTATTGTAAGAGTAGCAAAAATCATTTTTTAATACTGTATTTAAAAATCCAACCTAAAATTTTAAAGCCTGCAAAGATACTACCTTTTAATGTTCCAGATACTTTTGAGACACCAATTCTTTGTTTATATTTTACAGGAACTTCTATATATGATAACTTTTGTTTTAAGGCTTTTAATTGCATTTCAACAGTCCATCCATAGGTTCTGTCTTCCATATGCAAATCTAATAACTTTTGGTATTTTATAGCTCTAAATGGACCTAAATCTGTAAAGCGTGCACTATATATAAGCTTCATTAAAAATGTTGCAAGCCAATTACCAAACACTTGTTGAGGTGTCATTGAATGTGGTTCTCTTAATTGTTTTACGCGTGCTCCAATAACCAAATCAATCTTATCATTAACAATTGGTTCTACTAGTTTTGTAAGTTCCTCTGGATAATCACTATAATCACCATCTAAAAACACAATAATTTCTGGTTTTATTGGTTGATTCGCTATATAATCCATTCCTTTCAAACAGGCATAACCATAACCTTTCTTTGCTTCAGTTAATACAGTAGCGCCAGCATTGGTTGCATTTATTGCGGTATCATCATCGGAATTATTGTTAACAACGATAACTTCGTTAACAATTTTTGGTATGTCATTAATTACATTTGCTATAGAATTTTCTTCATTATAAGCAGGAATGATGACTTTTATGATGGGCATAAAGTATTAACTAATTGGTTGCAAAAGTACAATACTTTTATGAATTTTTTAACGTTTTATTAAATCTATTAAATCAACGTTATTTCCTAATAAAATTTCTTGTGGATTGATGCGGTTTTTAAGATTTCCGTTTTCCAATTTTAATACACCTCTAGGACAAACAGCGCTACAAACACCACAGCCAACGCAGCTACTTCTAACAATATTTTCGCCTTTTTGGGCATAGGAACGAACATCAATTCCCATTTCGCAATAAGTAGAGCAGTTACCACACGAGATGCATTGTCCGCCATTGGTAGTAATCCTAAATTTTGAAAACAAGCGTTGTTGAAATCCTAAGATAGCAGCCATAGGACAACCAAAACGGCACCAAACTCTGTTTCCTAAAATAGGGTAGAAGCCGGTTCCTACAACACCAGAGAAAATAGAACCAATATATAAGCCATAGGCAGAACGAAGACTACTTGATTTTATTAAAAAAATCTTATCAGTAGTTCCAGTATAATGCATTATAAAAAGCACAGCAAGAATTATAAAATATCCTATGGCTCCATAACGTGCATCTTTGCCTAACTCTTGTCGTTTGAATACCATAACTACTGCAAAAACTACAGTTAAAAGAATACCAACACTTAAAAGAAAGGTGCTTCTTGTTAACCAGAATTTGTTGGGATCACTTCCTAAATAAGTGTAAACTACTGAAATCGTCATAATCACTGAAAACACCAAAACGGTATGGATAAGCCAACGTTCTAACTTCCACGCCGATAGTTTTTTGCTGCTCAGTTGTCTAAAGGAATCACCTGCGGTTTCGGCTAATGCTCCACAGCCACAAACCCAAGAACAATACCAGCGTTTGCCATACTTGTAGGTTAAAATAGGAGACACCACAAAAATGGATAATACACCAAAAATTAATAAGGCTAAACCGAGTACTCCTGATGATAAAAATCCATTTATAGACCAGCCATCAAAAAGATAATAGTTTAATGGCCACATACTTTTTAGGTCGTAATACGGTAAATTATAATTAGGACTTTCATTTAATCGAGCCATGAATTCCGGAATTAAAAAAGCAAAGCCTAATTGAAAGAACATAACAGATACGGTTCGCAATTGTTGATAACGATTGTGGCGATATTTCAAAATGAATTTATACCCAAAAACAAGGATGGCTAAGGTATAAAGAGTACCATAAACAAACCACTCACTTGCAGGTCTTCCACTTAATAAAAGGCTTAATGGGTCAAAGAGAGCTATTAAGCCTGTATTTGATTCGCCTTTTGAGCCTAAACCTAAATATTGAGGATAAAAATAAAGGACGATGTATAACGAGGTTAGCACAATACCAATAATCCAACCTAAAACACCTCTTGATGAAATAGATTTAAACCATATACCATCATTTTTTATACCTTTTGATGTATTGGAATAAGTTGCGTTTGAAAATAAGATAACTCCAATAAAGATGGAACCTAGAGCAACAGAAATCGTCAAACCTCTATTAGGAAAGGAGACATTAAAAAGAGCTAATACAAAAATAAAAAGACCTAAAACTCCAATAAAAACAGCAGCTTTTTGTGATACTGTAAGGTCTTGAGCATTTGGTTTAGCCAACGACATACTTTCTTCTAAGTTCTTATTCATCTTATACGTTTTGTAGTTGGTTTTTATAGGTTGCTAGAATATCGTTTTCAAAACGTTTGTAAAATTCGGGGTCGAAATTGGCATCGCTTAAATGATTAATCACATAATCAATAGTGCGTTTTTCTGTTAGCCATGTATCAATGGTTTCATGTCGCATTCGTATTCCGAAGGTGTTAATCCCTATAAATTCATTGGTAATGGTATTGTATTCAATGGTTATGCATTTGGTGTTGTCTGCGTGTTTCCAATGAAAGTGCGCATGATTCTCCTTTGGTATTGCAAATACCCAACCGTAGGTCTGGTATTCAATATCAAAAAACTTAGCAGAGTTAAACCAATGCCCAGGATTATAGGTCATCTTATTTCTACAGATGGTTTGGGCAATCACTTCTCCCATCATGCGTCCCGTATACCAAACGGCTTCAACAGGTCTTCTGTTTCCAATGGCTTCACGTTGCTCGGCACAATCACCAATCGCATATACATCAGGTATATTGGTTTCAAGATATCTGTTTACTAATACACCTCTGTTGGTTTCAATTTTAGAGGATGTAATAAATTCAATATTCGGCGACACACCAGCTGTAAGTCCAACGACGTTACATGGAATTTCTTCACCAGTTTCTTTGATGATGATTGATTTTACGCGTCCGTTTTCATCAGAAATAATTTCTTTTAAATTTGATGACAAGCGTAAATCGATATGATGATTTTTAATATGTTCGTTAATCATAGTGCTTTCACCCTCGGGTAAAACACTGTTCCAAAAGCTAGACTCTCTCACCAAAAAGGTAACAGGAATTTGTCTTGAACTCAACATTTCAGCAAGTTCAATACCAATTAAACCGCCACCAACTATTACCGCACGTTGGCATGCCTTGTTATCTGGGGCAAACTTTTCAAGATTTTCTAAATCTTGTTTGTGGTATAATCCTAAAACACCGTTTAAATTTTGTCCTGGCCAGCTAAATTTATTGGGTTTACTACCTGTTGCAATAATAAGTTTGTCGTATTTTAAAGTATTGCCATTTTCAAAAGCAAGTGTGTTATGGTCAGTGTCTATGCCTTTTACAAAACCTTTTATCAGTTCAATTTTGTTTTTTTTCCAGAACCAATTTTCATAAGGTTGCGTATGTTCAAATTTCATATGCCCCATATATACGTACATAAGGGCAGTTCTCGAGAAAAAATAGTCTGATTCAGCAGAGATAATAGTAATTTTTTTATCGGAAAGTTTTCTTATATGTCGAGCGGCTGTAATGCCCGAAATTCCGTTTCCAATAATAACAACGTGTTCCATAGAGATTTGTATCGTTTCAATTTCGTCGTAAGATTTATTAAAACCTTAATAACATTCCATGAGTTTGTTTAAATTTAGATATTAATTTAAACTTATGAAGTTAATTTATGCATTTTGTTTAGTTGTATTGTTGATTCGTTGCTCAATGATGCCGTCTGACCAAACAAAAATAAACGGTGTAAGTTATGTGTCTTCAAGAGATTCAATTTCAGAAAAACATGTAAAGCCATTACTAAAAATTCATGCTAATTATGCATCTATTATGCCTTTTGGGTTTATACGAGATGTATCACATCCAGACATTCAATACAATTCAAAAAGGCAATGGTTTGGTGAAACAAAAGTAGGGGTGAAACAATATATTAAGGTTTTAAAAGATGATGGAATTCATATTATGTTAAAACCTCAAATTTGGGTTTGGCGAGGTGAGTTTACAGGAAGTATAAAGATGAAAACACAAGATGATTGGAAGATTTTAGAAGCATCATATAGTAAGTTTATTTTGGATTATGCTGAAATAGCTCAAGAAACTAAGGTTGATATTTTTTGTATTGGAACTGAATTGGAGGGGTTTATTGAAGAACGACCAGACTATTGGAAGCATTTAATTACTGAAATACGAAATATTTACAAAGGAAAGTTAACCTATGCAGCAAATTGGAATGAATATACAAAAACACCGTTTTGGAATGATTTAGATTATATAGGAATTGATGGGTATTTTCCTGTAAGTGATTTAAAAACACCAACAGTTGCAGATTGTAAATTAGGATTAAAACGTTGGAAAACAGAAGTAAAAAAGTATTATGATACTTATGATAAACCTATTTTATTTACAGAATTTGGTTATAGAAGCATGAACTTTACAGGAAAAGAACCTTGGCGTTCTGATCGAGGAATTGTTGAGGTAAATCTTGAAGCGCAGGCTAATGCAACACAAGCTTTTTTTGAAACGTTTTGGAATGAAGACTGGGTATCAGGTGGTTTTGTTTGGAAATGGTATCATGAACACGAACGCGCAGGCGGCCCTAATGACCCACGTTTTACACCACAAAATAAACCTGTAGAAAAAATTATTCAGGATTTTTATTTAAAGAATTAATTTATGAAAAAGTAACGATGTGCACATTTGTGATTGGTGATATTAATGATGGATTAAAGTCATTGATTTAGGTGTTGATTTTTATGGTAAATTAACAGGAATGGATATTGGTGACTATCGGCAAAGTGAGGATAAAAACTCTTTATACAAATGAAAAGGGTTAAATTTTTATTCTATACTTTTAAAATCTTTAATGGCTTGGTTGGGTTCTATAACATTATACCCTTTCCAAAATTCCGGGTCGTATTTTGGTAAATAAACAGGTTCTACTTGTGGCTTTTCTTCAAAGTTAGTAAAAACGGTTTCCGTAATGGGGGAGTTTTCAAAAACAACTAGTTCTTTCTTCTCTTTATTGGAGAGAATAAAATGAATATCAGATGACAATTCGTTTTGTTTTCTTCGTCCTTTGGTGTGCTTGTTTTTTTCAATAATTTTTAAAGGCCTTTTAATTCCGAATCTATTTCCTTCTTCAACATCGGCATATTTAAGGGCATATACATTTGATGCGTTTTTAGCATAAATCAAGGTGCCTTTTTTTAGGTAGCTTTTATACGAAACCCCTAAAAGACTGAAACTTTTTAAGGCTTTTACATTTTCGTAATCGACTCTTACAATTGCAAAATCTTCAGTATTTATGTATATCATGCCTTTAAAATCTTCTCGTCTTTTAGGTGTAAAGCTTATTTTGTAAACAAAATCATCATTTAAAAAACTGTAATCTTCCAGTTTAAAAATATATCTGTTAGGCTTTTCTAAAAAATTTAAGAAGCTATCTTCAAAAAGGAAGCTATTGCGTTGCAAGTAAGAAATTGATTCTTTTCTGTATTTTAAAAAATGTTTTTTTCGTTCTTGTTCTTGTTTCTTTTTTTCTTCAATAAAGGCATCAGTTTCGTTAGGTTCGGTTTTTTCTCCATCAAAAAATGTAGAATCTATGTCTTGTTTGGTTCCAAAAATACCTGATTTTATTTTAAAATATGAATCGCGTTTTACATGTTTTTTTATAATATTATTAAGCTTTTCTTCATAACCATCAAAGGTTATTTCATTGCTTTTGTCGTATAAATTAGAAGCCTTAATAATATCTAGTTTTTGAGATTCTATAACACCTGTTTTGCCGTATATGTTTGCTAATATTTCGGTATAATTTGCCGAGTTTTTAGGCATAGCTTTTATAAGGCTATCAATAAATTCTTGGTTAAATTCTGGGATAGTGGTTTTCTTTATTGTAACGTCATTCTTCAGTATTTTGGTAAAATAAGAAGACCTGTAAAATAGTTTGCTTTTTATAAAATTGAAATCGTAATTATGAGATAAATTTTCTTTTACTTTTTCTATAATTTCTTCGGTAGAATAATTTTTATTTGAAAGTAAAACTTCATCCAATTCTATAGATTTTGGGCTTAATAAAACGATGCTATCATGAAATGTTTTGATTAAGAAACGTTTGCTTTCATATCCTAAACATCTAATAGTTAAAGAATCTTTTTTTGATGCTTTTTTGTTTAAATAGAGTGAGAATTCTCCAGTGTTGTTACTAATAACTCCCGAGTCGTTGTTTATAGAAATGGTAGCAAAGGGAATAGGTACTTGAGATATAGAATCTAGTAATTTTGCATTTATAGATTGTGCATTACTGTAAAAAGAACTAAAACTAACTAGTAAAAAGATTTTGTAAATATGTTTCATATAACCACTATTTTGTATAAAAGTAGACGATTAAATGAATCGATTATGACAATTAGAATTTCCTTAAGAAAGTTTTATTAATTTTTAACAGATATATGTTTTTTATAATAATTATTTAAGATTTCTGGAGATGCCCCCAACCATTTTTTAAGGTATATCATGAAAAAATGATATTGTAATTTATAAACGCCTTTGCTGTTATAGCGCCTTGCTGATGTAGTTAACCATTCTTGAATAACAACAAATTGATTAAGGGCATAAAGCTTACTAATTAAATCGTTATCTTCATAAATAACAAAGTCTTCATTGAAACCTTTAATTTTATTAAATAGCGATTGGGTTATAAACTGACTTTGGTCGCCACCTCTACAAGATTTCTTATTAAATTGTGTAAACCATCCAGCAAGTTTTAGCCACCAATGGTTACTGTTAAATTTCATTTTAAAGCAACCAGCTTCGTTTCCTTTGTTAAATTCATTTATGATAAGTTGATCAAAATGTTTAGGAGGAAAAGAATCGGCATGTAAAAAATAAAGAATGCTTCCCGTTGCATGTTTAGCCCCAAGATTCATTTGTTTAGCACGTCCTTTTTTCGAGTTTAAAATGATAATTTGTTTATAATTGGAAATTATGCTTTGAGAGCCATCTGTACTGCCTCCATCAACAATAATAATTTCTGAAATGTTTTCTTTATTGGATGATTCTATAAGATGATTTAGCAGATTAGCAATAATTTTAGCTTCGTTTAAAATAGGAATGATGATGGATATTTTAGTCATTTAAATCCCAATTGTAATCTTTGAAATTTATTTTAGCATCATTTGAAATTTGGATGTCTGAGTACACATTTAAAAAGTCAATGAGCGAACCATGTTTTGTAAAATCAGAACCAAACCATTTAAATATTTTTGATAATTCTAAATTGTTTGCTGAGATAGCGTTTTTACTAGGATCATTTAAAAAATTTTTGGCAGCTTGGGTCAGTTGATTTTCTAAATTTTCAGCAGTGTATGCTTCGTTCTTTAATTTAGGGCAAGAAATGGAGGCACAAACAATAGCGAAATGAATTCTGGGTTCCCCCATTTTTCGTAGAATATCGTGCTCAATATGGTTTAAGGATATGGTTTTATTGCCAATTTTAATAAAGTTTTTACTCCAAGGCTTTTTTATGTCTTTAATGCTTTTTAAAGGGTAATTATCGATAATTAATTTTATGGTAAATGCATTATAAGCGTTTATCCAAAAGGCTAATGCCTCATTTTTTGTCCAGTTTTCGTTAGGAACTGTTTTGGATAATTCTTGTAAATATGTTTGAAGGTCTTCTGGATGTTGATGAATGGCTTTGTAATTTACATGACCTTGACTAGATACATATTTTTGTAGAAAATTAGTCCATAGCGAATGGTTCGTTTTTTGAGCTTGTAATGAAAAACTTAGAAGAGTACATAGTATAAAACTGTGAAATTTTATCGCCATAATCTATTCTATTTAACAACAACCCCCACCATCATAATGATAGGTGGATTCACTAATAAATATATCTTCTTTTTTTAGAGCAGCTAAAGCACCTGCGGTTTTATCACAAACCGCTAATGGTTGATTTTTAAGTAATATATGTCCAGCGTTATCATCAAAATAATCATTATCTCCGTAATAAATAGCCGCTTTTCCTGTAAAAACACATGGGCCATCGCTGGGCATTGGGTCTTTTATA
Source organism: Flavobacteriaceae bacterium (assembly GCA_050300615.1). Classification (GTDB taxonomy): domain Bacteria; phylum Bacteroidota; class Bacteroidia; order Flavobacteriales; family Flavobacteriaceae; genus Yeosuana. The sequence goes on along the minus strand of JBNKYB010000001.1, from coordinate 40,001 downwards.
GCAGCAACTTCAATAGATTCTATATAAATTAAGTGGTCTGTTGGGTAGTGTTTGGGGTCAAGAATTCGGTATGGTTTTCTTGCTCTAATTTCAATGGTACCAAAACCAGCATCGGTTAAAGCTTTTACATAATCAGCAATTGGTAAACTGCCGCTTAGGCATAATGCCCTGAGGCGTTCATCGTTCCTTAGTGTGTCATTCATAGGTTGTTCGCAAGTTGGATCACTCATTACTAAACGTCCATGAGGTTTTAGCACGCGATACATTTCTGCAATTGCTTGTTTTAAATCATCTGCTTTAAAAATGTTAAATAAACAGTTTTGTGCGGCTACATCAATGCTATTATCTTCAACGGGAAGATTCATGGCATCTCCTTTTTTTAACTCGACAAAATCAGATTTAAACCAAGGATTTAGAGCTTCTGCTTCCTTAAAATTCTTACGAGACGCTTCTAACATTTCATCAACCACATCGATACCAACTACACCATTTTTTTGACGATTGAAATAAGCAAATTGTAATAATTCCATACCACCTCCAACACCAACGTAGAGCATTTTAGGATTGTTGGTTAAATCTCTTGCATGAACCGTGCTGCCACAACCATAATTCATTTCCTGCATGATTTTAGGAATTTTTAAACCTGGCAATTCCCAAATAGGGTTTGTGGTACAGCATAGTCCAACATCTGGTGTTAAAGCAGCATCTTTATAGACGTTATGGGTGGTTTCTAAATAGCTCATTTTTTAAATTTTCATGTTTTTGTCATTGCGATGAATAAAATAACGGAAGCAATCTTTTAAAGAGATTCCTTCACATTAGTCGTTCGTCTTGAGTGACATTCGAAAAAATCCGAATGACGTTATAATGTCTTGATTAATTCTTTAAATAAAGTAATCATATGTGGTTCTGCTTTGCCTGCCATGGCTAGTAATTCTGAAATCACAATGGGTTTTAAGTTATTTGGGTCGCATTCATCTGTTAAAACTGACACGGCAGCTGCTTTTAATTTTAGATGATTAGCGACAATAATTTCAGGAACTGTACTCATGCCAACGGCATCGGCTCCTATAGTTTTTAACATTCTGTATTCTGCACGTGTTTCTAGCTGAGGTCCAACCACACTAGCATAAACCCCTTCGTGTAACGTAATTTTATGGTCTTTAGCTATTTGCTTAAATGTTGAGTTTATTGTTTCATTGTAGGGCGCGCTCATATCTGTAAAACGTTCTCCTAAGTGCTCTACGCCGTTAAAAGCTAAAGGCGAACTACCTTGCAAATTAATATGGTCTTCAATGAGCATGAGTTCTCCCTTTTTAAAATTTAGATTAATGGCACCAGCCGCATTTGATACTAAAAGCGTATGGATACCTAACTTTTCCATAATACGAACCGGATAGGTGACATCTTGTAGCGAGTACCCTTCATAGATATGAAAGCGGCCTTGCATGATGATTACTTTTTTGCCTTCTAAATTTCCGTAGATAAGTTTTCCTTTATGAAATTCGACGGTTGCTGTTGGGAAATTCGGAATATGGTTATAGCTCACTTCGTGCAGGATGTCAATTTCATCAACAAGTTGTCCTAAACCTGTTCCTAATATGATGCCAATTTCTGGTTTATCAAAACCTTTTGAAATAAGATAATTGGTAGTTTCAGTTATATACTTAATCATTTTTTTGGTAAAATTTATTGAATTCTTTATAAGGTTTAATGTCTTCAAAGGTATCGATATCGTTTAACTCTTCAAGTAAACTAAAGGAGCTATTTTGAATATCGTTTAAGGTATTTTTTAATACAGTAGAAGAACCCCAATCTTTGTTTTTAAAGATTTCTGAATGGACGCTTTTCATTCCTAACAGGTAATACCCGCCATCTTTTGCAGGGCCAACAACCATATCATTTTCATTTAATTTTTGAAATGCATCATTAATATGTTCGGTTGTGAGATCTAATAAATCACTACCGATGATAATAATTTTTTCATAGCCTAATTGAAATAATTCTGAAAACGCATTTTCCATTCGAGCTCCTAGATCATAACCATATTGTAGTTTTTTTCTAAACACGTCAGAATTCCACACATCTTCTTTTTTTATGTTTTCAGAATAAAACACATAGCGGTCTGCTTTTACTGTTTTAGAAATTTCGGCAGTATGTTCAAGTAAAAACTTATAAATTTCTAAAGCTGCTTCATTTCCAATAGTTTTAGCTAATCGAGTTTTGCACTTACCAAGTTCTGGATTTCTGGTAAAAATAATAAGGGCATTTTTTGAGGTTGGAAAATAAAAATTAGTTGCTAAATCATTATCAGAATCAGAATCTTTTGAGCTTAATAATCCCATTTTTAATATACTTTAATTCCATTTTTTAACCATTTACTCCATTCTTTTGAAAACACGTGGACTTTATCTGTTTCGGTATTTGTAGCATCGAAAACTGGTAAATGGTTGTTTTTCCATTCAAATATACCTCCATAGAGATTAAAAACATGAGTATATCCAGCTTTTTTTAGTTTAGAAGCAATGATTTCAGACCTGATGCCAATAGAGCAATACACAACAATAGTTTTGTTTTTATTAGGAAGCTTTTTAATAACAGAATCAACAGAAAAACGATTATAGCCAACAAAAACAGCATTTTTTAAATGACTTGTTTGGTATTCTTCTTGTTCTCTGGCATCTAAAATAATAGCTTTGGTTTTAGGCATCGCTAATTCCTGAACCGATATATAAGGGATGTTTTTAGTGTGATACTTTTTTAGTAATTTGGGAAGCGATTCTTGAGAAAAACTGGAAACAGCAACAAAGCAACAAAGTGTAAACAACAACTTTTTCATAATTAAGCGACACTTCCTTGACAGCTACTTCCTGCGCCGGCAGTACAGCCATAGCAATGTTGAGAAATAACAATATCACGATTAAAAAGTAAGTCTTCATCATAATCTGAAATGTGCTTTACCTTACTATTTACAGGCAGTTCCAGCATTTGATTAAAATCGCAATCATATAAATAGCCATCCCAACTTACCGATAAGGTGTTTGTGCACATTACGTTTTTAACCGCAGATGGGTTGTAAGCTTCTACCAATGAGTACATATAGTCTTCATAATTATCAGAGGCAATTAAATAGTCTAAAAAGCGACTGATGGGTAGATTTGTTATAGCGAATAAATTATGGAATTGAATATTAAAATCTTCTAACAATGCTTTTTTGAAGTCTCTTTCTAAAGATGTTTGACTGCTTGGTAAAAATGCCCCAGAAGGATTGTAAACTAAATCTAAACGGAGCTTACTGTCTGGCATACCGTAACCTATCGCATTGAGTTCTTTTAAGGCTTCAATAGATTGATTGAAAACACCAGAACCTCTTTGCTTATCAGTTTTTCCTCGTGTCCAATGTGGCATAGAAGAAACCACGTGAACATTATGAGATTTAAAAAATTCTGGTAGATCTGCAAACTTTTTGTTAGCTTTAATAATGGTTAAGTTAGAACGAACTATAAAATCTTTGATGCCTACTTTTGAAGCTTCATCTACAAACCAACGAAAGTTGGGGTTCATTTCTGGTGCGCCTCCTGTTAAGTCTAAGGTGTGAGCCCCCGTTTTTTTGATGACTTTTAAACATTGAAGCATTGTTTCTTTAGTCATGATCTCTTTTCTGTCTGGACCTGCATCAACATGACAATGTTGGCATACTTGATTGCACATGTAGCCCACATTAATTTGGAGAATTTCTAAGGTTTTTGCTTTTAATGGAAACTGATTTGTCTCAGCAATTTTTTCTGAAAATTTGGGTAAATCACCACTTTGAAAAATACCATTAGATAAAATTTCAAGCTGTCGTTTACTATTTGCTAATTCGCTTTCACGCTTGTGTAAAGATGTTGTTGCCAATACTAAAAATGATTTTAGATGTATATAATAAGACGGTTAAAGTTTTAAAACTTACATTTCAAGTTTATTAACTTTATTCATCATTTGTACACCATGCACTAGTGATGCACCTCCACGAATAGCCGCAGCTACATGAAGTGCTTCCATCATTTCTTCTTTGGTAATACCACGTTGTAAACCGTCGCCGGTATAAGCATCAATACAATAAGGACATTGAATAGTATGTGCTACGGCTAATGCTATTAAAGATTTTTCGCGTTCAGACAGAGCTCCTTCTTCAAACACTTTTCCATAATAATCAAAGAATTTTTTGCCTAACTCTTCATTCCAATCAGATATTTTACCAAATTTTTTTAAGTCGGCTGGGTCGTAGTATGTTTTTTGCATTAGATTTAATTTTTCAATAAATATATGAATCTAATTCCATAAGTCGTGTAGGTAAACAAAACTTACAAAACATATTGAAGTTAAAAAGCTAATCTTTTTCTTTGAGTTTACTAATTTCAGTTTCTATAAATTGCATGTTTGAAATATTGATGTCTACATGTCGTAAAGCAGCTTCCATTGTACTAAAAACTTCGTAATTTAAATTTGTAAAATTGGCGTTGAGTCTATAAATAGTAGCATTAGTAACTTGGTTAGTGTTTGAGGTTAAAAGTGCCATGCTTTTTTGCGCATCACTAAGAGTGTCTTGTACCCAATCACCATAGCGTTGCAATTCATTTGGAGTCATTTTAATATCAGCAAGCCTTAAATCGATAATAAAGTTATATTCAGGATTATATTTACTATCATTAACGATAGTTTGTTTCAGTTTTTTTATTCCCTCAAATGTTAAATCATTTTGGTGAAATTGTATAATTAAATTTAAATTACTTATAATTAGATATTTATAAATACTAGACATTACAGGATAATTATGTTAGTACTTAAAGTTACGTAAAAAAAAGCATCTTATCAATCTTTTAAAATAATTACTTTTGGGAGTAAGTGTTTTTTAATTATTTATTTTAGTTGTAATAAGTGTAATATTTTTTGAAATAATGAGATTTAATTTAAAATTTATTTTGTTGTTTCTATTGTTTTTATCGTTAACAGTAGAGGCCCAATACACCCCCTTTTTTCAAAACTTTTCTCTATTAGAATATAATGCTGGCAATCAAAACTGGGGTGTTTCAAGGGCTGATAACGGCATGCTTTATGTAGCTAATAATAATGGGTTATTAGAGTACGATGGTTTAAAATGGAATTTTCTTCAACTGCCAAACAAAACAACAATTAGATCTGTCTTAGCTTATAAAGGATTAATATACACAGGATCATACGAAGAATTTGGCTATTGGAAAGAAAACTCTAAAGGTGTATTAGTTTATACATCTTTAATAAACTTGGTAAAAGAAAATATTTCACCTAATGAAGAAATTTGGCAAATTATACCCTATAAAGATGGTATAGTTTTTAGGTCATTTCAAAATATTTATATCTATACATTCAACGGGGCTATAACAAAGATTGAACCTCAATCTACGGTGCTATCATGCAGTGTTATTGATGGGAGGCTATATGTAGCAACACTTAACAATGGTATTTATGAACTTCAGAACAACACCTTAGTATTAAAAATAATGGATAAAACACTTGAGAACACAAAGGTTTTATCAATTACTAATTATAAAGGAAAATTACTGTTAGCCACTTCCTTAAAAGGCTGTTATGTTGTTGAAAATAACAAAACAGTAAGACCGTTACAACTTGAGATTAATACAATAATAAAACAACATTTGTTAAACTGTTTTTCTGTATTGAATAACGGTAATTTGGTTTTTGGTACCATTAAAAATGGTGTTTATGTTACAAATAGTAAAGGGAAGATTATTTTTCATTTAAATAAGGAAAATGGATTGATTAACAATACCATTTTAAGTCAGTGTATAGATAATGATAATAAACTTTGGTTAGGGTTAGATAACGGACTTGCTTTTGTTGATTTAAATGGGCATAATTATTTTTATAAGGATGTTTCTGGAAGGCTGGGAGCTGTTTATGATGTGATAAAATTTAAAAACACCATCTATTTAGGTAGTAACACAGGATTGTTTTATTTAGATAAAGAGAATAAGTTACAATTTATAAAAGGTTCTCAAGGACAAGTTTGGTATTTAAAAGAAATTGATGGAGATCTTTTTTGTGGACATAACGAAGGGACTTTTTTAGTAAAAGACTATAAACTTAATTTAATATCACCAGTAACAGGAGGTTGGGATATTAAAAAAGTTCCTGAATTAGCTAATACTTATATTCAAAGTACTTACGGCGGATTAGTAAGGTTTAAAAAAGAAAATAATAGTTGGAATGCTAAATATTTACAAGGGACTACCATGCCAATTAGGTCGCTGGTATTTCAAGATAAAAATACAGCTTGGGCAGCACATGCATATAAGGGATTGTATAAAATTAAATTTAATGATACTTGTGATTCAATTCTTAATATATCTGATTATCTGAAAAAAGGCATCAAATCAGATTATAACGTTCGCGTTTATAAAATTAAAAATGATATCTGTTTAAAGACAAATAACGAATGGCTAAAATATAATCCGTTTACAGATAGTATTATACCTCATAAATTTTTAAACGATAATTTAGGAAAAGACTCTTATATTATTTCTGAAGATAACATGGATATTTTGGCATATAAAAACAGTCAAGATATTATAAAGTTTAAATCATTTACCAATGAAAACAAAGATTTTTCATTATTAAGAAACTTTTTTTCAAATAGATTAATAGTTGGAAATGAAAGAATCTCTAAAATTTCTGATTCATCTTATGCTTTAAATTTAAATGATGGTTTTATGATTATTGATGCCAGATTTAAATCTAAGTCTAAGTTGTTAAAGCCAAAAATAGCAAAACTTCGAGTTGATAATAAAGCATTAGATATTAATGCGAATCGCACTCTTGTTATTGAATTAAACCAAAGAATTTCTATTTCTGTTGCTTCTCCAAAATCAAGTAATCATTTTTTTGAATATACCATAGCTGAGCAAGATTCAACAAAATGGACTAAGCTAGATAAAAATAAATTAGAGTTGGCAAGCTTAAAAGACGGAATGTATACAATATTATTTAGAACTAATAACAATTTTTCGATACCGTCACCACCAACAATAATAAAGCTCAAAGTATTACCACCTTGGTATAAAGATACTTTAGGTTTCGTTTTGTATTCATGTTTAGCGGCTTTCATTTTAATTCTCGTATACATTTTTAACAAAAGAAAAGCTAAAAGGCAGCAGCGTATTTTAAAAATTAAATATGCTAAAGAACAACAAGAAATATTAAGGCAAAAGACTTTAGATAATGAAAAACGAATTGTTCAATTAAAAAACGAAGCCTTACAGAATGAAGTTAAATTGAAAAGTAAGCAACTAGCCAATACAGCTATGGCTTTGGTTAAGAAAAATGAAACCCTTCAAGATATTAAAAAAGAGTTGTCAAAGAATAAAAATAGTTTTGATAATCAATATTCTTTTAAAAAGATAATAAAAAAGGTCGATAGTTCTATAGCTCATAAAGATGAATGGAAAGTTTTTGAATACAATTTTAATCAAGTACATGAAGATTTTTTTAGAAAACTAAAGAATGAACATTCAAACCTAACTTCTAAGGATTTGAAAATCTGTGCTTACATCAAAATGAATTTATCTAACAAAGAAATTGCGCCTTTAATGAATGTTTCTGTAAGAGGTTTAGAAACACATAGATACAGATTAAAGAAAAAGTTAAATTTACAAAGTGATATTTCTGTAGCTGATTATTTAACAAACCTTGAATAAAGTATACTTAAAAATACGTTATTCATAATTTATTTTACGTCATTACTACGTCATACAACGTTTTCTTAATCATTTTTACTCACTTTTATATAGTTTTATCTTACGTCATATTGTGGTTTTTGTTCTCAAATCAGGTAATGACGTATTTAAAGTGTAAATGGTTTTTACTTCAAAACTCAAAATCCTATTAATTTTACTTAACTAAATTAATACTAACACATATATGAAAACAAAAATTATTCTCTTATTACTCTGTCTAGTTTCCGTGAGTAGTTTTGCTCAAAACAAGACTGTTACAGGAGTTGTTACTAGTTCAGAAGACAATATGCCTGTGCCAGGTGTAAATGTTATTGTTCAAGGAACCAACAGGGGTGCCAGTACTGATTTTGATGGAAACTTTTCTATTGAGGCAAGTAACGGTGAAGTATTAGAGTTCAGCTACGTTGGGTTTAAAACAAAAGCAATTACCGTAGGAAACCAAAATACTATCAATGTAACACTAGATGTTGATGTAGAATCTTTGGATGAAGTTATTCTTATTGGGTATGGTTCACAAAAGAAAGCAGATCTTACTAGTGCAATCACAACTATTGAGCCAGAGTCACTTAAGAAAGCTCCAGTAGCTCAAGTTGTTCAAGGATTCCAAGGTCAGGTTGCCGGAGTTCAAATTAGTAGTAAAGGATCGCCAGGAGATACACCTGAAATTAATATTAGAGGGTTGAATTCACTTTACGGAAATTCGTCACCCTTATTTGTTGTAGACGGTATGTTTTATAGCAATATAGATTTTTTAAATGCTTCTGAAATTAAAGATATTTCTGTTCTTAAAGATGCATCGGCTTCTGCTATTTATGGTGTTCGTGCAGCTAACGGAGTTGTATTAATTACAACTAAAGGGGGAAGCTATAATAGAGATGCAGAAATTGAATATTCTACATATTATGGTATTCAAAGAGCGTCAAATGTTCTTAAAATGGCGAATGCAGAGCAGTTTACTACGTTTGCTTATGAGTCAGGGTCATCTTCCGAAATTTCAAGTATCGATCAAGCTATGCAACGTTTTGGAAGAAGTAGAGTTAATCCTAACATTCCAAATGTTAATACAGATTGGTATAAAGAGGTATTGAGAGAGGCTCCAATTATGAACCATGACCTTCAGATTAATGGAGGTTCTGAGAAAATTGCTTATGCAGTGGGAGGTAACTTTTTCTCTCAAGATGGTATATTGGATATGAAAAACCAATATGAAAGATTTAATTTAAGAGCTAAGATAGATGCAAAAGCAACTGATTGGTTGACGGTAGGAGGAAACATCCTTTACAGTAATTCGGTAAAATATGCCGATGAAGGTTCTGCTTGGCAATTAGCTTATTATGCGGTACCAATTTTACCCGTATTAGATAGTAATTATACTAATGCAGATCCAACACCTTATTCAGATGCAAGACAAATAGGATATAGAGGAAGTCAAAACCCATTTCCATTATTAGATAACTCTGACAGAAGAGGTGAAAGGAGAAGAACTACAGCAAATTTTTATGCACAATTCAATCTAATTCCAGAAAAATTAAGTTTTAAATCAAGTTTTTCTCATAATTCTAGAACAGATAATGAAAGAATTGTGATTTTGCCTTATTACGTGACGGATGATTATCAAAGAACATTAGAAGAATCTTCAATTACTAATAATAATAGAACAAGACAAGATTATATATGGGATAATGTTATGACCTATCAAGATAGCTTTGGTGATCATGATTTAACATTGATGGGAGGTGCATCTTTTAGAGATGAGAAACAATTTTTTTTCGGGACAAAAGGAAACTTTGATCCTGCAGCTGCATTTGTGAGGAATAATGAAAAAACATGGTATATTGCTAATACCTCTGAAGATAGTCGAATTTCTTACAATAGTACCGATGGTAATAATAGAGGGGAAAATTTTAGATTTTATGGTTTCTCGTATTTTGGTAGAGCATCCTATAAGTTTAAAAACAAATACCTTGCATATGCTACATTTAGGGCAGAGGGGAGTAATAAATACGATCAAAAATACGTCTATCTTCCTGCATTTGGTCTTGGTTGGGTGATTTCTGAGGAACCTTTTTTGAAGGATAATGGTTTTATTAATTTTCTAAAACTTAGAGCTGGTTGGGGTAGGTTAGCTAATGACGCTGTTCCAGCAAGTATTCCTCAAAGTGCATCAACTATTTCTACTGTTTTTAACGATCAGCTTGTAACTGGGTTTCAGTTTAATGTAGCTTCAGATGATCTTGATTGGGAGTTTACCGAAGAGTTAAACTTAGGATTGTCTTCAAACTTTTTTGATAATCGGTTGTCCTTAGAGGCAGATTATTTTATAAAAGACACTAAAAACTTGGCAATACCAGTGTTTCCTTTGGTAGGAACTGCGGTAAGTTTTCAAAATGTAGGTAGCGTAAGAAATCAGGGTGTAGAAATCAGTGCAAACTGGAAAGGAGAAATAGCCAAGGATTTTGGTTACACTATTTCGGGAAACTTCAGTACCATAAAAAATGAAATTACCGATTTACAAGGGCAGCCTTATATTGACAGAGGAACTGCTGAATTCCGTCAACGTTTAGTTGTTGGTCAACCTATAAATGTTTTTTATGGTTGGGAAATCGATGGAGTTTATCAAAATTCAGGTGACATTAGTTCAGATCCTGTTGCTCAAGCAGCTATTAATGAAGGAACTGCAATTAATGCGGGGTATTTTAGATTCTCTGATTTGAATGGGGACGGAATATTAGATTCTAATGATAGAAAATATCTTGGTTCTCCAGTACCGACCTATTATTTTGGAGGAAGCTTTGGTTTAAATTATAAAAATTGGGAAGTATCAACTACGTTTTATGGACAAGGAGGAAACGTAATTTTAAACAGAAACAGAGCCGAAGTTATTAGAACCCAAGGAAGAAATATAGATGCAGAATTAGCTGTAAATCGTTGGCATGGAGAAGGAACTACTAACTCGTATCCTTCATCAGAAGGGTATCGTCAACTTTGGAATCAAAGAATGTCTAAATTTTGGCTTCAAGACGGAGACTTCTTTAGAATACAAAATATTCAGTTAGGATATACTTTGAAAAAAGAAGGCATACCAGAAATGAAATTCACATTGACTGCAGATAGACCATTCCTTTGGACCAAAAGCTTCAACGGATTTAATCCTGAGGTAGGTTTTGATGGTGTTGATTTACAAACCTATCCAACACCTTCTGTATATACTTTTGGCGTTAGTGTAAAACTTTAAAAAAAATTACTATGAAACGATTATTTATTATAAAAATGGCTTTTTTATCATTGGCTTTACTTCTTACCAATTGTACTAGTCAGTTGGATGAAGAACAAGAATTGGTAGTTATTCAAGGTGATATTGATTATTCAAGTAAAGAAGCTGCTTTTGGAGCACTAGTAGGTGCTTATGAGAAATTTCAGAATGTTGGATGGGAACAAATCCCCCTCATATCTGTACGAGGTGATGATGTAAATGCTGGAGGAAAAGGAGACCAGCAAGGTTTTGCTGATACCGACAATTATATTTACGACAATAACTTTTGGATGTATAATGTTGTTTGGGAGAATTGGTTTCAAGATGCTCTACAAATTTCAGCTCAAATAGAACAATTAGAATTGTTTAGAGCTGGTGGAGTAAACTCTAATTTAATAGATCAGTACATAGCAGAATGTAAAACCCTTAGAGGATTTATTATTCTTGAAATGTCCCGAGTATTTGGAGATGTTTATAAAATAGAAAGTACTGACCAAACTCAAATTAAAGTGCTTCCTAAAGACGAACTTATGCAATGGATTTCTGATCAAATGGGAGAAGCTATTCCTCATTTATTAGATAAAGCACCAAGTGAGCGAGCAGATTTGCCTGGAGGCATTACAAAATACACCGCATTGGCTGTAAAGGCAATGGCAAATCTTGAAACAAAAAATTATCAAGCTGTAGCAGATGCAACTGGAGAAATAATTAGTTCCAATAAGTTCAAGTTGTATGATGACTTTTACAACTTGTTTAATATTCCAGGAAAATTAGCTAATGAAAATATTCTAGAAATTCAATATTCTGATTTCGGACAATCTTCCGGAGAAAATGTAAGTCACTTATGGGCATTCTATGCGCCTCAAGGTTTTACGCCTGCAAATGCAGATGCCAGTAATGGAGGTTGGGGCTTTTACGAACCAAGTACCAAATATATTGAGTTTATGTTAGACCGAGGAGAAACAATTCGTTTGGAAACAAGCGTATTGTTTACAGATGATGGCATAGCTAAATTGAATGAAGATGGCTATACAAGCTTACCATCATTTGTATCTAATACAACAAGAGATGGTGATGTTATTAATAATTATGCCAGAGCCTTATTTGCTAGTGGGAAACATTTTCTTCCTACGGTTCAACTTACACCTGGTAGAACGGATATTGGTACTAATAAAAATTACACTGTTATTCGTTATGCAGAAGTACTTTTAATGTATGCAGAAGCTCTTACGCGAGGGGCAACAGGTAATGCAGGTTCAGCAGATGATGCAGTGAATAAAATTAGATTAAGAGCACAAATGACCCCTCTTTCAGGAGTAACAAGTGATGATGTAATGGATGAAAAATTTGCAGAATTGGCTATGGAATGGGGTATTAGATATTATGACATGGTTCGTTTAGAAAAAACTAATGAATTGAGTTATGATGGTAGAACGTTTAGCATGCAGAAAGCCCATTTACCTTACCCACAGGCTCAATTAGACCAAAGTTATATTCTTAAAGAATATTATGAATCAAACCAAACAAACTAAGAATTATGAAAAAATTTTTAAACATATCATTTTTGTTAACACTCTTTTTAGTTGTATTTACTGGGTGTGATAACAATAATATAGACCCCATAACGAAAGTTGATCCAGGAGTTGATGAGACAGCTCCTGTTGTTAATATAATAGCACCTACAGAAGGAAGCGCAATTAAAGTGTTTGAAGAAGTAACTTCAATAAATATTAAGATTGAAGTAACTGACGATATAGAAATAGAAGATATTGCTATACTTATTGATGGAACTAAAATAGCAGGGTTTAATTCTTTTATTGATTATAGAAGGGCCGTTGAAGAATACACTTATGGCAGCTTAGTTGATGGAGACCATGTATTAAAAGTAACAGCTACTGATATAGAGGGCAAAACAACTTCTAGCGAAGTCAGTTTTAGCAAACAACCTCCCTATACACCACAATTTGATGGTGAGTCTTTATACATGCCTTTCGATGGCGATTATAGAGACTTAATTGGGTTTAAAGTAGCTGAACAAATAGGAACACCAGGATTTGCAGGGAGTGGTTTTGCTGGTACTAATGCCTATAAAGGTACGGCGGATTCCTATTTAGAATTTCCTGCTGATGGTTTGTTAAGTAATGAATTTAGTGTCGCATTTTGGTATAAAGTAGATTCAACTCCTGATAGGGCAGGTGTTTTGGCCATTGGAAATGATATTCCTGAAAACAGAAACCAAGGCTTTAGATTATTTAGAGAAGGCAGTGCCACAGAACAGCGTATTAAATTAAATGTTGGAACTGGTACAGCAGAAAGCTGGAATGATGGAGGGATTATTGATGTTACTGCTGGTGAATGGGTTAATGTTGTTGTAACAGTTTCTAATACAGAAAGTAAGATTTATTTTAATGGTGTTGAGATGAATTCAGCCACTTTAGAAGAGCCAATTGATTGGACGGGTTGTGATAAAATATCGATTGGGTCGGGAGCTCCTACCTTTAGCTACTGGAATCATAAATCAGACTATAGTGATATGGACGAGTTAAGGTTATTCAATAAAGCCTTGACACAAAGTGATATTCAAATTATGATAAATTCTTTTAATCCATATATTCCTCAATATGCTGGTGAATCCTTTTACATGCCTTTTGATAAAGGATACATAGATGTAATTGCGGGTAGAGCTGCTAATGTGGTTGGATCGCCAGAGATTACAAATCAATCTTATGTAGGTGATGGTGCTTTCTTAGGAGCAACTGATGCCTATTTGACTTATCCAGCTGAAGGTTTATTGAGTAACCAATTCAGTACTACGTTCTGGTATAAAGTAAATGCAAGCCCAGACAGAGCAGGCATTTTAGTGATAGGGGATGACACTCCTGAAAATAGAAATCAAGGATTTAGATTGTTTAGAGAAGGAAGCGGAACCGAACAACGTATAAAGTTAAACGTTGGAACAGGTGGTGGAGAAAGTTGGAATGATGGCGGTGTTATTGATGTCACTGCTGGAGAATGGGTTCAAGTTGCCGTAACGGTTTCAGATACACAAACAAAAATTTATTTTGATGGTGTAGAAATGAACTCAGCAGATTTAGCCGCTCCAATTGATTGGACAGGATGTAATACTTTCACAATTGCATCAGGAGTGCCTTCGTTTGATTACTGGAGTCATTTATCTGATGGAAGTACTATAGACGATTTAAGATTCTATAATAAAGCATTATCGCCAGAAGAAGTTGTCCAAATTGTTGGAGGCTCATATACACCACCCTATTTTGGATCAACATTATATATGCCTTTTGATGGAACCAATGTTGACAAGGTAACAAACACAGATGCCACAGTAGTAGGCACACCTGGTTTTGCAGGAGAAAGCTCTGTGGGAACGGATGCTTATGCTGGAGCTACAGATTCATATTTAACAGTCCCAACAGATAATTTATTTGGAAATCAATTTAGTGCAGCTTTTTGGTATAAGGTAAATGCAGACCCTGATAGAGCAGGAATTTTAACTGTTGGGCCACCAATGAATGGTGCTGATAATGATTTAAGTTCAGGATTTAGACTTTTTAGAGAAGGAAATGCTACAGAACAGCGTATTAAATTACATGTTGGAACAGATGCTGGTGATGTCTGGAATGATGGTGATGTCATAGATCCTACTGCTGGAGAATGGGTGCATATAGCCTTTACTGTTTCAGAAACCGAAACTAAAATTTATTTTAATGGTGTTGCTGTAGTCAATACTGGAGATATGACAGATAAGCAAGTAAGTTGGGCAGGTTGTGATATTCTATCTATTGGTTCTGGAGCCCCTAGGTTTATAGGATGGGGGCATTTGTCAGATTCAAGCTTTATAGACGATTTGCTAGTTTTTGATAGAGTCTTAACTTCAGATGAAATTCTACAAATTATGAATAATTAATAAAGTAACTAACATTTTAAAAACTGCTATAAGTTTTTAAAATGTTAGTTTAAATGTTTTTTTAGTAATTGTTTGTTTTTATTTGAAATTAGCTGCATTTAAATAATGCAGCTAAATTTATAACCCCTTTTTTAAATGACTTTTTTTAGAGTAAAAATACTTCCTTTTTTGTGTGCCATAATCTTATTATTTAATTGTAATAAGAAAAAAGAATCTGTTCCAAAAACAGAAAAGCATGAAGGCTTTAACATAGAAAATAACTTATTAGACACTATTCAAAAGCAAACCGTCAATTATTTTTGGGAAGGTGCAGAACCTAATTCTGGGATGGCAAGAGAACGTTTGCATATGGATAATGTCTATCCAACCTCTCCTAAAAACACAATAACAACTGGAGGAAGTGGCTTTGGTTTAATGGCGATTTTGGTTGGTATCGAAAGAGGATTTATTCCACGAGATGAAGCGCTCAATAGATATCTTAAAATAGTTGACTTTTTAGAAAAGGCAGATCGATTTCATGGGGCATGGCCACATTGGATTAATGGAGAGACCGGAAAAGTTCTTCCTTTTAGTAAAAAGGATAATGGCGGTGATTTGGTTGAAACTGCTTTTTTAGTACAAGGACTTTTAACCGTCTCTGAATATTTTAAAAATGGGGATACTGAAAAAGAACGGGAACTCGTCTCTAAAATTGACACGCTTTGGAAGGGTGTAGAATGGGATTGGTATACAAAAGGTGAAAATGTATTGTATTGGCATTGGTCTCCCGAATATAACTGGGATATGAACTTTCAAGTTGGCGGCTACAACGAATGTTTAATTATGTATGTTTTGGCAGCAGCATCTCCAACACATTCAATATCGAAAGCGGTTTATGAAAAAGGGTGGGCAAGAAACGGAGCCATTGTTTCTAAGGATTCTTTATATGGAGAGGCTCTTGTTTTAGATTACTATGAGCATGATGATAGCGCTATTGGCCCCTTGTTCTGGGCACATTATTCATATTTAGGCTTAAATCCTAAAGGTCTAAAAGACCAATATGCAGATTATTGGAAATTGACTCAAAATCAAGCAAAAATTCATTACCAATATGCCTTAGATAACCCTAAACATTTTAAAGGTTATGGAGATAGTCTTTGGGGTTTAACCTCAAGTTATTCCATGAAAGGGTATGCAGGTCACAGACCAGGCAATGATCTCGGCGTTATTTCACCAACAGCAGCTCTGTCATCGTTCCCATATACCCCTAAACAGAGTATGAAAATGCTTAAAAAGCTTTATAAAAACCATGATTCACTTATTGGTAAATACGGACCTTACGATGCATTTAGTTTGCAAGATAATTGGTATTTACCAAGATATTTAGCAATTGATCAGGGGCCTATTCCTGTGATGATTGAAAATTACAGAACTGGGTTGTTGTGGCATTTATTTATGCAAAATAAAGATGTTCTTAAGGGGCTAAAAAAAATAGGTTTTACCATTGATTCTCAAAATTAAAAAAGCAATTCATGTTTAAATTTTATGTATCCATATTTCTAGTAATAATTTTTTTCTCCTGCAGTTCAGATAATGGCCCAGGCTATGAAGAACCCTATGTTCCAGCACCTGAAGAGCCTGCGGTAGATCCATTAACAGATTCTGAAATCATGGATTTAACGCAAAGAGAAACGTTCAAGTATTTTTGGGATTTTGCTAATTCAAATTCAGGAGCGGCTAAAGAACGGTATCATCCTAACGATCCAACATTAAATCAAAATGTAGTGACTACAGGTGGAACGGGTTTTGGTTTAATGGCTATATTAGTAGGTATTGAAAGAGGCTATGTAACTAAAGCAGAAGGATTAGCTAGATTAAATAAAATTTTATCGTTTCTTGAAAGTGCCGATCGATTTCATGGGGCTTGGCCACATTGGATGGATGGAGGTAATGGCAAAGTCATTCCGTTTAGTACAAAAGATAATGGTGGCGATTTAGTTGAAACAGCTTTTTTAGCACAAGGTTTAATCTGTGTAAAAGAGTATTTTAAAAATGATTCAACTGATGAAAAAGTGCTTTCAGATCTCGCTGACACACTTTGGAAAGGCATAGAATGGAATTGGTATACGCAAAATCAAAATGCATTGTACTGGCACTGGAGTCCAAACTACGGATTTGAAATAAACATGAAGCTAAGAGGATATAACGAAACTATGATTGCTTATGTTTTAGGTGCTGCATCACCTGATTATCCCATAACAAAACGGGTTTACGAAGAAGGTTGGGCTAATAATGGCGCCATACGTTCTTCTGAACTGAAATATGGGATTCCTTTAGTGTTAAATCATGCGGGAGGTTCAAATTTTGGAGGCCCTTTATTTTTTAGTCATTATTCGTTTCTAGGATTAAACCCTAAAAACTTATCAGATCAATATGCCAATTACTGGAATCTTGTTGTGAACCATACCAAAATTAACCGCCAATATTGTATTACAAATCCTAAAAACTATACAGATTATGGAACAGATTGCTGGGGTTTAACGGCTAGTTATTCACGAAATTCAGATGGTTCTATTGGCTATTCAGCGCGCAGTCCTTCAAACGATTTAGGAGTAATTTCCCCTACAGCGGCTATAAGTTCTATTGCTTACACGCCTTCAGAATCTTTGGATGTTATGCATTTTCTATATCAAAAAAAGGACAAATTATTAGGAGTTGCGGGCTTTTACGATGCCTTTAGTCCACAATATAATTACTGGGTTGCCGAAGCCTATTTGGCAATTGATCAAGGTCCCGAAATAATTATGATTGAGAATTACAGAACCGGATTGCTATGGAATTTATTTATGCAAAATGAAGATGTTAAAAACGGATTAAATATATTAGGCTTTAATTATTAATAGGTTTAAAATGAAAAATAGAATAGAATTATTGTTATTTGTGTTTATAGGCTTTTCAAGTGTTTTATGGGCACAAGATGAAGATGTTTATTTAAAAAAAGTATTTCTAAGTAATAATGACACATTAAAATATAGATTGTTATTGCCAAAAGATTTTTCTGAAAGTAAACAATACCCAGTGGTATTATTTCTACATGGAGCAGGAGAGAGAGGTAATGATAACAAATCACAGCTCATTCATGGAAAATCATTATTTGCTAATGAAGCAGTTAGAGATTCGTTTCCAGCTATAGTTGTTTTTCCACAATGTCCTAAAGAAGATTATTGGTCTAATGTAAAACGAGATTATTCAAAAAAAGGGCTTGAGAAATTCAAGTATAAACGTATGGGAAAGCCAACAAAATCAATGAAACTTGTTCTTGATTTTATGGATGATTTTATCAATAACCCGTATGTTAAAAAAGACCAAGTTTATGTTGGCGGACTTTCAATGGGTGGCATGGGAACATTTGATATTTTAAAACGTAGACCCGACATGTTTGCAGCTGCATTTCCGATTTGTGGGGGTGGACATCCTAAAGCAACAAAAAAATATGCAGATAAAGTTTCCCTTTGGGTTTTTCATGGAGGAGAGGATAATGTTGTAATTCCGTATTTTGCTTTAAGGATGGTGACTGCTCTTCAAAAAAGAGGTGCAGATGTTAGGTTAACCTATTTTGAGCATGACAATCACAATAGCTGGGATTCTGCCTTTGCTGAGCCAGAATTATTACCATGGCTTTTTTCAAAATCAAAAAAACAAAGATGAGAAAACAAATGAACATTAAGTATACTTTTTTAAGCATTACAATATTACTAATCGTAGGATGTAATTCAAACCAAAAAAAATCAGATACCCTTTCAAGCGATAATCCTTTTGAAGCAAAAGTAGATTCGATATTGAGTTTAATGACTGTTGATGAGAAAATAGGTCAACTAAATCTTCCAGCCTCTGGAGATATTACAACAGGAGAAGCACAAAGTTCGGATATTGGTAAAGAAATTGAAGAAGGTAACGTAGGAGGACTTTTCAATATTAAATCCGTTGAAAAGATTAAAGAGGTACAAAAAATTGCGGTTGAAAAAAGTCGGCTGAAAATCCCCTTGCTTTTTGGTATGGATGTGATTCACGGTTATGAAACGACATTTCCAATTCCGTTGGGTTTATCAAGTTCATGGGATATGGAACTTATTAAACAAACAGCACAAATGGCTGCAAAAGAAGCCACAGCAGATGGTGTTAACTGGACGTTTTCGCCTATGGTCGATATCTCAAGAGACCCACGTTGGGGTCGTGTTTCAGAAGGTTCTGGAGAAGACCCTTTTTTGGGAAGCAAAATAGCAAAAGCAATGGTAGAGGGGTATCAAGGTGACGATTTAACAAAGAACAACACCATGTTGGCATGTGTTAAACATTTTGCGCTTTATGGTGCTCCTGAAGCTGGTAGGGATTATAACACGGTTGACATGAGCAGAATACGCATGTATAACGACTATTTGCCTCCCTATAAAGCAGCTGTTGATGCAGGTGTGGCGTCTGTAATGGCATCATTTAACGAGATTGATGGAGTTCCGGCAACAGGAAATAAATGGTTGCTTACCGATTTATTAAGAGACGATTGGGGTTTTAAAGGATTTGTTGTGACCGATTATACAGGGCTTTACGAAATGATTCCTCATGGTATGGGAGATAAATATCAAGTTGCCGAATTAGCTTTAAAAGCTGGTGTGGATATGGATATGGCAGGCGATTCACCAGCAATTCCTGCTGCATTTGTTAAAACATTGAAACAGTCTCTTGAAGATGGGAAAATAACAATGAGCGATCTTGATACCGCTGTAAAACGCATGTTAACTGCAAAATACAAATTAGGGTTATTTGATGACCCATATAAATATTGCGACCTTAATAGATCTAAAACCGAAGTTTTTACTGCAGAAAACAGAACGTTTGCTAGAAAAGTGGCATCCGAATCAATGGTACTTCTTAAAAATGAAAATAATTTATTACCACTAAAAAAATCAGGGACTATAGGCCTTATTGGCCCTTTGGCAAACACCGCCGTTAATATGGCTGGAACTTGGAGTGTGGCTACTAAACAAAATCTATCTATCCCTTTATTAGAAGGATTGAAAACAGTGGCAGGTGAAAATGTAAATGTGCTTTACGCCAAAGGAAGTAATGTAGATTATGATTTAGAATATGAAAACCGTGTCACCATGTTTGGTAAAACAATACCGCGTGATAACAGAACAGATAAACAACTATTAGAGGAAGCCTTATCGGTTGCATCAAAATCCGATGTTATTGTTGCAGCTATTGGTGAAACAGCCGAAATGAGTGGTGAATGCAGTAGTGTGACTAACCTTCAAATACCACAAGTACAGAAAGATTTATTAAAAGCCCTTTTAAAAACAGGAAAACCTATGGTTTTGGTCTTATTTACAGGAAGACCTTTGGCAATTACTGAAGAAAATGAGCAGGTTCCTGCAATATTAAATGTTTGGTTTCCTGGTAGTGAAGCAGGTCTAGCGATCTCTGATGTACTTTTTGGAGATGTAAACCCTTCAGGAAAATTAACAGCTACTTTTCCTAGAAATGTAGGGCAAGTGCCTATTTATTACAATCATAAAAACACGGGTCGCCCCTTAGGAAATAATGATGGTAAGTTTGTAAAATTCAAATCAAATTACATCGATGTTCGTAATGAGCCATTGTATCCGTTTGGCTATGGGTTAAGCTATACTGAATTCACTTATAGTAACTTAAAGTTAAGTTCAAATCAACTTAATTCAGATGGTTCTATCGAAGTTTCTGTTGATGTCACTAATTCAGGTAATTACGACGGAAAGGAAATCGTTCAACTATACATAAGAGATCTTGTTGGATCCGTAACAAGGCCTGTAAAAGAACTTAAAGGATTTCAAAAAATTGACATAAAAAAAGGCGACACCCAAACTGTAACATTTCAATTATCTGTTGAAGATTTAAAATTTTATAATTCTAATTTGGATTTTGTTGCTGAACCAGGGGCATTTGAAGTGTTTATTGGAACAAATTCAAACGCAACACTTAAAGATACATTTGAGTTAGTAAAGTGATATTTGAATACTTCATAATCTCTTAAAAAACTAGGTAGATATTATAGACTTTCTATGAATAAGTGAGCCACGTAGATAAAAAACTATGATCATGAAAAAAGTATTTATTTGTTTAACCATATTGTTTTGTTTTTCTTGCCATACAGAAAAGAAGCAAAAAGCAGAGCTAGTTTCAACTCTTTCAGATACAAAAAAATCTTTCAAAACCTATTGTAATCCCATTGATATAGATTATTCTTATATGTCTCATTACAGGGCAAAAAACAAGGTGTCTTATCGTTCTGGTGCGGATCCTGCTGTTGTAAATTTCAAAGGAAAATATTTCATGTTTGTTACGCGTTCACATGGCTATTGGATGTCTAATGATATGAGTAATTGGACTTTTATAAAGCCACAAAGTTGGTATTTTAATGGGTGTAATGCCCCCGCTGCTGTGGTTAAAGATGGTAAAATATTAGTCTATGGTGATCCCTCGGGAAGAGGTACAGTTATTGAAACCGATAATCCTGAGCTAGGAGATTGGAAAACCAATTATGCCGTTTTAGATATTCCTGGCGGCATTCAAGATCCCGATTTGTTTGTAGATGACGATGGTAAAGTGTATTTGTATGAGGAGTCTTCAAATAAATGGCCAATTCGTGTGGTAGAATTAGATGCTAAAAATTATTACATTCCGAAAGGTGATGAAAAAGATTTGTTTACACTTCATCCAGAAGAACATGGTTGGGAGCGTTTTGGCCAAGATCATAGGTCTAATTTAGCACCTTACATAGAAGGCCCGTGGATGGTTAAACATGATAGTACGTATTATCTTGAATATGGTGCACCTGGCACGCAATGGAATGTATATGCTGATGGTGTTTACACGAGTAAAAGTCCGTTAGGCCCTTTTGAATATGCGCCTTACAACCCTATTTCTTATAAACCTGGTGGATTTTTAAAAGGAGCAGGTCATGGTAGTACGGTTAAGGATAATAACGGAAATTATTGGCATTATTCAACGATGGCAATATCGGTAAATTATAAATTTGAACGTCGTATTGGTATGTATCCAGCAGGATTTGAAGACAACGGACAAATGTATGTTAATACAGCCTATGGTGATTATCCGCATTATTTGCCAAACACCAAAGTGGAACAGCACAAAGAGCGGTTTACGGGTTGGATGTTGCTATCTTATAACAAGCCAGTAAAAACAAATTCGCCGTTGGTGAAAAAAGATATTAATGTGGTTGATGAAAGCGAATCTGGCTTTATGCAAAAACAAATTACAGATTTCGATATTTCTAAAATTAATGATGAGGAAATTCGTTCGTATTGGGTATCTCAGTCTAACAACGATTCAATTTATGTTGAAATTGATTTAGAAAGTAAGATGAACGTAAAAGCTATTCAAATAAACTTTCAAGATTTTAATAGTGACATTTTTGGAAGACCAGATAATTTAAAGCAACAGTTTGTTATTCAAGCATCTTTAGATGGAGAAACATGGAACACCATTGTAGATTATTCTAAAAATAAAAAAGATATGCCTCATGCCTATATTGAGTTAAAAGAGCCAGTAGATGCGAGGTATATTCGTTATAATCATGTGTATTGCACTAATAATTACTTGTCAATTTCAGAATTTAGGGTGTTTGGTAACGGATATGGAGACGTTCCAAAATCCCCATCTAATTTAAAAATTACAAGACAAGCAGACAGACGCAATGCCAATTTGGTATGGGATAAAGACGAAAATGCCACAGGATATGTAGTGTATTGGGGTATTGCAAAGGATAAATTAAACTTATCGGTATTAATGTACGACAACCCAAATTATGAATTGAGAGCGTTAAATAAAGATCAATCGTATTATATGCAAGTAGAATCCTTTAATGAAAATGGTATTTCAAAGAAAAGTAATATTATTTTTGTTGAATAAAATCAATTTAAAATGAAGTATTTCTTATCAGTTATTTGTTGCTTTTTCTTGATGAATATAAAAGCTCAAGACGTTTCGGTTATGACGTATAATATTAAGCTAGATTATCCGAAGGAAGGAGAAAATAGCTGGACAAACAGAAAACCGTTTTTTATCAATCAATTAAAATTTTATAATCCAGATATTTTGGGTGTTCAAGAAGCACTTCCTAATCAAATGAAAGATATGGATAGCTTACTGGTAGATTATAATTTTGTTGGTGTTGGTAGAGATGATGGTAAAGATAAAGGTGAGTATTCGGCTATATTCTACAATTATAAAACATTTAAGATTTTAAAGTCATCCACATTTTGGCTGTCCCAAACACCAGAACAAGTATCTATGGGGTGGGATGCAGTATGTAACAGAGTTTGTACATATGCATTACTTCAAAATAAAAAAACGAATGAGAAGCTCTGGGTATTTAACACCCATTTTGATCATGTTGGAGTAGAGGCACGAAAAAATAGTGCGCGTTTAATTATTAAAAAAATAAAGGAGATTAATACAAATAACCTTCCTGTGGTTCTTATGGGCGACTTTAATATGGAAGAATCTCATGAAAGTATCAGGTATATCAAATCATATTTAAAAGATTCTCAAGAAATTTCTAAAGTTGTATTTGGGCCGACAGGTACATTTAATGGTTTTAATTTTAACGAACCAGTTACCAAGCGAATAGATTTTATTTTTGTTAGCCCTAAAATTGAAGTAGATAAATATGGAATTTTAAGCGATAGTAAAGATTGTAAATATCCATCAGATCATTTGCCTGTTTATGTAGAGTTGAAAATATAGGCTAAGTTTTAATACTGATAAAAACAAAAAATCCCGTAAACAATAAAGTTTCGGGATTTTTTTGTGGTACCTCCAGGAATCGAACCAGGGACACAAGGATTTTCAGTCCTTTGCTCTACCAACTGAGCTAAGGTACCTCACTAAAGCGGATGCAAATATATATTCATTTTTATTATCCGCCAAAAGAAAATTATAAAAAATGGTTTTGTAAATTTACAACTTTCAATAATGTAATGAATTTAATAATTGATGTTGGAAATACTTTTGTGAAACTTGCTGTCTTTGAAGGAGATAATATGGTTTGCAAAAAAAGTACTGAAATAAAGTTTATTTTAAAATATATTGATTTATTGAAAAAAGAATATAAATCAATTAAAAAAGCTATTATTTCCTCTGTTGGTAAATTGAAAACTACCGATGTTAATTACATTAAAAGGTTATTTGATTTAGTAATCTTAGATTCAGAAACCAAGCTACCATTTGTAAATTATTATAAAACACCTAAAACACTTGGGCTTGATAGAATTGCCTTAGTGTGTGCCGCTATTTATCAATTTCCAAAAAGAAATACACTTGTTATTGATGCAGGTACTTGTATTACCTATGATTTTGTTACAAGTGGCTGTGAGTATTTAGGAGGTGCAATTTCACCAGGTGTTAGGATGCGATATCAATCGCTACATGATTTAACAGCAAATTTACCAATTTTAGAGTCAGAGTTTCCCGAAAACATTATTGGAAATTCTACAAACAACTCTATACATTCTGGAGTTTTTTATGGAATTCTTAACGAAATTGAAGGGGTTATTTATCAATATAAAGAAAAATATAAAGATTTAACAGTTATTTTAACAGGCGGAGACGCTAATTTCTTGTCTAAACAATTAAAAAGTAGCATATTTGCCAACTCTAATTTCCTTTTAGAGGGATTAAATTATATTATACAAATTAATTCAAACGAATGATAAAAAAACTTGTAATAGTTTTTATTGCTTTTTTTGCAATTCAAAGTTACGCTCAACAAGGTACAGCCTCACCTTATTCTTTTTATGGTATTGGAAGTCTTAAATTTAAAGGTACTGTTGAAAACAGAAGTATGGGAGGATTAAGTATTTACACAGATAGTATTCATGTAAATTTAAGAAATCCAGCGTCTTATGCTACACCAAACTTAAATATAGCTGGTTTTGATGGAGAAAGTAGACCTGTTAAATTTACGGTAGGCGGAAGTCATTCAACTTTAGATCTTAAAAGTAGTTCAAGTAGCGATAAAGCTACATCTTCATCATTTGATTATATAGCACTGTCAATACCTATGGGGAAATTTGGTTTTGGTTTTGGGCTAATGCCATACACTTCTGTTGGTTACAAATTGGAAAGCGTAAATGGTAACGGAGATCTTTTAAACAGATTTCGTGGTCAAGGCGGTCTCAATAAGGTGTATTTAGGTATGGGATATATGATATCTAAAGAATTGAGCATTGGTGTGAATGCAGATTATAATTTCGGAAACATAACAAATAGTACAGTAGAGTTTCTTTATGATTCAGACGGTATCCCGTTGTTAAATAATTCAAGAGAAAATAACAGATCCGATTTAAGTGGTTTAAATTTGAATTTTGGATTAACATATAAAAGGCTGTTGAAGGATAAATATGAGTTTGTTACAGGTATTACATATACACCAAAAAGTAGCTTAACATCGAATAACGAACGATCGTTCTCAACGATAATAACAGGAAATTCAGGTCAAGAAATTGTGTTAAACACTGTTGAAACTGATCTTGATGCTGTCGGATTGCAACAAACAGATTTAACCTTACCCTCCAAATTTTCAATAGGAGTGGGTATAGGACAACCAAGAAAATGGTTTGTAGGTACCGAATATACTGCTCAACAAACCAGTAAATTTTATAATCCACTTTATAGTAGCACTACAACAAATTATGAAGATGCTAATACCATTTCGGTGGGAGGGTTTTATATTCCGCAATATAATTCGTTTACAAGTTACTTTAAACGAGTGGTTTACAGGGCAGGATTGCACTTTGAAAAAACAGGCTTAATCATAAATAATGAGTCGATTAAAGAGTTTGGCATGTCTTTTGGATTAGGGTTACCTGTAGGGGACATATTCTCAAATGCAAATTTAGGCGTAGAAATTGGAAAACGTGGAACTACTAGTAGTAATTTAATCCAAGAGAATTTCATAAATTTCCAATTAAGTTTATCTTTGAACGACAGATGGTTCCAAAAACGAAAATATGACTAAGAACATAAAATTAATATCATGAAAACGAAAATTACTTTATTATTAACATTATTTTTTGTTGGCATAGTGTCTTTTGCTCAGCAAGATGAAGAATGCATGACAAAGCTTTCTATATTTCACGAATATGTAAAAGCGAAAAATTTTGACGCAGCTTATCAACCATGGATGGATGTAAGAAATAAATGTCCAAAGTTTAACAATGCTATTTATATTGATGGTGAAAAGATTTTAGAAGATAAAATTGATAAATCTGAAGGAGCTGAGAAAAAGGCTTTTGTTGAAGACTTAATTAAATTATGGGGAGAGCGCATAGAAAATTTTCCAAATAAAACACCAAAAGGAGAATATGCTGCTCAATCTTGTCAGTTAATGTATGATAATAGGGAGCTTTTAGGAAAATCAGATTCAGACTTATATGCGTGTTTTGATACAGCTTATAATTCAGATAAAAAAACATTTAAAAGCCCAAAAAGTTTATATACGTATTTTTCTTTAATGGTTGATTTATATGATGCTAAGCAAAAACCAGCTGAAGATTTATTTAATAAATATGATGATGTTGTAGAAAAAGTAGAGGATGAAGTAAAAAATTACTCCGAAAAGCTTAATAAGCTAATCGAAAAAGAAGAAGCAGGAACTCCACTTAGTAGCAAGGATGAAAGATATAAAAGGTCTTACGAAAGCTATTTAAATGCTTATGACCAAATTTCTGGAAGTATTGACCAAAAATTAGGAGATAGAGCTAACTGTGAAAATTTAATACCACTTTATCAAAAAGGATTTGAAGATAATAAAACAAATGCAGTTTGGTTACAAAGAGCAGCGGGTAAAATGTCTGAAAAAGAGTGTACCGATGATCCATTGTTCTTTAAATTAGTAAATGCATATCACGCATTAAGCCCATCTGCAAACTCAGCATATTATTTAGGAATCTTAAAGGATAAAGAAGGAAAACCAAATGAAGCTATAGCTTTTTATGAAGAAGCCATTAAGCTTGAAACAGATAATTTTAAAAAAGCAAAACTTAACAAGAAAATTGGTTTAAAGTTAAAAGCTAAAGGTAACTATGGTAGAGCTAGAAGCTTCTTTAGAGAAGCGCTTAGGTTGAATCCTTCAGACGGTCATCCTTATTTATCAATAGCAAATATGTACGCTGCAAGTGCAAATAGTTGTGGTGATACTAACTTTAATAAAAGAGCTGTGTTTTGGTTAGCTGCCGAAGAAGCAAGAAAAGCAGCCAGAGTAGACCCAACATTATCTAAGGTTGCTGCACAAACAGCAGAAAATTATTTAGCAAAAGCCCCTACTAAAGCTGATATTTTTAGTGAAAATAATGGCGGACAAGTAATTAGAATTGGTTGTTGGATTGGAGCTTCTGTTACAGTGCCTAAAATTTAAATGCCAAGTACAAAAACACATAATATGATATTTATGGTCACAGCTTTTGCTGTGACCATGTTTTTTTCATGTAAAAACAATTTAAATGAAATTCAAAAAATTGGTATTTCAGAAAATGAGCCTTTTGGAGTTTCAGAGCATATCAATTTTAAATATACCGATTCTGGTATAATGAAAGCGAATTTGTTAAGTCCTAAAATGTTAGATTATTCTAACAGAGAATTTTCGTTTAAAGAATTTCCTGACGGCATTGATTTGGATATTTATGATGATGAGAATCAAAAAAGTAAAGTATTAGCTGATTATGCCATTATTTATGATGCGACAGGGCTTATAGATTTGCAAGGACATGTTGTTATTGCAACACATACTAAGGATACCTTATTTGCTGAACAGTTATATTATGACCAAAAAAAAGAGTGGTTGTTTACCAATAAACCAGTGATATATAAAAAAGGTTTTGATTTAATAAATGGTAATAGCTTTGATTCTGATACCAAGTTTACAAATGCTGAGGTACTTGAAATAAATGGAAATATAACGCTTAAAGAATAATACCAAAACAATAAGATAACCACACACTTTTTTAAGTATCTTTGTGTTTAATTTTATATTTAAAAATTTTCTATGAAACTTGCTAAGCTTTTTCAATATGCATATTTAATTTTTGCTGCTTTGTTTTTGTATGATGCCATTATTAATTGGGGTGATACTAAAGCTTACTTGTCTTTATTGTTGGCCGCATTAGCTGTTTTTATGTTTTTTTTCAGGAGAAAATTTAGAAAGAAGTATGAAGATAAAGACAATTCAAAATAAATGAGTTTTTATGTCATCATCATAATTGCTTCATTAATTCTGTCTGCTTTTTTTTCGGGCATGGAGATAGCCTATGTATCTTCAAACAAAATACATATTGAAATAGAAAAAAAGCAAGAAGGCTTTTTGGCTAAAGTATTAACCAAGCTTACTGCAAAACCTTCAAAGTATATTGCTACCATGCTTATTGGCAATAATATAGCTCTGGTTATTTATGGGTTTTTTATGGGAGATGCATTGGTGCAATGGTTTCAATCTATGCTGCCAGTTAATTCAACATTTTTAACTTATTTGCTTACAGATTTAAGTTTGTTGACGCAAACCGTTATATCAACACTTGTTATTTTAATTACGGCTGAATTTCTGCCTAAAGTATTTTTTCAAGTTTATTCAAACACCTTACTAAAGGTGTTGGCAATTCCAGCCTACTTTTTTTATGTGATGTTCACATTCATAGCAGATTTTGTTATTTGGATTTCAGATATGATATTAAGGCAATTTTTTAAGACAGAAGGCGATCAAATACAATTAGCGTTTACTAAAGTTGAATTGGGCAATTATATAAGTGAGCAAATGGAATCTGTAGAAGCTCATGAGGATGTAGATTCAGAAATTCAAATTTTTCAAAATGCATTGGAGTTTTCAGAGGTAAAAGCTCGAGAAGTCATGGTGCCTAGAACAGAAATTATAGCTGTTGAACTCAATAATTCTATTAAAACCTTGAATGCCTTGTTTACGGAGTCTGGCTGTACTAAAATTTTAGTTTATAATGACACTATTGATGATATTTTAGGATATGTTCACTCCTTTGAGCTATTTAAAAAACCTAAGGATATAAAATCTATTATTCTTCCTGTTGAATTTGTACCGGAAACGGTTTTAATTAAAGACGTACTAAATGTGCTCATTAAAAAGCGTAAAAGTATAGCTGTTGTTTTAGATGAATATGGAGGAACCTCTGGTATTATGACAGTTGAAGATATTGTAGAAGAATTGTTTGGCGAAATAGAAGATGAACATGATACCATTGATTTAATTGAGGAACGATTAGATAACGAGAATTTTAAATTTTCAGCTCGTTTAGAAGTTGATTATATTAATGAAACCTATAAAATTAACTTGCCTGAAGGAGAAAATTATGAAACGTTAGGAGGTTTAATTGTAAATCATACAGAGGAGATTCCTATGCAAAATGACGTGGTTGTTATTGATATGTTTCAGTTCACAATTTTAGAAGTTTCAAACACAAAAATTGATATGGTAGAACTTAAGCTTTTAAAAGAAGATTAAATTAGGCTAGTTAATGCAATTAAAGCATCTTTCTGCTTTTATTATTAAATAGAAAATGGTATTTTCGCGCACAATATTTTTGATACTATAAAAAATAATACACTTAAACAAACTTAACAAGATAACGACCTGTAAATGGTTTTATAATAATTTAACTTACAAATGGCAATTTTAAATAAAATAAGACAACGCTCTCTTTTTCTAATAATAATTATAGCCCTTGCTCTATTCTCTTTTGTTTTAGGCGGTTTAATTAAAAACGGAAGCTCACTTTCAGCTAAAGACCAAAATATCGTAGGAATAGTCAATGGTAAGGAAATTACTAGAACAGCTTTTTTAGAAAAGGTAGAAATAGCGCAAAAACAAGCAGGTGCTAGCGCAACCAATACTCAAGTAATGAATAGAGTTTGGGATCAAGAAGTGAGACAAGCTGTATTGCAAACTCAATTTGATGAGCTAGGAATTTCAGTTGAAAAAGATCAAATGAGAGATTTATTGAAAAAAGCATTAGCTACAACCCCTCAGTTTTTAAATGAAGCTGGTTTGTTTGATGAGAATAAGTTGAATGAATATATTATAAACTTAAAAGAAACATCTCCTCAAGCGTATCAAGATTGGGTTAATTATGAAGAATCATTAGCAGAAAATGCCTTACAACAAAATTATTTTAATTTAGTTAAAGCAGGATTGACAGGTACACTTGAAGAAGGGAAATTTGAACATGAGTTAGAAGGAAATAAAGTTGATATTAAGTTTGTTCAAATTCCATTCTCATCGATTGCCGATAGTACAATTACTGTAACTAAGTCAGATATTTCAAGTTACATTGATAAACACAAAAAACAATACGAAGTTGATGCTTCAAGAGATATCAATTATGTAGAGTTTAAAGAAACCGCTACTGTTGAAGATGAGAATGATATTAAAGCATCTTTAACAGATCTTTTAAAAGATCAAGAGGTTTATAACGAGACCACCAAAGCAACTGATACTATAACCGGATTCTTAAAGACAAAAAATAACGAAGATTTTGTTAATTCAAATTCAGATATAAAATTTGATAGTCGCTTTCTGTTTAAATCTTCAATTCCTAAAGCGGTTTCAGATAGTATTTTTAATTTAAGTATTGGTGAGGTTTATGGTCCTTACAAAGACAATGGGTATTTTAAAATATCTAAGTTGGTAGCTGTAAAACAAATTCCAGATTCAGCAAAAGTAAGACACATCTTAATTCCTTTTGTAGGAGCAAGAGCAGCCGCTCCAGATGTTACTAGAACAGATGCAGAAGCAAAACAATTAGCTGATAGTATTATGGCTGTTGTTAAATCTAACAAATCAAAATTCCCTGATTTAGTAAAAGAATTTTCATCAGACCAAGGAAGTGTAGATAAAGGAGGTCGATATGATTGGCATCCTTATAATTCCATGGTTCCTGAGTTTAATGATTTTGAATTTGAAGGAAAGGTTGGAGATATTGGTGTAGTTAAAACAGTTTTTGGTTATCACGTTATTGAGATTGAAGGTCAAAAAGATAAAGAAAAAGCAGTACAGGTAGCGACTATAGCAAGAAAGATAGAGCCTTCACAAGCTACTATAGACAACGTGTTTAGAGATGCTTCTAATTTTGAGATTTCGTTAGAAAATAAAGATTTTCAAGAATTAGCAAAAGAAGATAAATATACTGTTCGTCCAGTTAACGGTATTAAAGTATTAGATGAGAATATACCAGGAATTGGAAATCAAAGACCTATTGTAAGATGGGCATTTGATGAAGAGTCTGAAGTAGGAGATATTAAACGTTTCGATATTCCTTCAGGTTATGCTATTGTTCAATTGGTTGCAAAACATAAAGAAGGTTTAATGAGTGTTGAAGAAGCAACTATAACAGCGATGCCTGCTATTCGAAAAGAAAAGAAAATTCAACTTATTAGAGATAGAGTTACTGCAAAAACATTAGAAGACTTGGCAGCAGCTGAGAATACTACGGTTAGAACAGCCTCTGCAATTAACATGAAAAACCCAACTATTTCAGGAGCGGGAAGAGAGCCTATGGTTGTTGGAGCTGCTTTTGGTTTGAAAGAAGGTGAAACATCAAAATTAATTGATGGTAATAATGGGGTTTATATGATTCAGGTTACTAAGATAACGCCAGCTGTAAAATTAAATAACTACCAAGCATTTGCTAATCAAGTTGAGAAGAAAAAAATGAGTGTTGTTAACTCTAAACTTTATAACGCTTTAAAAGATGCAGCCGAAATAGAGGATAATAGAGTTAAAACAAAGATTGAATAAAAAAGAAAAATATATCACATAAAAAAAGCCTCGTAAAACGAGGCTTTTTTTATGTGATATATTTTTATAAAACCATCTCTTTGTAGGATATAATTGTATGATACCCTTTGGCTTCAAAATAAGGTCTAGGATGTTCTTTTGATGTAACCAGAATAAAGTCTCCTCCCCAAGCACCTAAACTTTTTATAGAGCCTTTAAAATCACTAAACAATAATTCTTTAATGGGTTTTTGTTTAATTGTTTTTGAAATAATTATTTCATGACGTTCTATAAGTTTGTTGAATTCAGTCAGCAATTTACAGCTAATCATGTTTAAGGTGATGTCGTTTATTTCTGAAATTAAGGTCTTAGATTGTCCTTGATTTGATTTATACATTGCGATACCGTCACGACTATTTTGTTTTTTATTAAGATACACAAAATATATATGTTCTTTAAAAGAAGGATTAAAATCAATCAAGTTAACAAGAGGTTTGCTTTCAGTTAATTGATAACTTATAGGTTGGTTATGTTGAGCACAAGCAATATCATAACCACTACCGCCAAATGTTTTATTTAATAGGGTGAAGGCATCTATATTGGCCCATGTGGCAATATTATTTATTAATGTGGATGACGTGCCTAACCCCCAGTTTTTTTCAAAATCTAAACGGGTTGTAATCTTGTAGCCAGAATTTAAATTTAGAAAAGCGGGATTAAGTTCTTTAGCAGCACGTAATATTTGAATAAGTCTTTTAGAGATTGCATCATTACTAGGCATTTGTGATGAATTAATTTTTTCTACTTCAAATTCATTTTCAAACCAGACTAATCCACGGTTATCAAAACTTGTCCAAATAAGTTTTGGTTCATTAATCGTTTCTACTTCTAACCATTGCCCGAATTTTGTGGGAACAGCGAGTGATATGGCACCATCAAGAACCACGTATTCACCTGAAAGTAATAATTTACCGTTACTATAATATTTTTCCACGTTTATACGTTTGCTCTTAAGTTTTTTAACGCCTCTACAACGGCACTATGACTAACCGTATGGGTTTTAAAATAGTCTATAATGGCTGTCTTTTCATGATCATTGGCACCAAACTGATTAAGAATATTCATAAGATGCATTTTCATATGGCCTTTTTGAATACCTGTAGTTGTAAGCGATCGTATAGCTGCAAAGTTTTGAGCTAATCCGGCAACAGCGACAATTTGCATGAGTTCTTTTGCAGATGGATTATATAGCAATTCCAAAGCTAATTTAACCAAAGGATGTAAGCCGGTAAGTCCGCCAACAGTACCAAGAGCCAACGGAATTTCCATCCAAAAAGTAAAGACGCCATCTTCAACCTTAGCATGCGTTAAACTACTGTATATTCCGTTTCGAGAGGCATAAGCATGTATGCCAGCTTCAACGGCTCTAAAATCGTTCCCAGTAGCTAAAATAACAGCATCAATACCATTCATAATACCCTTATTGTGGGTAACGGCACGATAAGGTTCTACTTCAGCAATATTAATAGCTTGTATAAATTTTGAGGCGAACTCTTCAGCCGAAATTGTGTTGTTCTCATTTAAATCTTCAACCTTACAACTTACTTCAGCTCGGACTAAACAATCGGGAACATAATTTGATAAGATACTCATAACTATCTGGATGTCCTTTTCTTTTTCAGAAAAGCCACCATAAATTAAGGCTTCATTTTTAAAAGTTTTGGCAAATTGCTCTAAACACGAATTTATAAAATTAGCGCCCATAGCATTAAGGGTTTCAAAAGAGGCATGCAATTGATAATAACCTTTAATATCGTCTGTTTTATCTCGTAATTCAATATCTAGAATGCCACCACCACGTTGTTCCATGTTTTTGGTAATGGGCTTCGCATCTTTAAAAAGGAGTGGTTTTACATGATTAAAAAAGGATTTTAATGTTTTTTCATTGCCATGATACATAAAGTGTATCTGACCTGTTTTTGTTGTTGAAATAACCTTAGTTTTAAATCCGCCTCTATCTAACCAAAATTTAGCAGCTTTGCTAGCCGCTGCCACCACAGAACTTTCCTCAATAGCCATGGGAATGGTATATAGCTTCCCATTAATCAGAAAATTTGGAGCAACTCCTAGTGGTAAATAATAATTTGAAATTGTATTTTCAATAAACTCATCATGTAGTTGTTGGATTTTTTCATCAATATGCCAATACTGCTCTAAAATACGTTTAGCTTCTTCAGCATTAGAAAAATAGGTATTGACAATCCAATCTATTTTTTTTGATTTAGAAAGTTTAGAAAAACCAGATATTGATTCACTCATTAAATGTTCATTTTTAAAAAACAAAGATACTATAAGTTGTTTTTAAATAAATCAATTAGGATTTTATGTTAAAAACAAAATATATTTAACTGTTAATAATTAGTGTTTTTTGCGGTTTTTTTAGTAAACTTGGAAAGTTTTATTAAAAAGATAATGAAATATTGAAATTTGAAAGATTACTATAATGTCTTTTTAAAAATTCAAAAAGTTAAGTAGTCTAGTTAGATGTTTTATATAAGACTGTAAATCAAAGTGTAACTTAAAATTTATACATGGCAAGCACAACATTACAACCACACCAAAAGGAACTTTTTGGACATCCAGTAGGACTATATATATTATTTTTTACCGAGATGTGGGAGCGATTTTCGTATTATGGAATGCGAGCCATACTAGTTTTATATTTAGTTCATGCAACATCAGATGAAAATGCAGGATTAGGTTGGAGTAATGGAGAAGCTTTAGCATTATATGGATGGTATACGATGTTTGTATATGTAGCTTCAATTCCAGGTGGATGGATTGCTGATAAATTTCTAGGTCAAAAAAAGTCTGTTCTATATGGAGGGTTACTTCTTGTAGCGGGTCATAGTATTTTAGCGGTTGAACAAATGTGGGCATTTTATAGTGGACTTGCTCTTATTATTTTAGGAGTTGGTTTGTTGAAGCCTAATATTTCTACAATGGTAGGCGGATTATATAAACAAGGAGATATTAGAAGGGATAAAGGATTTACAATATTTTACATAGGTATTAATGTTGGAGCTTTTTTGGCAGGTATAATTGTAGGTTACGTTGGAGAAGTTCACGGTTGGCATTACGGTTTTGGTCTTGCAGGTATAGGAATGGCACTAGGATTATTTCAATTTGTACTTGGACAAAAATATTTAAAACAAGTTGGTAATTATTTAGGAGAGTCTAAAGATGAAGAAGAAAAGGAAAGCATGAACAAGCCGCTAACTAAAGTTGAAAAAGATAGGGTAGTAGTTTTATTTATTTCTTTTTTACTAGTTATTGTGTTTTGGGGAGCTTTCGAACAGGCTGGAGGATTAATGAATATTTATACATCAGAGAAAACAAATAGGATGTTAATGGGGTGGGAAGTGCCAGCTTCATGGTTTCAATCTCTAAATTCTATGTTTATTATACTTTTAGGAACTTTAGTAGCCTCTTTTTGGGCAAAGCGTAAGCTTGAAGGAAAGGAAGCATCATCCCTGTTTAAAATGATTATAGGTTTAATTATAATGGGTACTGGTTTCTTTTTTATGACAGCTGCAGCAGCTCAGTATCAAGCAGTAGGATCATCAGCCATGTATTGGTTAGTGTTGGCTTATTTATTTCACACAGTTGGAGAGTTATGTCTATCTCCAGTAGCATTATCTTATATTACAAAATTAGCTCCTGTAAAATATGCGTCATTAATGATGGGTATATATTTTGCAATGACCGGTTTTGGGAATAAATTAGCTGGATTATTGGGTGAAGCATCAGAAAATTTAGGAGAGTACACCATTTTTACTGGAATAGCTGTTTTTTGCATCTTATTTGGAGGTCTAGTTCTGTTGTTCCGTAAAAAATTAGAAGTGCTGACTCATGGTGCCGAAGATAATGAGCATGAGATGCACTCAAATTAAATACAAAGTGTTGAATTAACAGAAAATTAATTATAATATTTTAAATAAATGAGTACTATAAAATACAGGTTTGAAGGTTCAGAAATGAACAATAAATTACTAATGGGGCATCCGTCAGGATTGTTTATTTTGTTTTTTACAGAAATGTGGGAACGTTTTTCTTATTATGGAATGCGAGCCATTTTAGTGCTATTTTTAACCTCTGCATTGATTGATGGTGGATGGGCTTGGTCCAGAGAGGATGCTTTAGGGCTTTATGGAACTTATACAATGCTCGTTTATTTTTCACCTATTTTAGGAGGATTTTTAGCAGATAAATTTTTGGGTTATAGAAGAGCTGTAGCCATTGGTGCATTTATAATGACACTCGGGCATGCATCTATGGCCTTAGATACACCTTGGAGCTTGTATTTAGGGATAGGTTTTCTAGTTGCAGGTAATGGTTTGTTTAAGCCAAATATTACTTCAATTATTAATGGGGTTTATAAAAATGCACAAGATAAAAAAGATGGAGCCTTTACTATCTTTTATATGGGTGTAAATGCAGGTGCCTTTTTAGGTATTTTACTTTGCGGTTATATTGGTGAAACTGTAGGTTGGCATTATGGTTTTGGTTTAGCAGGAGTCTTCATGTTTTTGGGGATGCTACAATTTTGGTTTGCACAAGGTATTTTTGGTAGAATAGGGTTGTCTCCATCAAAAACGATAGAATTTGATGATGCTATTGAAAATCAAGGTAATAAAAATGAAGAGAAAGAAATAGAAGTTCCGCATAAAATACAACGAGATCGCTATATTGTTGTTGCTATTTTAGCATTTTTTACTATTTTTTTCTGGGCGGCTTTTGAACAAGCTGGTGGATCCATGACGATTTTTGCAAACGACTATACTAACAGATTGTTAGAAGGAAATTCAGCTAATATTTTTAGAGTAGCTAACACATTATTAACGGTAGTTCCATTACTCATAATTACATATGTACTTTGGAAACTATTTTTAATTACATTTAGCAAGTATGCGCTATCTAATATCTTTTTAGGAACTAGTTTTGTTATTATTTGGGCTATTGTAATTTGGATGCTTAAAAATCAATTTGCAGAAGTTAAAACAGAAGTTCCAGCTTCATGGTTTTCAATTTTAAATTCATTTTATATTATCGCTTTTGCACCGTTAATTTCTAAAATATGGGAAAGTAAATATAATCCTCCCGCAACTGTAAAATTTGGAATAGGATTAATTTTATTAGGTTTTGGTTTTTCGGTATTAGCTTATGGATCAACAGGGATTCCTCAAGGGGCTCAAACTGCTTCAGTAAGTATTGTTTGGCTAATACTCGCTTATTTATTACATACTTTAGGAGAATTGTCATTATCTCCAGTAGGACTGTCTTATGTGAGTAAATTAGTGCCAGCGGCTAAAATTGGTCTTATGTTTGGACTTTGGTATATTGCTGTGGGACTTGGTAATAAGGCAGCAGGAACTATGGGAGGATTGATAGATAAGATTACAGCAGCATATGATTTGACGACATTCTTTTTAATTTTTACAATTGTTCCAATAGTAGCAGGTCTAATTGTAATAGCCTTAACTCCGATTATGAAAAAATTAATGCACGGTGTCCGTTAATCGAAAAATAAGTTAAAAAATACAAAAAATGCTCCAATCTTGGAGCATTTTTTGTAAGTTCGGCACTAGTTTTGCAGCAAACATATCATGAAAAAAATATCACTTATATTAGTTTTAACTGTATTAACATCAGTTACAAGCATTGCCCAAGAAATTAATTGGGTAAGCTTCGATAAAGCTTTAGAGCTTCAAAAGAAAATACCAAAAAAAATTATGATGGATGTGCATACCAATTGGTGTGGCCCATGTAAAATGCTTGATAAAAACACCTTTCACAATGCTGATGTGGTAAACTATGTCAACAAAAATTATTATGCGGTTAAGTTTAATGGAGAAGGGAATGAAACCATCAACTACAAAGGTCAAACATTTTCAAACCCTAATTACAATCCAGAGCTTGCAAACAGACGTAATTCTGCACATCAATTAGCAAGCTATCTTCAAATCAGTGCGTATCCAACTATCGTGTTTTTTGATGAGAATGGGGGTGTTATTGCGCCTATTCGTGGATATCAAAAACCAACGCAACTAGAGCTTTATTTAAAAATGTTTAAAAACGATGACCATAAGGCAATAGACACTCAAGAAAAGTTTAATACGTATTATTCTAACTTTAAGCCAGAATTTAAAGATTAAATAAGTATAATTAATTAGTAATCAATAATAAAAGCTCCCTTTTCAGCTGTAGCGTGAAAAGGGATTTTTGTTTTATGACAAGTTGATTTCCAACGCTGTACATATAATTTGTAATTACTGCCATCTGCAATAATGTATGATGGATGTATAGAATCAATTAAACGTTTTAAATTAATTTTTGGGGAGTCTTTAAGGAGAATATAATCAGGTTTAAATGATTTTGTATTATAAACATTTAAACTGTCAACGATTAAAAATTTCTTGCTACCTAAAATGTAAACGGAATGTATTGTGTCTTTTTGGATGTTTTTAATGTGGTTTTCAACCATGTAATCTGAAATAATGCTAGTGTTGAAACCTGTAATACTATTTAAGTTATTAGCAACAATGATAGTGTTTTTATGAATCTGTCCCAACAGACTAAATCTGCTTTTATGGAATACTAAAAGCTCATTTTTAGGACTATTAAAATTTGTATAAATAAATGCTAGTTGAAGCAGTATGACGCTAACACATAGAGCTACTAGTCTTCTGTAGTTCTTTTTAAATAGAAATTTAACTAATGTTATAATGAGGATATAAGCCAGAATTACATATAAAAAACTAAAAGATATATTTTTAAAGATAAACTCTTCTTTATGAGCAATCCAAGCAATAATGTTGTTCATTAAATCAATTACGCTTCCAAAAAAAGTAGCTAAAAATGCTGGTAGACTCTGCAAAACTGCTAAAATGATAACCAGGATTCCAAGACCTAAAATGAAACCTAAAACGGGTATGATTATTAAATTTGATAGAAAAAATAATCCAGGAAGCTGATGAAAATAGTACAAACTAATAGGAATAATACCAAACTGAGCAGACAGCGTGATAGTAAATGTGTGCCAGTAGGTTCTAGTTATCCAATATTTTGGTCGCCAAAGTTTATATAAAAACGGATCAATACTTACAATGGCAAATACAGCTAAATAGCTTAGCTGAAAGCCTACATCGAATAAAAATAAAGGTTTAAACAGAAGTATAATAAGCATAGAGATTGCCAACGTATTGTAAATATTGGTTGGTCTTTTTAAATGCATCCCAATAGTCACTACACTAAACATGGTGACTGCTCTGGTGACTGATGCAGAAAGGCCTGCGATAATAGCAAAACTCCATAGAATACTTATAACAAGTATGGTTTTTATCAAGTGCCCATATCGTAATCGTTCTAAAGGTTTAAAAATAGCGTTTAGAATGATTAAAATAATACCAATATGGAGTCCAGATATAGCTAAAATATGGATGGCGCCAGCATTGGTATAGTTGGTGTAAACATCTTCGCTTATATTTTGTCGTTGACCTAATAACAAAGCATTAATTATGGCTAGTTCATCTGGTTTAAATGAATATGCTTTGAGGCTTTGATTAATGTAGTCTCTTACCTTATTAGCGATTCCAAATAACGTTTGTTGATTAGATTTAAGTTTTAAAAGAGTGTTGTTAGTTATGAAAAGTTGATGATAGATATAGTGTTTTTCTAAATAGTTTTTGTAGTTGAATTGACCAGGGTTTAATGGAGGGATGACCTTTTTAAATATAGATTTAGTTATAAAAACATCATCTACTTTTAATGTGTTTTGAATATTGTCTTTTTGAATATTTAAGATAGATTTACCTGAAGTGTTAGAGTCATCGATTTTTAAAATATCAACGATATACTTATTGTAATAAGTCCCGGATTTTAAAACTTCTCTAATTCTAAAGGTGATGGTTTTTAACGAATCAGTTTGAGTAGAAAGGCTATTTGTGTAATGATTTGGATTGTTTTTTTGATTGTGAATTGAAACAGTACTTATTCCAATAAAAACCATAGTTGTAAAGGCAATAACTCCAAACCAAACTGTTTTAGTAAACTGTTTATTTGCGATGATAAAAGAAATACTGAGTGTTAGCAGAAGAAAGCTTATTATAGAAATAGCAAATTTAAAATGCATAGGGTAGAAATATCCTATAAGGATGCCAA